>CAYUNE010000021.1:0-102361 GCA_964446115.1 uncultured Desulfobulbia bacterium | reverse complement strand
ACCGTCGGGCGACCAGAAAGGTACGGCATCACTGATGGTATTATCGGTAATATTTTGCCAATTCTCACCGTTTGAGTCCGCGACATTGATTTCCCAATCACCATCCCGGTTCGTATAAAAGGCGATGCGATCTCCTTGTGGAGAGATTACAGGGCCCTTCTCATCATAGTAGCTTGCAATCAGAAGCCGCTGATGGGAACCATCTGCATCCATCATGAAGATATCAAAATCCCCTAAATAATCCGATGCATAAATAATTTTCTTCCCGTCAGGAGTCCAAACAGGCTGAATGTCATCACCAGCCCGGTTGGTGAGCCTTTTCAGATTTGAGCCATCGACTTGCATGGAATAAATCTCATAGTCACCGCTGCGATTCGACGAAAAGACAATGGTGTTTCCTTGGGAATGTCCCAAACATACACTGCAGAAAAGCAACACCACGGTAAAGAGTACGATACATATTTTCTGCATGGCCATCCTCCTTGGGCGAAATTTTAAAAGAGACCAGAGAAAGCCCTTTCCAAAATTTATGCAAAAAACGCACCGGAAGAACAACCCGATAAAAGAAAAATATATCGTTATATCAATGCACTACAACAACAATATTCGCCCTAAAAAAACTCGGCAAAAAATTGCCGTTTTGCGGATAAAAATTCCTGAAAAGCGGAAAAGCTGCGCTCTCGCTGCTGTCTCAGTTGTCGAAAGCTCCAAAACTCTCCGGCCCGGGGAACCCCCGGGCGGGGTGCTAGTTGCCTGTCAGCAGGCTGAGGGCCTCCTGGTAGCGGTGGCGGGTTTTGTCGATGATCTCCGGGGGCAGAGGCGGAGGGGGGGGTTGTTTGTTCCAGTCCAGGGAGGAGAGGTAGTCGCGCAGGAACTGCTTGTCGAAACTCGGCTGGCCCCGGCCCGGGCGGTACTGGTCCAGGGGCCAGAAGCGGGAGGAGTCGGGGGTGAGGACCTCGTCGATGAGGATGAGTTCGTCGTCGATGAGGCCCAGTTCAAACTTGGTGTCGGCGATGATGATGCCCTTGTCGCGGGCATAGTCCGCTGCCGTGCTGTAGAGCTTGAGGCTGATTTCCGCCACCCGGCCCGCCAGATCGGGGCCGATGATCTCTTCCATGCGGGACAGGGAGATGTTTTCGTCGTGCAACCCCTGTTCCGCCTTGGTGGAAGGGGTGAAGAGCGGCTCGGGAAACCTGTCCGATTCCACCATGCCCGCGGGCAGGCTGAAACCGCAGACAGTGGTATCCTGCTGGTAGGCCTTCCAGAAGGAACCGGACAGATAACCGCGGACAATGCACTCGATGGGCAGCACCTTTGTTTTTTTCACCAGCATACTGCGCCCGGCAAGCTGTTGCCGGTACTGGTGGCAGATCTCCGGATATTCATCCACCTCGGCACTGATCAGGTGGTTGGGCACGATATCTCCCAGCAGCCTGAACCAGAAAAGGGATAGCCGGGTAAGGACGACTCCCTTGCCCGGCACCGGATCGTCCATGACCACGTCAAAGGCCGAGATACGGTCGGTGGCCACCATGAGCAGTTTGTCGTCATGTCCGGGTATTCCGTACATGTCACGGACCTTGCCGCGATGCAGCAGGACAAGATCCTGCAGCTCCGTCTTCACTACCGATGTCGTCATTGCCCTTCCCTCTCGTGCGTTGTCCCGGCCCTGCCGACAGCCGTGGCCGGGATCATATCTTCTAACCGATCACAGGGTATGCAACCCCGTGGTATATCGAACTCTCAAGCTGTTATTGGTCGCTCATCCCAGTTTTTTCTTCACCGCGTCAACAACCACATCGCTGGTCACCGCCTCGACGTTGAGGAGCAGTCCTTCCCTTTCATAAAAGCCGATGAGGGGTGCGGTCTTCTCGTTATAGGTTGCCAGCCGGTGGCTGATGGCCTCTTCGGTCTCGTCTTCCCGCTGCACGACCTTACTGCCGCATTTGTCACAGATACCCTCCTGACTGGGCGGATTGCTCTTGACGTTGTAAATTGCCTGGCAGTCGGGATTCTCACAGGTACGACGGGTGCAAAGCCGGTCCAGGATGACATCTTTCGGCACATCGATATTCACCGCCATATCCAGGGTGATATTGAGCCTTGCCAGCAGCTCCTTGAGGGCCTCGGCCTGGGGAATGGTGCGCGGAAAACCATCCAGCAGAAAGCCCTTTTCACAGTCGGGCTCCCGGAGGCGCTTTTCCATCATATCCATGATCAGTCCATCGGGCACCAGGTCGCCCCGTTTCATATAAGCCTCGGCCTGTTTACCCAGGTCCGAGCCTGCCTGCACTTCGCCGCGCAGGATATCGCCGGTGGAAATCTGCACCGAGCCGTCCACCGCCGTCAGCAGCTTGGCCACGGTACCCTTGCCGGCCCCCGGCGCTCCCAGTAAAATCAGTTTCATAATATCTACTCCTTATGATTTTGGTTTGAATGAAAAAAACGATATATGTCCCGTTGAGGTCAGCGGCACTATACCCGATTTTTCCGGAGGATGGTAGCATTTCTCGACAGGCGTATTCAGCCGGAAATCCCCGGGAAATCTCTTACTCTTTCATCGAATATCTATCACAAAAGGGGTTGATATGGGAAACAAGGGTAGCGGTGAGCGAACCGATGAGGATTTTGGAGTTGATACGCACCGGCACCCTGCACTCGTCATCGGTGAACCAGATAACCGTATCGCCGGTCTTGTCGTAGAGCCCCCTGAACTTCATCTCCGGCAGCACCCGTATCGTCTCCACCGGCCCGTACAGGGAGTCCAGCCGTTCCCGGCCCAGAACCCGCACCCGGACCTCGTGTCGTTTGTGATCGGTAAAGGTGGGCACAATAAAGCTCTCCCCCGGCTGCAACCGCATGGCCCGCATGGCGAAAAACGAGGAAAACTCGTTGTGGACCGGTCCGCTGACGTCAATCACCTCTTCGGGCTCCCGATCCCGCCGGTAACGAACCTGCAACCCCTGCTGATCATAGCGGGTCAACCGGTTGGTTTCGCTTTTGCCGTGTCCCTCCAGTTGATGCACCCGATAGAGAAAGGGCAGCCGCTCCACCCCCTGGACATCGGTGAGAAAGGTATCGTTGACCGGATAGAAAAGACGGAATAACCCGTAATCGCTGACCTTGGCGATGATCCGATAGACCTCTTCCTCCGGATTGATGCGCTCCACGCGCAACCGCAGTTCGCCGATCTTGATGCCGCCGGTCCAGGAGATATCATAGCGCAGCTCCTCGTAGCCGGCGTAAATGACCTCCAGAAGATCCGGCTCCACCACGCCGAACCCGCCCTCCTCCCGAGCCTTTTCCGCCTGGACCGCCGGACCCGGTCCACAGAGAAGCCCGGCAAAAACCAGCACAGCCCACAACCGTGCAAGTAAAGAGAACCCCATCATCCCATGGTGAGCAGCGACAGCCAGGTGGCTGCAAACAGCGTCAGCGCGATAAAACCGTTCATGGAAAAAAAGGCGACGTTGATGCGGGAGAGATCCCGCGGATTGACGACAAGGTGCTGGTAGAACAGGGCGCCGCCGGTGAGGATGATACCACCAAAATATACGGCGTTAAGCCCGCTGAAAAAGCCGGTGGCCGCAAAGCAGACAAAGGCGAAGAAGTGAAAGAAAACCGCCAGCTTGAAGGCGCGTTCACGCCCCAACCGGGCGGGCAGGGAATGGAGGCCGGCGCCGCGGTCGAAATCCGCATCCAGACAGGCGTATATGGTATCGAAGCCGGCAACCCAGAGCAGGACCCCCAGGGAAAGCATCCAGGGGTAACCGTTCAGGCTGCCGCTGACGGCAACCCAGCCGCCCAGGGGAGAAAAGGCCAGCGCCACCCCCAGTACCAGGTGACAGAGTGAGGTGAACCTCTTGGTGAGCGAATAGATCAGGGTAAGGGAGAGGGCAAAGGGAGCGATGCGCAGGGCAAGGGGATTGAGTTGCCGGCAGGCGAAGAAGAAGAGCAGGCCGCTGAGCACCACCATGATCCACGATTCGGTCAGCGTCACCTTGCCCGCGGGCAGGGCGCGTCCGGCGGTGCGGGGGTTGGCGGCGTCAAAGCGGCGGTCGACGATGCGGTTGAATCCCATGGCGCAGGTACGGGCGCCCACCATGGCCAGCACCACCCAGAAAAGAGGCCGCGGCCCGGGCACACCCCGTGCCGCCAGAAAGGCGCCCATGAGGGCAAAGGGCATGGCGAAGACGGTATGCCTGAACTTGATCATTTCAAGCAGGGTGGAAATTTTTTCAAACATGATCAATTCCTTGCCAACGTGGAAGATCGGCAACAGGGATGCCGAGCAGGTCGCAGAGCCGGCCGGCGTAGCTGCGGGCCATGGCCGCCAGGGTCTGCGGCTGATGATAGAAGGCGGGCATGGCCGGACAGATAACGGCGCCGGCATCGTGCAGGGCCAGCATATTGGCCAGATGGGTCCGGTTGAGCGGTGTTTCCCGCACTGCCAGGAGCAACGGTCGCCTTTCCTTCAGGGTTACGTCCGCGGCGCGGTGGATGAGGTTTGAGCTGATACCCGCGGCCACGGCCGCCAGGGTGCCGGTGGTGCAGGGAAGGATAATCATACCGTGGTAGCGGCTGGAACCACTGGCCGGCGGCGCGGTGAAATCGTCGATATCGTACCGGCAGCTCACCCCCGGCAGCTCCGCCGCGCTCATGCCCAGTTCCAACTGCAGTACGGTCTCGCCCGCCTCCGAGACAACAGCATGCACCTCCACCTCCGAGGATCGCAGCAGCCGCAGCAGCTCCAGGCAGTAGAGCATGCCGCTTGCTCCGGTGACGGCGAGTAAAACTCTTTTGCTTTCCATGGCCGGCGGCCGTTTCTTTTCTACTTGACGGCAATATAAAGGGTAACCACCCCAAAGGTCATCTGCCGGTAACGGGACTGGGAAAAGCCCGTTTCACGGAGCATGTCCATGAGCTCCCCGGGTTCGTAAAATTCGGCGATGGAGGATGCCAGGTATTCGTATGCCTCCTTGTCGCCGGAAACCACGCCGGCGATCCGCGGCAGGATATGGTTCAGATAAAGGGAGTAAAAGGGTTTGAAAATGGGATTCTCCGGCCTGGAAAACTCAAGAATCAGCAGCTTGCCGCTGGGTTGCAGAACCCGGTACATCTCCTGCAAACTCTTGCGGGTGCGGGCGATATTGCGCACGCCGAAGGCTACGGTGCATCCCCAGACACTGTTGTCCGGCACCGGAATATCCTCACCGTCGCCACAGACCGGGAAAATACGACTGCGGCGACTGTCCCGGCCGATGGTGCGGATGCCCTGGCGCAGCATATCCTCGCAGAAGTCAAGCGCCATGACCAGCCGCTGGGGCTCCCGGCGGGTGAGTTCCTTGGAAAGGGGCATGGTGCCGGCACAGAGATCCAGGACGTAGCCCGCCGGAAATTCACGCAGCTCGCGGATGGTTCGCCAGCGCCAGTAGCGGTCGATCTGCATGCTCAGCAGAGAGTTGAGGAAGTCATACCTGGCGCTGATGGCCGCAAACTTATCCCGGACGAATTTTTTCTTCTCCTCGGGCCGGGTTTCATCCGACTCCGCGGTAACCGGGTCGTCCCGGTCGGGTTGCCGGGCAAAGCGATCAGCGGCCGGCTTCTCCCTTGTATCGTCGTGTTGCATTAAATCGGGTTGATTTTTTATTATGAAAATAATTTCAGGGGCAAGGCTGCCTCCCGGGCTTCGCCGCGATGGATCAACAGGGTGAAAAAACGTTTAAGAGCCTCCTGTTTGGCGGCGTTCAGGTCATACTCCATGGCCTGCAGATAGGCAAGACAGGCCTGCTGCGTCATGGGGATCCGCGGGGCGACGGCGGCGGCGATGCGTTCCAGATCCGCCAGCCCATCGGCCAGGCACTGCTGCAGGGTGCGATGGATCTCGCGCACCGTGTCGGGGTTCCGGGCAATCAGTTCCTCGCGCACGGCATAGACGGCAAAGACAAAGGGCAGGCCGGTGTGTTGATGCCACATCTCGCCGAGATCGAATTGCAGGGGATACCTGCCTTCGGCCCTGAGGCGCAGGGCATCGTCACCGATGGCCAGAACCGCGACGATTTCCCTTTCCCGGTCCCGGTCCGCAAATACCTCGCCGCGGATATATTCGGGCCGCTGACGGTAGTAATCCTCCAACAGAATCCTCACCAGGCAGACCGAGGTCTCCGACTGCCCGGAAAGCAGGATAAGACGCCCGGACAACTCTTCCACAGCGATTCTGGAAAAGAGATAGACACTGCCCACCGGCCCGTCGGCACTGATCGACAGTCCGGACAGAATCCGATAACGCTGCGGTCTGGCGGCATATTCATAGGAGGAGACACACCCCATGTCCAGCTCTCCTGCGGCCAGCAACCGGTTGAGACGGGCGGGCGGCGCCTCGACGATTTCCCAGTCGGGACGTTTGACCCGCTTCTTCCAGATCTCGTACAGCGGTGCGGTATTGATATAGTTGACCATGCCGATTCGAACCATTGCCGTCTCCTTTCACCACGATCCGGAAGGCCGGATAATTCCCCTCAACGGATCCAGCGCGGCCGCACCCGGGTGTCGCCGCAGACCAGGAACTCGGTGATCTCCCCGGGGCCGAGGCCGGTATCCACGGGTATGGCCAGCATGGTTGCGCTTTTTCCAGGGCTGAGACTGCCGAGGCGATCGGCATAGCCCAGGGCTTCGGCTCCGCCCCGGGTTGCCATGGCCAGAATGGTGGATGGTGGAATGCCCGGATGTTCTTCCCGGAGTATCCGCATCTCCCGCCACAGGGACAGGCGTGGATTGGAGGCGGCACTGTCCGTGCCCAGGGCCGGGAGTATGTTGTGGCGGAGATAGCGGTCCGCCGGTGCCGTGCCCACTCCGAGAAAACGGTTGCTCCCGGGACAGAGACAGACCCGGGCCCCCCTTGCCGCCAGTATGGCCGCCTCCCCGTCATCGACATGGACGCCGTGGACGCAAAGCGTCCCGGCATCCAACACGCCGAGTCTATCTAAGTACCGTACTGAGCCGTTAATGTCAATTCCCGGTATCTGAAAAGAATCATCCCAAAAACCGTGTTTTTCGAAAAAATCACGGAATTCGCCGTCGCCGCTTCGCAGCAGCCGGAGTTCCGCCGCGGTTTCCGCCACATGCAGGGAAAAGGTATGCCCCAGCCTGCGGCACCGTTCTTTAAGGCCGGTGATGAGCCGGGCATGGCAGGAATAGGGAGCGTGGGCAGTGACAACCTGTTGCGGGGACCGGCTGTCCAGACCAAAGAGAACGCGCCGGGCGGCCCGGCCGGAGAGCCCGAGTTTTTCATGGAAAAAACAGTGGATTCCCCGGTAGCGCTCGCCCAGGCGACGGCCGAAACCGCTGTTGCCGATATCACCCACAAGGCCGATGCCGGATTCTTCCATGGCGGCCAGTTGGCGCCGGCCGGCGGCAACGATCTCCTCCTCTCCCGCCCTGCTTGCTGATCGGGCCGCAAGCAGGCTGCCGATCCATTGGGTGAAGGACTCCACCCCGTCGGATTTTCCGAGAAAGGCCAGGTGGGAAAGCTCAAGGTGGGTATGGGCGTTGACCAGCGGCGGCAACAGGACGACATCCCCCAGGTCCCGCACCGGACAGGCGGCACGGCGGCGGAGGGATTCACTCCAGGAGCCGGTCTCGATGATGCGACCATTGGCAACCAGGACGCCGCCATCGACAATGGGCGGGGCACTTATGGGCAAAACCAGGGAGGCGCGGTACAGCAGAGGGGCGGAAGCCATGATTTTTCTGAAATGGAGAATTGCGCTGGGAGTAACCGTGCCCGATTCGGTCTCTTCCGGGGCCGGTGCGAAAAAGACGCTGCTTCAGGACCGGTTACGATCTTTTCAGGCCGGGGAGTAATCCATCAGCCGCTGTCTGGGCGTGAAGCCGGCATCCTCCACCAGACGACGGATCTCCCGCTCCGAAAGCCGGAAGTGAACTCCGGCCGCGGCCACGACGTTCTCCTCGATCATGGTGCTGCCGAAGTCGTTGGCCCCGAAAAACAGGGAGAGCTGGGCGATCTTCGGACCCTGGGTGACCCAGGAGGCCTGGATGTTGGCGACATTGTCCAGAAAAATACGGCTGAGGGCCAGCATCCGCAGATAGCCGAAACCGGTGGCGGCGGTGATGCCGGGGCTGTCCGCCAGCACGGTGTTGTCCGGCTGGAAAGGCCAGGGAATAAAGGCGGTGAAGCCGCCGCTGCGGTCCTGAAGATCCCGGATGCGCTCCAGGTGTTCCAGTCTCTCGGCCATGGTTTCGATATGACCGAACATCATGGTGGCCGTGGTGCGCAGCCCCTGGGCATGAGCCTCTTCCATGACCTCGATCCACTGATCGGCGCTGCACTTGCGCGGCGCCAAGGCATTGCGCACCCGGTCGCTGAGGATCTCGGCCCCGCCGCCGGGGATGGAGTCGAGACCCGCGGCGATCAGCCGCCTGAGCACCTCGCGCACCGAAAGACCGGAAAGAGCGGCAAAATGGTGGATTTCGGGGGGAGAAAACCCGTGGATATGGATACCGGTCTTCTTCATGAAGCGGAGCATCTCCTCGTAATACTCAAGGGGTTTATCCGGATGCAACCCCCCCTGCAGCAGGACCTGGGTGCCGCCTAACTCCTGGGTTTCACGAATCTTTTTCTCAAGCTCCTCAAAGGAGAGCAAGACACCGGTTTCATCTTCCGGTGGTTTGAAAAAAGCGCAGAACTTGCAGGCGGAGATACAGATATCCGTGTAGTTGATGTTGCGATCGATCACATAGGTGACCACCGGTTCCGGATGGAGGCGGCGCCGCACGTGGTCCGCCAGAAAGCCGAGCTCATGGAGATCGGCGTTTTCCGCTAAAAAGAGAAACTCGTCGGCCGCAATCCGGCCGCCGTTCTGGATTTTCTCGGCAAGGTGTTGCATGGGTTCCGGGCTTTTCGGGTGGGCGGCGTTCTCCGCTGGTCAGAAACTCTGCAGGACATTGTAGAGAGTGTCCCGCTCCATGGGCCGGCGGCCCGCCTCCCTGATGAGCCTGATGAGGGTCTTGTGGCCGATGGCCTGGTCGGTCTCGGCGCCGGCCATGTGGGTGATAACCTCTTCCTTGACCGTGCCGTCCAGATCGTCCGCTCCAAAGGAAAGCGCCACCTGGGCGAGCTTGGGGCCGATCATGACCCAGTAGGCCTTGATGTGCGGAAAGTTGTCCAGAAAGAGCCGGGCGACGGCTATGTTTTTCAGGTCATCAATGCCCGTTGTCCGGGAGTGTTCCGACATTTCCGTGTTTTTCGGGTGAAAGGAGAGTGGGATAAAGGTGAGAAATCCACCGGTCTCGTCCTGGGCCCGGCGCAGGGCGTCCAGATGCTCCAACCGCTCGTCGATGGTTTCGATGTGGCCGTAGAGCATGGTGGCATTGGTACGCAGGCCATGCTGGTGGGCGATCTTGCTCACCTTAATCCAGTCGACACCGGGGAGTTTTTTCTCGCAGGTGAGTTTGCGGATCCGCGGGCTGAACACCTCGGCACCGCCGCCGGGAATAGATCCCAGGCCTGCCTCCTTGAGCTCCTCCAGGGTCTCGCCGATCCCCTTACCGGCCAGCCCGGCCAGATGGGCAATCTCGACGCAGGTAAAGGCCTGAATATGCACCCGGGGACGCACCTCCTTGATTCCCCGTAACAGTTCCAGGTAATAAGAATAGGGCAGATCCGGATGAATGCCGCCCACCATGTGAATCTCGGTGATGGGCTCGTCCAGGCGCTGCCGCACCTTATCCTTGACATCCTCGACACTCATCTCGTAGGCCAGCTCCGAATCCCGGTCCTTGCCGAAGGCGCAGAACTTGCACAGGTTGGTGCAGACGTTGGAATAGTTGATGTGCTGGTTGTAGATAAAATAGGCGCGGTTGCCGTTGAGACGCTCGCGGACGATATTGGCAAGATAACCAACGGCGAGGATATCGGCAGACTCGAAAAGCCGCCGGCCGTCATCGATACTCAGCCGTTCACCGGCGCGAACCTTGTCGAGGATATCGCCAAGGCCGCTGTTCTGTATAAAGGTATCCATAAAAAGTGGTGTGGAAGATGGGAGTTGACGTTGCCGGGCGGATGCGGGAAGACGACTGCCCGCCGGCAGCCGCCCGCGGGGTTGCCGCTTCTGCGCCATACGGCTCGGCGCTCCTTGGCGGAAGCGGTCCCGGCGAGCGGTTGCAAGGTACCTCTACAGGAAAAATTTGAGCTTTTCCCGCCGGCTGGAATGCCGCAGGCGGTTCAGGGCCTTCTTCTCGATCTGGCGGATCCGCTCGCGCGAGACATTGAAGCGCTTGCCGATCTCCTCCAGGGTGTACTCGGCCTTTTCACCGATGCCGAAACGCAGCCTGATGATCTTTTCTTCGCGGTCGGTGAGCGTGCTCAGGACCTCGGTGACCCGGCCGGAGAGTTCCCGGTTCTGAACCGCGGCATAGGGTGATTCCGACTCCATGTTCTCGAGGAAATCCCCCAGGGTGGAATCGTCGTCACCCACGGGGGTTTCAAGGGAGATGGGCTCACGGGAGGCTTCGAGGATGGCGAGAATCTTATCCATGGGCAGGTCGGTGATCTTGGAGATCTCCACCGGCGTGGGTTCCCGGCCCAGCTCCTTGAGCAGCGAATAGAAGGCCTTGAAAAACTGGCTGCGCAGTTCGAGAAAATGCACGGGGAGCCGGATGGTCCGGGTCTTGTCCAGGATCGCCCGGGTGATTGCCTGACGAATCCACCATGAGGCATAGGTGCTGAACTTGTTCCCCTTTTTGTAGTCGAAACGGAAAACCGCCCGCATCAGCCCCAGGTTGCCCTCCTGGATGAGATCGGCCAGGGTAAGGCCCTGGTGCATGTAGCGTTTGGCAATGCTGACCACAAGGCGCAGATTGGCCCGGATCATCGCATCCTTGGCCCATTCGATGGAACGGGAATAGGCCTCCAGCTTGGTATGGAGGGCAAAGAACTCCCGCCGGTCCGGATGCTTCTCCACGGCGCGGATGACGCAGCGGCGCATATAGTTCAGCTGCTGTTTCTTGGGCTTGAGCGAGGGATCACGCCGCTGCCAGAGTTCGATGCGCTCCACCAGCATCCGGATTTCCGGAACCGAGGTGTCGCTTTCACGGATGGCATCGATGATCGCATTGAACCCCTCGCGGATGGTCCTGCTGTACTTAGCCTCCTCTTCCGGGGTGAGCAGATCGAACTGCCCCATTTCCCGCAGATAGGTGGTGGTGGTCTCCTCGTTGTCGTGGTCCTCGCTCTTGGCCAGTTTCTCCTCGACGGCCTCGATATCCTGGACTTTGCGATCAGCGGGAGAAACCCAGCGTTCTCCGGTCAGAGTTCGCCTGTTGCCGGATTTTTCCTCTGTGACGATTTCGATCTTATGCTGACCGAGAAAATCAAAAATATCCTCTATCGTCGCGATATCCTGAACTTCGTCCGGCAGTAATTTGTTGAGGCGTTTGAAGGTCAGACAACCTTCTTCTTTCCCTGCTTTAAGAAGATCTTCCTTGATTTTTGACAGCACCAGCATCAACTCCTTACATGATCAAATAATAAAACCCAAATTACAAGAATTTGGGTGACACAGGCAAAAAACCTCGTTTTCTGGTATTATCTTTACAGAACTTAATACACGTCAAACGAAAGATCAAACGGAGAATGGCTTTAAATTCGAACCAATGCATTAAACCACGGTGATATGGAAAAATTTCATTGTGGCCTATTAAGATATTATACACCAAATTTTTCACAAAGATAACAAATTAATAATGATTTTCAAAAGACGCGGCTGCGGCGTTCTCCTTCACCTCACCTCGCTGCCCGGCAGGTACGGCATCGGCGATCTCGGCCGGGATGCCCGGAACTTCATCGACTTCCTGGTGGCCGGCGGTCAGAGTTACTGGCAGATTCTGCCGCTGAACCCGGTGAGTTCCGTTTTCGGCAACTCGCCCTACATGAGTTTTTCCGCCTTTGCCGGCAACCCCCTGCTCATCAGCCCGGATGAACTGGCAGCCGACGGCCTGCTGGCCGCCGATGACCTTGTCTCCGTGGGCTCGGAATACCTGGTGGAGTTCCGGAGAGTCGCCTCCCACAAAAGAGAACTCCTGCACCGGGCGCATATTGCCTTTCAAAAATCGGGCCGATCGGGTGATTTTTCTTCTTTCCGCCGGCAGACACCCTGGCTTGGGGAATACGCCCTGTTCATGGCCCTGCGCCGCTTTTTCAAAGATGCCCCCTGGTATCGCTGGCCCCGGGAAATCCGCCGCCGGGATCCTGAAGCGCTGGCCTCGGCCGGGGAACAACTCGCCGATACCGTTGATTATTACTGTTTCCAACAGTACCAGTTTTTCAAACAGTGGCACCGGCTCCGCCGCTATGCTGCAGGCAAGGGAATTCGCATCATCGGCGACCTGCCCATTTACGTGGGACTTGACAGCGCCGACGTCTGGGCAAACCAGGAGATCTTCGATCTTGATGCCGAAACCGGCTTGCCCGCGGCCGTGGCCGGGGTGCCGCCGGACTACTTCAGCGCCACGGGCCAGCTCTGGGGCAACCCCCTCTATGCCTGGCAGAACCGGCGGGTGCGGCCGCAACTCCTGGAGTGGTGGCGGGCCCGCCTCAAGGCGATCTTCCACCTGGTGGATGTGATCAGGATCGATCACTTCCGCGGATTCGAATCCTACTGGGCGGTTCCCCGGGGGGAAAAAACAGCGGTCAACGGCAGCTGGCTGCCCGGACCGGGCCGGGAATTCTTCAAGATCATGGAGAGGGATCTGGGGCCGTTGCCCATCATTGCCGAAGACCTGGGCCTTATCACTCCGGCCGTGGAAAAATTACGGGACGACCTTGGATTTCCGGGTATGCGGGTTTTACTCTTCGCCTTTGACGGAAATCCGGACAACACCCATCTGCCCCACAACCACCATCCCAACACCGTCGTCTATACCGGTACCCATGACAACGATACCGTGATCGGCTGGCAGCTGGATCCCTCGGTGGAGACAACGGCCAAAAACCTGGCCCGGCAATACGCCAACCGGGACATCGGCGACGACCGCCTCCTCCACCATGACTTCATCTACCTTGCCCTCTCCTCGCCGGCACGGCTCGCCATTATCCCCATGCAGGATATCCTGGGGTTTGGCAACGACTGCCGCATGAATATCCCCGGGAAAAAAGAGGGAAACTGGGCCTGGCGCTGCGCGGCCCGATTCCTCGATGATGCCGCCGCCGGGCATCTGCATGCCCTCACCCGTCTTTACGGCCGTCTCCCCCGGCAGCGCCGCGGAGAGTGATGATGCGGCGACCGTGATCCATCACGCCGGGATGCGAATCCTCCGGGCTTACAGTGGTTGTTCCGGAATCAATCGAAGAAAAAGGGGCAATATGAAACAAATGAAATAAAGCGGCTTGACAAAGAATTTAAAGTACTTTATTTAATTTCATCTGAATAAACCGTAGATGGCCCCATCGTCTAGTGGTCTAGGACGTCGGCCTCTCACGCCGAAAACAGGGGTTCGAGTCCCCTTGGGGTCACCAGATAAACACAGGGATTCAGAAACGCTGTATCGATTCTGATTCCCTGTTTTTTCTCGGGTCCGCCGCTGCAGACCCGCTTAAATCTCCTGCCGACGTAAATTCAAGATATCATTCTCTATATATCACCAGCAAGCATTCCTTGCGAAACTCACGGAAAGGTATAACCAATGGAACAGATGACAGGTGCACAGGCAATAGTTAAATGCCTCGAGGAAGAGGGCGTTACGACCATGTTCGGCTTCCCGGGCGGAGCGGTTATTGATCTCTACGACGACCTGATGGAGTCGAAAATCACCAACGTCCTGGTCCGGCATGAGCAGGGCGCCGTGCATATGGCCGACGGCTATGCGAGAACCACCGGGGAAGTGGGCGTGGCGCTGCTCACCTCCGGCCCCGGAGCCACCAACGGCGTAACCGCCATTGCCACGGCGTACATGGATTCCATTCCCCTGGTGGTGCTCACCGGCCAGGTTCCCACCGCGCTCATCGGCAACGACGCCTTCCAGGAAGTGGATATCGTCGGGATCACCAGACCGTGCACCAAACACAATTACCTGGTAAAGGACGCCGACGAACTGGTCAAGACCATCCGCGAGGCCTTCCACATCGCCAAAACCGGGCGGCCCGGCCCGGTGCTCGTCGATATTCCCAAAGACGTGCAGGGAGCAACGGTGACCTTTACCCCCAAGGAACCGGTGAAAATGCAGACCTACCAGCCCAACTACGAACCCCATCCGGGCCAGGTGGAAAAGGCCTGCAAGGCCTTGCTGGAGGCAAGGCGGCCGGTGCTCTACATCGGCGGCGGGGTCATTTTGTCAAATGCCGCTGCCGAGCTCACCGAACTGGGGCGGAAACTGCACCTGCCGGTGGCCATGACGCTCATGGGCCTGGGAGGCTTTCCGGGTACCGATCCCCTGTCGCTGGGCATGCTGGGCATGCACGGCAGCTACGCCTCCAACATGGCGGTGGCCAAGAGCGACCTTCTCGTTGCGGTGGGCGCCCGTTTCGATGACCGGGTTACGGGACGTCTGGACGCCTTTGCCCCCCATGCCAAGATCATCCATATCGATATCGATCCCACCTCAATCAGCAAAAACGTGGAAGTGGATATTCCCATCGTTGCCGACTGTAAGCTTACCCTGGCGGCGATGAACAGCTGGTTTGACAAAAACAGTGATTTCAATGCCGAAGAACAGGCGGCAAAACTGCAACCCTGGTTCGACCAGCTCAACCAGTGGCAGACCAAGCATCCCCTGGCCTATACCGACGAGGGCGATATCATCAAGCCGCAGTTCGTGGTGGAAAAGATCAGCGAGCTCACCGGCGGCGAGGCGATCATCACCACCGAGGTGGGCCAGAACCAGATGTGGGCCGCCCAGTTCTACAAGTTCAACAAACCGCGCCACCTGCTCACCTCCGGCGGCCTCGGCACCATGGGATACGGTATGCCGGCGGCCATCGGCGCCAAGATGGCCAGGCCCGATGCCACGGTCATCGACATTGCAGGCGACGGTTCAATCCAGATGAATATCCAGGAGCTGGCAACGGCCAGACAGTACGGCGCCCTCATCAAGGTGGCCATCCTCAACAACAACTACCTGGGAATGGTGCGCCAGTGGCAGGAACTCTTCTACAATAAGCGCTATTCCGGTACGGTGATGGAGGTTACCCCGGACTTTGTCGAACTGGCCAAGGCCTACGGCGCCGTGGGTCTGCGGGCCAAGACCAAGGACGAGGTCGAACCGGTCATCAAGGAGGCCCTGGCCACCGACAATATCGTGCTCATGGATTTCGTCATCAACCGCGAGGAAGGGGTTTTTCCCATGGTGCCCGCCGGCAAGGCCACCACGGAAATGCTGCTTGTCTAGCAGTCGACGGCAAAGATCAGGCAATATCCCGGCAGGCCGGGAAACTTTTTCATACAGAACAACAGGATCGGATCAATGAAACATACTCTTTCAGTTCTCTTACAGAATAAACCGGGTGCCCTCTCCCGGGTGACGGGTCTTTTCAGCGGCCGGGGATTCAACATCGAAAGCCTCTGCGTCGCCGAAACCATCGAACCCAAGGTCTCCTGCCTTACCCTGGTGACCCGGGGCGAAGACGCCATCATCGAACAGATCACCAAGCAGCTGCACAAGCTCATCGACGTCATCAAGGTCAACGACATCAGCGAGGGCGAGTATGTCGAGCGTGAGATGGTGCTCATCCGGGTGCGTGCCGAGGCCCATACCAGGGCCGAGGTCCTGCGGGTCATCGACATCTTCCGCGGCAAGGTGGTGGATGTCAGCCCCACCTCATATGCGGTGGAAATCACCGGACCGGAGAGCAAGATCAAGGCGGTTATCGATATCCTGCGACCCATCGGCATCAAGGAGATCATCCGCACCGGCACCATCGCCATGCCGCGGGCCCCGAAAAAATAGCCCGGTTCCGGCAACCGATTTTTTCATAAAGGCGCGGCAAGGCCGTGCCTTTTTCGTTCCATCCATGCATTACCGCGCCTGTATCGCCTTTCAATACCGATGAAACCGACCCGTATCCCCATGGCCGAGGAAGGCTACCCCTTTATCCTGTTCGCCGCCTTCTGCACCCTGATCTTCGCGGTGCTGCACTTCATCACCGCCGCTCTCCTTTGTCTCCTCCTCACAGGCTTCATCTGCTGGTTTTTCCGTGATCCGGTTCGTATTCCCCCCCCGGAAAAAAATGCCGTCATCTCACCGGCCGACGGCAAGATTATTCTTGTCGAACGCATGACCGACGACCGCTTTGCGGACGGCGAGGTGTACAAGCTGAGTATTTTCATGAATGTCTTCAATGTCCATGTCAATCGTATCCCCTTTTCCGGCCGGGTGGAACGGGTTGTCCTGCGGCCGGGTCGTTTCTATTCGGCGGACAGCGAGCGCGGCGCCCTGCACAACGAATACTGTGCCGTCACCGTCGCCACCCGATCCCGCCATACCTATACGTTTGTGCAGGTCGCCGGCCTCATCGCCCGCAGAATAGTCTGCCGGTTGCAAACCGGGGATCAGGTCATTGCCGGAGAACGCTTCGGCCTCATCCGTTTCGGATCCCGGGTTGACCTCTACCTGCCCCCGGAAACCGAACTGGCCGTCCGCAAGGGGGAAAAGGTGAGAGCCGGGGAAACACTCCTGGGCATCTTGCCGGAACAGCAGGCCTGAAATCAAGCCGTCCCGGCCCGATAGCCGGAACGGATGCAGCGGCCGGAAGCCGTCAACCAGCAATCACCGACACGTCATTGAGAATCATCGGCGGATCCGCAAAGGGAAGAAAACTCATTTCTCCCCCCCGGCGTCACAGGGGCATCCGGCCCACCAGCGACCGGGCCAGGGAGTCCCTTTTTCAGATTCTGGGCCCCCCGGCGGCGGGAGCCCGGGTCCTGGATCTCTTTGCCGGCACCGGGTCTCTGGGCCTTGAGGCGTTGAGCCGCGGCGCCGGTCGGGTAATCTTTGTCGATGCGGATCCCACATCCCTGACAATTATCTCCCGCAATCTGCACACCTGCTTTTCCTTTGCCGCCGATGCCCTCCGCCGGGGAGATATCACGCTTTTGAAAAGAGATATTGTCCGCCGGCCCGATTTTTTCAAGGGACCGCGGTGGAGGGAAAAATTCGACCTGGTTTTTCTTGACCCGCCCTATAAAAAAAACCTGGCGAAAAAGACGCTGGTAATGGTAGAAGAGAGCGATATTGTGAAAAATACCGGCAGAGTAATTGCCGAGGAACACTCCGGGGAAGAACTGCCCCAACAGCTTGGGACCCTGCGCCTGCTCACCAGCCGTCGCTATGGAGAAACCGGTTTCTGGATCTATACCAATGACACAGACACAGACATCCGCCCCTGCTGCCGACAAGCGGCGGGTCGCCATTTATCCGGGGACCTTCGACCCCATCACCAACGGTCACGTGAGCATCATCAAGCGCGGACTGCGCCTTTTTGACAAGATCATCGTCACCCTGGCCGAAAATCCCGCCAAAAAGGCGCTCTTCAGCCTCGAAGAACGGGTGGAACTCGTCAAACAGTGCTTTGGGCCGGAAAACAAACGCATCGAGGTCGCCTCCACCCGGGGCCTCACCGTACAGTTCGCCCGCGAGTGCAATGCCCAGGCCATTATCCGGGGGCTGCGCGCGGTCTCCGATTTCGACTATGAACTCCAGCTCGCCCTCATGAACCGCAAGCTGGAACGTAAAGTGGAAACCGTCTTTCTGATGACCAGCTTCCGCTGGATCTACATCAGCTCAACCATCATCAAGGAGGCAGCCTGCCACGGCGGCGATGTCAGCGGCCTGGTGCCGGCCCATGTCCTGGCGGCGCTCAAGGGAAAATGCGGGTAACGGGAAAACCGGAGCAGACCTTGACCCGACGGCGGGATTTTCTGAAACGGAGCTGGAAATGGGCCCTGGCCCTGCTTACGATCCTGCTGATCCATCCCCTTGCACGTTTCATCAACTTCACCACCCGTTCACGGCCGCGATATGTGGAAATACGCAAACCACTGCGTGCCGGCGAATTTGCCGTTGCCAGGGAGTTTATCCTCTTTGTCGATGAAAACGGTCCCTGGGCGGTATCCCGTAAATGCACCCACCTGGGCTGCCGGGTCAACTACCTGGAGGAGCAAACCGTGATCGAATGTCCCTGTCACCAGTCCAGATTTACCCCCCGGGGCATCCGACTTTCCGGACCGGCGCGGAAGAACCTGCCCATCTTTCCCGTTGAAAAGTTGAGCGGCAAAGGCGACGACCAGGCCGCCGCCGGCTATCTAGTCACCCTCTAATTTCCGCGAGACGGAACAAGCGGTGCGCCGATTACTCACATCATTCATGGGGATCAGATGGGGGGCCCACTGCCTTGCGGCACTGCTCATATCCATCTGCTCCGGTGTGGTGGTCGCCCTGCAGTACAATCCCTCCGAACCCTTTTTCTCCACCCTGACCCTGGAGCTCGTCGTTCCCTACGGCTCTTTCTGGCGGGGTCTGCACTATTACTCCAGCCAGTTTTTCTTTCTGCTGCTCCTCATTCACCTGGCCGTGGTCATCGCGGAAAACAACCACGGATATACCCGGCCGACCTGGATACGTCTTTCCGCAAGCCTGCCCGTCGCCCTGCTGCTTCTCTTTACCGGCTATATTCTGCGCGGCGACAATACCGGCGCCGCGGCCGGCATGATTGCCGAAAACCTGGCCCTCTCCATCCCGTTGATCGGCAAAAGCGTCAATGCCCTTCTGTTTGCCGTCTCCGAAAGCTCACTGAAGAAGGTCTATGCCCAGCACCTGATCGGCCTGATGGTCCCGGGCGGCTATTTTATCTGGCGCCATTTACGGCGCTATCAGACACGCCTCAGATATCACCTTCCTCTCACCGCGGTTCTTCTCCTCTGCTCCATCACTGTGCCGGCTCCCCTTGAACCGGACCGTCCCGGCGCGGGTCTCATTGCCGGCCCCTGGTTTTTCCTGGGACTGCAGGAACTGCTGCGCTATCTGCCCCCCTTCTGGGCCGGCGTCTTTCCCCCAATTCTTTTTCTTGCCGCGCTCCTGTTTCTTCCCTTTGAGGGCGGATATCGCCGGCCCCTTCTCCGGGCCCTCTCTCTGGGACTGCTGCTCTACCTCGCTCTTTCCCTGGTCGGGTATCAGCGCATTATGGGACACGCCTGACCGCAAGCACCCGCGGGCACAGCATCTTCACCGGATCTCTCCTGGTCGCAGAATAAAAAAAACCCCGTTATACAACGGGGTTTTTCTTCCCATCGTCTCCGCCGGGAATTCGGCGAACCGGTGGGCCGTAATGATCTCGGTAGAAGGGGCCCGCTACCTGCGAAGAACCTCCTTGATCAGGCCCTGTTGCCAATGGATATATTCTCCCATTGCAGCGATGAGCATTCCCTGCCGGTTCCCTGCCGCGTCACCATCCGATGACAGGGAAGAGGTGAGAATATCACCCAGGTTCCGTGCCAGTTGCGCTGTCTGCTCCGGCTCGCCGATGCTCTCCTGCATCGCCTCAAGGGAGGAGTGCAAGAGTTTGAGCGCTACGCCCTGCTCCTGATCAATATGCGGCGACTGCTGCATTTTGTCCACAAGTTCGCGACACTGTACCACGATCCGGTCGCTCTTTTCTTCGGCAAGTCCTTCCAGCATAACTCCCAGATCAAGGGCGCTCTGTTCCAGGGCCCAGCCGCTTTCCTCTGGTCCGGCTTCTTCTTCCTGCTCCTCTTCCGCTGCTGCGCTCTTTTCGGCATCGACCGCTTCGGCTATTTGCTCTTCCGCCTCCGCCTGTTGCCGGCTCTCGGAGTCCTCTTCAAAGTCAACAGCTACACTTTCATCTGTTTCACCGGGTTCGGATTCTTCCGCCCCGGTGGCCTTCTCGCCGGCCACCGCCTCAGCCGCTGTGACTTCTTCCGTCACAGGAAGAGTTTCCTCATCTGCGGCAGCCGTCTCCTCGTCACCGCCATCGGTAAACAGCGGGGCCGACTCATCGACATCCGCAGCAAAGAAGTCATCATCTTCTTCTTCATCATCGTCGAGCATGGTGATATACTGCGGATCGATGTCCTGGACGAACTCCTCATCGGCTTCTTCGGGTTCCGGCTGATCTTCCGCCATGGCCTGATCGCCGGCCGCTGCAGCTGTTGCTACGGCTGCCACCCCTGCGGCCACGGCAGCGGCGGCGGGGAGGTCATCACTTTCCCGCGGTTGGGCAAGATCCATGTCGGCGGCATCATCTTCAAAGAGATCGGGCAGTTGTTCCACCTCCTCTTCAAGACCGGCAAACTCCCCGCTCTTTTGGGGTTCAACCTGGTCCGCCGCAGCAAGAGAATCCGCCGCAATATCCGGGATCTCCGAAATCTCACCAGCCGCATCCGGTTCTCCCGTCTCGTCATCCTCGCGGAAGAAACTGTCGAGACGGCTATCCAGATCCTCATCCACCAGGTCTTCCATGGAAATATCGGCCCGGCCGTCGTGCTCAAAATCCGCCAGGGCAGCATCCAGCTCCGGTAATTCCATTTCCGGCTCTTCCCGGGCGGCAGCCTCCACATCGACTGCGTCGGCGGCGGGCTCGTCGGCAAAAAGGTCACCGGCGACGACATCTTCTTCCGCCTCAGCCGCAATCACCGTTTCATCCTCCGCCCCATCTTCTCTGGGGCCGAAAAATTCATCGATGCCGGTAATGACATCGTCATCGGTAATTTCTTCCCCGGAAAGATCGGTGATATCCCCGGATTCATCCGCAAGGGATTCGCGAGGCTGCTCCTCTTCACCAACCACCTCTCCATCACCTTCCGATCCCTCAGCCATCTGCGGCTCGTCTTCATCGCTGAAAAAACGGTCAAGCTGCTCGCGGAGGGGACCGTCATCCTGCTTAAGGAGTTCGGCATCCTCGACATCATCAATCGTCTCATCGGAAAGGGAGGCGATGACATCAGGCTCCGGCTCTTCCGTCTCCGCTTCGGCCTCATCAAGCTCTTCGTCGGCAAAGAGTACATCCTTCAAGGTCGAAACCTCTTCGGTGTCGGCAAGCTCACTCTCAGCCGCGATTCCGGCATCCTCCGGTTCGGAATCCTCGGCAAAAAATTCAGAGACATGGGAATCGATCTCGTCGGAGAGATCCACGGCCAGGTCTGCGGCTTCCTCATCTTCGGCAAGATCCTCGGTAAATCCGCTCAAGGCGGCTGCCGGGGCCACAGCATCCATCCCCGCCGGTTCTTCCTGCGCCACTTCCTGCGCTGCCTCATCGGAAAGAAATGCTATATCTTCACCATCCATTTCCTCCTCCTTGTCAACTGGTTGGACAACCTGATTATCCGCCACTGTTTCAATCTCCATATCTGTAAAGAGCTCCGTATCTCTCGCATCCTGCACCGATTTTCCATCGGTAACGGCTTTTTCCTCGGCAACGGTTGCCCGCAAGGCATTGAGTTTGTCGATCTTCTCCGTCAGGAGCAGTTTCTTTTCCTCCTCGGCCATCTTTTCGTCGAGCACGGTCTTTTCGATTCCCTCATAAAAGGAGTGCAGAAGAGGAAAGGCGTCCGGATGAGTCTGGGATTTTTCCAGGGCGATATAGCGTCCCAACGAACGCAACCCCTGGAGCAGGGTGGAAATATATGAATCATTTTTATAGCGATAGGAAAGCGTATCGATCTCCCGGGTGAGACTCTGCAGGGTCTTATCGGAGATTTCCCAGTCAATACCGAGGATGATTGCCTGCAGCCGCCTGAGTTCCTTTCTCTTTTCCATCTGTTCGGAATCGGCTCCACCGTCATCCTGGGTATCCATGGTCAGGGAGGAAATCCTTCTTCGGGAGATCTGGTAGCGCATGATCCGGAATTTGCGGATATCATCTCCGACCATTTTCTTGATCTCGGCCTCGCTCATCTTGTCGGAGGAGACAAGTTTTTCCAGGTTGGCAAAAAAAATGCTCAACATCTTGACCGAATTCGGATGGGCATTGGCGAGCTCGTTCTTGATATAGATACCGATCTTGCTCAATCCCTGCAGATAGATATTGAGAACCTTGTCACCGCGCCAGAGTTGCTGGAGAGAACGGATCTCCTCGAGCATCTCGTCGAGAATCTCGGCGGTTATTTCCCAGTCCAGAGACAGAATGATCGACTTGAGATTCGTCAGCGGCGAATCGTCCTCACCGGTATACTCGAAAAGGTCGACATCATTGGTATCGAAATCCTCATCAGCATACAGGGTGAGATCCTCCGCTTCGTCCAGCGACTGTATTATCTCGGAATCACTGTATTTCCGCCCACGACTCATATCAGTTTCCACGGCAACCACTCTCTTTCTTTATTTATGTGAAAGTCCGTTCTGGCCCTGTTTCACCGGGCAGGCATCAGGCAAGTTTCTTTTGTACGGATATTACGGTGGATGAAATAATTTTTTTCAATGTTAATGCCACATTGAACCCTGTCAAGGCGCTCGCCGTAAAGGAAGGTACAACCAGCTTGCTGTTCAGATCTTTTTCCAGGACCTCGGCCGGCAGTATGGGAACTCCCTGCTCCTTGAGATCCACCTTATTGTATTGGAGTACCAGGGGAATTTTAAAAATACTCTCTTTATATGACAACAGATTCTGGTGGAGCTGGTTGAGGGACTGGATATTTTTCGTGCGCATATGCTCCTGGGAATCGGCAACAAAGACGATCCCGTCAACTCCCTTGAGGACAAGCTTTCTGGTGGCGTTATACTTGACCTGTCCGGGTACGGTGTAAAGCTGTATCTTGAGATCATATCCCTTGATCTTGCCCATATCAAAGGGCAGGAAGTCAAAAAACAGGGTCCGGTCCCCATGGGTTTTCAAGCTGACCATCTCGGACTGGATCTGCTTTCTGAACTTACGGTTGATGTACTCAAGATTCGTCGTCTTCCCACCTCGACCCGGGCCGTAATAGACGATTTTGACCTGGATAACCTTGTCTTTCAAATTAATAAAACTCATGATACTCCGTCAATTTAATTCTCACGCCGCTTGTATTGCCGGTTCCCTTGAAGCGAAAATCATGATCTCCAGCCGCTGCTTAGGCCGGCGACCAGACTTCCTTGATCTGTTCAATGGATTCAACAACATTCAGTCGCAGGAAACCAAGGGATACATCCTTGCCGAACATGCTGATCATGAGAAGCTCGTCATCGATTTTTGAAAAGTGAATGTTGCAATCCTGCCCCTTGTGGAAGAGCAGAGAAAACTCGTTTTCTCCCACCAGCTTCGCCATGGCGTCGACAGTGGCGAAGTTTCCGGCGGCCAGGGCGGCAAAGGAATAGACATCGTATTTATTCTTGCCGTTGTCGCGGGCCGTGATGATGTTGCCTGCCATATCGATTATGATTACGCAGTCAACCCCCAGACGAATCAACTTTTCAGTTAAAATTTCGTCAATCCTTTCAAGCTGATCCTGACTAACTACACCGTAATTCATGATTTATTCCCCTTCATTTGTAAACAAAAGCCATATAAAGCCTGAATAACCGCCTTTGGCACTCCGCCAGCCGGCGACACCGGACCGGAAATGAACATTTTTAATAATATTAATACTGAATTATACGATAGAAAATTTTGTATATGAAGATGTTTTTGAATTTTTCCCAATTATTTCAAAGAACCCCTTCAGAAATCGTACCAGGACGGCGCTTACAAGGCCCCTCCCGTGTCTCCGCCCTCAACGCCGATCTCTCGTTTGGACACTGCCTCGGCCTTGACCCGGTCCAAGAGTTCCGCCAGCACAGGTTTGATATTCTCCCGCAGATCTCCGGCCACAATGATAAACAAAAGATCGTCCCCGGGCCTGAATCTCCCTGAACGGGCTTCAATTATTATTTCATAGATACCCGGTTTTTCCAAATATTCACCACGCAACCGCTCAACATGCTCCTGATCCACCGTCACTTCCAGCGCCTCCACCGGGCTTTTGTCCTGCCGGGACCAATTTCTGACAACGCCGTTATGAATGAGTATCATCCCGACATTATCAGTAAAATCAGATCGTTGCTTCAATTGCGCAATCTTTAGTGAAATATCCATCTCAGTCTCCTCTTCTCTTCCTGTGGGTATCTTGAAAAATTGTCTTTTCACCTGAGGACCGCCCCAGGCCGATCATTTGATATCCTCGCGATATCAGCCGTTCATATGGTCGCGATACAATTTTCGCATAGTTTGATCTCAAAGAAAAATCCTTATTTTTCAAGCTCCCGTAGTTGATTGCGGCGACGGAAAACAGAGCTTTTCATCCGCCACTTTCCCGCTCCTAGCCGTCAGGGGACCTTTTCCCCTGACTGTTCAGTAAAACGACTTGATCACGAACAGATACAGGGGTTATAACAGGAATTCGCAGCCGGCGGCCACTGAAAATTGCGGCGCTCTCGTCAAGGTCGTTGATCCGTATCAGCAATTCCAGAGGCACTTGGAAACGTCTGGCAATGCGGCCGGCGGTATCTCCCGGCCTGACCAGATAATAGCGGTGTGAACCATCGGAGGAGACGGTGGTCACGCCTGCGGTTTCAAGCTCGAGGGCACGCCGCACCGCAGGGGTATCCGGCAACCGTATGGGATAATCCTCGGGCAGGGGTTTTCCGCCCTCCAGGACCGCGGAACGCAGGGCCGGGTTCAGGCGGGCCAGGGTCTCCCCGGATACGGGCACGAAGCGAAAGAGATCCCGCACCCACCAGGTGCCCGGGAAACTTACCGTCAGAGGAGTCAAGGGAGAGTCCCGCTTAACTGACGGATCTCGCTCCAGGTTACCGGCCACCTGTAAGGCGGCAAGAAATTCGGCATAATAATTCCGCGAGGCAAACCCAAAACCCTTGCTGCGGTATTCTCTGACAATGTTTTCAAAATCGCCCTTGGCACGCAGCGCTCGAATCATGCCGTTCTGGCCGTGATGATAGGCGGTTATCGCCAGTGGCCAGGTGCCGAGTTTTTCATAATTTTGCCGCAGAAACCGGGCTGCTGCATGGGATGACAGCAGGGGATCATACCGCTCGTCCACCTGTTGATTGATTGTCATAAACTCTCGTCCGGTGGACAGGATAAACTGCCAGGTTCCCACCGCTCCGGAACGGCTGCGCGCCCTGTGGTTGAACGACGACTCCACATGGGGCAGGTAGGCCAGTTGCTCCGGCAGGCCGTATGAAACAAAAATACGTTTGATCTCATCGATATATGCTCCTGAACGGACAAATCCGGCAATGAAACTGTCCTTCTGGCCGGTCTGCACACGGATATTTTCCATGGCCCGCCGGTATGTCCCGGGGCCGGCAGTTGGGAAAAGCGCGGCAACCATCAGCTCCCGGCGGTTTGCCGGCGGCCTGCCATCGGCGAGTTTCCGGAGGATATCCCGATAGCGGCGCTTTGCCCGGCGCATGGCCTGCCGGTTCGATTCCGCCGCCCCGGGCACATCACGGTCGACAAGGGGTATGATCCCGTATATGATCGACAGATCTTCCTGATCATGAACTATGCCCTGATTACTGCTGAAGGTTTCATACACATGCCGCCAGAACATTACGTTATTGCGTATGCATGGATAAAGGGGAAACAGATCGTCCGCCGATACCGCAGAAACGAACCCGGCAAGGAGGAAGCAGACCACAGCGGTCATGACTGTACGCATCTGTTTTCCGGACAACAGGGTGGGCAACATGGGAATCCGTTCTCGTTTTCTCTGGTTATGGGAAACGACAATAGCCGGTTACTATCGTATCCCTTCGGTCTCCCGGGAAAAAACTATTAGATAAATTATCTCCGCATCCCCTGAACCTCACCAGGCACGACATCATGCAGAAAGTGGAGGCATCGACAAAATTCCTTTTTTTTCAATAAATTATGCACAAAATTGGCGCCACGGTCTCCCGCCCCTTTTCCGGGCCTGAAAGTTGTTGTCGCAAATCAGGAAAAACGGAAAAAACCATTACGCCATACAGGTGGAATCCTGACGAAAAATCGATATGTACACTCCGATTGTTGCAACCCTTGGCTATATTCTCTCCCCCGAAGGGACCCACACCCTTCTGGTGCACCGTAATGCCCGGCCCCATGATCAGCATCTGGGAAAATACAACGGCCTTGGAGGCAAAATGTTGCCCCATGAAGATATCCAGACCTGCCTGTTTCGGGAGATCAGGGAAGAATCCGGCCTGATCTGCGAGCAGGCGCGGCTGCGGGGTACGATCAACTGGCGGGGTTTCGGCCGGCAGGGAGAAGACTGGCTGGGATTCATCTTTCTCATCACCCGTTTCAGCGGAACCCCATTTTCCGAAAACGAGGAGGGAGAGCTGGCCTGGCATCCACTGGATCAACTTGCCAAACTCCCCATGTGGGAAGGCGACCGCTATTTCCTCCCTCTGGTTTTCGATAATGACGCCCGGATCTTTCACGGCTATATGCCCTATGAAAACGGCCGGCCCCGTTCCTGGCACTACACCCGGGTATAGGAGCTTCTCTTTCCAGCCGACAGGGGAAAACAAAAGCCGACACCAGGCCGCCGCTCTTTCCAATCCCAGCAAAAGTCATAAAAATCTTGCACACTTCCGTCCCCGTTTGTATAGTATATTGCTTGATAAAGTTTAATTTGATTTCAACCGGTTAGACATATATTCCATCTCCCGACCGGCACGAATGAATCCAGGGTATCAAGGAGAATAACCATGCACAAAGAAGCTGAGCTGGCGCAGTTGGAGCAGTTTGTCGACAAACTTCTCAATCGCTACAATGAGTTAAAGCAAAATTATCAGAGCCTGCAGGCAACTCTGCAGAAAACCGAAGAGGAAAGGGACGATCTCAACCGGCAGCTTGAAACCATGCGGGCCGAACGCTCCGAGGTGAAGAGCAGGGTTTCCGGTCTCATCGGTCGTATCGAGGAATGGGAAAACGAACAGGGCGGCTTTTCAACGGAGCCGCAGGAGGTCTCTGAAAATGAAAGCGCCCAGGGAAAGCTCTTTGCCATGGACAAGGGATAACGGCATGATCCTGCCGGCGCAATAAATTCGGTCTTTGATCTCCGCGCATGGAAAGGCTGGTACAATTCAGGCTTCTGGGGCATAATTTTTCATTTTACACCGATGCGTCCGACGAAGATGTGGAAAAAATTATCTCGCTGGTCAAAAATGAAGTTGAAGGCAACTCCCCCCGGAACCGCAGTACCGTTCCCTCCAGCAAAAGCCTTATCCTCGCCTGTTTGCAGATAGCGTCCCAATATATCGAGCTGAAAAGGGAGTTCCACACCTACCGCACCAGGCAGGACAAACGCATCGACGAGCTCATCGACAAGGTGGCTGCGGAAATCCGGTAAAATTTCCCGGATAAAGCGCTCCGGAACATTGGGAATCACCCGGCTTTCCGCAATGGAACCATACGATTTTGCTTTTCATTTGCAGTTGTTCTGATATACTATAGACGAAATGATAAGAACGGTTCGCCGCATCTGGTCTGGAGGCGGGCAGGCATGACGGTTAATAAGGATCTGCCCGCTACGGTGTAATTTTACTCTTGTTTTTTTGCTTCCCTGCACTGTTTGTGATCATCGGAGTATTGAGCCAACTCGCAATGATAGGACAACTCCGCTGGCTTCAAAAGGGAAACTGTATTGATTCCCTGCCGGAGTTATGAGTAGTGTCCACCTGATTTTACAGGTTTAATCATGACGTTGACACGGCAGGGCGGGGATTTTTTTCACCAGATGCAACAGGCCTGACGGGATGTTGCAACCCCTTTGTGATTTTTTATCACCTGATTCATCTGTAAAAAATCCACGGGGTTCGTTCCCGGCGGCCGGGAGATAAGTGTGTGAATCTACAACACTTGTGACCAATCACAGCTTGGAAGTACGATATACCACTGGGTTGCATGCCCTGTGATCGCTTACCGGGCCACGGGTCTGTTGCGGTGAACTTCTTATAATTCAGGCTGAGAAAGACCAAGGAATGGTTTCAGTTATGCAATCGGCTGGATGGGTCGGAAGCACAGCGCCCGAAACACGACAATCCACCCTGTAAGCTGTTTACAGATATATGCGTTTTCTCATGGAATCTTCTGGATCACCTTTCACCGGAAAAGGGCTTTCCCTCTGCTCCAGGTTGCCGGGAGTACGCTAAGCAGCATTGCAGCCCGATCGATTCCTCAAAGGAACAGGATCTCTTTCACACCCATTCCCTCTCTCTTTCTTTCCTGCACCTGCACGACAATTCTTTTTGTATTTTATCTGTCCGCCTCCCCTGCCGCAGCGGCACCGGGATCCGGATTTTATCGTGTCGACCCCTCTCGGATGCGCGGCCGACATTTTTTGGAAAGGATAGAGTCATGACCACCATACTGTTTCTCGCCGGGTTGTTTCTCGGCGGCGCTCTGGGATTTCTTGCCCGCAAATATATCGCCGAGGGAAACCAGGCCCATGTCGAAGCCCAGAAAAATCAGCTGATCGAGGGGGCCCTTCACAAAGCCGAACAGATCAGAAAAGAAGCCCTGCTCCAGGCAAAGGAGGAAGTCTATCAACTCAAACAGACAGCCACCAGGGAGATAAGTTCCGACCGGGAAAAACTCAAGGACGAAAAGCACCGGCTCACCCGCGAGCAGGACCGGCTGAAACAGGAGACACGGGCCCTGGCCAAACGGGAATCACGGGTACTGCAGCGGGAAAAGCTCTGTGTCAACCGGGAAAAAAATCTCACTGAACGCCAAAAGGAGATGGATGAGCTCATCGAGGCCCAACGCTACAAGCTGGAAAAAACCGCCGGCATCGGTCGGGAAGAGGCCAAGCAGGAGCTGATGAAATCCATAGAGAGCGAGGCGCGGATGGATGCCGCCAAACGCCTTTCACGAATCGAAAACGAGATGAAAATTCAGGCGGACCGCAAGGGGAAAAATATCCTTGCCTTGGCCATCTCGCGCTATGCCGGCGATTATGTCGCCGACAAGACCGTTTCCATGGTCCCCCTCCCCAACGATGAGATGAAGGGCCGAATCATTGGCCGTGAAGGACGAAACATCAGGGCCATCGAGGCGGCCACCGGAATCGACATCATCATCGATGATACTCCCGAGGCGGTCATCCTCTCCGGATTTAATCCCATCAGGCGGGAAATCGCCCGCCTGGCCCTGCAGCAGCTGATCTCGGATGGCCGCATCCATCCGGCCCGCATTGAAGAGGTGGTTGCAAAGGTCACCAAGGAACTCGATGTCAGCATCCGGGAGGCGGGGGAACAGGCCACCTTTGACGTGGGCGCCCACGGCATGCATGTGGAACTGATCAAGCTCATCGGCCGTCTCACCTATCGGACCAGTTACGGTCAGAATATCCTGCAGCATTCTCTGGAGGTCGCCTTTCTCTGCGGCATCATGGCGGCGGAACTCGGCCTTGATGTGAAAAAAGCCAAAAGAGCCGGCCTGCTGCATGATATCGGCAAGGCGGTGGATCATGAAATCGAGGGATCCCATGCCATCATCGGCCGGGATCTTGCCAGAAAATACGGAGAAGCCGAAGACGTGGTCTATGCCATCGGCGCCCACCACGAGGATCAGCCGCTCAAGAGCGTGCTGGACATCCTGGTCCAGTCCGCCGACGCCCTCTCCGGAGCCCGGCCCGGCGCCCGCAAGGAAATGCTGCAATCCTATGTCAAACGACTGGAGGATCTCGAAAATATCGCCACATCCTTCAACGGCGTGGAAAAATCCTACGCGATCCAGGCCGGTCGCGACCTGCGTATCATTGTCAACAGTGAAAAAATATCCGATGACGAGGCAATCCTGCTCAGCCGGGATATCGCCAATTCGGTGGAACAGCAACTCACATATCCGGGCCAGATCCGGGTCACGGTTATCCGGGAAACCCGGGCCGTTGAATATGCAAAGTAGAAAGCCGAAAATTCCATGAAAAAAGTAGACGAACAGATCGCCCTCATCGAACGGGGTGTTGTGGACTGTATCTCCCGGGAAGATTTGACAAAAAAACTCTCACGTTCCCTGGAAACCGGGAAACCCCTCAAGATCAAGGCCGGCTTTGATCCAACGGCTCCGGATCTGCACCTGGGCCACACCGTACTTCTGCAGAAGATGAAACACTTCCAGGAGCTGGGCCATGACATCTACTTTCTCATCGGTGATTTCACTGGGTTGATCGGCGATCCCACCGGTAAGTCAACCACACGGCCGCCTCTGACCCCTGAGGATGTCAAGCGCAATGCCGAAACATACAAGAAACAGGTTTTCAAAATCCTTGATCCGCAAAGGACCAAAGTGGTTTTCAACTCCACCTGGCTGGGAAAGCTCAGCTCCTACGAGATGATCCGCCTGGCCTCCAAGCTGACGGTGGCCCGCATGCTTGAGCGTGAGGACTTCAAGGTGCGCTTTGAAAACTCCAAGCCCATTTCCATCCACGAGTTCCTCTATCCCCTCATCCAGGGATACGATTCGGTGGCCATGGAGGCCGACGTGGAGCTGGGGGGCACGGACCAGCTCTTTAACCTCCTCATGGGTCGCGATTTGCAGCGCGACCGCGGCCAGGAGCCCCAGGTCGTCCTGACCCTTCCACTGCTGGAAGGGTTGGACGGCGTCAACAAGATGAGCAAATCCCTGGGCAACTATATCGGCATCACCGATTCCCCGGACGATATCTACGGCAAGATCATGTCCATCAGCGACGACCTGATGTTCCGCTATTATGAGCTGCTCTCCGATCTCAGCGCCGCCGAGATCAACAGTCTCAAAGAGGACATGGATGCCGGCAGGCTCCACCCGAAAAAGATCAAACAACGGTTGGCGAGTGAACTGACGGCCCGCTTCCATGACGAGGCAGCGGCAAAGCGGGCGCAACGCTCCTTTGAACAGGTCTTTGCCAGGCACCAGCTGCCGGATGATATCCCGGAGGAGCGCATTGAATGTGAAGAAGAGGAAATCTGGCTGCCGAAACTCCTGCAGGAAGCGGGTCTGGTCTCCTCAAGCTCAGAGGGCCGCCGGATGATCAAGCAGAACGCCGTTTCCGTTGATGGTAACAAGGTCACCGATGTCAGCCGCACCGTGGCGGCCCGGGGCCGAATCCTTCTGCAGGTCGGCAAACGACGATTCCGCAGGATCCGCTTTGACTGATGAGCAAAAAAAAACGGCGGTCAATCAATGACCGCCGTTTTTTTTTGGGTGGAATTGTGGCCGCTTTTTACTGGAGGGTCTTTTCCTTCCGGCGGCAATCCGGACAGATTCCCCTGAATTCAACGGTATGACCCAGGATGGAGTAGTTCGTGCCCTGGGCCGCTCCCGCCTCCAGGGTTTCATCCACCGGAATATCCAGATCATCCACCTTGCCGCAGGACGAGCAGCGAATATGGTAGTGGGGCGTGGTGGTGGCATCGAAGCGGTTTCTGCCACCGCTGATTTCCAGTTTCAGCAGCAGGCCGTTGCGGGCCATGAGCTCCAGATTGCGATACACGGTTGCCACACCGATGCGGGGCAGGCGGCTCCTGACCATCTCATACACCTGAGCCGCCGTCGGATGGCTGGTCACCTTTGCCAGCTCCTCCAGAATCACCCGGCGCTGACGGGTGAGCTGGATCCTGCTCTCTGTTGCTTGCCCTGTCTGTCGGGCCCGACGAAACATCGTAACCATCCTGGTTGTCCTTCATCCTGATTTTCAGTGATTTTACGCCCTCTGTCCGGAGATGATCCGATTTGTAATGAATATATGCTCATTCAAACAGTAGCGATTCTTCCCCCCTTTTGTCAAGCAGTTTACCCCCGCTTACCGAGTGCGGGATTAAAATAACCAAAGCCGAGCCCCGGAAACCGCCGTCGCAGCGAGGCAAGCCACCGGGTAATCCCCAAGGGGGCACCGCTGGGAACAAAGTCCACGCCCTGCAGATACCAGTGGGGATCCATATTGAGATTACGTAACTGGATAAGATCGGGTTTCCGCTGGTCGATGAGGTTGCACAGTGCCTCAAACTCAGCGGGATCATCGGTAAAACCGGGCAGGATAAAGTAATTCAGAGAGACAAACCGTCCCCGGGCCTTCATTGCGGAAATCGATTCCAGTACATCGACAAAATCAAAGCCCCGGGGCCGGTAATAGCGATGGTGAAAATCCCTGCGGGCGCTGTTCATACTGATCCTGATCGAATCCAGGCCGGCATCAGCCAGCCGCCCCACCGCATCCGGCCGGCTGCCGTTGGTGTTGAGATTGACCGTCCCCGCCGGTGTACGGCGACGAATGGCGCGAATAGCCGCTTCGATGGTGTCGGCCTGCAGGAGAGGTTCCCCTTCGCATCCCTGGCCGAAACTGATGACCGCGTTCTCCGCCCGGAGCAGATGTTCCACCCCGATCTCGACGATTTCCTCCACCGAGGGAACAAAGTCGATGCGCTCCTGAGTTGCAGGGCAACAACCCGAGGGTTGCAGGGAAATGCAACCGAGACAGGAGGCATTGCATGCCGGAGAAGTGGGGAGAGGCGCCTCCCAGCGGTGAAGAAAATAGTTACGGGCCGCAGGACAACCGTACACAAGGCAGCAGTGCCCCAGGTGCCTGATCAACCGGTTGTTGCGGCCGGTCTCCAGGGCCTGCCTGGTCATCTGCCTGATCGTATCCTGATCAAACTGATCATAATCCTGACGCCTGTCCGCGTCGCTTCGCAACGCCGCCACCCAGAATTTGCCCTGATACCAGCCAACCGCGGTATAGGCAAAGAGGGGCAGCAGCGGAACGCTATCCTGCGCCTTTACAAAGGCGGCGGTGTAGATAGCGGTATGGGCAGGGGCCATGAAGGCCGCAACCGCCTGAATGCCGGCCGCGCCGTCGTAGGGATTCTCGGCAAGAGGTGCGGGTTGACCGGTGAGGGGATCAATCCCCACCGGCAGACGACCCGGAAGGATGAAGAGTTCACTGCCGGGAGGCAGGGGAATCAACTCCTCCGGCCGCAGCGGCCGGATCTCCATGGCCGCTGCCCCGGCCATGGAGAGTTCCGGATAGTCAATGATATTTCCCCGGGAATCGGCAAAAACCAGGGCAGGGATCTCGTCGGGATGGGAAGAGGTATTCACGCCAAAAGAAGGACCTGCCGCCTGATTGCGAACCATGTGAGCAATGACGGCTACATCAGCGCGGCCTGACCCGGGAAAGAATGGAGTCGACCACCCTGTAGATGTCCAGGTCGCTGCCGAAGACATCCTGTATCTTGGGATGCTCAATGAGGTCTTCGATGATATACTGGGTAATGTAGAGACTGACGATATTGGGATCCTGGGTAAGGGTTCTGAGCGGGGCGATCTTGAACTGCAGATCAATATCCTCCAGGTCGATCATGCCCCGCAGCTGCTTTTCCATGCTTTCCCTGATATGCTGCGCCGAGGTGGTCTCGATAATATGTTTATCAATGAGACGCTGCACCAGGACCACCGCGATATCGGCGGCCTTTTCCCTGGTTCTGGTCAACATGTAGCGCCTTTCGCGCTCACGTTTGCGGTCAATGGAATTGATGGTCTTGTCTGTGGCGTTGCTGGGGCTGATATAGGCTTTGGCCATGATATTTCTCCACGTAATTGTTCACAGGCATCGCATCTTCACTGAATCTCCCGGCCGCATAGTGGGGATATGGCGGCCGGAAAAGATCGGGCAAATCTGCTGCACCTGTAACCAATTACAGTTTGGAAGTAAGAGATACCGCGGGGTTACATACCCTGTGATCGGTTACTTCTCCACTTGTAGGATTTCCCCCTTCCGTGAGCTCTTCCCGTCTGGAGGTGGGTCATACCGCCGGAGAGAAACCCGGCGGAGTGCCTCTTTCCCTGGTGTCAGCCGGCAACCGCTTCCAGGGATGACCGACGGATTTTCCCTGCGGTTTCATTGCGAATGTCGCTCTGATACAGCCTCCGGAATCGTTCTATTCTCTCCCTGGTCTCCCCATCCAGTTCCAGGGCGTATTTCTCGACATATTCTGCGGCCATTCGGTGGGTATTGAAAATGGGAATATTGAGGAGCAGGTTGTTCACCGCAATGTCGATATATCGGTCGCGATGCTGATAATAGGTCCGCAGGATATCCGGCAGCAGGGCATAGAATGAATCGGAATCCTCGGCATAGAGCAAGGTTTCGGGATCCTCGCTGAGATTTGCCTCGTCCACCGGTCCTTCGAAACCGAATTTCCAGCCGGTTTTTCCCCCATGATATCCTTCAACCCACCATCCGTCCATCACGCTGATGTTGGGCACGCCGTTCAACGCCGCCTTCATGCCGCTGGTGCCGCTGGCCTCCAGGGGACGTTTGGGGCTGTTGAGCCAGGCATGCACCCCGGCAACCATCATCTTGGCAATGTTCATATCATAACCGGGAATGAACACCAACCTGGCAAGCCCCCTGCTTCTGACATAGAGCTCTTCCTGGCTGTCGAGGATGAGTTTGAGAACCGACTTGCCCGGCTCATCCTCGGGATGAGCCTTACCGGCATAGAGAAAGTTGACGGGCCAGTTGTTTTCCACCATGATCCGCGCCAGGGCCGAGATATCGTCAAAAATGAGATCCGCCCGTTTGTAGGTAGAAAAACGACGGGCAAAACCGATGGTGTAGACCCCGGGCTGAAGAACAGCCTCGTCACCGGGAAGGTGGGAGAGGTAGTTGGGCGGATCGATCCATGTCTCCAGCCGCTTGCTGCGATGCTCGCTGAGCATGGAGTTGATATAGTCGATGAGTCGGATGTTGTCCCGGCTCCAGGCGGCCAGTAACTCATTGCGAAACTCCTGATTTTCCATGAGATCCGCCCGGGAAAAAACACCGGGGTCCCGACGCCAGCCATGGAGTTGCTCCTCCCGGTCAAACAGAGCGGCCCGACTGTCACTGATCCAGGTGAGGTGATGAACGCCGTTGGTGATGGCGGTTATCTTTTCAGCGGCCTCGGGAAACTGTCTTCTGGTGACGTCGCGGTGCAGGCGACTGACACTGTTGATCGCCCGGTTGACCCGCATGGCCAGGGCGGTGAAGTTATAGTCGTAGGGATTCTCATGGTCATCGGCCAGCAGATTCAGGATACGCTGGCAGAGGGAATGGCTGATGCCGGAGTAGAGCGAGCGGTTGAATCGATCATGACCCGCCTTCACCGGAGTGTGAATCGTGTAGACCAACCGGCGGGACACCTTTTCGGCCGCGGCAAAGATGTCCTCATCGGAAAGGCGTCCGGCAAAATCACTGCCGTGGGTATGCTGCAGCTCCCGGATAATCAACTGCAGGGCAACCACCACCCCGTGTTGCTCATTGAGATGAATGGTGGAACCGCTCAGGCCCAGGGTATCCATGAGCGGCAGAATACCGGAGCCGAGCATGCGGCGCTGGTTGGCCTTCATGGCCGGTGAGGTGGCGTTGTAGAGACGCCGGGCCGTATCGCGGATCCAGGGAGGGGAACCGGGAACGGCATAGTCGAAAAGAAATTCCGGCACAAAGTAGTCCAGTTGCTCATTGATCTCCATCTTCATCCAGATACGGGCCCGGGCGTGAACGACCCGGTCATGCTCGTCGTAAAAGGGGACGGAGATCTCAAGCGGCCGCTCGGGGTGGACCGGATCCTGCAAAAGAAAAAGCGTCGGCGTTTTTTCCGGTTCCCAGCTGGTTGCCTGGTCGATCTGGCCGACCTTGGAATCAACGAACTGCGAAAAGTATCCCTCTCTGTACAGCAGGCTGACCGCGGCGACCGGTATATGGTTATCGGCAAAGCTCTTGAGGGTGTCGCCGGCCAGCACCCCGAGCCCGCCGCTGTAATTGGGGATCTTACGGGGCCCGTTGAGGTATTTGAGCAAAACGGAATTGATCTCCGGATCGGTCGAATGGGTGAGGTTATTGGCGACCAGCCAGTCCTTCAGGGGATGGAATACATCGGGATCGGCACCGATTTCCATGGAAACATAGAGAACTGAATTGCCGTCCTCTCCGGTCAGCCGTTCCCAGACACGGTCGAAGATCTCCTGGGAAACCCCGAAAAAACGACCAAAGCGGTTTGAACAAAAAAGATTGCGGACGTCTTCGGTCGTCCCGGCGGTCGGATTGATGTTTTTTCCTGGTGATATCATATTATTTTCCAACGGCGGACACGTCATCACAGCGGCCGGCCCCCGGGCTCCGGTGCGACTGTATCGATGTGTCGGCCATAATTCTCTAATTCAGCGGAGGGCAACGTTTACTATCTAGAAATCCTGGAGTTCTTTTGCAAGATAATTTCTTTCCCGAGAAAAAATAGTTGCTTTCACCCCTGCTATTCTTTAGATTAAAATCGGTTAAGAAGGGGTTGGGTTCAGGGTTGTCTTTTCGGGACAACCGGTGGAATACGCCGCAAACAGACGCCTTGCAACCAGAAGATGCGTAACCGGTCACAGGGCATGTAAACCCTGCGGTATCTCTTACTTCCAAACTGTAATTGGTCACAGGAGCTGCAGATTTGCCCGATCTTTTCCGGCCGCAATATCCCCGCTATGCGGCCGGAAAAGATCGGGTGAAGATGCGGTGCCTGTGATCAATTACGGAGATGCGCCTGCTCGCACACCGCCTGTTTATTGAGCTTGCACTCTTTGACATGCATGTGAATCTCGATCCTATTATATCAAAGGAGGTATGTGGTGCAAAATAAAGGAACACTTTTGCTGACGATCCTGGCAGCGTTTCTTCTGGTCCTGGGGACTGCGGGTTGTGCGAAAAAGGAAGCCGAGGAAAAGGTTGTGCGCCAGGTGGGCGATCCCACCGCCCTGGGCCGGGAAGAACCCCTGGACACCAAGGAAAACTCCCAGATCATGGAGGGAAGAACATCGGCGCCCATGCTGCCGGTCTATTTCGACTATGACTCCTCTGCAATCCGGCTTGACCAGCGGGAAAGGATGGAGATAAACGCCGCTTTCATGAAAGAACACGGTGATGTAAAAATCAGAATCGAGGGCAACACCGATCCCCGCGGCACCAAGGAGTACAATCTGGCCCTGGGCGAGCGACGGGCCCAGAGCGCGATGAAGTATATGGTGAATCTGGGGATTGATCCCACCCGCATGTCAACGATCAGCTGGGGCGAGGAAAAGCTGCTGCTTCACGGCCATGACGAACTCTCATGGGCCCAGAACCGGCGCGACGACTTTGTCATTGTCAAGTAACCGGCATCTTTCGTCTCCGCCACAGCCATACGCCGTCTTCATCCCCGACCAATCGCCGCGACCGATTCCCGGATGTTCCACAGGAGGGCAATCCCACGATCCCGGAGAGCAACACCCGGCAGGGCAATCCCCTCCGGGTCCCTTTGTCCGCAGGTGCAACCGCTTTCCCCAAAATTCAGCCGGAAACAGGTCTTATCCGGGAGCAGGCCGGGGGCCCTCCCGGTTTTTTTTTCGTATTCGTTTCAGACAAATCAACCATTGAAAAGGAGTTTCCAGTGAAACCGCAAACAGTGTTCATCTCTCTTATCTCATTCCTCGTTGCTGCAGTTATCGCCGGCGGCAACGCCCTGGGGGCCGACCAGGCCATCGCCGTCCTGGATGTGCAGAAAGTCGTTGCCGAATCCGAGGCGGGCAAGGCGGCACAGAAGGAGATGTCCCAAAAAATGAAGGAGTTGCAGGCAAAATTCAAAAAGGAAGAAGATGCGCTTGTGGCCCTGCAGGAAGAAATCGAGAAAAAGAGCTCGGTCTGGAGCAGCGAGGTCAAGGAAAAGAAGACCCGGGAATTCCAGAAACGGCGTCGCGAACTCCAGGGCAAATCCGAGGATGCACGTTTCGAACTCAACAAACTCAAGGAAGACCGGCTGGAACCGATCCTGAAAAATCTGCGGGAAGTGGTGGAGGAGATCGGCAAGACAAACCGGTATACCGTAATCCTCGATGACAAGGCCGGTGTTCTCTATAATGATGAGAGTGTGAACATCACCGATACCGTGGTCAAGGCCCTCAACGAAAAGATGAAGAAATAAAAGCCCCCGGTGACTCCCCACGACTTCCTGAAATACGTCCCCCGCACCAACTGCGGTGAGTGCGGCTATGCCGCCTGCCTCGCCTTTGCGGTGGCGGTCACCAAGGGTGGAGAAAATGCGGAAAAATGTCCCCACCTGGATCCGGCATTCACGACCAGCTCCGGGGATCCTTCCACGGCAGCGCCGACCGTCGGCGCAGGCCGATCCGAGATGCAGGAAGACCGCGACATGGCCCTTGTGGCCCATCTCAAGGGCAAGATCAGGGATATCGACTTCCGGGAACTGGCGCCGCGCCTCGGAGCCGACTGGTCCCCGCAGGAACCGGACGACCTTCTCTTCTCCTATCTGGGACGTCCGGTGCGGGTGGGCAAAGAGCGGTTGCTGATGGCGGGCGAGGAGCTTGTTGATCCCCGTGATCAGATCCTGCTCTACAACTACGTTTCCTTCGGCGGCGGCCGACCGCCCGATGGCAACTGGATCGGGTTGGAAAGTCTGCCCAACTCCATTTCCAAGGTGCGGACCCTGGCCACCTACTGCGAGGACCGCATCGCCAAAAGGTTTGCCGGTCGAACCCGTATACTCGCCGCACTCCTGCAGCAGCTCAACAGCCTGCCCGGGCCCGACGATCAGAGCTGTTCAGTGGGGATGATTATTCCGGTTCTTCCCCATCTGCCCCACTACCTCCTTTTCTGGGACGAAGAGCCCGAAGACGGCTTTGAGGCAAAGGTGAAGGTGCTCTTTGATCACCACGTCATGGATTTTCTCGATTTGGAATCACTCGTCTTTGCCGCGGAACGGACGGCGGACCGACTGGCCGAACTCGACCGCGGAAACCGACTTGCCCAGGGGAAACAATGCCGCCTCTCAGCATGACCGGTTTCGGCTCCGCCGAACACAGAAAAAACAGTCGCCACCTGTGCGTGGATGTCAGAAGCGTCAACCACCGCTTTCTCGATATCAGGGTAAAACTCCCCCATTCCCACCAGGGACTGGAGGAAAAAATCAGACGGCTGGTGGCAACCCGGCACCAGCGGGGACGGGTGGAAGTACATGTCGATCTGCGCGGCGACGCCGCCACCGGCGGAGTGGTTGTCGTCAACCTCGATCTGGTACGCCGGTACCAGGCCTGTTTTGAGGAGATCAACCAGGCGCTGCAGCTGGATGATCGGATACGGCTGGCCGATCTCATCGCCCAGAAGGATGTCATCGTCAAGCAGGAGCAGAGTCCTGACCTGGAGGAGGAATGGCGCCTTCTGGAACCGGTTGTCACCGATGCCCTGGCCGCCTGTATACAGATGCGTCGCCGCGAGGGACGCAGCCTGCAGCAAGAGCTTGAAAAACGCCTTTCCCTGTTTTCGGCAACGGTGGAACAGGTGGAGCGGCAGTTGCCGCACATCGTTGATCAACGGCAGGAAGAACTGGCAAAAAGACTTGCCAAGTTGCGCGACGGCGTGGAAGTGGATCCGCAGCGTCTTGCCCAGGAAGTCGCCATCCTCGCCGACAAAAGCGATGTCACCGAGGAACTGGTCCGGTTGCGCAGCCACCTGCGGCAGTTTACCGCATTTCTCGGGATGGATGAGCCGGTCGGCCGCCGTCTCGATTTTCTGCTGCAGGAATTCCTGCGGGAGGTCAATACCCTGGCCTCGAAGATCAACAACAGCGAGGTGGCGCATCTGACGGTCGCCCTCAAGAGTGAAATAGAAAAAATACGCGAACAGGTACAGAACATAGAGTGATAAGCGAGATGGATAACAGGCTCATCAATGTCGGTTTCGGCAATGCCGTCAAGATCAACCGCATCCTCACCGTGGTCAATCCGGGTTCATCACCCATCAAGAAGCTCAAGGACCAGGCCCGCAAGGAAAAAAAACTCATTGACGTCACCGAAGGACGCCGCACCCGCTCCATCATCATCCTCGACAGCGGCCACCTGGTGCTCTCATCGGTACAGCCGGAAACCATCAGTCAGCGTTTCGACGCCCTTGCCGCCCGCACCGCCGATGCCACCCGCATGGTGCGGGAAAACCTCGCCGCGGACAGCGCCAAGTGACCCGGAAGAAACAGCACACCGGCATTCTCTTTGTCGTCTCGGCACCGTCGGGAGCCGGCAAAACAACCCTGTTGAAACGGGTGATGCGCCGACTTCCGGGTATCTCCTTTTCGGTATCCCATACCACCAGAAGCCCACGCGCCGACGAAAAAAACGGCGTCGATTATCACTTTGTGGACCGCAGTCACTTTGTTGAAATTCGCGATCGGGAGCCTTGCGGCTTCCTCGAATGGGCGGAGGTGCACGGTAATCTCTACGGCACTGCCCGCGCCGCGGTGCAGGAAAAAATCGGCCGGGGCGAGGATATCGTCCTCGACATAGATGTGCAGGGAGCCAGGCAGGTCCGCGCCCTGCTGGAAACGGTCTCCCTGTTCATCGCTCCCCCTTCCATGGAAGAACTGGCGCGACGGCTGAAAAAGCGGGGAACCGATTCGGATGCCGCCGTCGCCCTGCGGCTGGAAAACGCCCGCCGGGAACTTGACGCCATCCCCGAGTATGACTATCTCATCGTCAACGACCGGCTGGAGAGGGCGGCGGAAACCCTGCGGGCCATTATCATTGCCGAGCGCTGTCGTCGCCGTCGCGACATGGACGGCAGACGTCTTGATATCCATGCCCTCGGATAAGGCCGAAACCGTGCCGGTCGATCATTCCGGATCCGGCCTGATCTACGGCATACACGCCGTCTCCGAGGCCTTACGCCGGGAAGACGGACAACTGCGGGAGATCTGGGTCCGGCGGGATAAGTCCGGACGGAAACTGCAGACCATCATCGATCTTGCCCGACGGCACCGTATCAGACTGCGTTTTGTGGGCCGGACCGGAATGCCCCGGGTCAGCGGACCGCATCAGGGCGTGGTTGCCAGGCGCTCGGCAGTGAAGCTGCTGAAGCTGCAGCAGCTGCTGGAACGCGCCGTCCGCCGCAGCCGGAGCCCCCGTCTGCTGGCCCTGGATTCGGTGCAGGATCCGCGTAATCTCGGCGCCGTTCTCCGTTCGGCGCTGGCCGCCGGAATGGACGGCGTTATCCTCACCCGGGAGCGTTCCGCTCCCCTTTCCGGAACAGTGATGAAAACCGCGGCCGGAGCCGTTTCCCACCTGGATATCTGTCAGGTGGTCAACCTGGCCGAGACATTGAAACTGGTAAAAAAGGAGGGATACTGGGTCTACGGGACCGTGGTTGATCCGGAGGCGGTGCCGCTGTACGAGGCTGATCTCGCCCTTCCCCTCTGTCTGGTCATCGGAGGCGAAGGCAAGGGAATACGGCCGCTGGTACAAAAGCAGTGCGACCTGCTTCTCACCATACCCATGCGGGGTGAACTTGATTCACTCAACTGTTCGGTGGCGGCGGCGGTGATCATGTTCGAGATCGCCCGCCGCTACCGCAGCGCCGCCGGACACGACAAGGGGTGAAACAAGTCTATCATGTGCTTATTCACCGGGAATCACTTGCCTTTCCGAAGCTGAGCCCTCAACAGATCCCCCAAGGTGCCCATGGATCGCCGGCTATCGTCCATGGCTCCGGCAGGATCGGCCGGGGCCTCTTCCCCCTGCCGCTGAGCGGGATAGTCCTCGGCAACCAGGGCCAGCCGTTTCTTCTCCGGATCAAGGGCGTCGATACGCACTGTGAGCTCCTGTCCTTCCTCCAGCACCTCGCGGGGGTGGTGAATCCGTCTGCCGCCGCCCAGCTTGGAGATATGCAGGAGACCGTCGACACCGGGCTTAAGGGTGACAAAGGCGCCGAAATGGGTGAGCCGGCCGACCCTGCCCGTGTGGATGGAGCCGACGGGATAATTCTCGGCAACCCGGTTCCAGGGATTTTCCGTGGTCTCCCGGAGGCTGAGCGATATCCGCTGCCGTTCCCAATCCAGGCTTTTGATAACCACCTCGACCTCCATGCCCACGCTGAGCAGGTCATCAACCCGATCCACACTCCCCCAGGCAAGCTCGGATCTCGGTATCAGGCCATCGATTCCGCCGATATCGACAAAGGCACCAAAATCCCTCACAGCGCTCACCCGTCCCTTGACCCGCATTCCCTCCTCCAGGGAATTCTCGAGCAGGCGGCGCTGCTCTTCCCTTTCCTCTTCCAGCAGCACCCGGGCGGAGACGACAATGTTGCGGCCGCCCTCGCCATACTCGATGATCCGGAAGCTATAGGATCTCTCCAGATAGTCGGCGGCATCGTCAATACGCCGGATATCCAGTTGAGAATAGGGACAGAAGGCCCGGGTTGTGCCGATCATGACTTCGAAACCTCCCTTGATCTCCCGGGTCACCTTGCCCTCCACCGGGATGGAGCTCCGGAAAGCGGTTTCCAGTTGTCGATCCGATGAACTGCGGGAGCCGAGCCTGGTGGTGAAGATCATCTCGCCCCGGCCTCTGTCGACAAAGTAGACCTGGAGCCGATCGCCTTCACCGACCCTCAGTTCTCCATTTTCATCGCGCAGTTCGTCGGCCGCCAGACAGCCCTCGCTCTTGGCGCCGATATCGAGAAAAACAGTCTCCTTGCTGATGCCGACGACAACGGCCTCCAGCCGCTGGCCCGGTTGCAATTTTTTGGTGGGCGGGGCAAGGGAGCGGGAAAACAAATCGGCAAATTTTTCCTCTGTCATAATGTCCGGTTTGTTGAGGGATCGGTCCACGGCCTGTCGTGACCGTGATCTTCGCTGTCGGCTCTGGGTAGCTTGAAAATTACTGATTACTGATGATTTCCGTACCCGGCGGAGGGGTGAATGAAAAGAGCTCCGACGCTTTTCCTGGATCTTCAGCCGCAAGGCTGTTTATCCGGATATCTTTCAGATCCAGTTCGGTCACCGAGTTGAAGTGATCCTCGAAGACCACCCGGTGGATAAGAAAATCCCCATCAATCCAGAGATGGATTGCGGCAAGCCGGCTGTTTTCAGTGCGCGGTCGAAGCTGCAGCAGGCGCCACCGGCCATTGACGGCCCTCTCCCGATACCGTGTCGCCGGCGGCAGGGCGGAAAACTCATCCAGCAGCTGACGGCCGCCGGAAAAAAAGGAAAAGAGAATATCATCCTGTAATTCTTCCCGGGGAATGGTCACCATCTGTCGATCCTTGGCCGTGTAGATGAGCACGCTTTTCCCGTTGTTGATGATCACCTGGCGGTCCGGATCGTCATAGTCCCAGCGCATCATGCTGCGGCCATCACCACTGCGGAAAAAAAAGCCCTTGCCACTGCCCCGCCTTTCCCGGCCGGGAGCGGAACGGGCCCGCTGCTCAAAGCTGAAGCTGATACTGGTTACCTGATCATAAAAACGCTGCAGACCCGTTGCAAGGTCACGCGGAGAGGATGCGGCAATCTCTGTTCCAAAGCAGAATGATGCGGTGGAAAACCAGAGGGAAAGCAAGAGGACGGCCGACGGACGAAGCAGAGAAAAAAAAGAAGAAAGTTCAGACATGGACCTTTTCCAGTTGAATGGGGCGACCAAAGATCGTGTCCGCCAACTGTACTACCGAATCGGTAATATCGGAAACAAAAAAGGAACTTTCCCGTCCCCGGCCGCGCAATCGTCGGCGGAGCTCCGGATTTCCGGCGAGGAGCCGCCGCAGACCGGCGGCCACCTCGATGGAGGAATCGATGAGCCTGGTGCGACGACCCATGCGCGGCCCGATGAGATGACTGAGCAGGGGATAATGGGTACACCCCAGAACCAGGGTGTCGATATTCCTCATCCGCAGTGGATGAAGATAGCGGCGGAGAATCATTTTTGTCTCGCGCCGGTTCAGCCATCTCTCTTCAACCAGAGGCACCAGAAGCGGACAGGCCTTGCTGAAGACCTGCCACGCCGGGCGCTGCTGTCTGATCCGATGCTCGTAGATACCGCTTGCCACCGTGGCGCGGGTGCCGATAACACCGACCCTGCCGCTGCGGCTCACCGAGACGACGCGATCCACGGCCGGCGTGATTACCTCGAGCACCGGTATGGGAAAACGGCGGCGCAGGGTATCGGTCGCAGCGCTGGCAGCCGAATTACAGGCAATGACTATCAGTTCCGCCCCCTGGCCCAGCAAAAACTCGGCATTGGCGACGGAACAGGAGATAATGGTCTCGCGGCTCTTTGAGCCGTAGGGCGTTCTGGCGATATCACCGAAATAGACGAGCGGATAGCCGGGGCAGAGCTGCTCGATGGCACGGGCCACCGTCATGCCGCCGACCCCGGAATCAAATATGCCGATCATCTCTTCCCGGCGAATATCGCTTGCGGCACGAGCCGAAATTTCTCAGGCGCCGACTTGCCGTTCCGCGGCCTTCTTTTTCCGGGCTGCAATGGATTTTTTCAGATTGGTGGGCAGTCCCCGTTCCTTGCCTGCCTTTGACCGTTTTTCCGAAAGTGACTTGGCACAAAGGGGCTGACGCATGCGGAAACCATATTTCTTCCTGTACTCTTTCATGCTCAGGCCATGGGTCATGAGATGCTTTGAGGAGATCATCTTGAACTCCTGACCGCATTCGAGGCAGATGACCTTGTTGCGCCTGATTGACTTTTCGGGCGAAAGGGATGCTGTCACCTGTTCTTCACCAATCTGCCTTTCGCTGCACTCGGATTGCTGAAGTTCAATTAATGTTTGGAAAGTGTCCTTGAGTGCTGAATTCACTTCTTCAGTCGTCATCTCTTTTCTGCCGATCTGCGACTGAATAATTTCAGCGGTCATTTCTACCAATGTTTTCCCCATGAAAAACCTCCTTGTTTTATATAGGGTGTATCGCTTGCGGATTACCTAATCAACCAATCCACAGAGGCGACTGCTTCCATATACTTCTCCTTCTGCAGCAGAAGGTATAAAAAATACGAAACTTCTGCAATTTTTTTCTGCTAAAGTACAATAAAAATTGAAAAATTTGCCGTAAACAAAGCTGCTTTTCCGTTTTCCGTTGTCGGCAATCGCAGCACCTATTTATACAAATTTTGCTTATATATCAATGAGTTAAAAATATCAAGATGGAAAAAACTGATTGCCGGAGAGCCGCCGGTTGACAGACACCATGGCGAGTATTATTTTATCGCAGGGTTGCGGCGGCACCCCGTGCAGATTCCATCGTAATCGGTCACCGGCACGGCATTTTCACTTAAATTTGCAGCACCTGTGATCGGTTACGTTTCATCTCTTGCCGGCGCTCGCAGTGGTGAAACCTGCTGCGGAAATGAGGGGGTAGCGCCGGACAGACGTCAATCAGTGAAAAAAGGTGAACCCGATGCCCATATATGAGTATGAGTGTTCAGAGTGCGACAAGGTTATGGAAGTGCAGCAACGCATTTCCGATTCTCCCCTTGAAACCTGCCCCGACTGCGGCGGCAAAGTCAAAAAACTTGTGTCCATGAGCTCGTTCCAGCTCAAGGGCGGCGGCTGGTATGCAGACGGTTACAGCAACTGCGCAGGCGGTGCGAAAAATTCCTCCTCCAAGGACAAGGAGTCATCGTCTCCTCCTCCCTGCAAAAAAGAAAGCTGCAAGAGCTGTCCGGCGGCAACAGCCTAACCCGGTCAAGGCGCCGCCGGTTTCGTCGCTTTTCCCTAACAGAGGCGCGCACGACCGCCCCACTCCGTTCTGGAGACGGCAACGGCTGTCAACCCTGCCCGGGACGTTGGCCTGGAAGGTGCCGTGATATCATGCCCCGGCCTATTGTCAGCGGTGCTCTTCTTCATCTTCGCTAACGAAAACAAGGGCTCTGCCCGTTGCCAGGGCCTCAGCGGTTTTTCGCCGGGCCGATGCCAGAATACGCTGTACGGTGCCCCGGGAAACACCCATCTTCTCACCGGCCTCACCCTGGTGCAGCCCCTCCATATCGCAAAGTTTGAGGACTTCCAGTTCATCCCGGTACAGATTGATCCGTTTGATCTCCGACATGGGAATGCCGATGGGTTTGAAAGCCTTGACATAAAATGTACATTCACACCGTCTTTTCTTTTTAGGTCGTGGGGACACGGCACCTCCTCTCCATGCAAATAACCAAACCATCCCGTGAGGCTCACATTTTCATTCCCTTCTGCTCATACATAAATAATAGGAACGTTTTGGGCAAGATGTAACAATGATCTCCGGTCTCTTTCAACCGGACATCCCAGGCGCCGTCCGGCTGTTTTCCAGGCTCTCCGCAGAGATATCACGGCAATAATTTTACATATTTTCAGGAATAGACAAGCCGGGCCACATCGGGTACATTGAATGCACCGCCATGCAAAGGACGAATCCGGAACATCCAGTATGACTCATTTCCCCAACATCCGCCCATTTATTCTGCTTCTCTTTCTGCTGCTGATGCCGTTGACGACAGCGGCGGAAAATCGTCCCGAAGCGGAGATTACGGATATCATCATCACAACCTCCAACAGCCACCTGCTCCTCTTCAGCTCCATAAAAAACTGTTTTACCAACGAGATGCTTGAAGGGATCCACAACGGTATCCCGGTCACCTTCACCTTTTCCGTTGATCTCGATACGGTCAGGGAGTTCTGGTGGGACAAAAACCTCATTTCCCATTCGTTCCAACACACCCTCACCTACGACGGGCTCAACGAGGAATACAAGATCACCCTTTCGGAAAAAGACAACCTCACCATCACCACGGCTTCGCTGAAAAAGGCCAGGGAGATCATGGTGGAGGTCAACGGTCTCCGGGTAATCGAGGTCAATCGGCTTGTTCCTGATCAACCCTACGCCCTGCGCATCAAGGCACGGCTGGCGGAAAAAACATTGCCCCTGAATATCCACTATATCGTTCCTTTTATCTCCTTATGGGATTTTGAAACGGACTGGCGCACCATTGAATTCAGATACTAGGAACCGGCACAACCCCGCCGCCGGAGGAAGTGGTCAGGTCCTCGAGCTCAACCAGGGTCTTTCCCCGGAACAACGGGCACAAAAACGACGCCTCGTCAGGTATGTGATCATCGGCTGCCTGGCGCTGATTCCGCTGTTTGGCTACATCCAGGGCAGACTGCTGATCCAGGGCGCCTCTCTGCCCCTGTCCAGCAACATTCTCATCTTTTCCCTCATCAACTTCAACGTCATTCTGCTGCTGCTGATGCTCTACCTCGTGCTGCGCCACCTGGTGGAACTCATCTTCGAACAGCGAAAAAACATCCTCGGAGCCCGGTTGAGAACCAAGCTGGTGGTCGCCTTCATTTCCCTCTCCCTCATTCCCACCGCCCTGCTCTTCTTCATTGCCCTGCGCTTTGTCTCCACCAGTATGGACTACTGGTTCAACACCAATGTGGAAAACTCGCTGCAGTCCTCCCTGCACCTGGCGCAGTCCATCATCAAAAACAAAAAGGAACAGGCCCTGGCCCACGGCAGCCAGATCGCCTCCCTGCTGGAATCCGGCCATCTCTCAACCCACAACCTGGCGGAACTGGAGACCTTTTTCACCATGACCCTCAACTCCAGTACGGCCGGTGGCCCGGATGCGATTTCCCTGGTGTCCACAACCGGCAAACGGCTGGTTTCCGTGCGCCTCTCCGGCCTTGCCGTGGCCGGCCTGCCGGAAATTCCCATCGAACCCCTGCGTCACACCATCGCCGGCGGTAAATCGCGCATAATCACCCAGAAAAGCAGTGTGGGCGAACTGGTGCGCAGCATCATTGCCGTCAGTCCGACAACCCGGGACGGCAACCGCGTCCTGCTGGTCACCACTCTGCTCATCCCGAGGACCCAGCTGCAGCGCATGGAATCGATCATGACCGGCATCAACGATTACCGGCAGCTCATCATGCTCAAGGCGCCGATCAAGACAAGCCTCCTCATCATGCTGCTGATCATCACCCTGCTGATCATCTTCGGCGCCACCTGGTTCGGATTTTTCATCGCCCGGGGAATCACCGGCCCCATCCACAAGCTGGCCATCGCCACCCGCCGCGTGGCCGACGGCGAGCTCGACTTTGTCCTGGAAAAGGAATCCGATGATGAAATGGGCCTGCTGGTGGAATCGTTCAACAAGATGACCGCCGATCTGGCGGCCAGCAATCACCGGCTGGCAGAGGCCCACGACGCGCTGCGCAAGAGCAGCGCCGTGGCCGACCAGCGCCGCCGCTACATGGAGACGGTTCTCAAAAACGTTGCCGCCGGCGTCATCTCCATTGACGAGCACGGCCATATCAAATCCATCAACCGTTTTGCCGAAAATCTGTTGAGAATCGACAGCGACCTCTTTTTGAACAAGCATTACGAGGAGGCTCTCACGGGTGAATATCTCGACATTCTCAAAGGCTATTTCCGCGAGCTGCATGAATCGGACAAGTCCACCATCGAACGTCATCTCCGCCTTGCCATCGGCAAAAAAATGCTCTCCCTGCTGGTCAATATCACCCAGCTTGAAAACGACCGCCATGAACCCCTCGGCTACGTAATCGTCTTCGACAACCTGACCAAGCTCGAAAAGGCCCAGCGCATGGCAGCCTGGCGGGAGGTGGCCCGCCGCATCGCCCATGAAATCAAAAATCCGCTCACTCCCATCCAGCTCTCGGCCCAACGGTTGCGGAAACGCTATCTGGACAAACTGGCTTCAGACGGAGACATCTTCGACCAGAGCACCGCCACCATCATCGGCCAGGTGGAGGTCATCAAAAGCCTTGTCAGTGAGTTCTCCCGGTTTGCCCGAATGCCGAAAATCATCAAAAAACCGGGAAACCTCATCCAGCTTGCCGAAGAGATCGTCACCCTCTACAAGGAGGCCCACAAGTACATCACCTTTACCCTGACCATCCGGGGTGAAATTCCCGTCATCTCCTTCGACGCCATTCAGATCAAAAGGGTGTTGATCAACCTGCTGGACAATGCCGTGGCCATTCTCTCCATCGGCAGCATGGTGGAGATATGCATCAAGGTCGATGGAGACGGAAAACATGTTGCCATGGCGGTCAAGGACAACGGTCCGGGCATCGACCGCAAGGACAAGCTGCGCCTCTTCGAACCCTACTTTTCCACCAAAAAATCGGGTACCGGTCTGGGCCTGGCCATCGCCAACACCATCATCGCCGAACACGGCGGCACCATCCGCGTCCGCGACAACATCCCCAGCGGCACGGTCTTCACGGTTATGTTGCCGATCGACAACAATTAGGGTAAAAAACATCCATGAGCGACACCATCCTCATCATTGATGACGAAAGAGAGATCAGAAAATCCCTGTCCGGCATCCTCGAGGACGAGGGTTTCGAACCCCTGGCCGCCTCGTCCGGGGAGCAGGGTCTCAGGCTGCTGGGACGCAGAAAGGTGGATCTGGTGCTGCTGGACATCTGGCTGCCGGGCATGGACGGCCTCAAGGTGCTTGAGAAAATCAAGCAGCAATACGATATCCCGGTGATCATGATCTCGGGCCACGGCACCATTGATACCGCGGTACAGGCAACCAAGATCGGCGCCTTTGATTTCATCGAAAAACCCCTGTCGTACGACAAAATCATCCTGGCGGTCAACAAGGGGTTGCACGTATCGAGACTGGAAAGGGACAATAAAATTTTCCGGCGCGACAAAGGACCCCGGATGGAGATCACCGGCGATTCGCCGGCCATCAGTGAACTGCGGGAACAGATCGCCAGGGTCGCCCCCACCGACGCCTGGGTGCTCATCCTCGGCGGTCACGGTACCGGCAAGGAACTGGTGGCCCAGACCATCCATCGCCTCTCTCCCCGCAGTGATCGTCCCATGATCGAGGTCAACTGCGCCGCCATTCCCGAGGATCTCATCGAATCGGAACTCTTCGGCCATGTCAAGGGCGCCTTTACCGGGGCCGACACCGACCGGCAGGGCAAATTCGATCAGGCCGACGGCGGGGTTCTGTTTCTCGACGAAATCGGCGACATGAGCCTCAAGGCCCAGGCCAAGGTTCTGCGTATTCTCCAGGAACAGAAATTTGAGCGGGTGGGATGCAGCGAAACCATCAACGTCGATGTCCGGGTTCTTGCCGCCACCAACAAAAACCTTGAGGAGGAGATCGACAGGGGCACCTTCCGGGCCGATCTCTATTACCGCCTCAATGTCGTACCGCTCAAGGTACCGGACCTGCGTGACCGGCTGGAAGATATCCCTCTGCTGGTGGAAACATTTCTCAAGGAATTCGCCGCCCGGGGAACGGAGAAGAAAAAATTTTCAGCAACGGCGCTCAAGGCGCTCATGCAGCATTCATGGCCCGGCAATGTCCGTGAGCTGCGCAATGTGGTCGAACGACTGGTCATCATGTGCCCCGGCGGGGAGATCACCAGAAAGGATGTCTTTCTCTTCCTCAATCCCGCCGATGGGGCAGCACCGGGCAGCGGCGACGACGGCTACCGGGACCTGCGCTTCAAGGATGCCAAAAAACAGTTCGAACATGACTTCCTCAAGGCCAAGTTGCTGGAAAACAAGGGAAACATCTCAAGAACCGCCGAACAGATCGGCATGGAACGCAGCCACCTGCACAAAAAGGTAAAATCACTGGGCATCGAAATATAGGCCCATTGCAGGCCCAAACCCCAGGACAAGACAACCACCGGAGGAGCAACACAATGGTATTCCCCGAATACAGGCCCCGCCGCCTTCGCCGCAACGAAACCCTGCGCGCCATGATCCGGGAAACCCGGGTATCACCGGCGCAACTCATCTTTCCCATCTTTATCATGCCCGGTAAAAACAAACGGCAGGAGATTCCCTCCATGCCCGGAATCCACCGGGTCTCGGTGGACCAGCTGGCCCGCGAGGCGGACGAATGCCTGGAACTGGGCGTGGGCTCCGTTCTGCTCTTCGGTCTTCCGGAAAAAAAGGACGCCATGGGATCCGGCGCCCACAGGAGTGACGGCATCATCCAGCGGGGCATCAGGGAGCTGAAGAAACGCACCCCGGAGATGCTGGTGGTTACCGATGTCTGTCTCTGCGAGTATACCGATCACGGCCACTGCGGCTGTCTCATCGGCGAGCAGGTGGACAATGACGCCACCCTGGAACTGCTTGCCAAAACGGCACTTTCCCATGCCAAGGCCGGGGCCGACATGGTGGCCCCCTCGGATATGATGGACGGCCGGGTCAGCGAGATCAGGGCCGTCCTGGACGAAAACGACTTTCACATGGTGCCGATCATGTCCTATGCCGTGAAATATGCCTCGGCATTTTACGGGCCCTTCCGGGACGCCGCCGACTGCGCTCCCCGGTTCGGCGATCGCCGCAGCTATCAGATGGACCCGGCCAACAGCAGGGAGGCGTTGCGCGAAGCAACCCTGGATATCGAGGAGGGCGCCGACATCATCATGGTCAAACCGGCGGTCGCCTACCTGGATATCATCCGCATGCTCCGGGATGAATTCGACATGCCGGTGGCCGCCTATCACGTCAGCGGCGAATACGCCATGATCAAGGCCGCGGCGGCCAAAGGCTGGATCGACGAGGAACGGGTCATGGCGGAGACCCTGCTCTCCATCCGCCGTGCCGGCGCCGAAATCATCATCACCTACTATGCCAAGGAGATGGCGCGGCTTCTGAAAAACAGCGGATAGGAGCCGGGAAAACGCCTAATCCTTTTCCTTCCTGCCGAACTGCACCTCCGGCATGGCGCGCTGGGTGGCCAGCTCAAGAGCAAAGTACTCCTGCTTCACAAAGTTGAAACGCCTGGCGATATAGAGGGCGGGAAACGACTCCACCAGGGTGTTGAATCGGCCCACGTACCTGTTGTAGAGCTCCCTGGCCCGCTGGATATCCGCCTCGATCTCGTCCAGGCTGGCATGCAGGGCGAGAAAATTTTCGCTGGCCTTGAGCTCGGGAAAGGCCTCGGCCCAGGCCAGGATCCCCCTGAGCGACCTGGAAATCTTGCTCTCCTCTTCAACACGGTCCGGCAGATCAGCGGCTCCCTGCAGTCCGTCGGCCTGCCTTTTGAGCAGCTTGGACTCATGCTCTCCATATCCCTCGATGATATGGATCAGATTGGGGATCAGATTTGAACGACGCTTAAGGGCCACGTCGATGCCGCTCCAGGCCTCCTCGATACGGTTACGGTACCTGATAAACTTGTTGTAGGTGCCGATGAACCAGGCGGAAAAGACAAGGACCGCGAAGAGTGCCGGAATAATTATCGGACTCATTGCTCCCTCCCTACGACTCAAAACTTTTCATTGCTCTCAACCGCGGAAACTCATGTTCCCTCTTCCTCCTGTTTCCGCCGCTCCCGTTCGGCCTTGAGTTCAAGATATTCCTGCTCGGCCTTTTTCACCGCGTCATCCTGCCGTTGCTTGATCTCCTGTACCTTGGCATCGATCTTTTCCCTTCTGATTTTCAACCCCTCGGCGCCGAACAGGGTGTTGGCCAGGTATTGGAAGGAAAAGTGCATGAGCTCCACATCATCGGTCTTGATCTTTTCAATGGTCTCATCGTCGATGATATAAGTCTCCAGAAAGGAACTCTCAAAGATAAACTTGCGGAAGGAATCCAGGTCGGTGGAAGCCATGAAAAACATCCGCTTGGCCGGCTCGCTCAGGGAGGCCTGATGCCCGTGGGATTTGCGACGCATGATCAGGCGCAGCCACTCCTTGTTCATCTCGTCGCGGTGATCGACCCCCTGATCCTCTCGCCACTGGGCAACCGTCCACTCCTTATCCTCCTCAAATCCCTTGCAATGGGGTTCGCGTACAAGAAAGAAAAACTTCTCCTCCTCGGCGCCCTCTTCCCCGCCTTCGTGAAAATCGGCCATGCCCACCGGATAATAGCGGCAGGCCGACGGCCGATCCGCATAAACGGTACATCCGTCATCGGTGACAAAGGGACAGCGCCCCTCTTCGGTCAAGCGGATGGCTACCCCCGGCATATCCGTTTTTTCCAGATAAACCGGCTGGGTATATTTGGTGATAAACTCATGGGCGGGGATATTCAACCGTCGTCTGAGCACCAGGATGTCATAGGGAGTGAGGATGATCTTGATATTGCCGCAGCAGGCGGTGAAACAACTCACACCGGGATGACAGCGAAACTTCAGCTTGCTGTCCATGGTGAGTTTTTCCGGTACAATATTGGATGGATTCTTGTCCGTCTGTTTACTGAAGTCGATTTTCGTTCCTGAAAATTCTACCTTTGCCATAAAAATATCCGCCCTTGTTTCGGTAACGGCACGGCCGTGCCGCCGATCTCGTCGTATTGATGTTCAATCCAGAACAACCGCACTGGAGGGAAAAAAGAGTCCAGCCGAAAAAAACATGCATCACTAATAGTAATCTCTTGGGGGGATGTCAATTATTACCCGGTTTCCAAGCGCCTCAGGCGGCCCGGCTTTTTTTTTCCCTCAAGCTTGCCTTACGCAATCAAACAACATATAGTAGGAAAAAAAGCGACAGACCTCGATAATCCACTCATTCCTCTCGACTACAGAGAACGATGATGAATATATTTGCTCAATCAGTGGACTTCTCAAAAGTGGACGTACTGCTCTACCACCTGCCCGAAGGACCGACTCTTTCCATGCGGATCGACGGGCTGGGCGATTTCCTCGATATTGAACTGGAGGCCGGTTACATCTGCGATACTTCCGACATCGACGGCGTCGTTCACTTCTTCCCCAAGGGCAACGCCTGATCTTTCTCCTCAACGGACGGGATCTCCTTCCCATCCTGCGTCTACAGACCGGTTTTCACATCAAAAATGGTTTCCCGACGTCCCCATGGGACAACCACCTTCCCCGTCGATATTTCCTGTGACGGCCATGTCCACACCTCCCTCTGCAACCATGCCCGCGGCACCATGGAAGAATATGTCCTGGCAGCCATTAAAAACAATCTAAAAACAATTATTTTCACTGAACATCTAGAAGCGGGTATCTCCTATTACAAGCGCCTCTGGCTGACAGACCATGATTTCAAGCAATATTTCAGGGAGGGAAAACGGCTACAGGAAAAATATCGCGGCAGAATCACCATCAAGCTCGGAGCCGAGGTGGGCTTCAATCCCGCCCGCATTGGAGAACTCAAGGCAAGGATACAACGGTTTTCCTGGGATAAGATCGGCCTCTCCTATCACTTCTTCGCCATTGGAGAAAAGCACTACAACATCGTCAGCAGGCGTTCCTACAGTCTGGATCCCCTCGTTGCCCAGGGGGCGGAGCAGGTTCTCAGCCGCTATTTCGATTGCCTTCTGCAGGCCCTGGAGGAAATTGACGCCGATGTTCTCTGTCATCTGGACGCCGCCCTGCGCTATCACCCGAATCTGCAGTTCCAGGACTCGCATCGGCGCCGGTGCCGGGCGATACTCGACCTGATGGTGAAAAAAAACGTGGCCCTGGAGATCAACACTTCAGGTTATGCCATCCGCGGCGAGCCGTTTCCGGCAACATTCCTTGTCAGGGAGGCGGTACAGCGGGGAATTACGCTGGCACCGGGATCAGATGCCCATTCACCGGAACAGGTGGGGGCTTTCTTCGATCAGATACCGGCTTTCGTTGCCGCAGCCGCACGCCCGTAGCCCGTAAAAAGAGGAAGAGTTAGGGGAGAGAATCCGGGGCAGGCCGGGCCGGATCAGGGAATATCCACAAACTCGGCCATGGCCTTTTTCAGGCTCCGGGCGTTGAAGGGCTTGGTGAGGATACTGCTGACACCCGCTTTCCGGGCCGCCTCATGATCCTGCTGATCGCTCTGGGTGGTCACCATGATCACCGGCAGCTCCCGGGGTGGATACTTTTCCCGGATCTTTCTGGTAAGGTCGATACCGGTGATATCCGGCATGTTGAGATCGGTCAGCACCATGAGAGGCTTTTCTCTCTTCAACCATTCAATGGCCCCGGCCGGGAACTCGAAGAGGATGGGTTCGAATCCGAGTTCATGGAGCGTTGCCTTATAGATATTGAGAATCATTCGTGAATCGTCAACGGCGCAAACCAGGGGACGGCAGCTCTCCTCATCTTCCTCGCCGGTAATGAGAGCGGCAAACCTGTCCATTCCCTCCCGTTTGAGCAGTCGCACGTAGTGGTCTCTGATATCCTGATGGGCATGGGGCAGATAGATCAGCGCCTTTTTCTGAAATGAGTCTTCACCGGCAAGGGCGAGAAAGAGCTTGTCCACCTGGGCGTTGACGATGATCTTGACGATATGACGCGCCTCGGCGCCGTCTTCGCGGATGAGATTCTTGATGCCTGCCGCCAGAATGGGACTGAAGTTTTTGTCAATGGCCCGGGCCGCCGCAATACAGACGTGATCCTCGGCATCGGTAAGTCCGGCCGCCAGGGTATAGGCCCCCTGCTTAAGGGGAAGCAGGGCCAGGGCCTCGTAGGCGGCGAAACGAACATTGGGATCCCGGGGAACGGTATCCAGCAGCTGCCGGATGGGTTTCACGGCGCTTTCGTCACCGATGTCGCCCAGGACATTCAGGGTGTGGACCAGGAAATCGTTGTCGCGCGAGGTAAGGTTGGCGAGCAGAACCGGCACTGCCTTGTTGCCGATCCTCACCAGCTCCTTTTTGGCATAGGTGCGCATATGGGCATGGTGGGAACGCAGGGCGTCGTTGAGCTTTTCCAGGGAAACACCGTCCTGGACCTCGGCAAAGACGGAGAGAATCATCAGGTCAAGCTCGTTATCCGTGCCCATACGCTCCGCCAGCCGATGCATAGCGCTGGGATCGCCGATCTGGCCCAGGGCCCGGATGGCGCTGATGATGAAGTCACGGTCCGCGGCGTACAGAAAATCCCCCAGGGTATTGATCGCCTGGGGATCGCCGATGATGCCGAGGGTTTCGATAATGAGGCTGATCAGCGGCGCGTCTTCCGTCCTGGCCAGAAGATCCACAAGGGCGGGAACCGCCTCTGAGAGTTTTATCTCTCCGGCGGTGCGGATAAAAATGGTCTTGTCGTCGATTTCCTCATCCCCAAGGCAGGCGATGAGTTCATCCGGATAGGCGATGAGCAGGGAGATGAGAGTTTCGCGGACAATGGGCAGGCGGGCATCCAACCGGTCGTCCGTACTCAACAGATGGTTGAGCATCGGAATGGCAAAGGAGGCGGGGGCGCGGGAGAGTTCGTAGATGATCCGCTGCCGGGTCTTCTCGTCCACCTGACCCAGGCAATCAAGCACCAGGCGCGCCTTGAGCCGGTCTCCGGTTTTGATATTTTCTCGTATCTCGTCGATCAGGTGTTCCGGGTTTATTTTCGCCATACTCATTTCAATCTGCAGTTTCCGGCGCGTCGGAGCTTATCCCGATAAACCGGGACCAGCCGGGCTATTTCAGGGATGAGCCCCGACACAACCGATGGCGCATGGCCTACTCCGGATACCAGTTCACCCCGATCCTTCGCACCACATTGAAGCCTCCACTGAGAACCAGAGTATTCCCCTTGCCGACATGGTCCAGAAAGACCTGGACCTCGTAGGAGCGGGTGCCGGCATCGCAGAGAATAATCATGGTCTTGTCATCGGGCAGCTCTTCATACCTGCTCCGTATCTCATTATATGGTATGGCCAGCCATTTTTCCAAACCGAATTTCTCCACAAAGGGTGTCGCCTCCAGCGGATGCCTGATATCCAGGGCGATCCATCCCGGCTCATCCCCGAAATTTTCCATCCAGGCAAGAAAACGATCCATCTCCACTTTCCGCAGCCTGTTCGCGCAAAGATTGTCGGCCACAAAGGCCGCGGCATTGATGGAGTCGATGGCCGCCGAAAAGGGAGGTGCATAGGCCATCTCCAGGTTGACAAAATCCTCGATAACCGCGCCCCGGCTGATGAGGGCGGCCGCGGCGTCAATGCGGGCTGAAATGGAATCGTTCATCATGCCGAATCCCTGGAGCCCCAGCACCCGCCTGGTGCGGCGGTCAAAAACCATCTGAAAGACGACAATGGCCTCGCCCGGGAAAAAATGGGCCCGGTCCGATGGTGCGGTCAAGGCATAATCGGCATCAAAGCCCTCGGCCAGGGCGGTTTCGTAGCTGATGCCGGTGGCGGCGATGCAGCGGTCAAACGCCTTCATGATGAAACTGCCCACCACTCCTTCGAAGGTGGAGGGGATACCGGCCATGTTGTCGCCGACAATGCGACCTTCACGGTTGGCCAGAGACCCAAGCGGTGCGTGCATCTGCTTACCGGTGACCAGGTGGTTAACGGCAATGCAGTCGCCGGCGGCATAGATGTCGGGATCGCTTGTCTGCAACCGCTGGTTGACGACGATACCGCCCCAGGGAGCCACCTGCAGGCCGGCCTCCCGGGCCAGTTCACTGCGTGGCCGCACGCCCACGGCCATGATGACCAGATCAGCGGCAACGGTCCGCTCGGCGGTCTTGACCGCGGTCACCCTCCCCTCCTCATCACCGATGATTTCAGTCGCCGATTCACCCAGGTACACCTTGACATCGTTTTCCTCCAGGTGATTTTTGAGCATGGCTGCAAAGGTCCTGTCCACAATACGCGGCAGCAGTTGGGGCATGAATTCGATGATCGTGGTCTCCACCTCCCAAAGGTCGGCCAGGGCCTCGGCCATTTCGATGCCGATGGCGCCGCCGCCGATCACCACCGCCTTTTCCACCCGGCCGCGGGAAATCCGTTTCTTGATCTCGATTGCCTTGTGCAGATCGCTGATGGTGAACACGCCATCCAGGTCGGCACCGGTAATGGGCAGGACAAAGGGAGAGGCGCCGGTGGCGAGCATCAGTTTGTCGTAGGGCAGCTCCCGTCTCTCACCGCTGTCCAGATTTTCCACCTTGACCAGACGGTTGCGTCGGTCAATGGCCAGGGCCCTGGTCCTGTTGCGCACGGTGACGCCCTTGGCCTTTCTGAAAAAATCCACATCCCGGACCATGTGAAAACTGGTGGAGCGCAGTTCAGACTCATCGGAAACATCACCGCAGACATAATAGGGAATGCCGCAGCCGCCATAGGAAATCAGGCTGTCCTGGTCAACGATGGTCACATCCCAGCCGGGTTTCAGCCGTTTCAGATGACAGGCGGCCTTGGGCCCGGCGGCAACACCGCCGACAATCACCACTTTCTTGCTCATGTTGTCCTCCTAAAATATCTCACTGAAAAAGAATAAAACCGCCACATGCGGCCTGATTTTTCATTTCCCGGAGCTGCGGCGTCCCGGCCGGTAGACTCTGATATTGACCTTTTCCATGGTCATCAGTCCCTCGTCGATCACCGGATCTATGAGGTCGATGAACTGCTCCAACTGTTCCCGGGTATCAACCAGCTCGACAATCATCGGCAGGTCCTCGGACAGGCATAGAATCGACGAAGTCTTGATCCTGCTGTTTGCGCCATATCCCATCATGCCGCGCAGCACCGTGGCGCCGGCAAGCCCCGCCTCCCTGGCCTTGTGGACGATCCAGCTGTAGAGCGGCTCTCCCCTGTAACGGCTTCTCTCGCCGATGTGGATCCGCAACAGGCATCCCTCTTCAGGTAACTGCATGACCACCTCCCCTTTTTACCGGAAAAGTCATCCAAAACAAAACCTCCGGTCGCTGATATCAGTCTCCGGCCCCAGATCCCATATCAATCAACTTGATCGTCCCGTCCAGCGCAAGAAAAAAGTTTTGCCCAGCCCGTGATCATCAAAACAGGATCATGGCCCGGACGGCTCAAAGGGCGGATCAGCAGCCCTGCGGAAGAATCGGCGGAAGCGGAGGGGAAGAGTGTTTTCCGTAGAATCTTCGCACCCAAAAGGGGCGACGGAAATTCAGGAAGCGGCAATGCTACAGCAATACGGCTATAAAGCAGGATTACAGAACAAAGACAACATAGCCAACGACAATAACAAGGATGACGACGATCTCGACCAGGGTCAACCTGATGAGCATCAGACAGATCTTACGCTGGGATGGATTCATGCGCAGCACCATCCGGTTCATGATAAACCGGAAGAATCGTCTTGCCGGGGTGTTCACCCGGTAGAGACGCAGATATTCCCTGATGCCGCGCAACCAGAGAAGCGTATAGTGTTCGCACTCCTCGTCCGCTCCGGCGTCCCGGAGTTCAAGGGTGCCGTGGAGTTTTCCGCCGCGAAAAAACAGACTGAGACTGCGCAACGGTCCATCCTCGAAATCCAGCCGCAGACGGTCGGCGGCGGCGGAATACCTGCCCCGGAGCCTGAACTCCCGGTCGGAGACATAATCCCTGAGACGGGCACTGAAGTCGCCGTGCTCCTCCACCAGTTCATCGATGAACCAGTGCGGATTGAGGCGGAAGAGTTTTTCAATATCCAGCAGATCGGCAAGGATGATGCTGTTGGTCAGGCCAAGGTCATACTCGCGGAGGCCTTTTTTTTGCGGTTCTCGCTCCATAACATTTCAGCCGCCGACAACCAGGAGCGGAACGGGTAAAAGGGGGTGAAGTTTCTCGTTCCTGAGCCTTGCGGCAAGCCCGGGCTCCATGGTGACACTGGTCAGGCGGCGCGGTTTGTTCCGCCGACCGCCGACAACGATGAGATCACATTCTTCCTGAAGCGCGGCCGCAACAATGGTCTCCTCGATATGGCCCACCACCTTCATGAACCTGGCACCGGCGGCGGAGGAATGGCTCTTTCTGATGCGCTGCCAGTCTGCGGCAATCTCGCGGCCCAGCTGATCATCCACATATTCAAGAAAGGTGTTGCGGGTACGGGAGGTGTTGAGCCAGTCGTCGCCGGTCATCAGAGTCCAGTCCCGGTCGATGATGGTGAGAACGGTCACCCCGGCAGCGGGCGCGTGGGAGAGCAGTTTTCCGAAGACATAATCCTCCGCCTTGCGGGCACCGGGCGAACCGTGGGTGCAGAGTAATATATGGTCGTACATGGGCTTTTTTGGGTGATGATTAAAAACGGGGCGACTCCAGCTGATGCGGAACAGAAAAAAAGACGCCGGCAGCCCGTAACCGCGGTTACGGGCTGCCGCCTGCGTCTCGCCGATCTGCGGCGGACGCCCTCGACGCATCTAGAACAGATGCCACTTGGTGGAGGCCAGCACCAGAAATGTGGTGATCAGGCACAGGATCAGGGCGGTGATATCCTCGTTTCTCTCGCTGGAAAATACCGAGAGCGCCCTTTCCTCCAGTTTTTCGGTATCGGCATCCGGACCGATACCGGCCCGGTCTTTATCGTCATGGGTTGTTTCAGGGGCTTTCTTTTCCTTCGACATATCGTCATCCTCCATCAGTAATTCCTAGTTCAACACAACATCCTTTACCAGCCAGAGCACCACAAAGAAGGAGAGGGTAGCCTTGATGATACCCGAAATCCCTCCAATCACCAGTGGCCAGCCGCCGGCCTGAAAGATGGCCTTCTTGGTGATCTGCATGCCGAGCCCGATCAGGCCGAAGGCAAAAAACCAGATCATGCAGTCGGTGAGGGTGGAAACGGTCTTGGACTTCTTGTGTACCTGCTTGACGGCATGTTTGATCACATGTTTGACATCCGCAGCCAGTTGGATCTTTTTGGCCTTGGCAGCCGCCAGAATCGACTCCAGTTCGGTCATACGCGCCCGACCCACCTTATCGAAGAGTTTTTTGTCATTGCGTTCGTCGAAATTTCCGGCGATCTGCTTTTGCCGGTGCAGGTCGCGGACGGCTTCCATCTGACTTGCGGACAGACCGGTTATGGTGTTCTCCTTGAGCGCCTTGTCAAGCACCTCGAATTCCTCGCTGGTGATCTGGCTGCGGTCGTTGTAGCTCACATCGATGAACTTGCCCTTGTAGTGGGAAGGCGGCGAAAAAAGCCCCATGGAAGACATGGCGAACAGCAGCAGAAAACCGAGGATAAAGATGGGAAACTTGTCGATGACCACGGTTTTGAAACTCAGTTTCTGGCCGGCCTCCTTGCCGAACCAGGTGGCAAGGACGAGCACGATGATGGGCAGAAAGAGAACCCTGGTAATGTTGAATATTTCTGCAACTTTGAGCGTCTTGATATCAACGGCGTTGAATGCCAGGGCTGCGGCCGCAACCTGGGCCGAGTTGAGGATGCCGGTGCCGGCCCAGGCGCCGAACTGCACCGGATTCATTCCCGCCATCTTGCCGATGGTGGGGAAGACGAACATACAGATGATGCCGAAGGAGAGAATGGTGCCGATGGTATAGGCCATTTCCGCGCTCCGCGCCTTGACCACCGGGGCCACGGCCACGGTGGCGGAGACCCCGCAGACTCCCATACCGGCGGACAACACCCCCGTCATGGTTTTCGGCTGTTTGAAAAGGTTACCGAACCAGAGGACCAGAAAGACCGTACCGAGGACGAAAATGCCGATGAGCCAGACACTGTAGACGCCAAGCTTGGCCAGTTCGGCAAAACTGTAGCGGGCTCCGAGCATGATAACCCCCATCTTGAGGACGAAACGGGCGCACTTGACACCGGATGCCGCAAACCTGGGGATACCGTAGGTGTTGGTGACGATGACCCCGATCAAAAGACCAAGGACTACGTAGTTGAGATTGAGTACCTTGTAGATCTTGAACCCCAGGGCGGGCTGCAGGGCCTTGCTCATGATCTTGACCAGGGGTTCCAGGTACCAACGCACCGCCATGGCCAGGAGCAGGAGCAACAGAATCCCGCCGATGGGCTGCAGGACGAAACGGTCGAGAATGGTGTCCTGCGGCTCACGGATCATGTTGATGAGGGCGGCGACAATTCCGATAATTCCCAGGGTCAGCCCCATGGTGACCTGTAACTCCATCGACTTATGGGTGTGCAGATACTTGAGTATCGGCAACATAACGCCGGTTTTGGCGATTAATCCATAAGCCAACATGATACCTCCCAGAATCAGGGTGGGCATGTTTTGCTGCGCTCGTGACGACATGGATCTTCCTCCTTTTTCTCAGTTGTTGTTTTCGCCCGGTGAGCTCCCGGAACCATACTTCCGCAGCCGCCTTTCATCCGAGGGTTGCCGGGGAAGAGGCCGCCGGTAACATCCCGGGCCGTCAGCTCTTACCCAAGGGGCAAAAGCAATATCGGGACCAGAAGGAGTTATTTTGCCGCAAAGGGGAAATATCCAATCATCACAGAGGGATATAAAAAAAGAGAAAAAAGAGAAAGGGAAACGGAAGTACGGCGGACCACCACACAGTGGAACCACAAGTAGTCAATGATGTTGCCGGAAGTGTCCGCCGGCAGCGGTTTGGGAAGGCGGCTACAGCTGTCGGTTGTCGATCACCCGGGTACTCTTGCCGTGGGTACGCTCCAGGGTTTTTTCCTCCACCAACTTGACATTCACGCTGATGCCCAGTTCGGTGGCCAGCCGGTTTTTGATCTTGTCCACCATGGCCCGCTGCTTCTTCATGGTATCGAAGAAAATCGATTCGTTAACCTCCACCAGGACGGTGATCCGGTCGGAATGATCCTTCCGGTCCACGATAATCTGGTAATGGGGTTCGGTGCCCTCGATTTCAAAGAGTACCTTTTCGATCTGGATGGGAAAGACATTGACGCCCTTGATGATCAACATATCGTCGGAACGGCCGATAATTCGCTGTATGCGATAGAGGGTGCGGCCGCAACCGCACGGCTCGGTGATGAGGCGGGTGAGATCCCGGGTGCGGTAACGGATCATGGGAAAGGCCTCCTTGGTCAAGGTGGTGATCACCAGCTCACCGATCTCTCCGGGTTCCACCGGCTCCAGGGTATCGGGGTGGAGGATCTCCACCAGAAAGTGATCCTCGTTGATATGCAGGCCATTGCACTCCCGGCATTCACCGGCCACGCCCGGCCCCATAATCTCGGAAAGGCCGTAGTTGTCGGTGGCGATAATCCCCAGTTTTTCGTGGATCTCACGGCGCATGGCCTCGGACCAGGGCTCGGCCCCGAAAAGACCGTACCGCAGGGAAAGACCGTTGGGATTGACGCCCATCTCCATCATGGTATCGGCGATGACCAGGGCGTAACTTGGGGTGCAGACAAGGGCGGTGGTCTTGAAGTCCTGCATGATCCGGATCTGCCGCCTGGTGTTGCCGGCGGAAATGGGAATCACCGAGGCGCCCAGCCGTTCGGCACCGTAATGGAGTCCGAAACCACCGGTAAAAAGACCGTAACCAAAGGCGATCTGAATCACATCATCCTTGGTGACACCGGCGGCGGTCAAGATACGCGCCACCAGGTTGGCCCAGTTTTTCAGGTCGTTCCCGGTATATCCCACCACCGTGGCCAGCCCGGTGGTTCCGGAAGAGGAGTGAATGCGCACCACATCCCTGAGGGGAACGGCAAAGAGGCCGTACGGATAGTTGTTGCGTAAATCCTCCTTGCAGGTCAGGGGCAGGCGGCGGATATCGTCGAGACTGCGGATATCGTCGTAGTTGATACGCAGTTGGGCAAACTTTTTGCTGTAAAAGGGCACGTGGGTGCCCACCCGGTAGAGGGTCGACTGCAACCGTTCAAGCTGCAGCTGCTCCAAATCCTCCCTGGCCATACACTCTTTTTCCTGTTCCCACATCATATCTCTCCCTGGGTGAAGGTCCTTTTCCCAACGCTCATTGAATTTTTTCCCGCCCCAGATAGGCACGTTGCACGTCGCGGTTTGCCAGCAGATCCTCGGCCGGTCCCTGAAGAATGATCTTCCCGGTTTCCAGCACATAGCCGCGGTCGGCAATGGCCAGGGCCGCCCTGGCATTCTGTTCCACCAGCAACACGGTGTTGCCCTCGTCACGCAGCCGCACAATAATCGTGAAGATATCCTTGACAATGAGCGGCGCCAGGCCGGTGGAGGGCTCATCCATCATGATAAGGCGCGGCGCCGCCATCAGGGCCCGGCCCATGGCCAGCATTTGCTGTTCTCCGCCGGACAGGGTGCCCGCCAGCTGATCCTTGCGCTCGCGGAGCACGGGAAAAAGCTCATACTGATGTTGCAGTTCACGCAGCAGTGCCGGCTTGCCCTTCCTCTTCTGCAGCACATAGCCGCCGAGGATGAGATTTTCCTCCACACTCATGGTGGCGAATACCTGCCTGCCCTCGGGCACCAGCGAGATACCGTGGCTGACGATTTTCTGCGCCGGCAGCCTGCCCAGGTCCAGGTCGTGGAACCTGATTTCACCCACCATGGGCCGCAACAATCCGGCAATGGTGCCGAGAAGCGTGGTCTTGCCCGCTCCGTTTGCCCCGATGATGGTGACGATCTCGCCGGCATCGACATGCAGGGAAAGCCGCTTGAGCACCCGCAGCTTGCCGTATCCGGAATCAAGATTTCTGATCTTCAGCATATTTTCCCATCCGGCTTAAGTCCGCCGCCTTTACTCCTCACCGAGATACACCCTGATGACCTCGCTGTTTTGCTGGATCGCCCTCGGAGTGTCCTCGGCGATCTTTTCCCCGAAACTGAGCACGACGATCTCATCGGAGATATCCATGACCAGCGACATGTCATGCTCCACCAGCAGAATGGTGATTCCCATCTCCCGGATACGGCTGATCAGCCGGCCCACCTCCCCGGTTTCATAGATGTTGAGACCCGCCGCCGGTTCATCCAGCAGCAGCAGTTTAGGTTCCGTGGCCAGGGCCCGGGCCATTTCCACGGCCCGCTGCTGTCCGAAGGCCAGGCTGGTGGCCTCGACATCGGCGTAGTCGGCGATCTCCAGCAGCTCCAGCAGCTCCATTGACCGGTTCCTGATCTCCCGCTCCTCGCTCCAGGTGGCGGGTAGATGCAGCATACCGGCCCAAAATCCGGCCCGGCTCCTCACATGGCGACCCAGCATAACATTCTCCAGGGCGGTCATGCCATGAAACAGCTTGATGTTCTGAAAGGTCCGTGACATGCCCCGGGCCGCCACCTGGTGCGGTTTCAACCCCTGGATCTCCTCTCCCCGGAAGGAAATGACGCCCGATGAAAGCGGCAGGGTTCCGGCGATGAGGTTGAAAAGGGTTGTTTTGCCGGCGCCGTTGGGGCCGATAACCGCCTTGATGGAACCGGCGGCAACCCGGAAGCTCACATCGCTGACCGCGTGCAAGCCGCCGAAGTATCTGTTGACCCGCTTGAGCTCAAGCATTTGTTTCTACTCCTCCGCTCCGCTGCTGTCGCGGAAACGACTGACGAGCGATTTCAACCGAATGCCCAAAATCCCCTCCGGCGCAAAGAGCATAATGCCAATAAGAATCAAGCCGAACACCGCATCGTCATACGAACCGAAAACGCCGCGCATGGACAGAAAGGTGAGCACGATCCCCATGGTCAGGGCCCCCCAGAGATTGGCCATGCCGCCCACCGCCACCAGGGCCACATAGCGCACCGACTTCATCACCGAGGCTTCCCCCGGGCCGATGCTGCCGTTGTAATGGACGAGAAGCACCCCGGCCAGGGCGGCATACACGGCGCTGAGGACAAAGACATACAGCTTTGCCCGGGAGGTGTCCACGCCCATGGCCGCGGCCGCCTCCTCGGAACCGTGGATCGCCCGCAGGGCGCGGCCGGTGCGGGAATCAATAAGGTTAAGCAGCAGCACCATGCCGACCACCAGAACAAAACAGGCGATATAGTAGTTGGCGACCCGGGCGCTGAAATCCCCACTCACCGTGAGTGGGCCGATTCCGGCCATGGCCGGCAGCAGGACGAAGCCGGGGACGTCGGAAATGCCGTCCGCCTCGCCGAAATAGGGAGTGGCCAGCACGATGCGGTGGATGATGGTGCCGAATCCCAGGGTGGCCATGGCCAGGTAATGGCCCTTGAGCTTGAGCACCGGGATACCGATGAAGAAGGCGATGAGCACGGTGAGCGCCAGGGCAAGGAGACAGGCGGCCCAGGGCTGCACCGTGAGAAGCTGCTCTCCGTACATATCCTGTCCGTTGGCGAGCAGCCCCATCTTGTCCAGCATGCCGATGATGCCCAACTCCCTGAAGGGGATGAGGTTACGGGTGGTGAGCGCCGCTGACAGGTAACCGCCGATGGCGAAAAATCCGGCATGTCCCAGAGATATCTGGCCGGCATAGCCCATGACCACCGACAAGCCGATGATCACCAGGGCATAGTAGGCGGACATGGTGAGCTGGGTGAGGTAGAACCGGGTGCCGGTCAGCCCGGTGAGCAGCTGGATGGCAACCACCAGGACGACGAGAAGAGCGATGGAACCGTTTCTGCGCGCCTTCATCAGAACTCCTTGAGCCCCGCGGCTTCACTGGAACCGAATATTCCGTGGGGCCGGAGAAAGAGAATAATAAGCAGAATGGTGATGGCGATGGCATCCTGAAAGGCCAGGGGAACCACGGTGATGCTGAAGGCCTCGATCACTCCGAGCAGCAATCCCGCCGCCACCGCGGCCAGGGAGTTTCCCAGGCCGCCGAGAATGGCAACGGTGAATCCCTTGATGGCCAGGCCGGTGCCGATATCGTACTGGGTATAGGTGATGGGAGACATCACGCAGCCGGCCAGAGCGCCGATACCGGCACTGAGCATGAAGGAGAAGGTGACCATGTTGCGGGCGTTGATGCCGCAGAGGGTGGCGGCGGTGCGGTTGGCGGCACAGGCCCGCATCTCGCGTCCCAGGGGAGTTATCTTGAAAAAAAGACTCAGACCGGCCACCATGACCGAGCAGATGCCGATGACCCAGAGGATCTGCGGCGGCACCCGCACGGAACCGATCTCGATGGTGGTCAGTTCGTCGCCGTAAAAATAGGGCAGTGAACGGATATTCTCCCCCCAGATGTGGAGGGCGGCCTCGCGGGTGAGAATGGAGAGCCCGATGGTGATGATGATCATCCGCAACACCGAGGGATTGTCCAGCCAGCGGATAAAGATAATCTCCATGAGCGCGCCGATGACCATGGTGATGAGTACGGCGCCGGCGACAGCCAGGGGCAGGGGCAGGACCGCGGTCAGGGAGACGGCGATCATGCCGCCGAGCATGACGAATTCGCCCTGGGCGAAGTTGATGATGCCGGTGGTGTTGTAGATTATGTTGAAGCCGACGGCGACAATACCGTAAATAATCCCGTAGGAGATACCGGCCAGCAGATACTGGAAAAAAAGATCAATGGTCATGGATGGATCATAAAAAAGGCGGATGAACCATCTGTTTCATCCGCCCGGTTGCCGATGGTTGACGGATCACTGGTATTTGACGAATTTACCGTCCTTGACCGTCATCATCTCAAAGGCATCGATGCTCAGACCGCTGTGGTCCTCGGGCGAGAACTTGAAGACGCCGCCGGTGCCGGCAAAGGTCAGGGTCTCGATGGCCGCCCGCACCTTTTCCTTGTCCGGCCCCCCCGCCTTTTCAACGGCGGTCTTGAGGATCATGAAGGCATCGTAGGCATGGCCGCCGAAGGTGCTCACCGGCTCCTTGTACTTCTCCTCGTAGGCCTTCTTGTAGCTGGTCAGCACCTTTTTCTGGGGATGATTATCCGGCAGGGTATCGGCGATCAGCAGCCGACCGGCCGGAAAGATGATTCCCTCCATTGCCTTGCCGCCGGCCTCCACATACTTGATGTTGCCGAAACCATGGCTCTGGAACAGCTTGGCATCCCAACCCGCCTGACGCATATTCTTGGCCAGGATCGTCTGGGCCGGAACGATGGACCAGTTGACCACGGCCTGGATCTCCTTATTGGCCATGAGTTTGGTGACCAGGGCAGAAAGGTCGGTGGCCTTGGGCGAATAGACCTCGTTGGCCAGAATGGTGATCTTGTACTCGGGGGCCAGCTTGTTCATGAACATCTTGCCCATCTTGCCGAAACCGGTGCCGCCGACCACCACGGCGATCTTGTCGATCTTCTGCTTCTGCATCTCTTCGAAGATCTTGCGCACCGCCAGGCTGTCGTTCTGGGGAGTCTTGAAGACATACTTGGCAACCGGATCAACGATCTTCTTGGTCGAGGCGCAGGAGATCAGAATGGTTTTTGCCTGCTCGCAGATATTCTTGATGGCCATGGTGGAACCACTGCGGGTGGGTCCGAGAATGGCGAAGACCTTTTCCTCCTCGATGAGCTGCTTGGCGAAAGAGACCGCCTTTTCCTTGGCGCCGCCCGAATCCTTGATGATCATTTCCACCTTGTTACCGGCAATGCCGCCGGCGGCGTTGATCTGCTCGGTGAGCATCTGCAGGGTCTTGACCTCGGGTTTGCCGAGGAAACCGGCCGGCCCGGTTTCCGCCAGGATGGCCCCGATCTTGATGGTTCCGGCACTTGCCTGGGCCACGGTCATCAGCGCCAGGGCCGCCACTGCCAGCACAACTTTTCCCATTGCCTGTTTCATGTTACCTCCTTGTATTTGGTTGAAAACCGAAGGAAAAACGGCAAAAACACCGTCATTCCCCCGCACATATCCATGTCTCTTCACGCCTGATCGACGCCCGCCAAGGTGATCCCCGCCTGCTCCAGCACCTCCACCGCCCGGTCCATGTCGTCGAAACGAAAGATGAGGGTGGCCCTGGAGCCGTTTCTGTGGACAAAGGCATACATATACTCGACATTGATCCCGGCCTGCCGGATCACCTCAAGGACGGAGGCCAGTCCCCCGGGGCGGTCCTCCACCTCCACCGCCGCCACCCTGACCTTGCCCACGGTGAAACCGTGTTTCCTGAGGATCTCGCGGGTGGTCTCCACCTTGTTGACGATGATCCGCAGGATGCCGAAATCGATGGTATCGGCCACGGAAAGCGCCCTGATGTTGATATCGTGTTCGGCGAGAATGCGGCTGACCTCTGCCAGCCGACCCGATTTATTTTCCAGAAAAACGGCGAGTTGTTCAACAGTCACGAATATATCTCTCCCTCCGGCCAACCGGTTTTCCGACAATCCTCCCCGGCGACGGAATCACGGCCGGATACGCCTAGAGGCGGCGATTATCGATAACCCGCTGGGCCTTGCCTTCGCTGCGTTTAATGGTTTTCGGAGCCACCAGTTCCACCCCGCAGGTGACGCCCAGCAAATCCTTGATCTCACTGCGGATCTTCCCGGTCAGCGCCTGGCGTTCCTCCTCCGGTTGTTCCATGAGTCCGGCCGAGACCTCCACCTGCACGTCCATGGTATCCAGATTGCCCTCGCGGTTGACCTCGATCCGGTAATGGGGCTCCACGCCCTCGATTCCCATGAGCACATGTTCCACCTGGGAGGGGAAGACATTGACCCCGCGGATGATCAGCATGTCGTCGGTGCGGCCGGTGACCTTTTCCATGCGTACCAGGGTACGACCGCAGGAACAGGTTTCGGTGATCAACCGGGAGATATCCTTGGTCCGATAGCGGATGATGGGGAAGGCTTCCTTGGTGAGGGTGGTGAAAACCAGTTCCCCCTTTTCACCCGGGGGCAGCGGCTCGAAGGTCTCCGGATCGACGATCTCCGGCAAAAAGTGATCCTCCAGCACATGCATACCATGGTCGGTCTCCAGGCACTCCATGGAGACGCCGGGGCCGATCACCTCGGAAAGACCGTAGATGTCGACGGCACGGATACCGAGTTTGCGCTCCACCTCCTGGCGCATATTTTCGCTCCAGGGTTCGGCGCCGTGGATACCCACCCGCAATTTCAGCTCATCGGGAGAGACCCCCATATCGGCCATGGTATCGGCAAGGTTGAGGGCGTACGAAGGGGTGGCCAGGAGTACGGTGGAGCCGAAATCCCGCATGATGGTGATCTGTCGTTTGGAATTTCCGCCGGATACCGGAATCACCGTGGCTCCCAGGCGCTCGGCGCCGTAATGGGCGCCGAGACCGCCGGTGAAGAGGCCATAGCCGTAGGCATTGTGAACCATGTCACCTTTTTTTACCCCGGCCATGGCAAGACAGCGGGCCATGATATCGGCCCACATCGAGATATCAGCGGCGGTATAGCCGACCACCGTCGGCTTGCCGGTGGTTCCCGAGGAGGCGTGCACCCGCACCACCTCATCCATGGGCACGGTGAAAAGACCAAAGGGGTAGTTGTCGCGCAGGTCGTCCTTGGTGGTAAAAGGCAGTTTCTGCAGATCAGTCAGGGACCGGATGTCTTCCGGTTTCACTCCTGCCTCATCCATCTTGGCCCGGTAGGGGGCAACCCGTTCATAGACTCCAGCCACCAGTTTCCGGAGCCGCCTAAGCTGAACGGCCTCCAGCCCGGCCCGCGGCAGCCTCTCCATTTCATCAACATCAATCATCGCCACTTCCTCTCGTTACACTCGATTTTCGAAAAACGGTCGCCGGCCCGCTGCCGGCGCTCATTTGACCTGGGCCCGGCCGGCGGCAAACGCCTCCCTGTTGACCGCCCGAAATCCCCTCTTCACCCTGGTGTCGATCACCTCCAGGAAGATGTCGGGATCCGCGGCAAGAAAGTTGGACATGGCTCCCACCATCACCACGTTGGCGGTGCGCACCTCGCCGAGATCACGGGCGATTCCAAAGGCATCCAGGGCCACCACGTTGATACCCCTTCCCTCCAGCTCCTCGAGAATTCCCTGGGGATAGGTGGTCATGCCAAGGGCCACGGCCGGCGGATTGATCCGTTGCAGATTCACCACCACGGCGCTGTCCCGGTGGAGATAGGGCAGATACCTCCCCGCCTCCATCACCTCGAAGGCCACCTGGATATCGGCGCCTCCCGGTTCGATGAGCGGGGAATAGATACGCCGGCCATAGCGCAGATGGGCCTCCACGGAACCGCCCCGCTGGGCCATGCCGTGCACCTCGCTCTTCTTGACATCATAGCCGGCGGCCAGCTGGGCATGGGCGGTCAGTTCACTGGCCAGCAGAATACCCTGCCCACCGACTCCGGTAAAGAGTATGGATCCCGCCTCTTTCATCGCTTCTCCTCCTGCCGGACAATTGCCTCGAACTTGCAGAGCTCGGCACACTGGCCGCAGCCGTTACACTGTACCCGGGTGATGACGGCATAGCCTTTCTGTTTCCCGGGATATCCCATCTCCGTCGCCTCCTCCGGGGTGAGCGATGTCCAGCTGATGGCCGGACAGCCCAGCCCCACGCAGGCACGGCAACCGTTGCACTTTTCGGTTACGGTGACATAGGGCGGCTGGGGATTGTTTTTCATCTCCGGCAGCAGCACACAGGGAGCCTTGCTGATGATCACCGACACCTCGGGTCGGGCGATTTCCTCCTTGAGCACCCGGCGGACAGCATTAACCTCGTGGGGATTGACGGTTATCACCCGCCGGACGCCGACGGCCCGGCACAGGGCCTCGAGATCGATGCGGGAAGCAGCCTCACCGCGGATGTTTTTGCCGGTGAGGGGATTCTGCTGGTGCCCGGTCATGGCCGTGGTTCTGTTATCCAGAATAATCACCGTGGCGTAGGAGTCGTTGTAGACGGTGTTGATCAGTCCGGTGATTCCGGAGTGGACAAAGGTGGAGTCGCCAAGCACCGCCACCAGCCTGCCCTCGCCCTCCGGCCCCAGCGCCTTGGCCATGCCGTGGGCCACGGTGATGGAGGCTCCCATGCAGACGCAGGAATCCATGGCCGAAAGCGGCGGCAAAAAACCCAGGGTATAGCAGCCGATGTCCCCGGAGACAAAGACGTTCTTCATCCTGGAAAGACCGTGGAAGATGCCGCGGTGGGGACAGCCGGCACACATATTGGGGGGCCGCATGGGCAGCTCCGGGGACTCGAATATCTCCACTGCCGGCAGCTCGCCCAGCGCTTTTTTCAGCAAAAAGGAGTTGAGCTCTCCCTGGTCCGGGATCATCTCCTTGCCGCGGCATTCAATGCCCATGGCCCTGATGTGGGTTTCGAGAAAGGGATCCAGTTCCTCGACGACGATCAGCTCGTCGACCCGGGCGGCGAAATCGCGGATCTTTTTTTCAGGCAGGGGCCAGACCATGCCGAGTTTGAGCACCGCGGCTTCGGGGAAGGCCTCCTTCACATAGTTGTAGGCAACTCCGGCGGTGATGAATCCCCGACGGGTATCGCCCTCTTCCACCTGGTTTTCCTCCAGGGTTTCGGCAAGCCGCCGCAGACCGGCAAACCGTTTTTCCAGATCCGCACGCCGCAGGCGGGCATTCCCCGGCAGCATCACGAACTTGGCCGGCATCTTCTCGATGGAGGCAGCCGCGGGCTGCCGGCGATCCCCCACCCGGACCACACCCTTGACGTGGGCAATGCGGGTGGTGATCCTGAAAAGCACGGGCAGGTCGAATTCCTCGCTGAGATCAAAGGCCCGCTGCAGCATCCGGTGCGCCTCGGCCGGTTCCGAGGGCTCAAGCATGGGCAGCTTGGCGGCAAAGGCGTAGTTGCGGTTATCCTGTTCGTTTTGGGAACTGTGCATCTGGGGATCGTCGGCGGTGAGCACCACAAGCCCGCCGCGGCCCCCGGTATAGGCAGCGGTGAAAAGCGGATCAGCGGCCACGTTCAGCCCCACATGCTTCATGGTGGCAAAGGCCCGGACACCGGCAAAGGAGGCGCCCACCGCCACCTCCAGCCCCACCTTTTCATTGGGCGCCCACTCGGTATAGACATCGTCGTAGCCGGTGAGATTGGCCATAATTTCCGTGGAGGGTGTTCCCGGGTATCCGGAGGCCACCTGTACCCCCGCTTCCCAGGCTGCCCGGGCAATGGCCTCGTTGCCTGACATCCAGACCGATTTCTTTTCTTCCATACCTTCTTTTTCCATCAAAAGGAGAGATCCGCATCAGGTTGGGACCCACCGGCAACCGGCTTCACACAAGGGATTCCGGGGTGGTGCCCGGGCGGCTCTGAATATCTGTTCAGTAGGCGAAGTAATACTCAAAGTGACGAATGCAGGCAAGATTTTTTCTTTTCTCTTCCGACTTTCTTTTTTTATATTTGCCAACCGCTTCAACCCTGTTGCCTGAGCCGATATAGTCCCATTCCCGAATCCGTGACCAAATTGTAATGATATTTGATATAATGAATAAAATTCAGCATGATAGATATAAAACTATCAGGAATCATTATTCACCCTGATTATGAAACCGCCCTGCGGGCCATAAGAAAAACATTTTCGAAAATGACATAAGGAGAACATCATGCGCAAACTCTTTCCCGGAATCACCCTGGCCTTCATACTGTCACTGACCCTGCCGCCGACCGGTTCGCCATTGAGGGCCGGGGAGCACACCTACAAGTTCACGGTCCCCGAAATTACCTGACACGGTTCGGCCGAAGGGGCGAGTTCCGCCCTCTATGAACAGAAAGGCGTGGTGGATGTGGTCACCGACTTCGAAAACCACACCGCGGTTATCACCTTTGAGGAAGAAGAGGTGAGCGAGGAAAAACTCAAAGAAGTTCTGGAAAAAAACGGTTACAGCGTGGAGAAGATGCGGGTGCTGGAAGAGCCGCAGGGCGATACCATGTGATGCAGTTGATCACAGGCACCTCATTTTCACTGGAGGTCCGGGAAGAAGCCGGATCACCGGGCCTGCCGCCGCCTACAGGCCGCTGCCGTGGAATTTGGCCAGTTTCCGGCGGCAATGAACACAGGGCTGGAATCCGTCTTCATGGGCAAGCTCCGGATCGCGAAAATGCCGCGTGCAGGCGGGATTGTTGTAATGACGACAACCGGGCAGGTGAAAGATATGGGTGTCGGGGTCGGCATGGATGGGTGCTGCCGCTCCGGGACCGACGGGCGCAGTCGCGGCTTTTTTGCTGCCGGGGGTGATCAATGCCGACACCTTTTCCCGCACCACCCGGGCAGGCGGCCGGATATACCTCTCCCACAGGAGATAAAACAGATTCGCAACCCTGGCCGGCAGGATGCTCTTTTCCGCCACCACCCGGCGAAAGACATAGATCGTTGCCAGGGCGAAAATGATATTCACCATCCACATGCCGACCCCCACCGGCAGCACCCTTTCCTCGCTGAGCATTTTTCCCGTGGTGTAGAACAGGTAATAGAGGACAAAGACAAACAGCCCCATGGGCACGCCGATGGCCCGTCTGCCCGGTGAAGCCTGCAGTCCAAAGGGCACCCCGAGGAGACTGAGGATGAAACAGCCCACCGGCAGGGTCAGCCGGGTGTGGAACTCCATCAGATAGACCAGGCCCCGGCGGCTGTCACGGCCGTAGTGATCGGCGGCTTCGAGAAGCTGGCCCATGGTCATGGCCCCATGGTTGAGCGAGGTCACATCCGTACCGTTGATGATGGTGGGCGGCTTGAGGGGAATCTGCAACCGATACCTCCTGAAGCGGATCACCTGGCTGTCCGTGCCGTCGGTGCTGTGCAGGCTGCCGTTATTGAGGACGATCACCACCCGCATGTTGTCCATGTCCGACACCATGTGACCGGTCTGGGCAATGGTGATGATGGGCAGCTCGCGGCCGCGCATGTCCGAGACGTGGACTCCGTACCAGCGTTCCGTCTCCCTGTCGATATGGTCGACATAGACCACCAGATCACCGAGCGCCTCGGTGAACTTTTTCTCTTCCAGCCCCTTGTCGATCTTCTTCTTGGCCAGGTGGAACATGAGCTGCTTCATGGCGATTTCACCGGCGGGGATGAGCCTGATGGAAAAAAGCCCGGCAAGGACGGATATGGCCAGGGCGATGATGATCACCGGCGGCAGCATCCGGTAGAGGCTGATGCCGCAGGCCTTGAAGGCGAGAATCTCCCGGTCGTTGGTAAGCCGGGTAAAACAGATGATCGTGCCCATCATGCCGGCCATGGGGATGATATACATGAGCATGTGGGGAAAGATATAGGCAACGAGCCGGATGAAATCCCCCAGGCCGATACCCAGATCAAGGACCACATCGAGCAGGGGAACAAGGCGTACCAGGAAAAAGACCGAGTAGAGAATCAGAAAGCTTGCGAAAAACGGTGCAAGCATCTCGGTGGCCAGATAGCTGTAGAGCAGCAGGGGAAAGGAACGGAACCGCACCATGGGAAAGAATGAACCGAGCCTGCCGGTCATCACACCGGGTCAGAGCACATCGTTGATATTAACATCGATCCAGTGCTGATCCCACCATTCCACCGGGGAGACGAAGATACCGTTGATCAGTATGCTGAAGTGCAGGTGATCGCCGCCCGCCATCCCGGTGGCGCCGCTGCGGCCGATAACGGTGTTGCTCTCCACCGCATCTCCCTCTCGTACGTCGATGCGACTCAAGTGGGAGTAAAGACTGAAGACTCCCTGACCATGGTCGAGGATCACGGTGTTGCCGTAGATCCCCAGGTATTGGGCAAAGACCACCTTGCCGCGGTTGGCGGCTTTGATCTCCACCCGGGCGGTGGAGGCGATATCCATGCCCAGGTGCACCTGATGGTCGATGGGCTTGCCCTTATAGTAATAGGTGCGCTGGTCGGCAAACCCGGCCCTGCCCGCGCCGGGCATGCGGCTGAAACTGTTTTCCCAGAGCCGCTCGCTGCCGGAGCGGGAACAGATTTTCCGGATGGTTTCGTTGTTTTGCTTTCTGACCCGGTTGTTGACGAAGAGATACTGATCAAGCAGGCTGCCGCTCATCTCCGGGTAGTGTTCCTGGAATTCGGGAATCTTCCGCTTGAGGAAGGAGTCGCCGACGTTGATGCGATCCCTTTTGTCGGCCACCTTTTTGATCTTCATTGTAAAGCCGCTTTTCCCGTTATTGCCGGCCGCATCCTCGGCAAACACCCAGGAATTCCCCACGGCCTTGGTATTCCAGGGCAGGGCGATAAAGGCGACATACCGTTTTTTTGATCCCGGCTCCAGCGGGAAGCCGGGGAACAGGGCATCGTCGATGCGCACACCATGGTGCGGCGCCTCCTCCGAAAGCGAATAGACAACGACTCCGCTGCCTCCGGGCCGGATATAGCGCTGGGAGTGGATCAGGGTAATCTTCGGTGGTTTTGTATCCACGGTCACCGGCAGCCGCAGCTCGCTCCTGTTACCCCGGAGCATCCCCCGCAGGGAAAAATCACAGGCGGTGATGAGCAGTTCCGCCTTACCGTCTGCGGCTCCGGCCTTTTTGCCGTCAAAGAGAAGCTTGTCGCTCAACTTCTCCTCGCCGGCCCGGGAAAAGTAGGCGCGCCGTTCAAAGGTCTTTTTGTAGAGTTGCGTCGCCCTGCCCTTCTGCAGCAGGGAGACCGTCACCTCCCGGATACCGCTGCGCCGATCCTCCACTCCAAAGGCGATCGTCCGCCGGTTCCCCAGGTGGGTGATCTTTTCCTGCAGGCTAATCGCCGGCTTTTCTCCCTCAAAGAGGATGACGCCGCCGCCGGCCAGAGCCGCCAGCAGCAGGAGGGAAAGAAACAGTAATATTGGTCCTTTTTTCAAGGGATTGCGTCGTTTTCGCGGCGCTCTTCCGGTTATACGTCGTGCCATGTTCGTTGTAATCGCAGATGGTGGTTGCAGGGATTGGAACAACAGGGATGGAAGTCAGGGTCGGCGGCAGGATCCGTCACTGGTTCCAGATGATCTCATATTCCTCGATATGCGCCTCTCGGGGAATAATCGTAAAGCGTTTGCCGGTCTGTTTTTCAAGCTGCTCTATGGTATTGTTTTCCTCCTTGAAAAGCATGTCCGCAATACGGGGGTGAACCTTCAAGGTGACCCCGGAGCCCTTGATATTAGCAGATTTTCTGGAAATTTCCCTGAAAATCTCGTAACAGACCGTTCGGCGTGACTTGAGCACTCCCTTGCCGGAGCAGTAGAAACAGGGCTCGCACATCATCTCCAGCAGGCATTCGCAGGAACGTTTCCGGGTCATCTGCACCAGGCCGAATTCCGAAATCTTGAGAATATTCACCCTCCTGCTGTCCTTGCTCATGGCCTCCTGAAAGGCGGTGAACAGCTCCCGGCGCTGATCCTCGCTATCCATGTCGATGAAGTCGATGATAATGATGCCGCCGATATTACGCAGTCGGAGCTGGTAGGCGATTTCCTTGACCGCCTCCATGTTGGTCTTGAAAATGGTGGCGGCCAGATTGCTCCGCCCCACGTAGCGGCCGGTATTGACGTCGATGACCGTCAGGGCCTCGGTTTTTTCGATGATGATATAGCCGCCGGAGCGCAACCAGACCTTTTTGTCCAGGGCACGGTTGATATCCACCTCAATGCCATAGGACTCGAACAGGGGGGTTTTCTGATCATAGAAACTGATCCGGTCCCGCAGATGGGGGGCAAAGGTGTTGACGAAACGTATGAGATTATCATATCCCTGTCCGTCATCGATGATCAACCGGGCGACATCCTCGGTAAAGAGGTCGCGCACCGACCGCAGCACCATGTCCAGATCCTTGTAGACGAGACTGGGCACCGGCGCCTTCTGCGAGCGGGTGCGGATCTCGTCCCAGAGCAGGAGAAGAAATTCCATATCTCCTTCCAGTTCGGCATCGTCAACGTGCTCGGCCACCGTGCGGACAATGAAACCGGTGCCCGCCGGCCGCAGTTTCTCGATCTTTTCCTTCAGCTTGTCCCGGATCTCCTCGTCAACGATCTTTCTCGATATACCGATATGATCCGTAAAAGGCATAAAGACCAGATTGCGACAGGGCAGCGTGATGTGGCAGGTGAGCCGGGCCCCCTTGCTGCCGATGGGTTCCTTGCTGATCTGCACCAACACGTCCTGGCCTTCGGTGAGGAGATCGTCGATATTGGTGCCCGGTGAACGCGGATCCAGGGTGTCGGCCGGTACCGGAGCCAAGGGCGCGGCCAGGCATTTACCGTTTGATTCGGGGATAAGGTTGTCGAGACCGGCCATGGGGACAAAGACGTCATCGACGTAGAGAAAACCGGTGCGCTCCAGACCAATTTCCACAAACGCCGCCTGCATTCCCGGCAAAACCCTGACCACCCGGCCGCGATAGATATTGCCGACCAGGCCCTTCTCCGCCGGCCGTTCAAGGTGAAACTCCAGCAGGTTACCGTTTTCCACCAGGGCAATGCGGTTTTCGAACTCGGTGGAGTTGACAAGAATGTCCATATGGGCGTCTTTCGTAACCGGTCACGGGATATGTAAACCCGCGGTATATCTTGCTTCTAAACTGTAATTGGTCACAGGTGCTGCAGATTTGCACGCTCTCTCCCGGCCGCTATAGCCCACTATGCGGCCGGGAGAGAGCGTGTAAAGATGCGGTGCCCGTGATCAATTACGTAACTCAGCAAAATTCTAACGGGAGCCGGGCGATGACTCCTCCTCTTCCGCTTACAGGTGACGATCAATCGGGAAAGTACTTCTTGTTCAGCTCTCCCTGACGACGTGGCCCCTTGCGCCGGGTCCGAAAAAAAGAAAAGAGGAAGGACTGCAGAGTTGCCTTGCGGCGGTCGGGAAAGGCACGGCAATAACGGACCCGTTCTTCTTCCGCCGGCGGCGTGCTGTTTTTTCGCTTCATATCTCTTTCATCCTCTTTCATCCTATTACTCTCAGTGTATCATCAATTGTCCATCTGTTGGACTTTATCGACACAACAATATAAAGAATGAAGAAAAAAATCATCCTTTACTCTGTAACGGCAATATACCTCCTTAAAGCATGATTAACCAAACGAAAAAGGATATTTCCGCCTCCGGAAGGTGAAACAATCACCTTCCGGAGGCGGAGTCGGGGGGATGTGCCTTCTTCTCCTTCACCGGTGACTGGCTGAACCCTGATGCTGTTTCCCTGCTCCTTCCTGCCGGAGCGTCTCCATGGCCGGGAAAGAATCAGACAGGGTGCTGTCATCCTGAGCCGTTGACGGAGAACATGGATGGATCAGTCGCCGCAGAACAGGTCAAATACTCTGTGCAGCCCCCTTATCCTTCTATGAACTGGCTGTTTTCCTCAATAACCTCCTCGGCAACAGCTACCGCCTCTTCAAGACTTGCAATGCCGCTGATATAGCTGTCCCGCAACTGGATCTGATAGGTACGCTCACCGTTCTTATCGGCAACGGTTCTGATATACATATCCATACGGCTGCCTACCCTGATATAATGGGCACTGACGAGATCATTGCCCTTGTACTTCCATTTACCGATGATATCGTGAAGCATGAAGCTACCGATATGTTTTGGGAAATCCATATACTCCTCCTGTTTGGCAAAGGCTAGGCGGTGGCGCCGGTTTCAAACTCGGTCTCAAGTTCCTGAATATCGACATCGGTGATGGCATTTTCCATCCGGCCGACTACAATGGCTGCGGTGGCATCACCCCAGACGTTGACCGCTGTACGGAATTGATCGAGAATCCGATCAATGGCCAGAATAAGGCCGATACCGTCGAGGGGAAGACCGGCGGCGGTGAGGACGATACCCATGGTGACCAGGCCGGCTCCGGGAATCGCCGCCGCACCGATGGCCGCCAGGGTGGCGGTGATGAAGATGACGATCTGCATGCCGATGGTCAGGTCGATCCCCAGCAGCTCGGCGATGAAAACAACGGCGATGGACTCATACAGAGCAGTGCCGTCCATATTGACCGTGGCGCCCAGGGGAAGAACAAAGTTGCCGATTTTTCGATCCACCCCGGCCCGTTTGGAGAGGCAGTCCATGGTCAGCGGCAGGGTGGCGGCGCTTGATGCCGTGGACCAGGCGGTCATAATGGCGGGCATCAGGGCCTTGAACAGCTTCAGGGGACTGTAGCGGCCGAGCACCAGAACAAGAATCGAAAGGGTAACGCCCGCGTGGATCGCCAATCCCAACACCACGGTAAAGGCGTATTTACCCAGAGCGGACAGGGCTGCGACACCCAGATCCATAAACAGTGCGGTAACCAGGAAGAATATACAGTATGGGGCGATCACCATCACGGTCATCACCGACCTCTGCATGATGAGATCCACCCCGTTGATCACCCTGGAGAGCGGTTCCGACTCCCTGCCCACCACCGCGGCCATGATGGCGAAAAAGATGGTGAAAAAGATGATCTGCAGCACATCACCCTTGGCAAAGGCGGCAGCCGGATTTTTGGGAATCATATTGACCAGGGTGTCGACGATGATCAGGGCCGAACTCTTCTCTCCCACCCCCTGCTTACTCACCTTTTCCGGCACTGAAGCGCCGATATTGAGTGCCTGCAGGGCCTCCTGATCAATACCCTTGCCGGGATGGATAACGTTGACCAGAACAATACCGATCAGAACCGCAAGAGCGGTGGTTGCCATGTAATAGGAAACCGTCTTGCCTCCAAGCCTGCCCAGGGCGCGAATATCGCCCAGGTTGACCACGGCCATGAAAATGGAGGCGAATACCAGGGGTACGATCATCATCCTGAGCAGCCGGATGAAGATATCCCCACCGTATTTGAATATCATTTTCAGCATGTAGATGGGCCCCGAGGTGACCCCGGCGCCATAGACGCTATTGAAAAATATGCCCAGTGATATACCGGCGACAATGCCGATGAGGATCTTCCACTGGAGATCCAGACCTTTTTTCTTTTTTGTTTCACCCATTCTCTATCTCCTTTATGACGGTTCGGACGGATGCGGCTGGACCGCATCAATTACAGCTCGCTTTCACCCACATCAAATTTTGCCGGTTTTACCTGCGGCGGCAGGTAGGTGGTCATGAACCGGTTGATATAGTCTTCCACATAGAGTTCGCTGATAAAGACGTTGAGCATGTTAACCAGTTCCTGATTTCCCTTGCGAACGGCAAAACCGTAATGATCCGGTTTAAACGGCCGGGGAAAAACGGTGAGCTTGAACCTGGCCGTATCCTTGTGATCGTTGACCCAGACCTTGAGAAAAATTTCGTCGTGAACCATGATGTGGGCCTTGCCGTCGGCAACGGCCTGGGCAGCCTCTTCGTTGCTGGCATATTCCCGCACCTGTGCCTTGGGGAAATAGACGGGGACCGAACGGGCCGGAGATTTTCCCTTGGTGACCGCAATGATCAGTTTGTCTTCACGGCCGGATTCCGCAAGGGATTCCATCATCTCTTGATAGGAGGAGACCCCGCTCAGGCCGAGACGTCCGGCCTTGACTTTGTTGAGCAGAATCGACAGACCGGTGTTGAAGTATGGATCGGTAAAATTGACCACCTTGGCCCGCTTGAAGTTGATGGTCATGCCAGCCATGATAATATCGATCTGGTCACTGAGCAGCATGGGAATGAGTTGGGAAAAGGCACCGGGTACGACGATTTCCAGTTTGACCCCCAGTTGCCTGGCCAGCAGTTTGGCGATATCGATATCAACTCCGGCCTGCCGGTTATCCGGAGTTTTGAAGGAGAATGGTTTAAACTGTGGGTTGACCCCCACCCGCAGGATGCCGTTATCGACGATACGCTTGGCCACCGGCGAATCACCGGGATCAATCTCCCCGGCAGCGGAAACGGTGGCTACCATAAGGGTTGTCGCCATGAGAGCAAGAAGAACGACAGCCCATTTCGAAACCAAGTGCAGTCTGATCATAATTTTCACACCTCCATTTGTTGAATTAATAAGTGATATTCCGGACGAAATTCCATCACCTCCTTGGTAGGTCGCACTTCCGCCATCCCTGCCGCACGCCGCTCTTCACCGGGTCGGCATCATGGGGAGTTATCAACTATTCGGAGCTCATCTTTTTTACCGGTCACAGGGCATATAACCCCGCGGTATATCTTACTTTCAAACTGTGGTTCATCACAGGTGCTGCCGATTTAAGTGAAAATGCAGCGGCTGTGATCATTACCGTTTTTTTCCATAATTGAATTATGCGAATACCATGCCCAGGAAGGAGATGGACTTACTCCTGGAGAATGCAGAAGAAAATTATCATGCAACTACACGAGAATACGCCGGGAAAAGACAAGAATGAAAAGAGGGGAGCGTGAGAAAAAGCAAGAAGCAGGTGGAAAATCAGTTGAGCAAAACAGCAAAAATCGGCTGTTTTGCTCAACTGATCCAGCAGAGGGAAAGACATGCATTCACTCCGGCAACCACTTCCCCCTTGACACTTTGCCTTGGTGAGATATCCTGAACCTGATGAAATCCCGTTGAAAATTGATGACCTCTCATCACCCGTTAACCACCGCCGGAAGACACCCGAAACCGTTATGAAAGGAGACCAGGGCATCGTTTCCCGTTATTCCCTGTTTATTTTCTGCGTCACCCTGCTGGTGCCGCTTGCGGCATGCCGGCAGCAAAGCACGGTAACGGACAAAAGCAACAGGGAGCTCCCCCGTCTCCTCCGCTATCAGAAAATATCACTGCCGGTTTTCGACTCGGCCCGGGAGCAGCTTGCCTATGCCTACTCCCTGCCCACCGGTTCCGAGAGGCAAAAAAAGGCTTTCCGCTTTGTTGCTGAACACTTTCCGGAAGACAGGCTGATCTGCGGCCGGGCGCTGTTGCAGTCCGCCTATTTGGAACTGGGTGAGGATTATCGTCTCAGCGACCGGGACAGTCGGCGACGGGCCCTGTTCAGCTATATGGAGATTGCCGGGGAATACGATGATATTGGTGCCGTACGCGCCAAGGCCCTCTGGTACATGGGATGGATTCACAGCGACCTGTTGGGCGAAAGGGAGCGGGGCCTTGCCCTGTATCGGCTGCTGGCCGAGGAATTCGGAACCGAGACCCCGCCCCGCCCGGAGGAACCGACTCCACTGGTGAGTTTTGTCTATCCCCAGGCCAGAAATAACGACGCCAACGGCGAACCCCCTCCCTCGTGGCCGGCGCTGGCCCTGCTGGAAATCATCAAGAACGAGGCTGAGATGAAAGACCGCCTCCGGGCCATGAACCGGTTACTGGCCCTGGAAGCCGGCGGCAGGGCGGCCGGTCTCGGCCTCCTGCACCTGCTCCGGGGCAACGCCGACAACAAAGCCCTGCGGGCGGCGGCCAGGGATTATCTTGCCGGAAAAAACATCAATCCCGCCCTGGCCAGCGATATCCGCGCCATTCTGAACAATTATCAGAAAAAAAACGGTGACGGAAATCACCATCCGGAGGGACATCAATCTCCACAACAATAACCGCCCACAGTTGCCCCAGATCGACCCGTATGCCGATTTTTTCGCTTCTCAGCAGATGGATGAGCTCATTCCAGTTCCGGCTCTTTGCCGCCCTGGCGCTGATGATCATCATCTTCATCCCCACCCTGGGATACTTTTCCTACCTGCGGGGAAAAGCCTCCATTGAAACGCAGATAGAGCGATATGCCAAGTCCACGGCCGAGCAGATTGCCGGTCGTATTCAGGCCTACCTCTCCCACCACACCTCCAATGTCCGGTTGATGAAGTCATTTCTTGAGAATCACCTTGTCAACTCCGGTGATCCCGACGCCCTCATCGCCTACTTTCATCTCCTCAAAAGGGAGTACCCCGGATTTATCAATATCCTCTATGGGGATCAAAGCGGTCGTTTCATCATGGTGCCGCCCCAGCCACCGGAGATCCACTCCCTCTTCGATCCACGGCTGCGACCGTGGTACACCGGAGCCCTGGAGAAAAACACCCTTTTCTGGACGCCGGTCTATCTGTTTGCCTCCACCCGCAAGCCGGGAATCACCGCATCGCTGGCGGTGAAGGATGCCCGGGGGAAGGTGGCGGGAGTCTGCGGCATCGACATCGATCTCTCCACCTTTTCGGCATTTTTGGCCAAACTGCACATCGCCAAAGGGGGAAATATTTCCATTATCGAAAACAGCACCGGTCATATCGTCGCCCATCCCGGGCTCACCGAAACTCATCCGGACCTGCCGCAGATCAGCCGCATCAACTCCTGCCTTGCCGACCTGCGGGCCCGCTCTCGCCGTTTCGGTATCGCCAATTGCAGCGACGGCAACTACTTTACAGCCTACGCCGACTATCCCGACAACGACTGGACGGTCTGCATTACCCTGCCGGAATCCGAATATCTCCAGCAACTCCGCCGGATCCGGCGAACCACCCTGTCCATTACCCTGGCGGCCATGGGGCTTGCCTTGATCATCAGCTATCTCCTGGCCCTGACTCTTATCAGACCCATGGACCGGTTACGACGGGGCATAGAGGAAATCAGCCGCGGCAATCTCGACATACGGCTTGCGGTGGAAAATCCTGATCTGATCGGCTCCATGGCTGTGGCGGTCAATGAGATGGCCGCCTCTTTGAAGAAGAGCCGTCACCAACTGCGTCGCACCCTCGCAGACCTGGCGGAGAAGGAAAAGATGGCCGCCCTGGGTCAACTCACCGCCGGAATTGCCCATGAGATCAAAAATCCCCTGGGTATCATCCTCGGTTCCGCCGAGGTGATGAACAACCCGCACAAACCCATTGAGATGCGGGAACGGGCCGCCCGTTTCGTCATCGATGAGGTCACCCGGCTCAACCGGACCCTGATCAACTTCCTCGACTTTGCCAGACCGGCCCCGCCCCGGTTTGAGAAGTGCGACGTCCAGTTGATCCTGGAAGATACCCTGATCTTCTGCTCCGACCAGCTGCGCACCCTCAACATCGGGGTGGAGAAATCACTCCTCTCCCATCCCCCCACCTGCAGCGCTGATCCCGATCAACTCCATCAGGTCTTCATGAACCTGATCCTCAATGCCGTCGACGCCATGCCGGACGGCGGCAAGTTGACCGTTGCCTCCGCGGTGCAATCCGGCGACTTTCTCATCATCACCCTGGCCGATACCGGTGTGGGAATGACGGCTGCGCAGCAGCGACGAATTTTCGAACCCTTCCGCAGCTTCAAGGATGAGGGTACCGGCCTGGGGTTGGCCGTGGTGCAGCAGATCATCAAAATGCACCGGGCCACCATCCGGGTGCAGAGCACGCCGCAGCGGGGCACAAAGTTCACCCTGGTATTTCCGTGCACCGAGAGGGGGCATCCATGAATCACAAAATATTACTGGTGGAAAACGAATCCCGCATGCGGGAGGTGATCATCATGCAGCTCAGTGATCCCAATATACGGATCAGAGAGGCCGCAAGCGGTGCGGAGGCCATGGAACTCTTCGACCAGGAGGCCTTCAACCTGATCATCACGGATCTGAAACTACCGGGGATGCATGGTATGGAAATCCTCCGCCGGGTCAAGAAAAAGGATCCAGAGTTGCCGGTGATCGTTATTACGGCATACGGCTCCATCGAAAGTGCTGTGGAGGCCATCCGGCAAGGGGCCTTCGATTACGTCACCAAACCCTTCAAGGAGGAACGTCTGCGTTCATGCGTGGAAAAGGCTTTGAAGATCAGTCGGCTGGTCTCACAGGTCCGGCACCTGCGGCGGGAGATCGAAGCGCGCTACAATTTCGGCAATATCAAAGGCACCTCACCGGAAATCTGCGAGGTGCTGCACCTGGCCGGCGAGGTGGCGAAAACCGAGACAACGGTACTGGTAACCGGCGAAAGCGGTACGGGAAAAGAGCTGTTGAGTCGGGCCATCCACGTCAACTCCCAGCGGGCGGACGGCCCTTTCCTGCCGATCAACTGCGCCGCCATCCCGCCCAGCCTCCTGGAAACCGAACTTTTCGGCCACGAGGCCAATGCCTTTACCGGTGCCGAAAAACGCAAGAAGGGCAAATTCGAACTGGCAGCCGGCGGCACACTCTTTCTCGACGAGATAGGCGATATGGGGCTGGAACTCCAGGCCAAGCTGCTGCGGATTCTCGAATCAAAACGATTTTTCAGGCTGGGCGGCACCCGTTGGGTGGATACCGACGTGCGGATCATCTCGGCAACCAACCAGGATCTACGGAAACTGGTTGCCGACGGTCGCTTTCGGGAAGATCTCTTCTACCGGCTCAACGTTTTTCCCATTCATATGCCGCCGCTGCGCGAACATAAAGAGGATATCCCCCTGCTCTGCGACTACTTTCTCAGGGAATTTTCCTGTTCCCTGGGACGCCGCAGACCGAAAATCTCGGCCAAGGCCCTGGAAATGCTCAAGCATCACTCCTGGCAGGGTAATGTCAGGGAGTTGAGAAACGTCATTGAACGGGCGATGATTCTCTGTAAAGGCGGCAGCATCACCACCGGCCACCTGCTGTTGCAGGAAAATAACCCGCAGTTCGACCCAGCCGACCTGGACCGGCTCACCAGCCTGCTGCTGGATGGGAAGGGCATCCACCTCGAAGACCTGGAAAAGAGGCTGTTGCGCCGAGCCCTGCAGGTCTCCGGGGAAAACGTCTCCAAGGCGGCCAGACTGCTGGGACTCAGCCGGCCCACCCTGCGTTACAGGCTGGAAAAATACGGCATCGAAGCCCGGGCGATCTGATGGTTTCAGCGGCCGGGAAACTTTCTCTCCTGCCGCAAATCACGCCCCTCCAGGAAAAGCCGGATGGATTCGGCGGCAACCTTGCCCTGGTACACGGCTTTGGCAACGGTTTGCGGTCCCAGCACACTGTCGCCGCCCGCGAAAACACCCTCCACCGATGTCTGCAGGGTAAGAGGATCAACTTCATAGGTGCCCCAGCCGGTCAGGGCAAAACCGATCTTGCCGTCGGCGGTATGATCCACCTTCTGGCTGATGGCCGGGCAGATGGAGTCGGCTTCGATGAGAAAATTGGATCCTTCGATGGGCAATGGCCGCCGCCGTCCCGATTCATCGGGTTCGCCCAGCTGCATCCGGATGCACTCGACACCGGTCAGCCGGCCGTTTTCAGCATGAATTTTCACCGGAGCGGCCAACATCTCGATTTTGACCCCCTCTTCCTCCAGGTGATGAATCTCGGCGGCGGAGGCGGGCATCTCTTCCTTGGTGCGGCGATAGAGGATAAAGACCTGATCGGATCCGGTGCGCAATGCGGTCCTGGCCACATCAATGGCCACGTTGCCGCCGCCGACCACCACGACTTTCCGGCCCAGATCCACCTCCTCGCCGGTAAGCGCCCGCCGGAGATAATCGACCCCGTGCAGTACGCCGTGGGTTCCCTCTTCGCCCTCAATGCCAAGTTTACGACTCACGTGGGCGCCGACCCCGAGAAATAGGGCATCATACTCTTCGCGGAGCTGTTCAAGGGAACGATCCACCCCGATGGTGGTGCCGAAACGGATATCGACACCGCATTCCTTCAGAGCATAGAGTTCACCACCGATGATGTCCCGGGGCAGTCGATAATGGGGGATACCGACGCTGAGCATGCCGCCGAACACAGTGAGACTTTCAAAGATGGTGCACCGGTACCCTGCCTGGGCAAGACAGGAGGCAACCGTCATTCCGGCCGGTCCGGATCCGACGATGGCCACTTTTTTCTCTCCAGGCGGCCGGCATTGCACTGATAATTTCTTCTTGTTGGCAACCATCCAATCGGCAAGATATCGTTCAAGCAGCCCGATGGAGACCGGTTCCCCTTTTTTCCCGCGAACGCAGGATCCTTCACATTGAAACTCATGGGGGCAGACCCGGGAACAAACCGCAGGCATGGTGCTGGTTTCCCGGATTTTCCAATATCCCTCCTCGAATTTCTTTTCCCTGAGAAGGCGAATGAACGAGGGAATATCATTGTTGATGGGACAGCCGTCGATACAGGCGGGTTTTTTGCACTGCAGGCAGCGTTCCGCCTCCAGCAGGGCGGTCTCCTCATCAAAACCGAAGGTGACCTCCTTAAAGTTGGTGATACGTTCTTCAGGAGGAAGTTCTCGGGGATACTGTCGGGGTATGGCAAGTCTTTCCTTGGGTTTCATTCCGCCTCCTTATGAGTCAATGGATAACGATATTCCGTATAAAGAATTGCATAATATCAGGAGAATAACCACTTCGCAAGCGAGATGATTCTGGGGATGAGCACATCAGTCGCCCGGCACCCGAGCAGTAAAAAAGAAGCCTCACCCCATTGACCGGAGATAAAAAAAAGGTCATCCTGGCGGATGACCTTTGGTACTTGAAAAATGTGACGCTCAGCTAGGCATTGCCGGGCCCGATGAGCTCAGAGACCTTGAGCCTGGCCAAGGCGCGCCGCAGAGCGGCTTCGGCACGAACCCTGTTGATCTGTTCCGCCTTCTGCTCGGCCTGGGCTAGCCTTTTTTCCGCCCTTTCCTTGGCACGCAGCGCCCGATCAACGTCGATATCGGCACCCCGATCAGCCGCCTCCACCAGAAAGGTAATCTTGTTGTTGGATACCTCGCAGAAGCCGCCGCTCAACATCAGGTATTCTGTTTTGCCATCTTTTTTATAGGCAAGGGTGCCGATTTTGATGGTACTCAAAAATGGTGCGTGATTGGCCAGGACACCGAAATCTCCACCAAAGCCGGGAGCGGTGACGATATCCACATCATCGCTGACCACCGGACCACTCGGGGTTACCACTTCAAGATGAATCTGTGCCATCGAATGTTACCTCAATTCTAGAGTTAGGCTAGGCTTTGGCCTTTTCCGCAGCATCCTTTTCAACCGCCTCCTCAATGGTGCCGACCATATAGAAGGAATTTTCCGAGAGATCGTCATGCTTGCCTTCGAGAATCTCCTTGAAACCACGCACAGTATCTTCGACCTTGACGAATTTTCCGGACATACCGGTGAAAACCTCGGCAACGGTAAAAGGCTGAGAGAGATATCTCTGGATCTTTCTGGCACGCGACACAGTGATCTGGTCTTCCTCGGAGAGTTCATCCATACCGAGGATGGCGATGATATCCTGGAGATCCTTGTACTTCTGCAAGGTAATCTGAACACCGCGGGCAACGGAATAGTGCTCTTCCCCGACAACATTGGGATCCAGGATTCTCGAGGTGGAGTCAAGGGGATCAACGGCCGGATAGATACCCAGCTCGGCGATTTGCCGCGAGAGAACAACCGTTCCGTCAAGATGGGCGAACGTGGTAGCCGGTGCCGGGTCGGTGAGGTCGTCGGCGGGAACATAAACGCACTGGACCGCGGTAATGGAACCCTTGGTGGTGGAGGTGATGCGCTCCTGCAGGGCACCAAGGTCGGTGGCCAGGGTAGGCTGATATCCAACTGCGGAAGGCATGCGGCCGAGCAGTGCGGAAACCTCGGCACCTGCCTGGGTGAAACGGAAGATGTTGTCCACAAAGAAGAGGACGTCCTGCCCCTCGACATCACGGAAGTACTCGGCAGCGGTAAGCCCGGTGAGAGCGACACGGGCGCGGGCGCCTGGAGGCTCGGTCATCTGACCATAGACCAGAGCTGCCTTGGGAAGAACGCCGGACTCCTTCATCTCGTTGTAGAGATCGTTCCCCTCACGGGTACGCTCGCCGACACCACAGAAGACGGAAATACCGCCATGATGCATGGCGATATTGTTGACCATCTCCATCATGATAACGGTTTTACCGCACCCGGCACCGCCGAACAGCCCCATTTTACCACCGCGGGGAAAGGGAACCAGCAGGTCGATAACCTTGATACCCGTCTCCAGAACATTAACCTCGGTATCCTGCTCGGTAAATGCCGGAGCAGGGCGATGGATGGGCAGTTTACTTTCAGACTCAATGGGACCGAGACCATCCACAGGCCGACCGACTACGTTCATGATCCTGCCCAGGGCGGGGCTACCGGTGGGAATTTCAATGGGATTCCCGGTGTCGGTCGCACTCATCCCCCGAACGAGCCCATCGGTTTGATCCATGGCGATACAGCGACAGACATTATCACCAAGATGCTGGGCAACCTCGATGACAAGGTTGTCGGGCTCGTCACTGATCGCGGGATTGCTGACCATAAGGGCATTTAAAATATCCGGCAATTCACCCGGCTCGAACTCAACGTCAACAACAGGACCAATGACCTGTATAATCTTGCCTGCATTACCTTCACTCATTTGTAGGGCCTCCGTCTTCGTTTATCTCTAATACTCAGTCTGTTATCCTTTCAACGCCTCGGCACCACCGACAATATCCATAAGATCACCGGTAATGGCGGCCTGTCTTGCCTTGTTGTACAGCAAGGTCAATTCGTCAATCATATCCTTGCAGGCTTTTGTTGCATTGTCCATGGCGGTCATTCTGGCCGCATGTTCACTGGCACCCACTTCAAGCATGGCGGCGTAGATCTTGACGTTGAGATACAACGGCAAGAGCACCTCCATGATCTCCTCGGGATCAGGCTCGTAGGTGTAGGCACCGGTGAGCCCCTTGTCGGCCTCCGTCTCCTCCTCCTGGGTTGTCACGGGCCGGATGGGAAGCAGATCGCTGGTCACCGGGCGCTGGACAGCAACACTGACGAAATTGGCGCCCACAACCTTGACCTCGTCGGTCTCTCCAGCTGTGAAGTTTTCCACCAGATCCTGCGAGATCTCACGGGCATTGAACATTTCAAAGGTACCCATGATGTCGGTATAGGCCTTGCGCACCTTGCCCGTCTTGGCGAAATACTGATTTCCCTTTTTGCCCACACAGACATAGCTGACCTTTTTGCCGTCACCCTCATACTCTTCAGTCAGTTTCTCGGCCATGGCGCAGATCTTGGAATTGAAACTGCCGCACAACCCACGATCGGAGGTTACGATGACAATTTCCGCAGCCTGCACGTCGCGGACTTCCATGAGCGGCAGATGAGAGTCCTGCATGCCGCCGGACAGATCCCCCATGGCCGCGGTGAATTTCTCCGCATAGGGCCGGAAGTTTTCCATCTTTTCCTGGGCACCCCGCAGTTTTGCCGAGGCGACCATGTTCATAGCCTTGGTAATCTGCGACGTTTTCTTGATACCAACAATTTTCGTCTGAACGTCTTTTAATCCGGGCATCGGAATATTTCCTTCTATCCTGGGAAAAAGTAGCAGCCGGCGGGTTATTCATCCTCCGCAGGTCAACCCGCCTGCCTATCCGGACCGGTCGAAAAGACCGGCCCGATCAATGGGCCGCACCCGCCTTATAATCCCTTGGTGGCCTTGAAGGTGTCACCAAAGGCGGTAATGGTTTTTCTCATCTTCTCATCAAGCTCGGAAGAAATTTCCTTCTTGTCGCGTAATTCCTCAAAAATCGAAGGCTCGTTGTTCTCGATATAGGTGTAGAGTTCCTGCTCATATTCCGCCAGGGTATTGACCGGAAGTTCATCCAGGAATCCCTTGGTGCCGGCAAAGAGAATGGCCACCTGTTTTTCCAGAGGCAACGGCTGGTACTGCGGCTGCTTGAGGATTTCAACCAGACGTTCACCCCGGGTGAGCTGAGCCTGGGTTGCCGCATCCAGATCCGAACCGAATCCTGCAAAGGCGGCAAGTTCACGGTACTGAGCAAGGTCAAGCCGGAGGGTACCGGCCACCTGTTTCATTGCCTTGACCTGGGCGGCACCACCGACGCGGGAAACCGAAAGGCCGACGTTAATAGCGGGCCGAACTCCGGCAAAGAAGAGGTTGGGCTCCAGATAGACCTGGCCATCGGTGATGGAGATAACGTTTGTGGGGATAAAGGCGGAAACGTCACCGGCCTGGGTTTCGATGATGGGCAGAGCGGTCAGGGAACCGGCCCCCAGTTCATCACTCACCTTGGCGGCCCTTTCCAGCAGACGGGAGTGGTTGAAGAAGATATCGCCCGGAAAGGCCTCGCGTCCCGGAGGACGTCTGAGCAGCAGTGACAGCTCACGGTAGGAGACGGCCTGCTTGGAAAGATCATCGTAGATGATCAGGGCATGCTGGCCGTTGTCACGGAAGTACTCGCCCATGGCGCACCCGGCGAAAGCGGCGACATACTGCATGGGAGCGGGATCCGAGGCGCAGGCGGCAACCACCGTGGTGTACTCCATGGCACCATGCTTGCGCAGGGCCTCCACCACCAGGGCGACAGTGGACTTTTTCTGACCGATGGCAACATAGATGCAGTGCATGTCGGTCTCTTTCTGGGCGATAATGGCGTCGACACAGAGAGCGGTCTTGCCGATCTGGCGGTCGCCGATGATCAGTTCACGCTGACCGCGACCCACCGGGGTCATGGCATCCACCGCCTTGGCACCGGTGTAACAGGGTTCGTGCACGGCCTTCCTGGCGATAACACCGGGAGCCAGCACCTCCATCTTGGCGGTTTCTGCGCCCTCGATGGGCCCCTTGCCGTCGATGGGCTGGCCGATGCCGTCAACGACGCGACCCTCCATGGCCGGCCCCACCGGAACCTCTGCAATTCTGCCTGTACGCTTGACGATATCGCCTTCACGAATGTAGCGAACATCACCGAGTACGGCGCAACCGACGTTGTCCTCTTCAAGGTTCAAGGCGAGGCCCATGATGCCGCCGGGGAACTCAAGAAGCTCCATGGCCTGGCAGTTTTCAACTCCGTAGACACGGGCGATACCGTCACCGACAGAGAGGACCGTTCCCGTCTCTTTCAGGTCAACGTCACTTTCATACCCTGCGATCTGATCCTTAATGACCTGACTGATTTCTTCGGCTTTAATTTGCATTTGTCTACTCGCTCCCCTTTATAGTATCTTTTAAACCACTTAATTGCGTCCGTATACTTCCATCCAATACAATATCACCAACCTTGGCGATGATGCCGCCCAGAATTGATGGATCCACCGTTGTTTCCAGCAACACCTTTTTACCGGTGATCTTTTCCAGCGTTGCCTGAATTTTCTCCTTCAACGCATCATCCAGCTCAACCGCTGAAATGACCGAACCGTGGCTGATATTCTTCTCCTTATCAACCATGGCCTGCATCTCAAAGGCGATATCGGGCAGAATATCCGCCCGCTTCTTATCGATGAGCAATCCCAAAAATCGGGTCAGCATGGCGTCGGCCTTGGCGGAATCCGCTATGGCGGTCATGACTTTCCGCCGCGCCTCAAGGGGGTAGATCGGATTGGTCAGACCGTCCCTGACCTCCGGCGCCTGTTGGTAGAGCTCGGCAAGAGCCGACAGGGTATCGTTATACTCCTCAAACTTTCCCTCATCCTTGCCAAGGGAGAAAAGCGCCTTGGCATATCTTCTTGCTAAAATTGTCTGTTTCACTGTGCCGCTCCCACCCTGTCAAGATAGTTTTCGATGATGTTGCTGTGGTCCTCCGGCGTCAGATTCTGCACAATCAGCTCCTCGGCCATGACCGCCGCCTTTTCGGCCACCTCATTCTGCAGTTCCTTTTTGGCGGCCGCCAGCTCGCTCTGGATTGCGGACTCGGCCTGTTTCTTGATATCCGCAGCCGCCCGTTCGGCTTCTTCGAGAATCTTGACCTTTTCAGCCTCGGCCTGCTTCACCGCCCGGGCAACCACGGTTTCCATTTCTTTTTCCATGCCGGCAAGGCTGGCCTCAAATTCCTTGAAGGACTTTTCCGCCTCGTCACGCTGCGCCTGCAGATCCTCGAGCTCATCCCGGATCTTCTGCCGCCGACCGCTCAAGGCATTGCCGATGGGCTTTGCCCCGAAGTAAACCAGGATAAAGACCAGAGCGGCAAAGTTGACAGCCCGCCAGAAGAGATCCTTTAACTTGGCGGGAGAAAGAGAGTTGCCGTGGGAGGAACCGTGACCGCCGGCCGCCCCTTCTCCATGGCCGGCAGCTGCCTGACCATGGGCCCCGACCGCCTCACCGTGAGTACCACCGGTTTCAGCCGGAACGGCATGCTGTTCAACCGCGGCGGGATGCGTCTCAACCGTCTTGACCTCCTGGACGGTTATGTGCGTGGAGACCTCTTTTTTGGCCGCACCGTGACCGCTCTCCGCCAGACAAAAAGGAGCGGCGACAAGCGAAAACCCCAGGATAACCGAGACAAACAGACGAGCTTTTGTGATAGATTTCATGCTTCCAGACTCCTCCCCAGAATCTTGCCAGCCATCTCCCGAGCAAAATCGGCTGTGTTTTCCTGTAATACCTTTTTGGCGCTTTCCATCTGCGCCTTGATCTCCTCCAGTTGCTTGGCTTTCTCAGCGTTTGCCTCAGCCCGGATGGCGGCGAGCTTTTCATCTCCCGCTGCCTGGGCCTCGGCCCGGGCCTTGTCCAGAGCGGCCTTGGCCTTGTTGCTTGCCCGGCGTCGATGCTTATCCACTTCGGCCTGACGTCCCCGGGCCGATTGTTCAAATTCCACAACCGCCCGGCTCAGAGATTCCTTCTGCGCCTCCCGCTTCCGGAGGATTTCGCGAATGGGAATATACAGAGTCTTGTTGAGCACCCACATCAAAACCAGAATATTGATGATATGGATCACAAGGGTGATGTCGAGGGTAATCATGTCGCGACTCCTGAATTGTTGAATAATTCTTGGTTTCAGCCAAAAAAGTGAATGGTGATTCACACCACTGGAATGGGGTTTTACCGGATTATTTACGGGTTGTCAAATTTTTTTCCGGCCCTTATGAGATTGATCAGTTTTTTTTATAACCCCCCGAATTCTTCACTCCAACATTTGGTCCACGATCTCCGCAACCCTGCCGAGGGCGTCGGGAATTTTGTCGGCCATGGGACCGCCGGCCTGGGCCATATCCGGCCGACCTCCTCCGCGGCCGCCGACAATGGCCGCCACCCGGTTCACCAGGTCACCGGCCTTTATTTTCGCTGTTGCCTCACCGGCAACCAGGGCAAGCAGGGCGGCCTTGCCGTTGAGCTGCCCACCAAGAACCGCCACTCCGTCGCCAAGCCTTTCCCGCACCCTGTCACCGATCTCCCTGAGGGTTTTGGGGCTGTCAAGCTGCAGCTCGGCCGCCACCACCTGCAATCCACCCACCCGGGTCGCCCCCGCCATCACCCCGTCAAGATCATCCAGGGCCCGGGCAGCGGTCAGATCGGCAACCTTCTTTTCCAGTTCCCGTTGCCGACGAAGCAGGGCGGCGATCTTGTCCGGCACCTCGTCAAAGGGGACGGAGAGCCGATCACAGATCTCCCTGACGCGGGCACCGATTCTCTGGACCGACCGCAAAGCCGCTGCACCGGTCTCCGCCTCAATGCGTCGTATTCCGGCGGCAATGCCGCTTTCGCTGATGATCCGGAACAGGCCGATCTCGCCGGTCCGGGCAACATGGGTTCCGCCGCAGAGTTCCTTGGAAAAATCACCGATGCTCACCACCCGTACCGAAGCGCCATATTTTTCTCCAAACAGGGCGGTCGCTCCGTCGGCAATGGCCTCTTCCCGGGCCTGCACCCGGGTAACCAGGGGACTGTTCTGACGGATTCTCGCATTCACCTTTTCCTCAATACGCACCAACTCCCGGGCCGACAGCGGTGAAAAGTGGGTGAAATCAAAACGGAGACGATCCTCCTCAACCAGGGAGCCGGCCTGTTTGACATGTTCGCCGAGAACCTCTTTCAAGACTGCCTGCAGCAGGTGGGTGGCCGTGTGGCTGGCAGCGATTCCGGCGCGGCGCGATTCATACACCCGCAGCTGCGCCATTTCCCCTGTTTTCACCTCTCCCTCGCTCACCACACCTTCATGGATGATCATTCCCTCGGCCGGGCTGCTTGTACTCTGCACCTCAACCTTTCCACTGTCGGTTTCTATGGTGCCCGAATCTCCCACCTGGCCACCGCTTTCCGCGTAAAACGGGGTCTTTTCGCAGACAATCGCGACGCTCTCTCCCCGGTGGGCAACATCGACAATCTCGCCCTCGCCGTTGACGACACCACTTACCTGCGCCTCACATTCTCCAGTCTCGTATCCCACGAAATTGGTGGTTAATCCCCGTTTCAGGAGCTCGACAATGCCCTGGTCGAGATGCTCCACATCGGCCCCTTTCCAGGAACGCCTGGACTGCCGGCGCTGGCGCTCCATGGCCCTTTGGAAACCGGGTTCGTCGCAGTCGATACCCTCCTCCAGGGCAACATCACGGACAATATCCACAGGAAAACCATAGGTGTCGTACAACCGGAAGATAAAGTCCCCGTCGATGAAGAGCCGCTTCCCGGGATTCTGTTTCCGCATGTCGGCAATGGCCTTTTCCAGCATGGCAAGACCGTGGTCCAGGGTCTCGCCGAAGCGGGTTTCCTCGTTGAGAACCACCTTGTCAAGCAGCTGTCGGGCCGCGGTCAGATGGGGATATGCTTCTTCCATGACCTTGATCACCAGCAGGGAAATATCGGTGAAAAATCCGGTCTCAAGCCCCAGGGTACGACCGAAACGGATGGCCCTTCTCATGATCCGCCTGAGAACATATCCCCTGCCCTCGTTGGACGGCAGCACCCCATCGGCCACCAGAAATGCCGTGGTCCTGGCATGATCGGCAATGACCCGCATGGCCACGGTATCCTGCCGGTTCTCGCCGTACTTCCGGCCGCTGAGCCTGGATAACAGCTCGAAATATGGGGAAAAGAGGTCGGAGTCATAGTTGTTGAATTTGCCCTGCATCACCGCGGCGATGCGCTCAAGCCCCATACCGGTATCGATGGAGGGTTTCGGCAACGGCGTCATGGTACCGTCGGCATCCCGGTTAAACTGCATGAAGACGAGATTCCAGAGTTCGAGGAAACGGTCGCAGTCGCAGCCCACAGCGCAGTCTTCGCGGCCGCAGCCCACCGACTCGCCGAGATCGATATGTATCTCCGAGCAGGGGCCGCAGGGCCCGGTGTCGCCCATGGCCCAGAAGTTCTCCTCCTCTCCCAGCCGGACGATCCTGCCGGCGGGCAGGTCATCGATCTCCTCCCACAGGGCGTAGGCCTCATCATCATCCTCAAACACCGAAACCCACAACTTTTCCCGGGGCAGTTTCAGGGTGACGGTGAGAAATTCCCAGGCATAGCGAATGGCCTCCCTTTTGAAGTAGTCACCAAAAGAAAAATTGCCGAGCATTTCAAAAAAGGTGTGATGCCGTGCGGTATAGCCGACATTCTCCAGGTCGTTATGCTTCCCGCCTGCCCGTACACAACGCTGGCTGGTCACCACCCGTGGACTTGTGGAATGCTCCTCCCCCATAAAGATGCGTTTGAACTGCACCATACCGGCATTGGTGAACAGCAGGGTGGGATCATCCCGGGGAACCAGCGACGAGCTCTCTTTGACCGTATGGCCGTGATCCTCGAAATAGCGCAAAAAAAGACGGCGAATCTCATTTCCTTTCATAATGTTTCTCTTTCCTTGTGTATGCCTGCTATTTGCCGCTGAAGACAATCCGGCAGCAGGTGGAGGCAAAGACGGGACGGGACCCGGTGGCACCCGTCCTATTTCAAATGGGGCAGCATGGCCTTAAAACGGGGGGTTCCGGCCCTGCGCAGCAGTTCGTAGACGATCAGCTCCGCGGGAACAACCACGGCGCCGATCTCCCGCAACCGCTGCCGGCCCAGCCGATCATGGAGACGACGGCGGGAGGAAACGGCATCCGCTACCACCCAGGGACGAAATCCGGCCTGCAGGGCGCCCATGGCTGTCTGGTATATGCAGATATGGGTTTCCACCCCCACCAGCAGCAATGTATCCACCGCCGGAGGCAGGCCGGCGACCAGTTCTTTGACGTCTCCGTCGGCCAGGCCGTTAAACTCCACCTTGTCGGGACAGGGAACACCCTCCAACAGTTCCATGATCTCGGGAACGATGGGGCCGATCCCCTTGCGGTACTGGGTGTTGGCAATAATCGGCATTTCCATGGTCCGGGCGCAGTGAATCATCAAGAGGATGTTGCGTTTCACCTCTTCCACCTCGTGGATATGCGCCATCAACCGCTGCTGGGGATCAACGATATAGAGACAGCACTGCTCGGGTTGCAAAAAAAGATTTTTTTCCGTCATCTCAGCTTGCTCTCTGTTTTTTAGGGCACGGTTGCTGTTTCTTTAGTGAGCCTGCACAAAAATTTCAACAGAAACCCTCAGGTCGCAGCACACAAAAACGGCGCATCGGCGGTTTGCCGATGCGCCGTCAACAAAGCGGGGCGCTTCTATGCCGGAGCAGCCCTTTAGTTGGGCACCCGGATATCCTCGACCAGGTGCTGGATATGTTCCGGCGGTGGCGCAGTTGCCTTGGAAACCATAATGGCGACGGCAAAGTTGATCACCGCGCCCACGGCACCGAAGGCCTCCGGAGAAATTCCCAGGAACCAGTTGGCCGGAACATTGGCGGCCATCTCCGTTCCCTTGACAAAAAACCATCCCTTGAACCAGAAAATGTAGACCAGGGTGGAAACCAGCCCGGCCAGCATACCGGTAACCGCGCCGATATTGTTGGCACGTTTGTAGAAGATGCCGAGCATGATCGCCGGGAAGATCGACGACGCGGCCAGGCCGAAGGCCAATGCCACAACCTGGGCGGCAAAACCGGGGGGATTCAGCCCGAAGTAGCCGGCCACGCAGATGGCGCCGGCCATGGAAATACGGCCGGCGGTGATCTCGGCCTTGTCGGACATGCCCTTGGCGAAAATTCCTTTCAGCAGGTCATGGGACACGGCCGAGGAAATGGCCAGCAGCAATCCGGCGGCCGTGGAAAGGGCCGCAGCGATACCACCGGCGGCAACCAGGGCGATAACCCAGTTGGGCAGATTGGCGATTTCCGGATTGGCAAGCACCATGATGTCGCGGTCCACCTTGACCATTTCGTTCTCCTTGCCCTTGACATAGGTCACCTTGCCGTCGCCGTTCTTGTCCTCGAATTTGAGCAAGCCGGTTTTTTCCCAGTTTCTGAACCAGGAGGGGCGTTCCTCATAGACCAGGTTCTTTCCCTTTTCCGGCTGAATGGTCTTGGTGAAATTATAGAAGGACATTGCCCCCACCGCCGGAGCAGTGGTGTAGAGCAGCGCAATGAACACCAGGGCCCACCCCGCGGAAGAACGTGCGTCCCGAACCCGGGGCACGGTGAAAAAGCGGGTGATGACATGGGGCAGCCCTGCGGTTCCGATCATCAGTGACAGGGTGTATAGCAGCATATTGAGCATGCCTCCCTTGCGTACGGTATATTCTCCGAAACCGAGATCCAGGAGTGTGGCGTCCAGCTTATCCAGCAGGTAACCGCCGCCGTCAACCAGCTCGGAGCCCAGGCCGATCTGGGGAATGGCGGTGCCGGTGAGTTGCAGGGAGATGAAGACCGCCGGCACTGTATAGGCAAATATCAGGACGCAGTACTGGGCGATCTGGGTATAGGTGATGCCCTTCATGCCGCCGAGAACGGCATAGACAAAGACAATGGCCATGCCCACCAGCAATCCGACCTCAAAGGGCAGCTCAAGAAAACGGGAAAAGGCAACACCGATACCCTTCATCTGGCCGATAACATAGGTCAGCGATGCGGTGATGAGACAAATAACGGCAACCACCCTCGCCGCCTGGGAATAGTAGCGGTCACCGATAAACTCCGGAACAGTGAACTTTCCATATTTTCGCAGATAGGGGGCCAGCAGCATGGCCAGCAGGCAGTAGCCGCCGGTCCAGCCCATGAGAAAAACCGAGGCATCATATCCCTTGAAGGCAATGAGGCCGGCCATGGAGATAAAGGATGCGGCGGACATCCAGTCCGCGCCCGTGGCCATACCGTTGAGCACCGGATGCACGCCTTTGCCGGCAACGTAAAATTCCCCGGTGGTGGCGGCCCGTGATTTGACGGCGATGAGTATATATAGCGCGAATGTCGCTCCGACCACCAGGTAGGTCATCAACTGTAAATTCATCTAGGCATCCTCCCTATTCTTCATGGACGTTGTACTTCCGGTCCAGCGCGTTCATGCGCATTGCGTAAAAGAAAATCAGCATCACAAAGGTATAGATGGAACCCTGCTGGGCAAACCAGAACCCCAGCTTGTACCCCCCCAGTCTGATTGAATTGAGCGCATCGGCAAACAGAATACCGCACCCGTACGACACAATGAACCATACTACGAGGCAGCCGATAACAAGTCGAATGTTCGCCTTCCAGTAGGCCTCTTTGTCACTCATGATTCCCTCCTTTTTTTGAATTATGATGGATTGCCGATACTCACATGGAGGAGCCAAGCCTCAGCTCATAATTGAACAGAATATGTAGCATACCGATAACATTTCTGTCAACGAATTACAAAGATGCAATTCTGCAATCAACTCAGCCCCGGCCGGCTTTGTAGAGATCCCGCAGGGTAACGAGGCCGCCCTTGCGAAATTTTTTTACCAGAAAGAGAAAGAGGTAGGCGGTCTGCATGGCATCCTCCAAGGCATCATGGGCCCTGAACAGGGGAAGGTTGTATTCGCGGCAGAGATCATTGAGTCGATAACTGGTGGTTTCGCTGCTGCGATCCCGGAAGTATCCCAGTTTCCGCCGGTTGTATCCCTGGGCCAGGCGCATGGTATCGATACCCGGATTGGCCGGGGTTCCATCCAGCACCTGACGGGTCGCGCGGTTGAGAAAGTGCATGTCCAGATCGAGGAAATGCCCGACAATCAGTGAAGTACCGACAAACTCGATGAACTCCGGCAGCACCTCTTCCATGGGAGAGGCGTTTCGCAGCTGCTCGGGCGTGATCTGATGGATGAATGTCGCCCGGTTGTGGCGCACATTGCGGGGGCGGATATGGCGGTGGAAGGTGGCGTCGAGATCAATGCGCAGATCGGTTATCCGCACCGCGCCGATGGAAATGATCTCGTCCCGACGCCTGTTGAGGCCGGTGAGCTCGGTATCGAAGACCACGAATCCGTAGCTACTCAGGGGCCGGGACTGGTCAAACACCGCAAAGTAGCGGTTATTTTCAACAAGCAGGGGATGGGGTTGACGGCGTTGCAGCCGGCGTCGGAAAAATGTCGTCATCGCCTCACCCTAACCGGAGGGAAACATGCTCTCAAGGACGGAGTGCAGTCGCTCCACCACGCCGAAGGACTCCTTGAGCATCTTGCGTTCCAGGTCGGTCAGGCCGGCGGGGTCAATGTAATTGTCCACCACCTTGCCCTCCTCAAGCTGCCGCAGCTGATGCAGCAGCCGCAGCTGCATGAGCAGTTCATAGGCCTCGCAGGCGGCCTGTCCCAAATCCTCGGCCAGATATTCCTCGCTGATCAGCACCCGGAAGCGCCCCAGGGTGTTGGTTTCGCGGATCCCATGTTTCAGCGCCAGGATGCGGGCGAAATCACTGAAAGGCGCTATCGCCTTTTGCTTGATATCGAGTTGGTTTTTGTGCTCGCCATCCTTTTCAACGATGAAATTTCTGAAAAATGAAAGCGGGATACGGTTGGCAAGGGCATGACGGGCCAGGTGATAGAGGAAGATGTCCTGCCTGGCGGTCCGGGCAATGAGATGGTCCCTGAGCTCGGTTGCCAGCTCCTCACAACCGAATCCGGCGCGGAAATCAAAAAAAATGGTGGCATTGAGCAACTGCCTGGGCTCGGGAGCGGCGACCCAGGTATCGAAATAGCCTTTCCACACCGAGGCCGGCCGGCACCAGCGTGGATTGGTGGCCATAATTTCACCGGGACAGAGGGGGTAACCGCAGTTAACCAGATGTTTGATCGCCCGGCGGGCGAACTCTCTGAAATAGTCGGCCGCTTCCCGTTCCTGGGCATCGTTTTCGGGATCGGCATAGAGGATGGCATTGTCCTGATCGGTCTTGAAAGTCTGCTCCCGGCGGCCCTCGCTACCCATGAGCAGCCAGCAATACGGCACGGGCGGCGGTCCCATCTCTTTCTCCAGCAGAGTCAGCAGCCGGTTCAGAACATGGTCGTTGAGAATGGCGATCATGCGGGTGATATTGCCCGCCTTGCCGCCTTCCTTGATGAGGTTGCGGATAACATCCGGTACCTTCCCGGCCAGGGAATAGAGACCACTGATCCGTCGTTGGGTAACGATCTCCTTGAAGAGATAATAGGGCGAATTTCCCTGGAGGGTCATGATATCGTGGGAGGTGATGACGCCGATGATTTTTCCGCTCCGCTCAACGGCAAGGTGATGAATGCCGGTGGACATCATCTTAAGGAGCACGTCGAAACAGACCGACTGGGAGAGCACCGTCTGCACCGGACTGCTCATGATCGTACTCACCGGTCTGCCGTAATCCAGTCCGGCGGCCACGACCTTGGAACGCAGATCCCGGTCGGTGATAACCCCGACGATATGTTCGGGATCATCCTCGGCATGGATAAGGATGGAGCCCACCCGGCGGTCGGCCATTTCGGCAGCCGCTTCCTGGATGGTGTTTGTCGCGCCCGTCTTGCACGGCTCCTGCCGGACGATGTCCCCCGCGGTGACGGAAAAGAGGTAGAGCGCATCTCCTCCGCGGCGGCACAGTTTCCGGTGCCGCAGTTCGCTGTAGGCGGTGCTGACGAACTTGTCGGAAAAACTCTTCAGATAGAAATGGGCGAAAAAGGAATACTTTTCGATGAGATCCAGGAAAATTTCCCGGGGAAGGAGAAAGCAGAAGGTATCCTCCACGGTCTCGACGTTGAGGTTGGCCCTGGTGCCGCGGATGATTCCCAGTGCGCCGATATAGGCCCCTTCACCCCGATAATCCTTGAGAACTTCCTCGCCCTGCTCATCGGTGATAAAGGAGCGAACCCCTCCCTGCTGGATCAGCAGCAGATGGTGAATTTCCGTTTCTCCGGCGGTAAGCAGTCGGGTGCCCTTGGGGAAAAAATCAATCCGGCAATGGCGCACCACCTCGGCCAGGACAGAGTCATCCAGCTCCTTGAAGGGCAGGATCTTGCGAAAAAAGGCCAGCGCCACCTCCGGTGCCGCAGCCTGGGCTTGCTCTCCGCTTTTCAGGGCCATGGCTCTCCCTCCTTTTGTATGAGGTTTCCATGTCCAGTGTCAGCCGTTTCGATCGGCAACAGGACCACGGGTATCCACAGAATAGCCCACCTGGAGCAGATATGCCAGAGAGGAGTTGAGTAACCGGCCGCAGGATACTATTGCGGGTAATTGATCACAGGCACCGCATCTTTACACGCTCTCTCCCGGCCGCATAGTGGGCTATAGCGGCCGGGAGAGAGCGTGCAAATCTGCAGCACCTGTGACCAATTACAGTTTGGAAGCAAGATATACCGCGGGTTTACA
>CAYUNE010000020.1:0-49145 GCA_964446115.1 uncultured Desulfobulbia bacterium | reverse complement strand
ACCCCGATATCCGGGGATCGCCGGCCGTGCGGGAGGCAATCGCCGCATGGGTGCCGCTCAAAGTAGTCAGGTCGACCCGCACTTTTACCCCGCCCTGGTATTGCATCTCCAAAAGCCGTTTCCATTTTGTTGTATTTTATGGGTATTTTCTCCGCCATCCCGGAAGAAACAACGACGATCTTCTCAGGCCTGTTTCTTGCAAACTAATAATAACCCATTGAAGTAGTGTGGCTTTCGCCGCAGTTGGTGCGGCGGAGGCTGATCATTCAACACCAGGAAAGGAGGACAATATGGCAGAAGAAAGACACGAAAGCGGATCCGGCTCTCTGACCGGTGACAACCTGGATACAGGCAGTGTCCTTGAGGGAGCGGAACCGTGGGAGCCCATTGAAACCAAGCTGGTTCTCGGCTCTCTGGTGGCCGCGGCCATCGCCCTGATCATCGGGTTGATTCTGGTTCCCACCTCGATTTTCCACTGATCAGGCCGGTCGGCGCAGTGTGCCGGCCACAGACAAGGGTGAATGGCGGGCCCTTGTCCGCATGAGCGACCTGCAACCGGCTTTCACCCAAAGGAGGATACATGTTTTTTACGGCTCAGCGCCCAACCGGAAAAAAGAGAAAAACCATAGAAATGATACTGGACCATGACGGCAGCAATTGGATCCTGTCCAATGAACGGCTGACCGTCGCCGCCGGTACACTTGATGAGTTGGACCGCAAGATTGAAAGGGCCCTGAAAGAGGATCTGGAGCGTGAAAAAAAGCTGGATATTTTCATGGCTTTCAACAACGAAGTGATTCCCATGTGGATGCGGCCTTATATGAATCATTACTTCAACCGGATTCTCGAATTGCCCCTGCAATCTCATTAATCGGCACGGCTGGGCCATGCCGGGCAGCCATGCCGTAATCGATGAAAGCCCTGACAGCCCCGGTTTCGACGGTGGCTGGGTTTTCCACTGACTAAAAGGGGAGAGACATATGGCAAAAACACAACGAGCCTGGTATTCAGGCATGCTGACAACGGAAGACTGGTGGGCGGTATGGCTCGGTCTGACGTTTTTTGGACTTGGCCTGCTGACCATTGCCGGTATTGACCTGGTGGGCTGGATATCCTATCCGAGCAAATGGGTTTTCAGCCTCCCGGACGGTGCCGTCGCCAAGAAAATCAAAACCATCGATCACGCATTTTCAGCCCTCGGCGGCAAATACAGCCTCACCGCCAAGGACACCTACAAGGCCCTGGGTCCCCTGGGTTCCATCCTGGTGACCTACCTGGTATTCACCGTGGCCACCACCATCGGCGCCTATTTTCAGAAATGGGATGTGAAGCGCTACTTCGTCGGCTGGACGATCATCTTTTTCCTCACCTACGGGGTCTGGTTTATCGGCCATCACGCCTTCTTTGCCGCTTCCGCCGTCGACCTGAAGAAGAGTCATTTTCCTGAAATGTTCACCCTCTCGCTGGGCGGGGGCGCCTCCTTTATCCTGGCGCTGATCGTCGGGCTGATCATCGGTAACTTCATCAAACCACTGGCCCGCTACCTGAGCGAGGCCGCCAAACCTGAGTGGTTCATCAAGACGGCAATCGTCTTTCTGGGCGTCAAGGTTGGCTACCTGCCCATCAAGGCGGTACTTGCCGGATCAAAACTCGGTGCCAAGGGAGCCCAGATCGGTCATGAGATGGCCAACCTGACCCTGGACCTTTTCATTGCCGGGGCCGCGGCCACGGTAGTCGCCTATCTGATTTTCTGGCCGGGCGTCTACACCATTTCACGGCTCATCTTCAAGCTGCCGCGCAAGACCGCGGCCGTCCTCGGATCGGCGATTTCCATCTGCGGCGTCTCGGCCGCGGTGGCCACCGGTGGTGCCGTTCGCGCCCGCCCCGTGGTTTCCATCATGGTCTCCGCTCTTGTTGTGGTCTACGCCGTCATCGAGCTGGTCATTCTGCCGGGCGTCTTTACCCATGTCTGGCCGGGAACCAGTGATCCCATCGTTGCGGGTTCGGCCATGGGTATGGCGGTGAAGACCGACGGAGCCGATGCCGCAGCCGGTGAACTGCTCGATGAATTCATGCGAACCAAGGTGGAGCAGGAATCGGGCGGCAAGGTTGTCTGGATGAGCGGCGTCATCACCACCAGCGCTGTTATGACCAAAATCTGGATCGATATGTTCATCGGTCTTTGGGCATTTGTTCTGGCGTTGTTCTGGGTCTACAAGATTGAAAAACATGAGGGCGACCGGGTGCCGTTTTCCGAAGTGTGGTTCCGCTTCCCGAAATTCGTTCTCGGATACTTCGCAGCCTGGTTCATCTACCTGGGAATCTTCTTCGGTCCCGGCCAGTCCGGAGCCGCAGAGGGTATGCCCATCCTCAAGGCTGCAAAAGCCGGCGCCGTGCCGGTGGAAAAGGGCATGCGGAAGCTCTTTTTCATGCTCACCTTCATGAGTCTGGGCATCATCACCGACTTCAAGAAACTGGCCGAAGCCCAGTTCGGCAAGATGGTCTGGGTTTACTTTGTGGCCCTGTTTCTGTTCATCATCCCCGTGGCCGTTATCATCGCCTATCTCTTCCACCATGGAATGCAGATTCCCAATATGGCCGGGGTAGCCCTCAACTGACGGCAATCACTCCCTGTTCCGGCTCCAAACCGGTGGCCGGAACAGGGCAATTCCCGCAAAGGAGAGGACGATGACTCAAAACATTCTGAACTGTCTCCTTTTTTCCATGGCCGGTGCCGCGATCATCTATCTCTTTCAGGTGCGGAGAAAGCAGCTGAGCAACTTAAAGGCGGAGGATCTGCCGGAGATGGATCAGGAAGGTTTCCGGGAGCTGAAAATTCTACTGAAAACCGCCTACGAACGAATGCTCTACCTGGGCATCCTCTTCCTGCCCCTTGCCTTCAGCTCGATCTTTGACGAATCCAGGGTCAGCAACATCTTTTTCCTCATCCTCATCTCCCTGCTGTTTATCTCCAACATCCCTCCCCGCAACAGCATCATCCGCCTGCTGCGACGCTACGGCCTCTCGGTCGGCGATCTGCGCGACAAGGGCATCAACCTGTAAGAACCACATCTTCCCATCTCCTCCCACTCGTCTTCCCGCTTCATTTTTTATGTCACATGGTGGTATAAAAATATTGACAGCGCTTACCACGATGTGGTAATTGTATTGCCAAGCGCAGAGTTGAGGCAACAACCTGGGCAAAGTGGAGGACGCTGATAGCGGCGGGAATGGAAACCATGATACCCGGCCGGTGCCGTTGGGGCGCCGACAAGGAGGCCGGGCGGATCGGCTCAACAAATTTTTTTGATGGAGGATGTGGAATGAAAAAGAAACTCGTAATTCTCGGTGCAGGTTGTGCAGGGACAATGGTTGCCAACAAGCTGCGCAAGCGACTGAATCAGAACGAATGGGCCATTACCATCATCGACAAGGACGACCGGCACGTCTATCAGCCGGGTCTGCTCTTTATCCCCTTCGGGATCTACAAACCCGAGGATATCGTGCGGAGCAGAAGCGAATTCATCAGCAAGGGAATCAGCTTCGTCATCGATGAAATCACGGCCATCGACACGGACAAACAACGGGTGGAGACAACCGCCGGCAGCTACGACTACGACAAGATCATCGTCTGCACCGGAGTCGGCCTTGCCCCGGAGGAAATTCCCGGCATGATGGATGGCTGGCAGACGCAGATTTTTGACTTTTACACCCTGGAAGGGGCCATGAACCTGCACAAGGCCATGCGTAGCTTCCGGGAGGGCAAACTGGTGCTCAACATTGCGGAATTTCCCTTCAAGTGCCCGGTGGCACCCCTTGAGTTCGTCTACCTGGCCGACAGTTATTTCACCGAGCGGGGCGTGCGCGACCGGATCGACATCCGTCTGGTGACCCCCCTTCCCGGGGCCTTTACAAAACCCAAGGCCAGCGCCTTTTTCTCCCAGCTCATTGAGGCAAAAAATATCAACATCACCGCCAGTTATGACCTTGCCGAGGTGGACTGCGAGAAAAAACAGATCATCTCCGCCGGCGGCGATGCCATCGACTATGACCTGCTTGTCTCCATTCCGCCCAACGTGGGCGCCAGATATCTGGTCAAATCGGAAGTCGCCATGGACGAGGTGGGCTATGTCAAGACAAACAACCACACCTTGAAGGCGGAAAATTTCGAAAACATGTACGTGCTCGGCGATACCACCACCCTGCCCACCTCCAAGGCCGGATCGGTGGCCCATTTTTCAGCAGAGATCCTGGTGGAAAACTTCCTGAGGGAAATCCACGGCGAACCCATCCGCGCCGACTTTGACGGCCATGCCAACTGCTTCATCGAAACCGGCTTCAACAAGGCGGCCCTCATCGACTTCAATTACGACTACGAACCCCTTCCCGGAAAGTTCCCCCTGCCGGGTCTCGGTCCCTTTTCCCTGCTTGGAGAGTCCAAGGCCAATCACTGGGGCAAGATGATGTTTAAGTGGGTTTACTGGAACAAACTGGTGAGCGGCGAGGAAATGCCCCTTGAGGCCCAGATGTCCCTGGCCGGAAAAGTTCAGGATTAAGGGAGGCGCATATGACCAATGAGGAAAAAATTCTCGCCCGGCTCGACGAGCTCACCGAGGAGATACGGGAGGCGAAACGGGCCATCCGGCCCTATGCCGAACTGAAAAAAGAGATCGAACCCCTGCTGGGTGATATGATGCAGGAAACCATCGGCAAGCTGAGCGGCCTGGACAAGCAGTTCAGTCTGGAAGAGTTCGGCGACATGATTGGTCAGCTGCTGATCTCAAGCAAAAATCTCACCGAGGCCCTCACCACCTTAAACCGCATCATGGAATTCAAAAAGGACTTTGAACCCTACAGCAAGGATATCTTCGGCGAGGTGGTGAGTTTTCTGCAGACCACCTGCCACGGCCTTGAACCCGGCGGCCTGCAGGATCTGCTCCGCCAGGTGGTTCTCAATCTGGGCAACATGGCGGAAGGACTCAAGATGCTCGGCACGGCCATGGAATTCAAGAAGGATGCGGGCACCCTTTCCAAGCTGGCATTCGACGACCTGGTGCAGCGTCTTGAATGTCTCAAACAGCGCGGGGTCTTCGACGCCTTTGAACAGGTACTGGATGTGACGGAACGGGTGGGCGGCAAACTGCAGCAGACGGACTTCGACAAGGTGGAACCGGTACGCGGCATCTTCGGCATGATGGCGGCCCTGCGCCGTCCCGAGGTCCAGGAGGGACTCGGGGTCCTCATCGAGCTTTCCACAGTGATGACGGCACTCAAGGAGAAGAAGACCACTCCCTGCAGCGGCCGGATCGCCACAGCCTGATTCACGGCCCATCGGTCGCCGTCACCGGCATTCCGCACCCTCTCTCCGGCCCGGTACCAACGAATCCGGATCTCCCTCACCGGATTTTGCGCACCAGGCCGGAGGTCTTTTTTTTGCCCCGCAGCTCTTCTTCTGCTATTGTGACCGATTACAAACAGGCGGACAACACACCCGGGAGGCAGACAACGAATGGGCAGAGAGACGAGGGGTGCCGATGAACTTCGGCCGGTTCAGGTGGAATATGATGTGCAACCCAATGCAGCCGCATCGCTTTTCATGCGCATGGGCGGAACCCATGTGCTCTGTTCGGTGAGCGTGGAGGAGGGGGTGCCGCCTTTTCTGAAGGACAGCGGCCGCGGCTGGATCACCGCCGAATACGGCATGCTTCCCGGCGCCACGAACGTCCGCGTCCGTCGGGAAAGCGTGGCGGGACGCAGCGGCAGGACATTTGAGATACAGCGTTTCATCGGTCGTTCCCTGCGGACGATGATCGACCTGGCCGCACTGGGGGAAAACACCCTGCGGGTCGACTGCGATGTCATCAATGCCGACGGCGGCACCCGCTGCGCCTCCATCACCGGCGGAGCCCTGGCCGTGAGGCGTGCGCTGATGCTCATGCACCAACGGGAAATCATCCCCGCCCTGCCGCACATCCTGCCGGTTGCCGCGGTGAGTGCCGGCATGGTGGCGGGAGAGGCGCTTCTCGACCTGGATTACTCGGAAGACCATGTCGCCGAGGTGGACGCCAACTTCGTCATGGCACCCGGCGGTCGCTGGCTCGAGGTCCAGGCCACCGCCGAAGGGGCTGCCTTCGACTCCCGTTCATTCTCGGCAATGGCCCGGCTGGCGGAAAGGGGAATCGGCAAGCTGTTACAGCTCTGGGACGAGTAACATCCGGGGAAACCGGGCGCCCTGCGGATCCTCATGCCGGGGTGACCAGCTCCGGAGTTTCCGTCAGCAGCCGGTCGAGGATCTCCATACTGTCCGGCGTAAAGGGGTCCTTGTCATGCAACCTGAAAATTTCGCTCACCGTCATGAAGCGACCATACTCGACCTCCTCTGCCTGGAGGGTCATGGGACCATTATGGCGGCAAGAGTAGATCCTGCCCCAGACGCGGTTTTCGGCATCCTCGTAATAATGATCAAACAGATGCAGCGGCCGCACCCCCCTGATTCCCAGCTCCTCGGCCAGCTCCCGGCGGGCGGATTCGTCGTAGGACTCATCCGCCCTGACAACGCCTCCCGCGGCAATTTCAAAGTATCCCGGATAAATGTCCTTTGTCATGGTTCGCTTAAGCACGAAAATCTTGCCCACGGAGTTGAAGACCAATATATAGGTGGCCCGGTGGATGAGACGCTGCCGGCGCATTTCCCGGCGCAGCACCACCCCCAGGCGGCGATTGTCTTCATCGGTGATGATCACATATTCGTGGGGCGATATTGTTTTTCGCTGGGTAACCATAGGTGGGCTCCATGAAGATATTTGATCCATAAGGAGTGGAAAACAGAGGTGAAACCAAAAGGTAGTCAACCTTTTGTTGACAGAAGCGCTCCGGTGTTTATAAAGTACTACGATGGCCCGGAAAGATGGGCCCAACCGCAGAACCCGTACCAATTCCATAATCCACACGAAATACTCCACCGGTAGTGAATCAGGGCCGGCGGGTATTTTCAATACTTTTCTCGGAGCAGGAGCAGCAATGAACAGACGAACCCACCTCCACAGGCGTTTGGGGATTACAGCAGCCCTGGTGATTATTTTTCTCCTTTCCTTTTCGGCCATGGCCGGAGCCGTCCGCCCCATGCCGCAGTTTTCACTGCCCTCGGCCACGGACGGCAAAACCGTCAGCAGCGATGATTTCAAAAACAAGACCCTGCTGGTCACCTTTTTCGCCACCTGGTGCCCTCCCTGCAGACAGGAGATACCCACACTGATCAAACTGCAAAACGAATATGCGGACAAGGACTTTTCCATCGTCGCCCTTTCCGTTGACGAAGGCGGGCCCAAGGTTGTTAAAAAACTGATCGACTCCCAAAAGATCAACTATCCCGTTCTCATGGCCACCAGGGCCGTTGCCAACAACTTCGGCGGTATTTCCGGCATACCCACCACCTTCCTGGTCAACAAAAAGGGCAATGTGGTCAAAAAATATCCCGGCTATGTCCCCCATCAACTTCTGGTCAGGGATATCAACACCGTGCTCCAGTAGGGTTTCCGCCGATGTTCCGGGATCCTTGCCAGGTAACCGCGAAGGGCACAGCACCCACACGTTTTTGTTGACAACGAAAAGGCAATTTTTTATATAGCCATTTTTAAGTATAATAATAAATACAGGCTTACGGTAATTTGGTACCTAACCTATAATTAGTTAAGGAGGATCTCATGAAAGCAAGAATTGCAACCTTGGTACTGGCCGGTGTATTCGCACTCAGCAGCGCAGGTATCGTACTTGCGGGCAGCGTCAACTGCACCGTGGACAAAGTTGAGGGAGACAAAGTAACCATGACCTGCAAAAGTGCCGACAAGCTGAAAGCCGGTGCAAAGGTAAAAGTGAAAGCTTCCAAGAAGAAAGCGATCGAGGGCTGCTAGTAGCATCCGTAGCCAGTGTTGCTGCAAGCCGGTTGATATGCACATCAACCGGCTTTTTTTTTGTCATTTTGAAAAAATCTCAAGCGGGGTGATTTTTTTGCGGCGCGATATGTTACAATAAATTATTGCTGTACGGATGTAGCCGCACCGCCGTTAGGCGAAGTAATGACTGAAAAATTACCAGATCGAGGATTGATGACACAATGGAACTGCTCAAGGCGGTACTGCTGGGAATTCTCCAGGGACTGACGGAATTTCTTCCGGTTTCAAGTTCAGGCCATCTTGTGATCGGCGCCAAACTGCTGGGGTTTGACGAACCCGGCATCGCCTTTGAGGTGTTTCTCCACCTGGGCACCCTGCTGGCGGTTGTAATTGTCTTTCGCCGGGAATTGCTCCGCATGATCATGGCGCCCTTGCGCCTTTTGGGTGGGGGAGAAAAAAAGGTCGATGCGGAAACCGAACTCTTCTTCCGCTGGGATATCTACATCGTTGTCGCCACCATTCCGGCAGTCATCGTCGGTCTTTTTCTCAAGGACAGGATCGAGGCGATCTTCTCAAATATCCTGGTTACCTTCACCATGTTGGCGGTCACCTCAATGATTATGGTGCTCACCCGTTTTCTGAAAAACCGGCGGATCGAGATCAACTGCCCCCGGGCTTTCACCATCGGCGTTGCCCAGTCCATGGCCATCCTCCCCGGACTGTCACGCAGCGGCAGCACGATTTTCACCGGCATGTTACTGGGCATCGACCGGGAGACCGTGGCCCGGTTTTCCTTTATCATGTCGATTCCCGCGATTCTCGGCGCCGCGGTGCTGCAACTGGGAGACCTGCTGGCATCACCTCCCGGCAAGAGCGAAATCATCAACCTGGCGGCAGGCACTCTGGCCTCCGGTATTTCCGGCTACGGCGCCATCATTCTGCTGCTGTCCATTGTCCGCCGGGGTCGTCTCCACTGGTTTGGATATTACTGTTTCTTTCTCTCCGCCCTGGGCTTCTGCTGGTATCTTCAGACCAACCTGTAACCCTTCAACGGTGATTTACCACCATGGATCCACAAACACTTCCCGACGATCAACGGGAGATCTACAACCGCATTCGACAACGCTACAAGGTTGCCTTTGAACCCCTGCGACTGCAGGGTGGCATGCTCCACCTGCTCAGGCCCACGGATCTTGAAGCCCTGCTCGGCGGCAGGGATCCGTTGCAAAATGTCTCCGAATTTCCCTTCTGGACCAGACTATGGGAGGCGGCCATGGTGCTGGCCCATCTGCTTGCGGGCCTGCCCGATGCCCAGGGCGGAACATTGCTGGAATTGGGCGCCGGTCTCGGCGCGCCCGGAATCGCCGCAGCCACCCGGGGCTTCCGGGTCACCCTCACCGACTATGAAGAACAGATCCTCGATTTTCAACGGGTAAGCTGCGGCGCCAACGGCTTGACCAACGTCGAGTTTCAGTTGGTTGACTGGCTCAATCCTCCGGCAATGGAGAGGTATGACGTGATCTGCGGGGCGGAGATTCTCTTCCGGGAGGAATTTTTCGATCCCCTGCTGGCACTGCTGCAAAAAACCCTGAAACCGGATGGTGTTATCTATCTCGCCCATGACGCCCGACGCCGAAGCCTGCCCTCCTTCCTCTCCCGGGCCGAAGGGCAATACACCATTGAAACCATCCGGAAAACACTGAAAAGCGAGGACGGCGAACGGGTCATCCTGCTCAACCGGCTGCGGCCCGCAAGCTGATCCCCCGGGATCTTTGACCGGCGGACCGCATCGCTCAACCTTGCCACCGGGCAATAACATGAAGCTGTATCCCGTATGTCTCGATATCAACGACAGGCCTTGCCTGGTTATTGGCGGGGGCACGGTAGCCGAACGCAAGGTGAAGGGATTGCTCGAATGCGGCGGTGCGGTCACCGTTATCAGCCCGCAGTTAAGCCCCGCTCTCCGGCAACTCCATCGGGATGAAAAAATCAATTGGCATCCCCGCTCCTACCGTGAAAGCGATCTGCGCAAGGCCTTTCTGGTCTTTGCCGCCACCGACGACCATGAATTGCAGACCAGAATCCAGGCCCAGGCCGCCGACAACGGAATCCTCGTCAATATCGCCGACTCGCCGGCCGGCTGCAGCTTCCAGGTCCCGGCGGTCTGCCGCCGCGGCGACCTGACCCTGACGGTTTCCACCAGCGGCAAAAGCCCGGCCGTGGCCGCCATGGTTCGCTCCCGCCTTGAAGAGGAATTCGGTCCGGAATATGATCATCTGCTCAAGCTGGTCGCCTCCCTCCGCCAACGGATTCTCGCCCGGGACCTTTCCCCGGAGGAGAAAAAAAAACTGTTCCAAAATCTATTGCATCCAGATATAGTTGACTGGATACGCCTAGGTCAACGGGACAGATTGCAGGCACATTGTCGCTCCGTCCTCGGCATGGATTTCACTCTGGATCCGGACTTTCCGGAATAGCCGTTCTCATCCTGCGTCGAAACTTTTTTCTTATCCCGATTCTTCTTGCCGTCCATGAGTTATCTGCTCTTCCAGGTCACCATTTTCGTCTATTTTCTGGCAGTGGCCGCCTATCTCGTATTTTTCAGCAGCAGACGGCAGGAAGTTCGCAGGATCGCCAGACGCATCTTCCTGGCCGGCGGTATCCTCCACACCCTCAACATCGTCAGCCGTTTCATCGAGGCCGGACATACCCCCATCACCAGCCAGCACGAAACCGTCTCCTTTTTCGCCTGGTCCATCGCCTGGAGCTATCTCTCCTTTCGCTGGCGCTACACGGTGAAAAATTTCGGTACCTTTGTCTCGATTCTCACCCTGCTGATCATGCTCATCGCCTCCCTCTCATCCCGGGAGATCCTGCCGCTGGTACCGGCGTTGCAGAGCCTGTGGCTGCCGGTACACGCCGCCATAGCCATCGCCGCGGACGGGTTTCTGGCTCTGGCCTTCATCGGCGGCGTCATGTATCTTCTGCAGGAGCGGGAGATCAAAAAGAAACGCTTCGGCCTCTTTTACACACGACTGCCCTCCCTGGACGCCCTGGATAACCTCAATCATCACTGTCTGACCATCGGTTTCCCTCTTCTCACCCTGGGAATCATCAGCGGCTCCATCTGGGCCAAGCAGGCCTGGGGATCTTACTGGCACTGGGACCCCAAGGAAACCTGGTCGCTGATAACCTGGTTTCTCTATGCCGCCCTGCTCCATCAGCGTTTCACCGTGGGATGGCGGGGACGCCGTGCCGCCATCATGACCATCATCGGTTTCCTGGCCGTACTCTTTACCCTGTGGGGAGTGACCTATTTTCTTGGAGGAGTGCACACCTATGCCGCATGATGCCATAATGCTGCTGGGCGTCAACCACAAGACCACCCCGCTGGAAATTCGGGAAAAGCTTGCTCTCACCGATGGTTACGAAGAGCCGCTTGCCGCCCTGGACACCATGCCCGGTCTGCGGGAGTATTATCTGCTCTCAACCTGCAACCGGGTGGAGGTGCTCTGCACCACCAATGATGAAAAACGGGCCAGACAGCAGCTTCTGGAGTTTCTCTTCGGCGACGGCATCGAGGCTGCCCGGGCCGACCAATACGTCTATCAGTACAGCAATGACGAGGCGATCAAACATCTCTTCACCGTGGCCGCCAGCCTGGATTCGATGATAGTCGGCGAGGCCCAGATCCTGGGCCAGCTCAAGGAGGCTTTCCGTTACGCTTCGGATCACGGCGCCACCGGCCTCATCCTCAACAAACTGCTTCACAAGTCCTTTTCCGTGGCCAAACGGGTGCGCACGGAAACAGCAATCGGCGCCAACGCAGTCTCCATCAGCTATGCCGCGGTGGAACTCAGCAAAAAGATCTTCGGCCGCATCGACGACAAGACCGTCATGCTGGTGGGCGCCGGCGAAATGGCCGAACTGGCCGCCGAACATCTGGTGGGCCAGGGCATTGCCGAAATCGTCGTGGCCAACCGCACCCTGGAACGGGCCGTTAATCTGGCCCGCCGTTTCAACGGTCGGGCCGTTTCCCTGGATGAACTCATCGACCAGCTCGCCACCGTGGATATCATCATCAGTTCCACCGGAGCGCCGGAGCTTATCCTGACAAAGGCAGACGTCAAGCCGGTCATGCGCCGGCGTCGCAACCGGCCGCTTTTTTTCATCGATATCGCCGTTCCCCGCGACCTGGATCCGGCCATCAACAACATCGACAATGTCTACCTCTACGATATCGACGACCTGCAGCATGTTGTCGATCTCAACCGGGAAGAACGTGACCGGGAGGCGGTCAAGGCTGCCAGAATTGTCGAGGAGGAGACCATCAAGTTCGTCGGCTGGCTGGATAACATCGAGGTCAAGCCGACGATCATCGACCTGCGCAACCGCATCGATTCCATCTGCCGCTCGGAACTTGACCGTACCCTGGGAAGGCTGCGGAACCTATCGGACAAGGAGAAGAAATCTCTTGAAAAAATGGCATCAGCCATTGCCTCCAAGGTCCTGCACCATCCCCTGCAATATCTCAAAAGCAACTCCTCCAACCAGGATCGCCACTTCAGGGTGAACCTGATCCGGGATCTCTACGGCCTGGACCGGCAATCCGATGCCGGTCGCCGCAACCGTGCCGACAAACGATAATGGATAGGGACCGACGGAGGCTGCTCCTTGAAGAAGAGGCTTTGATCGTCCGCCATTCCGGCGAAATTCCGGAAATCGCCCTGCACTCTTCCATCCACTACCTCACCTGTGACCCGGAAGGCCCGCAACTCACCCTGACCGACCGGGAACTGGCAATTCTCCAGGAGGCCGCTCTGGCGCGTTTTAGGGAAATCATTCTCCGTGACCTTGATCCGGAAAACCGGGACAAGACCATCTACCGGGGGGTGGCGCGCTCCATTGCCAACCGCGGCCGCTGCCGGGATTTCTGTATCCGCTCGGGCCTCCAACCCTTTCCCTTTGATCGGGAAACGGCCCCGGCACTGCTGAATTTCCTGGAGCGCGAGGTCGCCGAGGTCAAATCCGGCCACCGTTTTTCCTGCCTCAACTGCAGCGCCGGGGAACTGCAGGGTTTCGCCGTTGAGCTGGGCATTGATCCGCAAGAACTTCCCCGCGGCTGGCAGGACCTCTGCCCCCGGCAACCGGGATAGTCCGACCCATCCGGAAGACCGCAAAAAGTGTTCCTGTTATCAATTACGATCAGGAGAGTTGACACCATCCATGAATGTAATTGACATGAATTCCGATTCATTTTATATATGCAGAGGTTTGTGGATTTCGGCACCGACAGCGGTAAACGGCTTCTTTTGAGGCTGAATAATTACATCTACTATTTCAATAAGTTATCATGACTTTTCCCTCTGCTGTCGTTTTTTTTTCATCCACGTCACTTTCCATTTGACAGTTACATGCACTTTTAATGTAAAATAAAAGAGTTATATATTTTCTTGCAAACAGGGGATTCCACTCTCCGCACCATGGAAAGAGAAACCAGCTCCACAGCCGGCGGAAAACAGCCGGAGGAAGAATCGGCCACCCTGGCGGGTATCTACAACTTCCTTGCCCAGGCAATGCGCTATCCCGATTCCCACCTTTATGCCGCCGACTACCCCGACACCCTCATGGTGTTGCTGGAGCTGCTCCACCGCGATCAGGAAAAGAAAGAGCTCGCCGCCTGGAAGGCCGGAGACGGCGATCGGCTTGAGGAACTGCAGGTGGAGTACACCCGACTTTTCATCAACTCCGGCCAGGGCCCGACCCCGGCGCCACCCTACGCTTCGGTCTATCTGGACGGCGGTATGCTGCAGGGCGGCAGCACCGAACAGCTGGCCGCGCTGTACAGACAGCAGGGATTTGAACCCGACGGCAACGGTGAACCGGTGGATCATCTGAGCTTCCAGTTGCAATTCCTTGCCCTGCTGACCGCCCGTGACCGCCATGACGGCAGTGAAGAGAAATTTCTTGCCGACTTTTTTCGTCCCTGGTTTCAACTTTTCTATACGAAGGTTCTAGAGAATACGCGGCATCCTTTTTACCGGGTGTCTGTCCAATTAATCGATTTTTTGACAAAGGAGGAGATCAATGGCGATCAATCTAACCAGGCGTAAGTTTCTCCAGGCTGCCTCGGTTGCCGCTGCATCCGTTCCGCTCTCACGGGTGACGGCCAAGGCGAACCCACCTTTCACCCCTGTTCCCCTGACTCCCCAGGGAAGTGCGGTCGGGACGGAAACCGTTCCCGGCGGTATCTGTGAAATGTGCTTCTGGCGCTGCCAGCTTGTCGGCAAGGTGCGTGACGGCCGGCTGGTCAAACTGGAAGGCAACCCCAAGTCGATTGATAACGGCACCGCGATCTGCGCCCGCGGCAACGCCGGCATCCAGCTGCTCTATGATCCGGACAGGTTGAAATATCCCATGAAAAACGTGGGAAAACGGGGGGCGCCCAAATGGAAACGGATTTCCTGGACAGAAGCCTTGGACGAATGCGGTAAAAAGTTGAAAGCGGTGCGTGACAAGTACGGTCCCCACGGTATTGCCATGTACCCCCACGGCGCCTCCGCCAAATATCCCATGCACTTTTTCGAGAGAACGGTGGGCACCCACAACGTCAGTGAGGCCTCCTTCTTTCAATGCCGCGGTATTCGGGATACCGCCTTTGTGGCGACCATCGGTACTCCTCCGGGTGAAAATGTCGATCTGCCCAACACGAAGGTCATGTTCTTCCTGGGCTGTCACCTGGGTGAAAACATCCACGTCTCCCACATGAAGAGATATCTGAAAGGGCTGGAAAACGGTGCAAAACTCATCGTCGTCGATCCGCGTTTTTCCGCCTCGGCCGCCAAGTCCGATATCTGGGTACAGATCAAGCCGGGCACTGATACCGCTTACCTGCTGGGTATCATGAACTATCTCATCCAGAACAAGAAGTACAAAGCCGAATTTGTCGAGGAATACGGCAGCGGTTTCGACAAGCTCGCGGAAGCGGCTAAAACCTGGACTCTGGACAAGACCGCGGCTGAATGCGATATTCCGGTGGCCCAGATCACCCAGGTGGCCGATCTGCTGGCCGCCAATGCCCCAAACGTCGCCATACACCCCGGGCGCCACGTCAGCTGGCACGGCAACGACTTCCAGCGCGAACGCGCTCTTGCCTGTCTCATGGGCCTGCTCGGCGCCATCGGCGTCAAAGGCGGTTTCGTCAAGCCCAAGGGCCCCAAGGTCAAGGGCATCAGCTGGGCAAAGCATGAACATGAAGGCGGACATAACCTCCAGGAAATGGCCGATGTTCATCACTTCCACCCGCCGGGAACCCCCACCGATCTGATCAGGAACACCTGCGTTACCGGCAAGCCCTATCCCATCAAGGCCTGCGTCGTCTGGGGTCAGAATCCCATGCAGACGATCCCGGACCAGAAACTGACCATCAAGTCGCTGATGCAGATGGACTTTGTCATGTGCGTCGATGTCATGCCCACGGATATCACCATGTATGCCGATATCCTGCTGCCGGAATGCAGCTATCTGGAACGGTACGACTACATCAAGAAGGGTACCCAGTGGAACTTCGCCGACAAGCACCAGCAGTTCATCGCACCGCGTATGCCGCTGGTCAAACCGATGTTCGAGCGCAAGGATGCCGTCTGGATTACCAACGAGCTGGCCAAACGGATGGGATATGAAAAGGAAATCCCGGTTGCCAGCCAGGAGGAAAAACTCGAGAAGGAACTGGCATCCGCCAAACTCTCCATTGCCCAGATCAAGAAGGAAAACGGCATCCACATCCAGCCCGGCAAGAATCCTTACGGCGTGCCGGAGGATCTGGAGGTCCTCTTTTTCAACGAGGATCTCGACGATGCCGGCTATCCCGGAGTCCCAACCTATATCGCTCCGCCCATGCCGCCCAAGGGATTTGCCCGCCTGGTCTACGGCCGCAGCCCGGTCCAGACCTTCAACCGCACCCAGAACAACGTCTGGCTCCACAACGCCATGCCGAAAAATCCCATCTGGATCAACGACGAGGTGGCAAAAAAACTGGGTCTCAAGGACGGCTATCATGTGCGGCTGATCAACAGCGAGGGCGTCAAATCCACCGGTACTTCGGTGGTCAAGGTGACCCCCGGAATCCGCAAGGATACGATCTTCATCGCCCATGGCTACGGCACCAGGAATCCGCTGATGACCGTGGGCCACGGCGCCGGCATCGATGATCAGGAACTGATCACCAAGAAGGCGATTGATCCTGAAACCGGCTGCCACGGCATGCGCAACAACTTCGTCAAGATCGTCCGGAAAAACGGCAAGATCCAGGATATCCCGGCATAACCGGCAAAAGATCCACCCGTTGACCGGCCGGAAGCGCCGGCCAGCGGGCAGCTCATATGGAGGAAGAATCAATGCAGTATGGAATGGTAATAGATATGAACAGGTGCGTGGGCTGCCATGCCTGTGCCATCGCCTGCAAGGCGGAATGGGAGGTGCCTGCGGACAAGGGAAGGAACTGGGTCCATCGGCTGGGCCCGGAAAAAACCGAACACGGCATGGCCGCCACCTATTACGTGGGGCTGTGTAACCACTGCGACCGGCCCACCTGCGTTCCGGTCTGCCCCGCCGATCCGGTGGAGAAGACCTTTACGGACGCCAAGACCGGCAAAAGCGTGAAGATGAAGGTGGCGGCCACCTGGAAGGATCCTTTCAACGGCACAGTGCAGATCGACAAGGAGCGCTGCCTGGGTTGCGGGGCCTGTGCCAAGGCCTGTCCTTACGGCGCCCGCTACGTCCACCGCAGTATGATCAACGGCAAGATGACCCGCAAGGCGGACAAGTGCACCTACTGCATGCCGCGGGTGGAAAAAGAGCTGCCGCCTGCCTGCGTACAGACCTGCCTGGCCGGTGCCCGCATCTTCGGCGACATCACCGATCCCAAGTCCGAGGTTGCCAAGTACATCAAGAAAGGCGCAGCGGGGCTCACCTCCGCGGCGGTGAATATCGGACCCAACAGCCGCTACTTCGGTAACAAAAAGGATATGGCGCTGCTGCAGAAGGAGGCGCCGCAGACAATGCCCAAGGCTGCCGCCAAACGGGCCATGGTCAGCGGCCTTATGGAATCACTGAAAGAGAGCCTCAAAGAGACGGGCCTGGTCGGTTAGGGACCGGCCCTGAATTCATTCGGCCACAATCACAAGGCCCTCCTCCCGGCCGGGAGGAGGGCCTTTTTTTACGTTCCACCCCTCACCCCCTGGCCGTGCGCAGGCCGAAACGCTTCATCCTGTTCCAGACGGTCACCCGTGAAATCCCCAGCAGTTCCGCCGCCCTGGTCTGATTGCCGCCGGTGCGTTGCAACGCCTCAATCAGCTCGCGTTTTTTGCGCTCCATTCCCCTTGTTGCCGGGATGCGGCAACTGTCGCTCATCCGCATGCCGCCGCCCCCCTGCCTGACGGCCGGCGGCAGGTCATCGGGTTCGATTGCGGTGCCGTTGCAGGTGACAAAGGCATATTCAAAGGTGGAGCGCAGCTCCCGCACATTGCCGGGCCAGGGATATTTCATCAGCAGATCCATGGCGCGGTTGGAGATCCTGCGGATATCCTTGCCGCTCTTGAGCTGGAGCTTTCTGAAAAAAGATTCCGCCAGAAGCGGCAGATCGCCGATGCGTTCCCGCACCGGCGGGATGGTCAGGGGGATGACATTGATCCGGTAATAGAGATCTTCCCGGAAGGTGCCCTGGCGGACCATGGCGGCAAGATCGCGGTTGGTGGCGGAGATAATGCGCACATCAATGGGGATGGGACGATTGTCCCCCACCCTTTCGATGATCTTCTCTTCGAGAACCCGCAACAGCTTGACCTGGGTGGAGAGCGGCAGATCGCCGATCTCGTCGAGAAAGATACTGCCGCCGTCCGCTGCTTCGAACCGGCCGGTACGCGGCTGATAGGCCCCTGTAAAGGCCCCCTTCACATGGCCGAAGAGCTCGCTTTCCAGGAGTGATTCGTTGAGGGCGGCGCAGTTGACCTTGATATAGGGCGCCCGGTTGCGGCTGCTGCACCGGTGCACGGCCCGGGCCACCAGCTCTTTGCCGGTGCCGCTTTCTCCATAGATAATGAGCGGCGCATCCGAGTCCGAGGCATTGGTAATCAAATCGTAGATCCGCTGCATGGGAGCGGAAATACCGATGATGCCGTGAAAGGTGTCCCGATCGCTCAGCTCGCGTTTGAAGGCCGCAATGGTGGTTTCCCGTTCCAAGATCCCGCTGATATCGGTCATGGTCTCCACGGCGCCGATGACCTGCCCCCGGCTGTCGTGGAGTACGGAGGCATTCTTGAGGATGTGGACATAGCCGGCGTCACGGCGCATGAGCACGCAGCGCTGTTTCCGCAGAAGGCCGTCCCTGAACAGCGAGCACCAGTGGGCGCCTTTGCTCTTGCGCTGCACATGGCAGGATGTACAGTTGAGCGTGGAACAGGATTTTCCCAGCAACTCCCCGAGCCGGTAGCCGGTCAGCTCCTCAAAGGCGTGGTTCACCGAGACAATGGTGCCGCCGGGATCAACGATCATGACCCCTTCCTGAATGGTATCCACCACCGTTTTCCAGTAGGCGTTGATCTCCTGGGTGAGCATTCTCCAGCCTATTGTTAAAATTTTAACATATTGTCAAACAATGGTGTAACACTTTAACAGTCAATACCAACCCCGGCAAGGGGAATGATAACTCTCCCCCTGCCGCTTTCCTTGCCGGACCGGCCGGTACGGCGCCACCAACCCCACTTTTCGTGTTTCTTGCTCCGGCATCGATCCCTGCCGGAACTTTGCCGTGACGGAGTCGGTTTCGGCACACCTTTTGCTATACCTGCTGTGGGGCGGGATTGACGTGAAGACGGACTTTGTCATGGGAAAAAAGCGAAGACTGCAATTACAGGGAATCCTCGACCCCTTTACCCTCTTGAAGTTCAGCCAGGCATTCCGGGAGATCGGACCGGGTGAACGGCTGGAAATTCTCTATGAGGGCAACGATATTCCCGACGAACTGTTCAAGGTGGTTCCCCGCGACAGTTACCGGGTGGTGAGCCGACAGGCACTGGAAAAAAACGCTCTTTTTCTCCTCGTTCTGGAGAAAGTCAGCGGCACTCCTCCGGAGGCATCATCCCGGGGGTGCCCATGCCGGGCATGAAGCGCGCTACCAAGGCAGGCAGGACCAGACCGATCGTAACCGATCACGGGGTATGTAACCCCGCAGTATATCATACTTCCAAACTGGAATTGGTTGGAGGTGCTGCAGATTCTGAGTTAAGCGCTTACCTGCATAAACTCTTCCGGCCGCTATAGCCCACTATGCGACCCGGGAGCAAGCGTGTGAAGATGCGGTGCTGGTGACCAATTACGGGCGATCCGCTGCCGTTGCGGCCTGCCGCCGGCGGCGAAGAAAAGCGGCTGAGACGATAACGAAAACCGAATTAGGGAGGGAAGCATGTCCGAAAAACAACAGAAACTCGTCTACATTTTCACGGCTGCCGGCGAACGGGCCGAAGATGCGGTCACCGGTTTCACCCTGGCCAATGTGGCGCTTTCCATGGAGCACGAAGTCACCATCATTCTCCTGGGCGAGGGCACCCTGCTGGCGCTCAAGGGCTACTCCGAGACCGTCCATGCTCCGGAGCGTCTGCCCCACAAGGAGCTAATGACCAACTTTCTGAACAACGGCGGTGAGCTGCTGGTCTGTCTTCCCTGTATCAAGGGACGCAAGATGGAAATCAGCGACCTGGTGGAAGGTGTTGACGCCACCACCGCAGTGATGGTCAACGAGAGAATCATCGCCGCCGACAAGGTTATCTCTTTCTGATACCTGCACCGCCGGAGAGATTTCTTTTTTAAAAACAACGACACCTTGAGAAATCACCAGCGGCAATCCGCATTTTTCAAGGCACCCTCAATTCAATCCCAATGGAGAATACTATGTCCGATCTGAGCAACATCACGGCAGCAAGCACCATCGATTCCCGCGGTTCCGCCTGTCCCGGCCCCCTGCTGGAGGCGAAAAAGGGAATCGGCAAGGTCAAGGTGGGCGAAGTTATGGAAGTTTTTTCAAATGACGAAGGCACCCGCATTGACCTCAAGGCCTGGGCCGACAAGGTGGGCCACGACTATATGGGTTTCATCGAGGCGGACGGCTATGACAAACACTACATAACCCGCAAGAAATAAAACCACCCATATTCAAACAAAAAGGCGTAAGCGCCTGTAAGCGCCTGAGGCCAGGAAGTATATTATACCGCCGGGTTGCACAAACCCGGTGGGAAGTTACGGAAAGGCAGGCGGGTATAGGCCGGGTCGGGAATCTCTCAGCTTCCCGCCTGTATCCGACCACCCTGCGGTGAAACCGATCACAGGGTATGTAACCACGCGGTATATCGTGCTTCCAAACCGTTATTGGTCACCGATGCTGCAGATTTGCACGCTTCTTCCGGCCGCTATAACCCCACTATGCGGCCGGGGGAGAGCGCGTGAAGATGCGCTGCCTGTGGTCAATAACCATGCGGTTTTTCGTTACCCGCCCTGGTGAACGGGGAACCGGTTTCCGGAGAACAAGGCAGGTCCGTCATGGCACACGACACCCCCGAGGGAAAAATTCTTATTCTGGCTACCGAGTCCTGCGCCTATCCGGGTGCCAATTCGGTGGGTCAGGCACATTCGAGCTATCCGGCAAACACCTATATTCTGCGGGTCAGAGCTCCGGTTCTCTTCCCGGAACACTTTTACATCGACTGTTTCAGGAAGGGAATCAGCGGCATCATCATCATGTCCTGCGGCGAGGAATGCCCCTATGAAGGCGCCTATCACGCCTTTGCCCGGCGCATCGACAATGTCTTTCAGCTGATGAAACAGTATAATCTCGATCTGCGCCGCCTGCGGTTGACCGCCATCTGCACCGTCTGCAACCGTCCTTTTTTAAAGGAGGTCAACGACATGAACAGAATCATCGCCGAGCTGGGACCGCCGGTCCTCAAAGAGGTGGACCGGAATGATGAGACCCGCAAGGCCGGCGACTCCGCAGAGAAATAAAAGCCGGCCGCACCGGCGAGGGAGAATCCCATGAAATCAAAGCAGAATCTTCAATTTGACGCCCTGGTGATCGGAGGGGGCATCGCCGGCCTGCAGGCGGCGCTGGATCTAGGCGACCAGGGATATACCGTGGCCGTTGTCGAAAAGGATGCCACCATCGGCGGCAAAATGATCAGGCTCTCCAAGGTCTTCCCCACCCTGGACTGCGCCAGCTGCATCACCACTCCCAAGATGTCCTCGGCGGCGCACCATGAAAATATCACCCTCTTCACCTACTGCACCCTGGAGAGGCTCGACCGCAAGGCACCGGACCGGATTATCGCCGGGTTGACGCAAAAACCGCGCTATGTTGATCCGGAAAAATGTATCGGCTGCCGCAAATGTGAATACGGCTGTCCGGTCTACGTGGTTGATCCGGAACAGGGGGGATTCAACATGCGCAAGGCCATCCATATCCCCTTTTCCAACGCAATCCCGCAGATTGCCCTGCTCAACCCGGAAGATTGCATGCTCTGCGGCAAGTGCGCCCGCGTCTGTCCCACCGATGCCGTTGATTACTTCATGCAGCCGGAAAACTTCACCATCACCGCAAAAACAGCCATCCTGGCCACCGGTTTCGAACTCTCCCCCTTGGACCACAAACCCCAATTCGGCCTGGGCAAACTGCCGAACGTGATCAGCTCCATGCAGATGGAACGGCTGCTGGCTCCCCACGGGCCCTACAACCGGGTGCTGCGGCCCTCCGACGGAAAAGAGCCCGATTCCATCGCCTATGTGCAGTGTGCCGGCTCCCGCGACAAGAGCCTGGGTATTCCCTATTGTTCCCGTGTCTGCTGCATGTATGCCGTCAAACAGGCGATGCTGCTCTCCGGGGCCCTGCCCCTAGCCGATATAACCATCTACTACATGGATATCCGCGCCTTTGGCAAGGGGTATGAACAGTTTTACCAGAATGCCAAGGCCATGGGTATCGAGTTCGTCAAGGCCAAGGTTGCCGCCATCAGCGGCGGCCGGGACCAGAATGCCCTCCTGCGCTATGAAGAACAGGAGGGGGACGGGGGAGTAATGGAGCGGGAGCATGACCTGGTGATTCTCTCTCTCGGTATCGTTCCCCAGTGGAATCCGGAGGGGATCTGCGCGGTCTCCTGCGCCGAGGACGGTTTTCTCCGTTCCGTCATGCCCAAGATCGCCCCAACGGTTACCGATCTCAAGGGTGTGTTCATGGCCGGGGTTGCCGCCGGACCCAAGGATATCGTCGATACCATCACCGAGGCCGGGGCCGCCGCCATGGAGGCCTCCAACTATCTCAAGGAGCTTGAGCGGCAAACAACGTCTGTCGCGGCCTGACGCGGATAACCACGGAAGAGGAACAACGCAGGGCCATCGGCAGAAAGAGGATCGAGATATGTCTGAAAAAAAAGAGAAAACCGAAGATCAGGCCAGGGTCGGTGTCTATATCTGTCACTGCGGCGGCAATATTTCCGATCATGTGGATGTGGAAAAGGTGGCCGAGGCGGTCAAGGATATTCCCGGGGTTTCAGTGTCGCGAACCAACATGTTCATGTGTTCCGATCCCGGTCAGGAGCTGATCCAGGAAGATATCAAAGGAGGGAAGATCAACCGGGTGGTGGTCGCCTCCTGCGCTCCCAGTCTGCATGAACTCACCTTCCGGGGTGCCATCAGCCGCGCCGAGATGAACCCCTATCTCTACGAACACGCCAATATCCGGGAACAGGTTTCCTGGGTCCACCATGGTGATCCGGCGACGAACAAGGCCACCACCCTGATCGCCGCCGCCGTTGCCAAGGCCCGCGGCCTGGAACCGCTGGAACCCATCCGGGTGGACGCCGTGGGACATGCCACCGTGATCGGCGGCGGCATTGCCGGATTACGGGCAGCAGTCGACCTGGCCGCAAACGGCATCGAAGTGGCGTTGATTGAAAAAACACCCTTTCTCGGCGGCAATGTCTCGTTGCTTGACGGGGTCTTTCCCACCCGGGAAAAGGCGGCCGATCTGATCCGCTATCTGGCGGAAAAGATCATGAACTCTCCGCGGATCAGCGTCCATACCTGCGCGGAGCTCACCGGTTTTGAGGGCTATATCGGTCAGTTTCAGATCAAGATCAGTCGTCGGGTGCCGGAAAAAAACGATCATGAATTCAAAGAAATATCCGCTTCCACGGTGGGTGACTTTCTTCCCTTCGCCGGCTTTCTCCCGGCCCCGGTTCCCTCTGAAAACAGTGAGGAAACCCTGAAAACCGGGGTGATCATCTTTGCCACCGGGTTCCAGCTCTACGAACCGTTACAGGGAGAATACGGCTATGGGGAGAACCGGGAAGTGATTACCCTGCGCCAATTCATCCGTTTGCTGAACCAGGCGCCCCAGGGGACCCCCACCCTCACCATCAACGGCCGTCCCGTCAGACGCATCGCCATGATCCACTGCGTGGGCAGCCGGCAAATCCCGGGTATCCACGAGGCCGATGAAAACGACTATATGAATGAATACTGTTCCCGCACCTGTTGCACGGCAACCCTGCAGGCCGCCCTTGAAGTCAGGGAGAACTACCCGGAAACCCAGGTTCTCGACTTTTATCGTGATATTCGCACCTATGGCCGGGGACAGGAAGACTATTACGATCAGGCCGCGGCGAAAAATGTTCTTTTTTTCCGCTTTGAACCGGAGGATGCGCCGGTTGTCGAAAAGGGTTCCGGCGACTACCCGCTTTCCATCCGCGTGCGGGACACGTTGACCTTCGGCGAGGAGATCGAAGCCGGGGTGGACCTGGTGGTCCTGGCCACCGGCATGAAGGCGGCGGATATCGGCGACCTGGTCGAAAAAATGAAACTGCCCGTGGGGTCGGACAAATTCCTGCAGGAGGTTCACCCCAAACTGCGACCCGTGGAGCTGGCCAACGGCGGCATCCTGCTCGCCGGAACCTGCCAGGCTCCCATGGATATCAACGAAACCTGCAACGCGGCTCAGGCTGCCGCAGCCAAGGCTGCCGCCCTCCTGGGCAGGGGCTATGTGGAGCTTGATCCCTTTGTGGCTCGGGTTGATCCTGAGAAATGCCGGGGCACCGGCAACTGCATCAAGGAATGTCCGGAAAAGGCCATTGTCATGCAGGCAGGCGGCAGAGCCGAGGTCAACCCTGCTCTTTGCACCGGTTGCGGGATGTGTGTTGCGGTCTGCCCGGACAACAGCATCGAAGTTCTCGGCTGGCGGTTGCAGGAGTATGAAGAGATGGTCGACGCCATCGTCAAATATTAGGCGGGATGGGACGATGAACGAAAAACGAGTGAAAAACCTGGAAACCATGGCCCTGAAGATGCTGCGCATGGAGCGAAAAAAGAGCATCGAGGGCGCCCGCAAGGCGGTCAAGGAACAAAACAAGATTATCGGTGCCATCCGCAAGGCCCTGGCCGATGAGGCAAAAACGGTGCCGGAGCTGGCCGCGGCCGCGCGGTTGGAAAGTGCCACCGTACTCATGTACATATCCACCCTCAAAAAGTACGGCATGGTGGCCGAGGGCTCAAAGGACGGCGATTATTTCAAATATGAACTCATCAGCTGAGCTTACGGCAGAGCGTGATTGAATCGTCGCCGTAACGATTCACCAACCGGCCCTCCGGCGAGATGAAACCGGGGTGCCCTGTACAGCGAAAACATAGGAGAAAATCATGGCTCTCTCAGTCGATCCCGGTCTCCTGGTCCAATTGAAGGAATATGGCGTCAAGGACGCCGCCACCTGTTTCAACTGCGGCAACTGTACTGCTGTCTGCTCACTCTCCGACAGCAATACCCCGTTTCCGCGCAAAACCATCCGCTATCTGCAGATCGGGGCAACGGAGAAACTGCTGCAGAGCCCGGAACCGTGGCTCTGCTACTACTGTGGGGACTGTTCCGAGACCTGTCCCCGTGACGCCCATCCCGGCGAGGTGATGATGGGTCTACGCCGGTATCTGACCGCCAGCTATGACTGGACCGGTATTTCACGGCTGTTCTACACCTCAAAGACATTCGAGATCGCAGCAATCCTGGTGATCGCTCTGCTGGTGGGCCTTGGCTTTCTTGTCTTCCACGGTCCCATGCTCACCGACCGGGTGGCCCTCAACGTTTTTGCCTCCAGCCATGTGATCGAAATTCTCGACCTGATCATGCTGGTGGTACTCTCCTTTTTCCTGCTCACCAATAGTCGCAGAATGGCAAAAATGATCCTCGGCGACCCCGGACAGTATGAAAAAAAGAAAGATACGGCAGCCGAGGGAGACGGGGATGAATCCTCGGAGCTCCGGGAGGAAAAAAAGTGGAACGGTATTCCCCTCTCCATTTATCGCGACGAATTCAGGGTGCTTGTCAGCAACTTTCTCACTCAGAAGAGATTTCAGGGATGCGGCAGCCGTTCCCAGTTTACCCAATGGCTGATCCACCTTCTGATCATGAGCGGTTATTCCACCATCTTCATTCTGGTGGTGGTTTTCCTGCGCTGGTTCCAGCGTGACGAGATCCTCTCCCTCTGGAACCCGGTACGACTGCTGGGCTATTACGCCACCTTTGCCATCCTTTACGGCACCACCTACGCCCTCATCGGCCGCTTCAAAAAGAGCAAAACCGTGTACGCCCATTCCCATTCAACTGATTGGGCCTTCCTGATCCTTCTGTGGCTGACGACCCTGACCGGTATCCTCATCCACTTCACGCGGTTGCTGGGCATGCCCCTTTCCACCTACTACCTCTATGTCATCCACATGATGATCGTTGTTCCCATGCTGGTGCTGGAGGTTCCCTTTGCCAAATGGGCCCACCTGCTCTACCGTCCCCTGGCGCTCTTTTTGGTGCGGGTCAGGAAACGAGCCCTGGCCTGATATGCCGGTGTTTCCGGAGTGTTCCGCACTCTTCCGGTCCACCGCTTCTTTCCGGCCCCTTGCCCAGGTTAAATTCGCCCTTTCTTCGGGTTTTCACCACCACACCCTCCAAGGTAACCGGTCACAGGGCATGTAAGCCCGCGGGCTTACATGCTTCCAGACCGTAATCGGTCACCGGAACCTGCCCGGTCACAGCTCCCCTGACAATATCGGTCGGCTAAGTCTTGACATTTGCGCCTGCCGGTATATTGTTATGTGCATATGCTTGATAACCCCGCGCAGCGGGACGTCCACTTTACCCATGGATAAGGAACGACAAATGAAATCACTCATTGTTTTTTCCAGTACAACCGGAAACACCCGGAAACTGGCCGAGACCGCCTATGAGACCTTACCCGGAGAGCGCACCCTGCAACCGGTTGCCGAGGCAGGTTCACCGGAGGGCTATGACCTGGTGTGCGTGGCCTTTCATTTCAAGGCCGGCAAACCCGATCCGGCCACCCAAAAATACCTGGCGGAAATCGGTCGGCAGAAACTGATCCTCATTGCCACCCATGGAGCTGCAAAGGATTCCGATCATGCCCGAAAGGGTATGCAGGCTGCAAGGGAGATGGCTGCCGATGCCGATATCCTGGCAACCTTCAGCTGCCAGGGCGAGGTTGACGCCGCCTTCATGGAAAAGGCCGCTGCCAAGCCCCAACCGCCGCCATGGCTGGGTGATGCCCCCTCGGCCAAAGGACATCCCGATGAAACGGATCTGGCCCAACTCAAGAACCTCCTCATCAAAACCGTGGCGGCCCTTTAGCGGAAATCACCGGCCTCTGGAACGATGCCCATGCAACAAAGCGAATTTTCAGCAAATACGTGCCGGCGGCAGCGGAATCCGTCCCTGTTCATGATCAACTGATCCACAGCTGGAAAAACGAGGAGACAATGCTGAAAATCTTACTTGCAGCCACTGACCGGCAGCGATTGGCCGGACTGAAAACAGCACTTGAAGAGCATGACGATATCAGGCTTTTCCATGCCGGCTCAGGAGACGAGGCGCTTGTCACGGCAAAAGCGGATAAAAATATTGATCTGGCTGTTGCCGATGAACAACTGGGCGATATGAGCGGCCTGGAATATGCCGAAAGACTCCTTGCCGTCAGTGCCATGATCAGCACCGCGGTGGTCAGTCCCCTTGACGCGGATGAATTCCACGAGGTCAGCGAGGGATTGGGAGTACTGATGCAACTGCCGCCACTGCCGGGCAAACGGGAGGCCGATCAACTGCTTGCCCGGTTGCGGGAAATCGTTCGCCTCACCCGCCCCGGCAACTGAAACCGGGAGAACAACGGTGATTATCAGCATTGCAAGCGGCAAGGGAGGTGCGGGAAAAACCACGGTGGCCACCAACCTGGCCCATGTTCTTTCGCAATCATCCAAAAAGCGGGTGCGTCTGCTGGATTGCGACGTGGAAGAGCCCAATGCCCATCTCTTCCTCCGGCCCCACCTGACCCGGCGGGAAACAGTGACAACGCCGGTGCCGGTCATCGACGAAGAGCGCTGCGACTACTGTGGAAAATGCGCCGCTATCTGCAGATTTCGCGCCATTGCCGTACTCGGCGGCAAAACCATCCTCACCTTTCCGGAGATGTGCCACAGCTGCGGCGGCTGTCTGCTGGTCTGCCCGCACGGCGCAATCAGCGAAACCGGCCGGGAACTCGGTATCCTTGAACGGGGACGAGCGGGCGACATGGAGTTTGTCCATGGCCGGTTACGGGTGGGGGAGGCCATGTCACCACCACTGATCACCAGGGTGCGTGAACATTCGGAGTCCGGTGACATCAACATCATCGATGCCCCGCCCGGCACCTCCTGCCCGGTGATCACGGCCATGAGAAGAACCGACTTCATTCTCCTGGTCACCGAGCCCACTCCCTTCGGCCTCCATGACCTGCGCCTCACCGTCGGGGCGGTGCGGCTGCTGGAAATTCCCTTCGGTCTCGTGATCAACCGCGCCGATATGGGTGACCGCAAGGTGTACGAATATGCCCGATCGGAACGGATTCCCATTCTCCTTGAGATTCCCTTTGACCGAGCCGTTGCCGAGGCCTATTCGCGCGGAGAACTCTTTACGGAGAAACTGCCGGAATGGGAAAGGCGTTTTCTGGAACTGTACGAACGCATTGAAAACCTGCTGGAAAAAAGCTCATGCGTGAACTGATCATCATCAGCGGCAAGGGCGGCACGGGAAAAACCAGCCTGACCGCGGCCTTTGCAGCGCTTGCCGACAACATGGTGCTCTGCGACACCGATGTCGATGCCGCGGATCTGCATCTGCTGCTTGATCCGGTGGTGGAAAGGGAGGAAGATTTCCAGGGCGGCTCCCTGGCCGTCATCGACGGGGAGAAGTGTATCGACTGCGGCACCTGTTTCGAGGTTTGCCGTTTCGATGCGGTACGGATGAAAAACGGCCGCCATCACATCGATCCCATGAGTTGCGAGGGCTGCGGCGTCTGTGTCGATCTCTGCCCGGAAAAGGCCATCGACTTTCCCCTGCAGACCAACGGTCGCTGGTTTATCTCCACCACCGCCCATGGTCCCATGGTCCATGCCCGATTGGGAATCGCCGAGGAGAACTCGGGGAAGCTGGTGAGTTTGCTGCGACGGACGGCGGCGCGCCTGGCCCGGGAGAGGGGACTCGGACTGCTGCTCACCGACGGTCCACCGGGCATCGGCTGCCCGGTCATTGCCTCGATCACCGGTGCTTCAGCCGTGCTCATCGTCACCGAGCCCACGGTTTCCGGGCTGCACGATCTGCAACGGGTGGCGGGCCTGGCCGATCATTTCAAGATACCGGCAATGGTGGTCATCAACCGTTTCGACCTCAATGCTCAACAGACCATCGCCATCGAAGAGCTGTGCAGGGCCCGCGATCTGACCCTGGTGGGCAGGATAGCCTTTGACCCGCTCTTCACCCGGGCCATGGTTGCAGGGAAAAACCTTATCCATTACGCGCCGCAAAGCGCTGCCGCCGGGAGCATACGAAAAATATGGCGGACAATAATGGAAACGCCCGCAATGCGGGAAGAACAAGAAAAGAAGTATGCAATCAGGAGATTGAACCCATGAAAAACGGCAGAATAGCGATTCCTTCCATCGGGGCCGGCGGCCTGGACGGCGAACGATCCGGCCACTTCGGTCACTGTGATGTCTTCACCCTGGTGGACGTGCAGGATGGTGAAGTCAAGGAGGTCACCATCCTGGCCAACCAGGACCATTCCCAGGGCGGCTGCATGATTCCGGTGAATATCCTCGCCCGGGCAAAGGCCGACTGCATTATCGTCGGCGGCATCGGAATGCGACCGCTCATGGGATTCCGCCAGGCCGGTATCGACGTCTACCATGAGGCGGAAACTCCTGCCATCCGGCCGGTGGTGGAAAAACTCATTGCCGGTGAACTGGCCGTGATCGCCGATGACCAGGTCTGCGGCGGCGGAGGCGGCGGCCATGGACACGGACATGGTCATGGCGCCTGTTAGTGAATGAAGCCTTGCCTCCACCAAAACATTTCCTCCGGAATACCAGTGCTATGAAACTTGCAATCACCGCTAAAGACACGCACCTGGACGCCGAGGTTGATCCCAGATTCGGCCGGGCCCCCTACATCATCATCGTCGATCCCGAAACCCTGGAATATGAGGCCATCGACAACAGCGATAATGTGCGCGCCTTCAAGGGTGCCGGCATCCAGGCCGCGGTCCTGATCAACGATCATGGCGCCCGGGTCCTGCTCACCGGTTACTGCGGCCCCAAGGCCTTCCAGACCTGCGAGGCCGCCGGCATCAGGGTGGTCAACGATATCAGCGGCACGGTACGCCAGGCAGTGGAACGCTTCAACACGGGCAACATCACCTACGCCGACGGCGCCAATGCCGAGGCCCACTGGTAGCAATGTTTCCGGTCAAGGAAACGAGGGCAGGCGGAAGTGAGCCTGCAAAACAGTTTAGATAGGTGGCCCGTGAAAAAGGGGGAGGGGTGACCTTCCTGTCTATAACTCGTCGCTGCTGTGGCTGTGGTCGTGGTCGCCCAGGGGATGGATGTGTTTGTGCTCGTGGAGGATGGGGCTGTCGCAGGGTATGAGGCGTCCGTGGTCAAAGGCGCAGAAACGGGTGGCGAGCCGGTCGAGGAAATCCCAGTCGTGGGAGATGATGATGCCGGCAAGGTCAAGACCGGCGAGGATGGAGATGAGGCGTCGGCGGCTGTGGGGATCAAGGTCGTTGGTGGGTTCGTCCAGCAGCAGGGCCTTCGGCTTCATGGCCAGGACCGTGGCCAGGGCCACCAACCGTTTCTCGCCCCCCGAGAGCCTGTGGGTAACGCGGGGGCCGTAGCCGGCCAGGCCGACCTGCTCCAGTACCTCCTCGGCAACGCTGACGGCTCGGGCGTGGGAGAGGCCGAGATTCAGCGGCCCGAAGGTAACATCCTCCAGAACGGTAGGGGAAAAGAGCTGATCATCCACATTCTGAAAGAGAAAACCGATCCGCCGCCGCAATGGCCTGAAATCCCGCTCTGTTTGCACCAAGGTGCCCTGAAACCGGATGGAACCGCTCTCGGGCCGCAACAACCCCACCATCAGGTGCAGCAGCGTGGTCTTGCCGCTGCCGTTGGGGCCGACAAGGCCGATGCGTTCCTCGCCGAGAACGAAACTAAGCCCCTGAAAAACCGCATCCTGTCGGCCGGGGTAACGGAAGGTGATATCATCGAGTTCAAGCAGCGGCGGGTTCACGGTAATGTCACCGGCAAAAAAGGGAAGAAAGCGGTCTCCGGTACAAACGGCAGCAACAGGGCGACCAGGGCAAAGAAAAAGAGCAGCAACCAGTCGGCGGGCCGCATCCTCAGCAGATCAATATAGTGAAAGGTTCCGGAAAAGCCACGCAGAATCATGGCATTGCGGATACGGCCGGCCCGCTCCCAGCTACGGACCAGGGTCATGCCGATGAGGTGCCCGTAGGTGCGATAGGTGTGCAGCGAGGTTCTCGGCTGAAAGCACCGTAACCGGGCCGCCCGCCGCAGCCTCTGGAATTCCTCGGCAATGACGAACAGGTAGCGATAAGTCAGCAGCAGCAGCATGGTCATCTTCGGGGAGCGGGAGAGACGGTGCAATCCCTGGCCGATCCGCTGAATGGGAGAGGTGGCCAGCAGAGAAATGGTCAGCAGGACAATTGCGTTTGATTTCAGGGTGATCAGCAATGCCAGCTCCACTCCCTGCCGACTAAGACCCCGGAATCCGGTGGGACCACCGGCACTCAGGGGCAAAATTACCCAGAGAAAGAGGAGAAAAACCTGCACCGCCGCCATTCTCCGGGCCAGGGCCGCAAGCGGCGGGCGGATAAGAACGACGAGAAAAACCGCAAAGGCAAGCGCTGCGGCCGCAACCGGCAGCCGGGTGGTCAGGGCGACCACCGGGATGATCAGAGCGGAACAGATGATCTTGATGCGGGGATCGGCCCCATGCAGAAAGGAGTCGCCCCGGGCAAAGGGTTCGTCAATCACACGCTACTGTTTTTTTTGTAACCGATCACGGGGTATCAACCCCGCGGTATATCTTGCTTCCAGAGCGTCATTGGTCACAGGTGCTGCAGATTTGCTTGGATCTCTTCCGGCCGGGAGAGATCGTGTGAAGATGCGGCGCCTGTGATCAATGACGATTTTTTCTGTTTCTGAGCCAGGATACCAGGCCGGCCAGACCCACGAGCCAACCGATACCGCCGATGATTTCGGTGAGACCGGGCCGCTGCCGCCTGCTTTCAAGCATCATCCGCTTCAACGGTTCCATCTCACGGGCAACGGCACGGGCAACGAGTTCTTTCATCCTTTCCTCGTCCAGGACCGGGGAAACGGGTTTCCGGCCGAAAGCGGCGGCCCGATTCCCCCCATCGCCGCTGTCCCGGGGCCGCTCCTCTCCGGCCTGCCCGCCGGCCGCAGTCGGAGGATCTGTTTCGGCCTTGAGCAGCCACTGGGCCCGGTGGCCGCTGCCGGCATCAAGAACGATACGCAACTCATCGCCGGGAGCGAATCCGGGGGGACGGGGAAGGCGGCAGCGACCATCGGCACCGGTTTTCCCACTCATCAGGGGAGCGCTCTCCCCGGACCGATACACCCTCACCTTTCCTCCCACCACCGGATGGTTGTTGCCCACACTTCCCTCGATCACGATCTCGTCGCCGCTTTCATAGGCAAAGACCCAGACGCCGTGACCCCATGCCCGGCCCGGCCCGGCCGCGAAAAAGTGGAAGAACAGCAGAGCGGTCAGCAGCAGGAGACGCGAAGGAAACCAGCGGGGCTTCATGGACGACTCCCCCGCGCCGTTTGAAACATTTCGGGCTGCACCCGGGCAAGAAAGCCCACCACGAACATGGTGACGATCCCTTCGATGATCATCACCGGCACATGGGCAAGCACCAGGATCTGGGCGGCACGGACAAAGGAATCACCGGAAAAGACCAGTGCGCCGGCCAGCAACAGGGTAGAGAGCAGCACGGCGACAAAGCCGGTGAGAAAGGCGCCGGCTTTTCGGCGCGTCCCGGGCGTGACGATCCAGGAGCGAAAAAGATACCAGACCACAACGGCGGGAGCTCCCATGATCACCCCGTTGACGCCCAGCACCGAAAGGCCGCCGTGCTGAAACAGCAAGGCCTGCAGCAAGAGCGCCACCACAATGGCCGGGACCGCGGCCCAGCCCAGGAGCAGGCCGAGGAGGCCGGAAAAAACCAGATGAACCGATCCCGGCCCCAGGGGAATATGGATGAGCGAGGCCACGAAAAAGGTAGAGGCCAAAAGCGCGGTGGTCATGATGTGGTCGTAGTCCAGCCGCCGCAGACCGATGAGAGTGCCGCATCCGGTCAGCACTCCGCCGGAGGCCAGGACCGGCAGGGAGAGAACGCCTTCGGAAATGTGCATATCACCTCCCCCTGCAACAAGGTATTCCGTAACGGTCAGACGGAGACAAGGGAATCCTCGCTGCCCTGGTCGTTGGGCAGATAGTCGTCGGCGGCATGATCGTTGACCCAGATGGAGCCGTCCAGAACATAGCGGAAGCGGTAGGAGTTGCCGGCGGCCAGGGAAACGGTAACGGAAAAACTGCCGTCCTTGAGTCGCCTCATGGGACAGGCGTCCAGCCGCCAGTCGTTGAAATCCCCGGCAAGCACCGCGGTCGAGCACTTTTCAGGGTTTGGATATTTAAAGGTCACCCGGCAGATACGGCCGGTCCTGGAATAGTTTTTCAGCAACATCGTTTTCTTCTCATAACTGCATTGCAAGTTGGTAAAATGTGGTATAGTACCAGATTTTCACCAGGTGGTCACAGGGTTCGCGGTCCGCTGTGGTATTTTTCCTGATTGTAAGCATCTTTTCAGATTCTACAACAGAGCGCAGATAAAAAAATGGGGAACATTCCCGAAAAAATTCCGGAGCTGCTGGCACCGGCGGGAAACTTCGAAAAACTGGCCATTGCCGTGCATTACGGCGCGGATGCCGTCTACCTGGGCGGCAAACGCTACAGCCTGCGGGCCCGGGCCGCCAACTTCGACACCGCCGAAATCGAGCGGGCGACACGTTATGCCCACGAGCATGGCGTCAAGGTCTACGTCACCGTCAACATCTTTGCCCACAACCGGGATCTGCAGGGGGTAGAGGAGTATCTGCGCCGCCTGCGTCATGCGGAGGTGGACGGTCTCATCATCTCCGATCCCGGCATTCTGCTCATCAGCCGGCGGACAGTGCCGGAAATACCCATCCACCTCTCCACCCAGGCCAACGTCACCAACCGCGCCGGTGCCGATTTCTGGGTGACCCAGGGAGTCCACCGCCTCAACCTGGCCAGGGAGCTGAGCCTTGACGAGATTCGGGAAATCCGCAGCAGTGTCGCCGCGGAGCTGGAAGTCTTTGTCCACGGCGCCCTGTGCATCTCCTACTCCGGCCGCTGCATGCTCAGTAATTACATGACCGGCCGGGATGCCAATCAGGGGGACTGCGCCCATCCCTGCCGTTACCGTTATCGGCTGGAGGAGGAAAAACGGCCCGGCAGCTATTTCCCGGTGGAGGAGGACGAACGCGGCACCTATATCTTCAACTCCCGGGATCTCTGCCTGCTGGATAAGCTGCCCCGGCTGGTAGCCGCCGGCATCGACGCGGTCAAAATCGAGGGCCGGATGAAATCGGTCTACTATGTGGGCGCTGTCGTTCGCCTCTACCGGGCGGCGCTGGACCGGATCAGGCGGCAACTGGAAAGCGGCGAAGCGCCGGATCCCCAACTGCCGAAAATCTTTGCCGAAGAAATCGCCAAAGTGGGCACCCGGGGAGCCACCAGCAACTTTTTCGAGAACCCGCCGCAAAGCGGGGACATGCTCTACGACGCCATGCGGGAGAGGCAACCCCACGTACCAGTGGGCATTGTCCGGGGCACAGATCCCCTGGTGATCGAAACCCGCAACGTCCTGGAAACCGGGGACCGGGTGGAATATCTGGGCCGGGATCCGGCGCCTCTGGCAGCCGTCGTCGTCGCCATGCACGACCAAGACGGCAAGCCGCTGCAGCGGGCCAATCCCTGCACCCGGGTGACCCTCACAATGCGCCCGCCGCCGGAGAAACCTGCTATCAACGCACTTTTACGCAAAAAAGAAAGCTTTACCGAAAAGCCGCAGCAGAGTACTCTCTCCCCTGTTATCCACCGGGAGGAAAGGGTAAAATCCCGGTGAACATCGACCCGGGAGGCGGAAAAGCGGAATCAACCGGACTGGAGGAAATATGGAATCATTTGAAGAACTCCTGGAGGTATCAACAAAAATCCACGGCCATATCTGCGCCGGCCAGGTGATCGGGGTACGGTTGGCCATGCTGGGCCTTGCCAAAATCGGCATCGACGACCCCAAGGGCGCGGACCGCAAAAAACTCTACGTCTTCGTGGAAATCGACCGGTGCGCCACCGATGCCATTCAGTCGGTGACCGGCTGCAGCCTGGGCAAGCGTTCCATGCGCTGGATGGATTTCGGCATCATGGCCGCCACCTTCGTCAACCTGGAAAGCGGCCGGGCCGTGCGCATCACCGCCCTGGAGGAATCCCGGGAGTTGTCGAAAAAATATTGCCCGGAAATCGAAAACAAGTACCAGCGTCAGCTCCAGGCCTACCGCATCATGCCGGAAGAGGAACTCTTCCGGGTGGAAGAGGTGGCGGTGACCATTCCAGACTGCGACATGCCGGGTCGTCCCCGCAAACGGATAAAGTGCGCGGCCTGCGGCGACTGGGTCCAGGACTGCCGCGACGTGGAAGTGGACGGCCAATCCATCTGCCGGGCCTGCGCCGGCCGGCGATACTACCGCAAGCTCTCTTGAAAACAGCAACCATGACCTCAGCCGCATTCCCGGCCGGGACAGCGCCCCCGCAGCAGGCCGGACCGCCATGATCAAATCATTCCTGCAACGCGCCGGCCAGCGGTTGAAACAGCTTGCCGGCGCCAATAAAAAAACGAAAACGGCAAAGGAGCGGCACAGCCAGGCGGACCAGGCCCCAAAAAAACCGGCGGCAAGACGCAAGGCCGGGCGCACCCCCGACGCCGCCCCCGGCGGCCGGAACCGCAACAGGCAACAGGAGCGCGGCGACTCCGGCAGCCGGAAGGGAAAATATCGCCGCCCCCGGCCCGGGAAACGGAAAAAACCGCGCTGGACTCCGGCAGCCTTTCCGGTGGATCCCATGCCCGGCAAGAGCCGTTTTCACGACTTCAAGCTGCCGCGGGGCATCATGCACGCCATCGCCGATCTTGACTTCCGCTACTGCACTCCCATCCAGGAAAAGGCCCTGCCCGCTGCCCTTGCCGGCAAAGACCTCATCGGCAGGGCCGGAACCGGAACCGGCAAGAGCGCCGTTTTCCTCATCGCCCTTTTTACCAGGCTGCTCAGGGAAAAACAGGAGGGGAAAACAAAGCGCCGACCGGGCCGCCCCCGAGCCCTGATCATCGCCCCCACCCGCGAACTGGTCATGCAGATCGCCAAGGACGGCAAGGCCCTGGGAAAATACAGCCATCTGCGCATCCTCGCCGTCTACGGCGGCGCCGATTACTCCAAACAGCAACGACAGCTCAGCGGCCGGCCTGTGGACGTGGTGGCGGCCACACCGGGCAGGCTGCTGGACTTTGCCGCCAAGGGCATCATCAACCTCAAGCAGGCCTCCATCATGGTCATCGACGAGGCGGACCGCATGCTGGACATGGGTTTTATTCCGGATGTGCGACGCATCATCTATAAAACCCCGCCCAAGGAAAATCGGCAGACCATGCTCTTTTCCGCCACGGTCACCGAGGAGGTCAGGCGGTTGGCCTCCCAGTGGTGCATCAAACCCGTCTATATTGAAAGCGAGCCGGAACAGGTGGCGGTGGACACGGTGCGACAGATTGTCTATATGACCACCACCGCGGAAAAATTCACGGTTCTCTACAACCTCATCACCTCAAAACCGCACGAGCGGATCCTTGTTTTCACCAACATGAAAAACGAGGCCGGGAGACTCAGCGAACGATTGAAACGACACGGCATCGACTCCATCCTGCTCACCGGCGACGTACCCCAGCAAAAACGCATGGCCCGGCTGGAACGTTTCCGGGCAGGGGCCACCGCCGTGATGGTGGCCACGGATGTGGCGGGCCGGGGAATCCATATCGAGGGCATCAGCCATGTGGTCAACTTTACCCTGCCCTACGAGCCGGAAGACTATGTCCACCGCATCGGCAGAACCGGCCGGGCCGGCGAGAGCGGCACTTCCATCAGCTTCGCCTGCGAGGAAGGCGCCTTTTACCTGCCGGAAATCGAGGAGTATATCGGCAAACCGCTCAGCTATACGGTGCCGGAAGAGGAACTGATGAAAAAACCGCCCCGGCCGGCGGCAAAACAACGACACCGCTAGGCGGGGACTTGCAAGCTTGCGGTCGGATTGCTATCCTGCACCCATCTTTTTCCCATGAACCCGAAAGAAAAAAAAACACCCATGAAAAAAAGACCGGCTCTTTTTATCAGACACCTTCTCATCCCCCTGCTCCTCTTTTGTCCGGCGACGATCCTGCCGCCGCTGGCAGGACAGGTCCTGGCCTCGGATACCATCATCAAGTATTACATCTTCTCGATGAAGACTCCGGCGGACCGCGACAAGGTGGTCTCGATCATATCGAAATTCGAGGGAGTCAACGAGGTGGACACCCGGCTGGAACGCCACTGGGTCTATGTCTACTTCGACGACGATCTGCTGCAGGATGAGAGATTCGAGGTGCGGAAGCTCCTGAAAAAGCAAGGCTATCCGGTGGACCGCTGGGAGATGCAGCTGGAAAAACCCGACAGCCAGGAGTAAGGGGGACTATTTCCTGGGGCGGGACCGGGCCGGGAGCTCCCCCTCCCGGTCTTCCCGCTCCCGGGGTGCGGCATCATCCGCCGTTCCGGCGGTGAGGATAAATCCCATGCCCAGGCATTCCGGACACTCCTCCACGGAAAGCAGAAACCTGCTCTCGCCCTTGAAAAAGCTGACCTGTCCAGTGCCGTGGCACATGCGGCACACCTCCGTATCCTGTTTCTTCACCATAGCCAGTCACAGGGATCGCATCCCGGCAATATAACGTATCCCCTTGACCGTGAGAAACCCGATCACGGTTACTCCACCCAGGTGAGGATCTCCTCAACATCCACCCGGTCGGTGCGCAGGCCGTTCACCGGCGACTCCATGTCCGGATAGCCGATGGATATTCCCAGCACCAGCCGCTTGTCCCGGGGAATTCCCAGGAACTCCTTGACTTCGCGGGCGTAATCCGTGGTAAATGCCTGGGGAACCGTGCCCAGGCCCCTGGCATGGGCGGCCAGCATCAGGCTCTGGGCAAAGAGGCCGAGATCGAAAATCGACCAGGGAGTGAGCTCGGCATCCTGGAAGAGGTAAACGGCATGGGGGGCGTTGTAAAAGTTGAAGTTGGCCTTTTTGGCCTTTTTGATGACCTCCGGATCGCTGAAATCGATACCGGTGGCCGCGGCCCGCATGGCGAAAAGGTTGTCGATGCGCGCCTGGAGAGGTGCCGGCCAGGACGCGGGCGTGGGAAGATCCGGCGTGGGTTCGGCCCCCTGTTCCAGCAACTCAACCAGCCGCCTGGAGAGCTCCTTTTTTCTTTCACCGGAAAGGACCAGCACCTCCCATGGCTGGCTGTTCTTATATGACGGGCTCCAGCGGGCGATGTCGATCACCTCCCCGAGCAACTCCCGAGAAACGGGTTTGTCCTGAAACCCACGAATACTCATCCGGTTTCTGATGCATTCCACAGCGTCCATAACTTTCCTCCATTGAATTCAATCCCTGAAACAGCGGTATGGGCGTCCGTGGAGGGAGCCCTACAAAATACGCATCACCAGGGTGCCCACTCCCTGCTCCACCAGGGAAAGCTTGCGGGCAAGGCCGTAGGAGAGATCCACGTCCCTGCCCTCCACGTACGGGCCACGGTCGGTGACAACGGCCCGCACCTTTTCGCCGGTGGCCGGATTTTCCAGCTCCACCCTGGTTCCCAGTGGAATCTCCTTGTGGGCGATGGTGTTGCCGTACATGTTGTAGATATCACCGTTGGCCATGGGTCTGCCGTGATGTCTCTCACCGTACCAGCTGGCCACAACCCGCTGGGGACCGGGGTTTTCCGGCACCCTGATTTTCAGCTTCCGGCCCACCGGCAGGGCGCGGGCATCCTTGATGTTGTTGTCGCGGATGATATCCCCGACATCGACGTGATACCGCCTGACGCCCAGCTCCCAGACCGTTTCCCCCGGCTGGAGCGTATGCTCGATGAAACGGCCCCCTGCTGATCCTCCGGTTTGCGTCCGGGGTTGAGCCGGAGCAGCCGGCCTCCGCTTGCCCACCTCGCTCTTGAGCACTCCGGCAAAGTCGCAGTCAAGCCGCAACCTGGCCCCTTCCTTGAGAAACCAGTGACCGTTTTTTTTCAAACGTCCCACCGCCTCGGGATTACGGGCCTTCAGGGTCTGCCAGTCCGTATGCAGTCGTTTGGTCACCTCGGCAATGGTGTCTCCCCTTCGTACCTGATATTCTCTCATTGTCTCGTTGTCCTGCTGTAGTGGAAATCCGTCCCTGAAATACGGCGGCAATAGCGGCCGGGAACAGGTTTTCCAGAAATGTCCGGTGAAAAAAAGGTGTCAACGAGTCAATTATATCACACGGGCCGCGGGAACAAAAATCGGTATTGTCCGGACCCCGAAGGAAGAGGCTCCGCCTGTTATTTTCTGTACCAGCTGCCGTCCGGTTTCTGGAGATAATGGCCGGGAGAGGCGATTTTCACAAGCTGCAGCGCCCGTCGCCTGCCCACCACCTGGACGGTGGTTGACTGTCTGGCGGCCACTGCCTCGTAAACGGTGCGGCGGTCACGGTTTTCGGCATTGACAATATCCTTTCCCTCCCTTGACGCCCCCACAAAGTGGAGGAAGCCGTCATAACCCTCGCCGATTATGCCACGATTTTTCAGGGCGATGATTGCCGGAACCCGGGCTTTCATCCGCTCCTTGATCCCCTCTCCCCCCCATGCCGGCAGCAGGGTGAAAAAAACCAGCAGCAAACCGGCAGCAACCGATACCCTCAGCCATTTTGTTTCATGAATCATGGTGTTGCCTCCCCAGCGGCCTTTTCCTGTTGCAGTTTGTCGATCTCGCCGAAAAAATCATCGAGTTCCCGATCCACCTTGACGTTGACGTCGATGGTGATGTGGATCGGTTTGATCTCCACCGGTTTCATCTCCACCTCATGCCTGGTGCAGCCCACCGGGATCAGGGAGATAAACAAGAAGAAAAAAAGGGCTTTCACGGCTTGTCTCCTTGTGATTGCATGGACTTCAACAGCGGACCAAAGATCTCCCGCTGCGCAAGAATTGCGTTGAGGGGCAGAGTAAAGTTGACATCCAGCTTCAGGGGTTGCCGGAAAGCGACCGCTTGATTTTCCGGCAGCCGCACAAAACCGTTTCTGCCGCTGTCGAAGCGAAACGGCAGCGGCTCCATCGGCCTGCCCAGCACCCGCAACTCCAGCCGCAGGTCCTCTCCCCGGCTTTTGACCTCTATCCCGGCCCAATCATACTCGAAATGTTCAAAGGCCGCACCGGCAAAAAAAAGCGGCGAAACAATCCCGCCCTCCCCCTCCGCAGCAGGGATGGGGAGGGCGCTGCGGGGAATGCGAAGCGTGCGCTTTTCCCCGGGAGTCGAATAGAGGAAACCGCGGTCGACCCGCAACCGCCCATCCCGGAACAAGATCGGAATGCGGCCGCTGATGGTCCCCTCTCCCGCGGCCTCGGCCAGCCCGAGTTCGGTGAGCAGCCGGGCGAGCACCACCCGGTCGCAGTAGATCGCCGTCTCAACCTCGGGATGGGCGGGGGCGAGGCGCAAGGCAGCGGTGAAAACCTTTCCGCCTGCCCAGTCACACGCCGCCTTTTCCAGAAAAAAAGCACCGGAGGGCTCCAGCCGATAATCGATATCAACATCTTTGAAAGTGAGTTTTCCGGCGTGGACAGTCTCCACCTTCAGATGCCGGCCGCCGGCGGTGGCCAGGGAGGGCAGAGAGGGAAAATACAGGCGGGTCCGGATATTGTCAAAGGCAATCCCCTGATCGGCAAGCACAAGATCAAGCCCGGCAATCTCCACCTGGGCTGTGTGGATCAGACGCCCGTGCCGCAGTCGCGCCCGGCCGTTCACCGCAACCCTGCCGCTGCCGGATATTCCCTTCTGTTGAAGAAACGGCACCGGCCCGGCCAGCTCCGCAATCCTCACCGGATGCAGAGGGCTTGCGTAGGTCACCTCAAACATCGGCCCCGGCTTGCCGCGGACACGAAAAGCGCCGCTGAGGTCAAAACGCATACCGGCGGGCACCTTCATGTCCGCACGGCCGCTGAATCGAAAATCCCCAACCCGGTGGACCAGATCAAGGTCCAGGGTACCAAGCGGCTTTCCCTTGAAGCTAAGACGACCAATTCGCAGGTGAGCGGGCGACCGCGTCCCTTTTTCAGAGCCGTCCGTCCTGAAGGGCCAGGTCAGACTCATCCTGTCGGCCTGAAGCCGGTCGGTGGGATCGGAGAGTCGTCCGTTACTGAATTTCAGCAAGCCCTCAAGCGGCCCCACCGGGGCACCAGCTGCATTTTCCCCCTGGTTCCGGACATTCAGCTCAAGCCCGGGAAGCACCAACCGGTAGCCGGCTGCGTCCAGGCCGCTCTTTCCGGCCCGCATCCCGGCATCCAGCCGGGCAATGCCGTAACGTCCGCCACTGCGCTGCAGAATCGCATCCCCCCTTATGAAGAGATTCTGCTGCTTCAGAGAAAACTGCGGGCTTTTCATCATAAGATCGGATAGTTCCACCTCAAGGTGCAATGCCGGGCGAGACAGCTTTCCAGTAGAGGTGAACATCAACCGCTCAAGTCGGCCGCTTAGCCGACCGCCCGCCGCCGGCAACGTCGTGGCCGAGGCCGAGATTCCATGCAGGGTAAGGATCAGGCGCGACCGGTCCGGCAGCAGCTGCAGCCTGCCCTCATAGGCGGTGGCGGCGGCGGTCGGCAGCAAACGGACGGCGTAATTCAGGGGTGCCGTTCTCTCCCGGCTGTCGCCATCACGCCGCAGCCGGGCCGAAAAGGCGAACAACATCTGCCGCTGCCGCATGGTGAAGGAAAGGGAGCAACGGTTGAGAAGAAGGGTATTGATGAGCGGCAGGCGGCCGAAACCGCCTTCAGAGGAGCTCCCGGTTTCCACCGCTTTCCCGGTGGTTCCGGCTGCCCGCAGGCGCAGATGCGCCCCGTTGATCTCCACCTCGTCGATTTCACCGTGCAGCAACTCGCCAAGACGCCAGCCGAGACGGATGGAGCCGGTGGTAAGCAGCGGATCGGATTCGTCGCCCAGGCGCAGTTGCAGGACACAGCCCCGGGGCGACAGCCGAAAAAGACGGCACCGGTATCCCCCCACACCGGTCTCCTGAAAAAGCCCCGGCAAAACAGCCCGTTCAATGACAACCGGGAGCAGCTGGAAAACGGACAACACCAGGCAGCACAGGAAGAGAAGAGCCGCAATAAACTTGGTTGTGACGGATATCGATAAAGACACGGGAAGAGCCGCTTTTTCCTTTCGGCGCATTGTCCACGAGAAAAGAAAAAAGCTCAAGGAGAAAAAGAGATTCTCCCCGAGCTTTTTTTCAAAATCCTGAAAACGGCCGGCTGGTGCGGCAAGCGGTCAAAACATACTGCGGTTGACCAGGAAATGGACCCAGATGGAGGCGGCATAGCCAAGGGCGATAACGGGTGTCCACTTGAGGTGGCTGAAAAAGGTGTACTGACCCCGCGCCTGGCCCATGAGCGCAACCCCGGCGGCCGAGCCGATGGAAAGCAGGCTGCCGCCGACCCCGGCGGTGAGGGTGACAAGCAGCCACTGGCCCAGGGGCATATCCGGCATCATGGTCAAAACAGCGAACATCACCGGAATGTTATCGACTATGGCCGAGAGGACGCCCACCATGACGTTGGCGGCCGTTGCCCCCCAGCCGGTGTACATGACATGCGATACGTGGGCAAGATAACCGATGAACCCGAGGCCGCCGACGCAGAGAATAACGCCGTAGAAAAACATCAGGGTATCCCACTCGGCCCGGGCCACGCTCCTGAAGACATCGAAGGCCACGGGATCACCCAGGCGCTGGTCCGCCTTGTTGGCGTCATAGGGCACGTCGCCGGCGTATTTGTCATGGGTTTTCTTGAGATAGAAACCATAGATCTTCAGATATGAAAGCCCCATCATCATCCCGGCCATGGGCGGCAGGTGCAGGAAGTTGTGAAAGCTGACCGCCGTGACGATGGTGAGCCCGAAAAGCGCCATGACCACCTTGCCCCCCCGCTTCATGCTCACATCCAGGGAATCGCCGCTGGGCAGCAGGCGGGGCACCGCAAAACTCATGATCGCTGCGGGAACCAGCCAGTTGACCAGAGAGGGAAGAAAGAGGGCGAAAAACTGCCCGAACTGGACGATCCCCTTCTGCCAGACCATGAGGGTGGTAATATCTCCAAAGGGAGAAAAGGCCCCGCCGGCGTTGGCGCCGACAACGATGTTGATACAGGCAAGGGCGACGAATCGGGGCTGATCCTTGCCCAGGGCCATGACCACGGCGCACATGAGCAGGGCGGTGGTGAGGTTGTCCGCCACCGGCGAAATGACAAATGCCAGGAAACCGGTAATCCAGAAGAGCTTGCGGAAACCCATGCCCGAACTCACCAACCTGGCGCGCAGCGTCTCGAAAACCCGCCTCTCCTCCATGGCGTTGATATAGGTCATGGCCACCAGGAGAAAGAGCAGCAGTTCCGCGTATTCCAGAATATTGTGGCGGATGGCCTGTTCCGCGGCATGGGGCATGTCATGGGCGGCATAGACCCAGGCAATGCCAATCCAGATGAGACCTGCCGCCAGAAGCACGGGTTTGGACTTGCGCATATGGGTGTACTCTTCAGCCATGACCAGCAGATAGGCGACGATGAAGATCAGCAGGGCGATATACCCCACCGGATGCGATGTCAGATCCAGACTGTGGCCGCCGCCGGATGCCAGGGCCAGGGCCGGCGAACCGAAGAGCACCAGTTGCAAAATCGTTATTATCTTCCACGCAGCGGACATTCTTTTCTCTCCTCTTGTTTTTGGTTCATAAAGGGATTGCCCGGCCCGAACTCCTCAAGACATGGGCGTCTCCACCGTCTTATCGACCGATGTATCAATTTCTGTTAGCCCCGTCGTCAAGATCGACACCCTGCTGTTCATATTTTTTCAGCTTTCTCCACAGGGAGACCCGGTCGATACCCAGAATTTTCGCGGCCCGGGTCTTGTTGCCGTTAACCCGGGAAAGAACGGAGAGAATATACCTCTGTTCATGCTCACGCAGGGTGCACACGGCCACCAGATCATCCCGCACGGGAGGGATGAGCATTGCCCGCGACCCGGAAAGCTCCGGCGGCAGGTGGCGGGGCTGGATTTCACGGCCGTGGCACATGGCCAGGGAACGCTCGATGATGTTTTCCAGCTCCCGGACATTGCCGGGGTAGTCATAGTGCATCAGGATCTCCAGGGCCTCGGGGGAAACACATTTGATGCGGTGTTCGGGAAGAAGATATTTTGCCAGAAAATGCTCGATGAGCAGGGGAATGTCGTCGCGGCGCCGGCGCAGCGGCGGTATTTCGATGGAAACAACGTTGATCCTGTAGAAGAGATCCTGCCTGAAATTCTTGTTTTTGACCTCCTTGTGGAGGTCCCGGTTGGTGGCGGCCAGAAACCTGATATCCACGTCGATCTGCCTGGTTCCTCCAACCCTGATAATCTTCTTTTCCTGCAGCACCCGGAGCAGTTTGGCCTGCATGATCATGGGCATTTCGCCGATTTCATCCAGCAGGATAATACCGCCGTTGGCGGACTCGAACAGGCCTGTGCGAAACTTGCTGGCCCCGGTGAAGGCCTCCTTTTCGTGTCCGAAGAGTTCGTTGAGCATCAAATCCGGCGTCAGCGCGCTGCAGTTGATGGGCAAAAAGCGCTGCTTTGCCCGCTGGCTCAGGGCGTGGATGGTCGATGCCACCAGCTCCTTGCCGGTTCCTGTCTCACCGGTGATCAGGACGTTGCAGTCGAGCTGGGCGATTTCGGCAATCTCGCTTTTGAGTTCAACGATATTGGCGGACCGGCCGACGAACTGAATCCCCTTCCGGCGGCGGAGCTCCTGGAGACGCCGGCTGATCTCCCAGCGCCGGGTGGTCTTTTCCAGGGCCTTGTCGATGAGATCGAAAAAATAGGTAATGGAAAACGGCCGGGGCAGATAGGAGAATGCCCCGGCCATCATGGCCTGCACCGCGGTATCGACGGTTGCCCGCTCGGTGACGAAAATAACCTCGATATCCGGCCGCAGCCCCTTGGCCCGCCGCATGAGCTCGATACCGTCCAGATCCGCGGTCTGCAGATTGCAGAGCATGATGTGAAAAAAACGTTGCCTGAGCTCTTTGAGGGCGTCGCTGCCGCGGATGCCGCTCCAGGTGCGGTAGCCTTCGCGCTCCAGCAGATGACGCATATTTCTCCGGTTGATATCATCCGGATCGATAATCTGAATATGAATCTCTTTTTTTTTCACCGCCACAACTTTGCGTTACATCGTGCAACTATGTTTCATCATGCAACGGCAGACAAAAGAAAATGATAAAAACCATCAATCACACTTATCTAACGAAAATATCGAACATTCCAGAATCGCGGAAAAAACCGGTCACCCCGGCAACTATAGTAAACGTTTCAAATTGCATCAATTGATTTATCATCCCCTTTCCTTTTTCATGGCGCTCAACCTGCTAACGTATTAAGAATAAAGGTCATGCAAAGAAAACAATAATCAGGCGTAATTCTTGCATTTCTCTTTTATTTTTCCAGAGAGACGGCAAACAGCGGTTTACAAGCGATCCACTCTGAACGGAAATCCGGAATTGAAGGTAACAAGACCCGGTGATAACGGGGCTTTTTTAATTTTTTGCGCAAAGGAGGAAACAAACATGAGTATGAAGAAGCACAAATTTCTCTGGGGCCTGATCCTGTTCCTGCTGGCGACCTTCGCGGCCTATGGAACTTCCATGGCCGCCGAAACCGCTGCAGCAACCGAAAAAATCGCCTTCACTCCGCAGATGGGAATTGTCATGGCCGTGCTCGGCCTGGCCATTTTGATGTTTATCTTCGAGTGGGTGCGGGTCGACGTGGTCGGCTGGATCATGATGGTCATTCTTCCCATTCTCGGCGTTGTCACGCCCAAGGAGGCGATCAGCGGACTTTCCAGTAATGCCGTTGTTTCCATCATTGCCGTCATTATTATCGGCGCCGGCCTGGACAAGACCGGCTGCATGAACATCCTGGCCAGAAATATTCTCAAGATCGCCGGAAAATCGGAAAGCCGGATCATGACGCTCATTTCGGCCACCGTTGCCTTTATTTCAAGTTTCATGCAGAATATCGGCGCCGCCGCGCTCTTCATGCCCGCCGCCATCCGCATCGGCAAACAGACGGGTATTCCGGTGTCGCGCATTCTCATGCCCATGGGATTCTGCGCCATCATCGGCGGCACCATCACCCTGGTGGGGGCAAGCCCCACCATTCTGCTCAACGATCTCATCGAGCAGTCAAACAACCTCGGTCTGCTGGGGGTCGAGGTGGAACCCCTGGGACTCTTTACCCAGACGCCCATCGGCGTTGCCCTGGTCAGCGCCGCCATCATCTACTTCATTATTCTCGGACGTCTCATCCTGCCGAAAGGTGGCGGACAGGAAGACAGCGCCTTGCTCCCCTCTTCCATCGCCGACACCTATCAGGAGGTTGCCGGAATTTTTGAGCTGGAAATACCGCAGGATTTCGGATCGTTCACCCTGTCGGAACTGCACGTCCGCAGCCGCTTCCACGTCACCATCGCCGGCGTCTACATGCCGTCGTCCAACTACAAGAACTTCGCCCCCACCCGCGACGAGCTGATCCAGTCCGGAGAAACGGTGGCCATGGTGGGTAATCACGCCCACGTCAAACAATGCGCCGAAGAACTCGGCTGGACCCTCAAGGAGGATCTGGACATCTTTGCCGAGGATTTTTCACCGAACAATGCCGGAATTCTGGAAGGCATCATCACGCCGCGTTCCGAACTGGTGGGCACCACCCTGCGGAAACGGCATTTCCGCAAGAGAAATCATGTTGTCCCCGTGGTGCTTTGCCGCGACGGCGCCTGTCATTTCAAGGATATTACCGAGGACATCCTCAAGCCCGGCGATGCCATCCTGATGTTCGGCCGCTGGGAACATTTCCACGCCCTGAAGAATAAAGAGTGTTTCACCTTCACCACCGAAATCAAGGGTGAAATCATGCGGGAGGACAAGGCCAGAACCGCAGTGATCTGGCTGGCGGTGGCCATCGGCCTGGTCCTGGGTTTTGAACCGATTACCAAACTGCTCGGCTTTCCCATGAAACTTTCCCTCTCGGTCTGCCTGCTCACCGGAGCCCTGGGCATGATCCTCACCAAGGTCCTCTCGGTGGACGAGGCCTACAAATCGGTCGACTGGATGACCGTCTTTCTGCTCGGCGGCCTGATTCCCCTGGGCCTGGCCTTTCAGAAGACCGGGGCCGCCGAATGGATCGCCACCACCATCATGAACGCCATCGGCACGGTACCCAACATCGTCTTTCTGCTGGTGGTGGGCCTGCTCACCTCCTTTTTTACCCTGGTGGTATCCAATGTCGGGGCCACCGTCCTGCTGGTGCCCCTCTGCATGTCCATGGCGGTTCAGGCCGGTTCCGATCCGCGTATCACGGCCATGGTCGTCGCCCTGGCGGCGTCCAATACCTTTGTGCTGCCCACCCATCAGGTCAACGCCCTGATCATGCGTCCCGGCGGCTACAGGACGGTTGACTACGCCAAGGCCGGATTCGGCATGACCATTCTCTTCCTCGCCGTTCTCATCGGGATGCTCTACATGTTCTACTAAGGCCCATGTGAAAAAAAAATACTCTCCCCGCCCGTTTTTGAAAACGGACGGGGAGAGGTCCGTCCCCTGGCGGCTGCCGCCTTCCGGGCAAGAATATCTCCTCCGCCCCGGGGGATACCGCGTCAATTTTTTACTCAAAGGAAATCGACAATGAAAATACTTCTCAGCACACTGGCGATATCTCTGTGCTCCGCTTCCGCGGTCCTGGCCGGGGAACATGGAGAAACGGCGACACACGCCATGCACAATCTGACGACAACCACATTCGGGTATATTTCACTCGTACTGTTTGCCCTGGCATATACCCTGGTAATTTTTGAAGAAAAAACACACCTGCGAAAAAGCAAGCCCGTGGTGATGGCCGCCGGCCTCATCTGGATCCTGCTGGCATTTACCTACCGGCAGATCGGCGTACCCGCCGAGGAGGTCCACAGCGCCATTCTGCACAACATTACCGAATATGCGGAACTCATGCTCTTTCTGCTCGCGGCCATGACCTACATCAACTCCATGGACGAACGTAACGTCTTCCAGGCCCTGCGCTCCTGGTTGGTGTCCAAAGGTTTTTCCCTGCGGGTCGTCTTCTGGATCACCGGATTCCTCGCCTTTATCATCTCGCCGGTGGCGGACAACCTCACAACCGCCCTGCTCATGGGTGCGGTGGTTATGGCCGTTGCCAAAGACAACAAAAAATTCGTTGCCCTTGCCTGCATCAACATCGTCGTCGGCGCCAATGCCGGTGGTGCCTTCTCTCCCTTCGGCGACATCACCACCCTCATGGTCTGGCAAAAAGGCCAGGCAACCTTTGCCCAGTTTTTCTATCTCTTCATTCCCTCGCTGCTCAACTGGCTGATACCGGCGGCCATCATGAGCATCTTCGTCTCCAACGAGGTTCCGGAGGCGATGAAGGAGAAAATCTCCATGAAATTCGGGGCCAAGCGCATCATGTTTCTCTTTCTGCTGACCATCGCCACCGCCGTTTCCTTCCATAACTTCCTGGAACTGCCGCCGGCTGCGGGCATGATGCTGGGGCTTTCCTACCTGGGTTTCTTCTCCTATTACATCAAGGTAAGGGAGAAACGGGCCCTGGAATATGACCGGCCCCTGGGCATTGCATTTAAATCCACCGACGATCCCTTCGACGTCTTCAAACGGGTCGCCCAGGCGGAATGGGACACCCTGCTCTTTTTCTACGGGGTCATTCTCTGCGTCGGCGGCCTGTCGCAGTTCGGCTACCTGGCACTGGTGTCGCACCAGATGTATGAGGGATTGGGCGCAACCAACGCCAACATCCTGGTGGGTCTGCTCTCCGCCATTGTCGACAACATCCCGGTGATGTTTGCGGTGTTGACCATGAATCCGCCCATGCCCCTGGGCCAGTGGCTGCTGGTCACCCTCACCGCCGGGGTCGGCGGCAGCCTGCTCTCCATCGGCTCTGCCGCGGGAGTAGCGCTCATGGGCACCGCCCGGGGCACCTACACCTTCGGCGCCCATCTGAAATGGGCCCCGGTGGTGGCCCTGGGATACGCCGCCAGTATCTACTCCCACATCTTCATCAACTCCAAACTGTTTTAAGCAGGTCGATCCGGCCTGCTCCGGACGATCAAAACCGAAGAACCTGCAATCAATCAGCATCAAAGCTGCTTCCGCATATTTTTTTGCGCCGGGCCCCTCCCTGACAGTCACTACTCCGTACGTTCCTTGTCAGGGAGGTGCCCGGCGCCTCTTCCCCGGCTACCGCTTCCGGAGCTCATGACCTAAGAAAAGGCGGAAGCCCAGG
>CAYUNE010000019.1:0-16434 GCA_964446115.1 uncultured Desulfobulbia bacterium | reverse complement strand
GCCGGAAAAGTCAAAATCACCGTACCCCTTTCCCGAGGCATGGTTCTTGGCATAGGCCTCACCATAGGCCACATAGTTGCTGCCGTTGTAATCGACATTTTCAGCCAGGAAGATGTCAACAACCGTATTACTGTTGAAATTGTGTATTTTTTTACCGGTGGGGTTGTTGCGGCTGCCGACAAAAAGATTGGACTTGACCGAGGCCACATCTCCGGGAGGAGATTGATGCGATTCGCCGATGACAAGCCCGCCGACACCGGGCGCCCCGTTACTGACACCACCGCTGACGAAGAGAGTGTTACGATTGAAGTAAATACTGCGCAAGGGGCTGTTCGTAATGGTTGTAAAGCCGCTGGCACTGATGTTGTCGTCACCGTCGGGTCCGTTGCCGTTAGGGAGAAAGATATTATTTTCAATGAGGATGGTATTTGTTGAACGACTTCCACCAGTGGGAGTGCCTATGGAGATACCGTCACCGGCCGATGAGACTGGTGTCTGGGGATACCAGAAGATATTTCCCCGGAAGGTCACCGGACCACTACCGCCACTCAGCGAAACGAAGTGAGGGTTGCTGGAAAATGGATGGTCGATAATAAAAACACTGTTTTCCACCGAATTTCCATAGGGCATGGTGAAGATATTGGAATCTACATACCAGGCCATGAAGTTATTTTTAAAAGATTTCCAGTGACCGTTTTGCATGGAGAGCAAAACTCCCTGCCGGAAAACGCAATCTTCGATCTCCGCATCCCAGGAACGAAACAGCCCTGCCCTGGTATCAAAATCACATCCCTTGACCTTGAGAGTAGCGTCATATTGCGACCAGGCCTCGAAGACGGCCCATTCACCCGATTGTCCCGGATCAACCACCGACCGTGTCCAGCGACAGTTGACAAACCGGACATCGGCACCCGCCGGAATACCCAGATTCAAATTTGGCCGAATCCTGCTGCACTGGTCGAAGGTACAATTTTCAAAAGAGAATGGATGACCCGATGCCAAAGGGGCATAAGTGATGGCACTGTAATCCGGTGCTCCTCCCAAGCGACTGAAGTCGCAGTAGGTGGCGACGACCCTGCCTCCGCCGGGGTTGATTATACCGCCACCGCTGAGGTGATCAGTGATCCTGGTGTGTCCCTGACCAATGGCCTGTACTCTGCAATGACTGGCAGCGGTTCCGTTGATCTGCAGGAAGGGATAATCTTCTCCCTGGCTATTGGGGTCTCCGGGGTTGAGCTTGATTATGCTGGCGGCAGCGGTGTCCATCAACAGTGAAGAACCCGCTTCCATGACAATGTTTCCCGAAGATTCGATATTGCCCCGTACGGTCAGGCTCCGGCCGTTTTCAATGGTGAACGAACCGAACACGCCGATGGTCACCGCCGTGCCACTTCCCGTTCCCACGGTAACGGACTGATCCAGGCTGACATCACTGTTGATGATCACCGTATCACCGGGTCCGGGTACCGTGTTGCCCTCCCAGGAAGACGGGGATGACCAGTCTCCACCAAAGGCGCTGGTTCTGATTTCAGCCGATTCCGCAATAGAGAAACCGACCAGGAAAAAGACAGCCGTGCATATCACAGTCAATATTCGTTTCATAATTTCCTTTTCCCCCTCGTTGAATTCAAATACCCTTCCGGAAATGAGAACACCCCTGGATATCAGGTGGAAATCATTCCCGGACAGGCACGCTGTTGGACAAGATCATCGCTGTATCCTGAATACGGCGATGACACGAATTTTCTCTTATGTCTATCAGGCCAAACGACAGGATATATCTAAAAAAGCCTGAATTGACCTTTTCGATAATACCTGCTTAAAATAACATAATTACACAATGTTGCAATAAAATACTCAGCGGATTTCCTTTGATGAAAACAGCTTTCTTAATTTTCCGTGCGCATGGCGTGAATACACAGTAAAATTGATGCCGGTTTATGCAAGAAAGTTACACTTATTTTCCCCGAAAACCCAATGTCTGCGATAATTCATCGAATTTAATGCGGTCATTGCATTCTCCTTTGATCGAGGAAACAGCCAGATGAAACTTTCATCCTTCGGAACCAGGATGACCGCCAAAGCAGGTATCCTCTCGCTCATGGATGACCTGGGCCGGGCCATGGCAGGTGACGAAAAAATGATCATGATGGGCGGCGGTAATCCCGGCCGGATTGCAGCGGTCCAGGAGATTCTCCGTCGGCGGCTACTGGCCGTCGCCGCCGATCCGCACAGCTTCGACCGTTTGATCGGCATCTATGATCCACCCGAAGGAAAACGGGAGTTCAACAAGGCCCTGGCCGCAATGCTTCGCCGCAATTACGGCTGGCCGGTGTCGGCGGAAAACATCTGCCTTACCAACGGCAGCCAGGCGTCTTTCTTTCTGCTCTTCAATATGCTGGCCGGTCGCTTTGACCAGGGTGCCCCAAAAAAAATCCTTCTTCCCCTGGCACCCGAGTATATCGGCTATGCCGATCTTGGCCTGAGCAACGACTTTTTCACCGCCGTCAAACCACGGATTGAATTCCGCGGTGATCAATTCTTCAAATACCGCGTTGATTTCGACAACTTAAATATCGCTGAAAACATCGGCGCCCTCTGTGTTTCACGCCCCACCAACCCCACGGGCAATGTCCTCACCGACGACGAAATCTCCAGGCTGGCAGCTCTGGCCCGCAACCACGCCATTCCACTGATTATCGACAACGCCTATGGCGTGCCTTTCCCGGGAATAGTCTATACCCGGGCCACTCCGATCTGGGATGACAACCTCATCGTCTGCATGAGTCTTTCAAAGTTCGGCTTGCCGTCCGCCCGTACCGGCATTGTCATTGCCCGCGCGGAAATCATCAGGTCCCTGGCAGCCATGAACGCCATACTCAACCTGGCGCCCACCGGATTCGGTCCCGGCCTGACCCTTGACCTGATTGCCGACGATGAGATTCTGACCATCAGCCGCAAACACATCAGACCATTCTATGAAACCAAGATGAAAAAGGCCCTGGCCGTGATTGCCGAGTGCTTCAAAGGGTTGGCCTGCCGGATCCATGTCCCTGAAGGGGCTATGTTTCTCTGGCTCTGGTTTCCCGACCTGCCCGTTACAAGCAATACCCTTTACCAACGTCTGAAACAAAGGGGGGTTCTGGTGGTCTCCGGCCATTTTTTCTTTCCCGGCCTCCAGGAGAACTGGAACCACCGTCACCAGTGTCTCCGGATCACCTATTCCCAGGATGACGATGATGTGGCCAGGGGCCTGAGAATAATCAGTGATGAAATCCGGCGGATTGTGTAATCATGTTGAACCAAACCAAGCTTCCCTTAGTCTGAGGAGGTATAGATGCCAAGCAACCAAAAACCAATAAGTACGAAAAAATATGCCATGACCGGATTCCGTTTCATCCACCTGCTCGACCTTTTGCTGATCGTCACGGCAGGATTGCTCCTTTATTTTCCTGACAAGGCCGCGGCCGAATGCCTCCAGGGTGACTGCCGTAACGGCAGCGGCACCCTCAAATATGACGATGGACGTATTTACACCGGGGAATTCAAAAACGGCTTCCTCGACGGAAACGGTATCCTCGTCTATCCGGACGGTATGAAGTATACCGGTCATTTCAGACAGGGAAAATTCCACGGTGAAGGAACAATTCTTCATCCGGACGGTCGCAAGTATACCGGTACGTTCCGGGACAACGTCATCAACGGCAAAGGTACCTTTACCCATCCAAACGGCTACCGGTATATCGGCGAATTCGAGCTGGGTAAATTCCACGGCCACGGCACCTTGTTTTACAGTGATAACCGACAGTATGTTGGCGAATTCAGAAATAATATCGTTGAAGGAAAGGGTAAGCTCATCTATGCGGACGGTTCCACCTTTGAAGGCATATTCAGAAACGGACGACCTGCCGGCCAGGGTATCCGGAAATATGCTGACGGCAGCGTCTACACCGGAGAATTCCATGGGGACAAGCGTTCCGGATCCGGTACCCTGGAAATGGTCGACCACAGTCGTTATGAGGGCAACTTCGTCAATGATCTCTATCACGGTTCCGGCACCCTCTATTACAGTGACGGCAGAAAACTCAGCGGAATTTTCAAAGAGGGATTTATCGATGGATTCGGCACCCTCACCTGGCCCGATGGCCGTGAGTACAGCGGTGATTTCAAGGATAACCTGCCCCATGGCCATGGGGTGATGAGCTATGGAAATTCCTCCCGCTACGAGGGCCGGTGGCAAAACGGTAAACGGCACGGCCGGGGCGTACTCACCTATGGTGACGGCAGCCGTTACGAAGGCGAGTTCAAGGATGACAAGTTAGATGGTCGCGGCATCTTATACTATGCCGACGGACGCAAATATGAAGGGCTTTTTGCCAACGGACAACCCACCGGCGAAGGTCGGGTCTCCGGCATGACCGCCCTTTCCGCTGCGCCGGTCACCGCAGATACGGACAGCCGCTCGAAAACTCTCACTGAACCGGGAACGGATGCAGCCGAAGCGGTTGCTGATGAACAGAACGGCAAAGCACATCCCGGCGGGCAGGATGAATCCGACACCGTCACGGAACCTGAGCCTGAGCCCGGCCCCGTCAAGGTTGTTCAACGACGGCCGTCCCAGACAAAACTCCAGCCGGAAACGGTTCCCGACTCCGACCTTGTTCCCTTTGCCGATGGCGGCATCCTCTATACCGACCGGGAAAAAACCAAAAAATTCAACGGCAGAACCAGCGTCACCTTTGTCGATTCCAGCCGCTACAGCGGCGAGTTCAAGGACGGCCTCATGCACGGAGAGGGTGTGCTGGAACTTCCCTCGGGTGACCGCTACGAGGGTACTTTTACAAAAGGTGTGCTGGAAGGCAGGGGACGGATCCACTTCAGCGACGGCCGCTTCTACGAAGGCGAATTCAAAAACGGGAAACGGCACGGCCACGGCCGCTACACCTATCCCGACGGTGCTGTCTACCAGGGCGAGTTCGCCGACGACCTTTTCAACGGCGAGGGTGAATACATCTTTCCCGACGGTAGCCGCTATACCGGCGAGTTTGTTGACGGAAAATTCGACGGTCTGGGCAAACTCATCTACTCAAGCGGCAAAAAATATGTGGGTTCTTTTCAAAACGATCTGCCTAACGGACAGGGATCGTTGATTTCAAGCGACGGCAGCCGCTATGAAGGCGGTTTCCGGGACGGCCGGCGCAACGGCCGCGGCAAGATCATCTATGCCGACGGCCGGCAGGTGGAAGGAGAATTCAGGGATGACCGGATGATCACAACCGACAGGTAGCCGGTTTCACCAAGTCTTTCCGGCATAGCCGGGGCGTTTGTCCCATCCATATGATCAGGTATGCAATTTCGCTACAGAACCATACTTTTTGAGTTTCAGAAAGACGGCATCCTGGGGGACCGTTTCATCGACGGAGACCGGGTGGAAGAAAAACTCAACCGCATGGGTCAGGCGGGGTGGGAGCTGGTCAGTGTCGCCAACGTGCGCGACGGCCTGTTGGCGATTTTAAAAAAAACCTTCGGCCATGCGGGCACCAGGACGACACCGACTGCTTCCCGGTGCCCCACGTCCATATCCGGGCCGGAGACCACCCGGGAAAAGACACCGGCACAACAACCCCTGGGCCCCACCCGCAGTATAGGAGAGATCAAAATTGAATAGAGCGGTCTCCAACCTGCGGCCGACAGCCGCACTGGTCGCCAGAATGCGACGGATCCGCCGCATTCTGCACTCCCACCCGGAACTGGCCTTTGGGGAAAAGCGCACCGGTGATCTCATTTCCGCCTTTCTCGACGAGCTGGATATCCCCTACCAACGCGGAGTGGCCGGAACCGGCATCATCGCAACTCTCGAGGGTCAGACAAGGGGTGAACAGGGAGACACCGTGGCCCTGCGCGCCGACATGGACGCCCTGCCCATTGCCGAGAATACCGGCCTGGACTTTGCCTCCGGAATACCGGGTGTCATGCACGCCTGCGGCCATGACGGCCACGTGGCCATGCTGCTGGGTGCCGCGGCCCTTCTCCGGGAGACACCGCCGGTTCGGGGCAGGATCGTTTTACTCTTCCAACCGGCGGAAGAATCGGGCAACGGCGCCTTGAAGATGATCCGCGCCGGTGTCCTGGAAAACGTCAACATGATCTTCGCCGGACACATCGACACTCATTATCCTGTGGGCACCTTTACCGTGGACGAGGGGGTTGTCTGTTCCTACTCAGATCCCTTCACCATCCGCATTATCGGCCGTGGCGGTCATGCCGCCCGTCCCCACGAGGCGGTCGACAGCGTGGTGGTGGCCGCTAACCTGATCATGAGCATGCAGACCCTGATCTCCCGCCGCATCGACCCTTCGCGTGCCGCTGTGGTGACCATCGGCAAGCTGCGGGCCGGAAACGTCCACAACGCCATTGCCGAGGAGGCCCTGCTGGAGGGCACCATACGCTCCACCCACCCGGAGACCAGAAAAGAGATTCACCACGGTCTCAACCAGGTGATACAGGGCTCAAGCGAAATGTGCAACGCCAGGATCACCCTCTCCTTTTTCGATAATCTGCCGGCGGTGATCAATGAACCCCGCGCCACGGCTTTGGCCAGGCAGGGTGCTGGTCTGGTTGTCGGCGCCAACCGGGTGCTCTCCCAGGGAAATCCCAGTCTGGGCGGTGAGGATTTTGCCTTTTATCTGCAGAAAGTTCCCGGATGCCTGGTCCGCTTTGGTGCCGCCACCGGCGATCCCGCCACCGGGCCGGCCCATTCCAGCGGTTTCGATTTTGATGAAGACGTCCTGCCCCTGGGTGCCGCCTGGCTGGCAAACATCGCCTTGCTTGCCCTGGACAGTCCATTGACGTCATAATCCGGAGAAACGCGCATGCTGGATCTTCATTTCAAGACGAGCAGACCTTTCACCCTCGGGGTCGAGGTGGAGATGCAGATTCTTGCGCACGACAGTCTCAATCTTGCTCCGGCTGCTCCAAAGATTCTCGAATCGGTTCCGGATACATTCCGCCATCGGATCAAAAGGGAACTTTTGCAGTCAATGATCGAGATCCTCACCGGCGTCTGCTCCTCGGTCAGCCAGGTGGAAGACGACCTGGGCGAGGGAATCGACATGGCCAGAGAGCTGGCCCGCCGGCATGACTGCCTCCTCCATGGTGCATCTCTGCATCCCTTTGCCATGGCCGGGGAACAACAAATCATGGATGATGAACGATACCTGAGGATCATGGAGGAATTGCAGCTGGTGGGACGACGGTTCATCACCCAGGGACTCCACATCCATGTGGGGATTCCGGATCGGGATACCGCTATTCACGTCTGTGATGGTGTGCGCCCCTATCTCGCCCTGCTGCTGGCCCTGAGCTGTTCTTCACCCTATTACCAGGGAGAAGACACCGGCTTTGCCTCCTACCGTACCAAGCTCTTCGAAGCCCTGCCCCTGGCCGGCTCATCGGGTTTTCTCGGCAGCTGGCAAAACTATGAGAACACGGTGCGCCAACTCCGGAAATACGGCATTATTCGTACCATCCGCGATATCTGGTGGGACGTCAGACCCCATCCGGATTTCGGCACCATAGAGATCCGGGTGTGCGACCTGCCCTGTCGTTTTGACGAAATACTCGCCCTCACCGCCGTGGCCCAGGCCCTCACAGCCCTTTTGGCCGACGGCGTCCTGCGGCCCGTACCGGTAAACAGCCAGATTCTGCGTTTCAACACCTGGCAGGCATGCCGTCACGGCCTGGAGGGTACCTTTGTGGATATTCCTGGCCTGATTAGCGACCAGGTTCTTCCCATACGCCGGGCAATAGGCCTGCTGCTTGATCGCCTGGAGCCCCAGCTGCGGCGTTTCGGCAATGGGAGCCGGATTTCGACCGTTGAAGACATTCTCAGCATCGGCACCGGATCGGACCGGCAACGCCGGATTTATCAACAGACAGGTAATTTCAAAACAATGATCAAACAGCTCTACAGGGACTTTCCAGCATGAACGATACCTCTCCCCTCTATTCCCGGGCGGTGATCGCCTCGGGCCATGAACTGGTCAGCCGCGCCGCCGCGCAGATCCTCTCACAAGGCGGTAATGCCTTTGACGGCGTTGTTGCCGCCGGTTTTGCAGGTGCCGTGGTGGAACAGACCCTGACCAGCCTGGGCGGCGGCGGCTTTCTGCTGGCCAGGACCAATGAACCGGGAAGGAGCAGTCGGGAAATCTTTTTCGACTTTTTCGTCGATACCCCGGGAAAAGGACTTCCACGACCGGTGCAATCCCCCCATTTTTTTCCGGTGACCGTTCATTTCAGCGGTTCGGATCAGGAGTTCAACGTCGGCATGGCCGCCGCAGCCGTGCCCGGTACCCTCAAGGGATTAATCCATGTTCACGAGAGGCTGGGTCGCCTGGATCTTGCCCGGGTGCTGCGGCCGGCCATCGACTATGCCCGCGGCCACCGGCTCAACGACTACCAGGCGGGTTTTCTGAAACTGCTGCGACCGATCATGACCATGAGCCCCACTGGACGCAGACTTTACGAACCGGGGGGGACTTATCTTCGGGCCGGGGACCGCCTTGTCAATCCCGAGACCGCCGACTTTCTGGAAATGCTGATCCATGACCGGGGTGCACGTTTTTATGAGGGCGAGATCGCAGAAAAAATCGATTCAGACATGCGGCAGGGCAACGGCCTGCTCACCGGAGAAGACCTGGCCGGTTACCGGGTGATCGAGCGCTCTCCCCTGACCGTCGACTATGGTGAGCACCGGCTGCTCACCTCTCCGCCTCCCTCCCTGGGGGGCACCCTCATCGCCCTGTCCCTGGCCCTTTCCAACCGACTCAAGCCTGTTTCACACCAATGGGGATCAGCGGAGCATCTCATCGGAACCACCGGACTCATGCAGGAGGTGGAACGGTTACGGCATGCGGGTATCACTACGCCCGCTGCCCTGGCCGCATTCCTAAACGGCGATAAACCGGCTGCCTCCGTCAAACAGATCACCACCTTTTCCCGGGGAACCACCCATGTCTCCATTGCCGATTGGGAAGGAAACGTGGCGAGCATGACCTGTTCCAACGGCGAGGGATGCGGTTACTTTGTGCCCGGAACCGGTATCATGCTCAACAATATGATGGGCGAGGACGACCTGCACCCCCAGGGGTTTCACCGTAGCCCTCCCGGTGAACGGGTGGCCTCGATGATGTCTCCCTCGCTGCTGCTCCGCGATGGGCAGGTGGAACTGGTGCTTGGCAGCGGCGGCTCCAAGCGTATCCGCACCGCCATCGTCCAGGTCATCTCCCAGGTTGTCGATTTCAAACGGTCAGTGACCCGGGCAGTGGAGGCGCCGCGTCTCTACTGGGATGCGGACAGCGATATTCTGCAGATGGAGCCGGGTTTTTCCCCGCAGGCGGTGGCGGCCCTGGAAAAAAAGGTCAGGGTCAATATCTGGCCGGAAAGCAGCATGTACTTCGGCGGAGTACACACCGTGGTCCCCGGCCTGGAAGGTGCCGGAGATCCACGCCGGGGCGGCGCCGTTTGCGTGGTTTCCGCCAAAGAGAAGAAAATCAGCACCGTGTTGTCTCCTGCTCATTAACCGTAACCGTGTACCAAAGACGATCATGACCGCCTATTTCATCCGACGTTTCCTGCTCATTATCCCCACCTTCATCGGCATAACCGTCATGGTGTTTGTCATCACCCGCTTTGTGCCGGGCGGGCCCATCGAGCGTATCATCGTCGAGGCCCAGCAGATGCACTCCAGGGCCGGAACGGGCGCGGCTGAACAGTCCCAACCCCTCTCCCAGAGCCAGATAGAGGAACTCAAGAGATATTACGGCTTTGACAAGCCGGTACTGGTCAGTTATTTTCTCTGGCTCAACAAGGTGCTGCACGGCGACCTGGGCACCTCGACCCGCTACTATGACCCGGTCTGGGAGATGATCCGGGAGCGCATTCCCATTTCGCTCTACTTCGGCATTCTCTCCCTGATCCTGGTGTACACCATCTGCATCCCCCTGGGCATGATCAAGGCAATCAGACATAATTCACTTTTCGACAACATCTCCTCGGTCATCGTCTTCATCGGCTACGCGGTTCCCGGCTGGGTGGTGGGCATCCTCCTGCTGGTACTCTTCGCCTCCCATTACGAGATTTTTCCCCTGGGCGGCCTGGTCAGCGACGACTTCGAGGATTTCAGCCGCCTTGGACAGGCACTGGATATCGCCAGGCATACGGTACTGCCGCTCACCGCCTATGTGGCCGGCTCTTTTACGGTGATGACCTTCCTGATGAAAAACAGCCTCATGGATAACCTGGCCGCCGATTATGTCCGAACCGCCATCGCCAAGGGCCTGCCCTTTCGCAAGGCCATCTTCAACCATGCCCTGCGCAACAGCCTCATTCCCATTGCCACCAGTTTCGGCAACAACATCTCGGTGATTCTGATGGGATCATTTCTCATTGAAACGGTCTTCAATATCAACGGCATGGGACTTTTGGGGTACGAATCGGTGGTGGAACGGGACTATCCCGTGGTCATGGGCATTCTGGTGATTTCATCCCTTTTGTTTATGATCGGCAACATTCTCTCCGACATCTGTGTCGCCCTGGTGGATCCGAGGGTCAAGTTCGAATGAAGATCAATCCCCTGACCCTGAAAAAAATCCGGCGTTTTAAGTCGATAAAAAGGGGATACTACTCCTTTCTCCTCTTTGTCCTGATGCTTGTCGCCTCATTGGCTGCCGAGCTGCTGGTGAACAACCGCGCCATCATCGTCCACTACCAGGGCAAAAATTACTTCCCCACCTACGGTCGCATGCTCCCGGGCACCACCTTCGGCCTGCCGTACAACTACGAAACCAACTACCGGGAACTGGCCCGCCTGTTTAAGGAAAAAAACAACGGCAACTGGCTGATCATGCCGCCGATACCATTCAACGCCTTTGAAAACGATCTCCGGGAAGATGGTTATCCACCCTTCCCCCCTTCACTGACATCACGGCACTTCCTCGGCACCGACGGCGTGGGACGTGATATCGTTGCCCGGCTGGTCTACGGCTTCCGCATCGCCATTTTCTTTTCGCTCATTCTCCTGGCCGTCAACTACACCATCGGTGTGTCCATCGGCAGCGCCATGGGGTACTGGGGATCCACCTTTGACCTGATCTTCCAGCGCATCATCGAGATCTGGTCCAACGTCCCCTTCCTCTACGTGATAATTATTATCTCGTCCATCGTGGTGCCCAACTTTCTCATGCTCATCCTGATCATGGCCGTCTTCGGGTGGATGGGTATTACCTGGACCATGCGCACCGTCACCTACAAGGAACGGGCCAGGGAATATGTGCTGGCGGCACGGGTTCTCGGCGCTTCCACTCCGAGAATCATCTTCCGGCACATCATCCCCAACACCATCGCCATCATCGTCACCTATGCGCCCTTTTCGGTTTCCGGCGGTATCGTCGCCCTCACCTCGCTGGATTACCTGGGATTCGGCCTGCCGCCGCCGACGCCGAGTTGGGGAGAACTGCTCAAACAGGGATGGGCCGATCTCGATTCATGGTGGATCGCCACCTCGGTTATCGGTGCCATGGTCATAACCCTGATGATCGTCACCTTTATCGGCGAGGCAGTGCGCGAGGCCTTTGATCCCAAACTCCACACCACCTACGAGTAGAAAGAGCGACCACAACCATACCGAAAGATCAACCCTTACCACTACAAAACCGTGAACCGACACACCATCCTTTTGAAACCGACCCTGCTGCTTATCGCCGTGTTGCTGCTTCTTTCCGCATGTGGAGATCCTTCCAACGGGGACCGAGACGGGAAAGAAACTGCGGCGGGAAAAACGGAAAAAAAAATCTTCAAAGCTCCCATCTCGCCGGTGCCGCCTCCGGCAGATCTCACCTGGCTGACCAATGACGATGATCCGCTCTATGCATCACCCGATGCCGTCAAGGGCGGCACCTTTCACGGGGCCATCACCAGCTTTCCCCTGACTTTCCGGGTGGTGGGTCCGGATTCCAACTCCAGCTTCCGCAGCGCCATCCTCGGAAACCAGCTTTCCCTGGCATCCATTCATCCCAATACGGAAAACATCGTACCGGAAATCGCCACCCACTGGGCCTTCGGCAGCGACGGCAAGAGCATGTACTTCAAGCTCAATCCCAAGGCGCGCTGGTCCGACGGCACACCGGTTACCGCCCACGACTTCGCCTTTACCCTGGAGTTCATGCGGTCAAAATATATCGTCGCTCCCTGGTATAACGATTACTACACCAAGGAAATCGACCGGGTGGTGGTCTACGACGACCACACCCTTGCCGTGATTGCCACCAAAAAAGAACCCGATCTGCATCTTAAGCTGATGATCTCCCCGACACCGCGTCACTTCTATGCGGATCTCGGCGATGACTTCATCCAGCGATACAACTGGAAAATCGCCCCAAACACCGGACCCTATCAGATCTCCGAGTTCAAAAAAGGGAAATATGTCAAATTCAAGCGCAAAAGGGACTGGTGGGGTGCGGATCTGCGCTACTTCAGGAACCGTTTCAATGTCAACTCGGTTATCTTCACGGTGGTCAGGGACCATAATCTCTCCTGGGAACACTTCAAAAAGGCAAAGCTGGATACCTTTCCCGTCACAATTCCCAAATACTGGCATATCAAGAGTAAAATCCCGATTTTCGAAAACGGCTATGTGAACAAGATCTGGTTTTTCAACGATACCCAGCGTTCAGCATCCGGCATGTGGCTCAACCTGGACAAGCCCATTTTTCAGGACCGGCGCGTCAGGTACGCCTTTGCCCATGCAATGAATATCCGGAAGGTAATTGAAAAAGTACTTCGGAACGACTACTTTCGCCTGGAGCATGGTTTCATGGGATATGGCCGCTACACCAATCCCCGGATCAGGGCCCGGCGCTTTGATCTCGACAAGGTCAACTCCTACATGACGGACGCCGGCTGGCAGCGGGGAGTGGACGGTATCTGGGAAAAGGAGGGTATGCGCTTTTCCGTGGAGGTGACCTATTCCTACGACGAGCACACCCCGCGGCTGGTGGTGCTTAAGGAGGAGGCCAAAAAGGCGGGAATCGAACTACAGTTGCAGAAACTGGATCCAGCCACTGCCTTTAAAAAAATTCTTGAAAAAAAACACACCGTTGCCTGGATGGGATGGTCCACCTCGCTCCGACCCCAGTACTGGGAACACTTTCATTCGGTCAACGCCCACAAGGTGCAGACCAATAATATCACCAATACCGACGATGCCGAAATGGATCGGCTCATCGACGCCTACCGTAACTCCATCGACGAAAACGAAAGGATTGAACTTTCCAAAAAAATCCAGGTCAGGATCCATGAGATCGGTGCCTTTGTCCCCACCTTCATGGTACCCTATGTGCGTGAGGCCTACTGGCGCTGGTGGCGCCTGCCCGACCCGCCCGGCACCCGCCATTCAGACACCTTGTTCGATCCCTTCGGCAGCTCCACCGGCGGACTTTTCTGGCTTGACAAATCCCTGCAGGAGCAGACAAAAAAGGCAATGAAGGCCAAAGAAACCTTTCCACAGCAAATCATCATTGACGAAACCTACCGACAAACAAGAACGGATAATCCGACATCCCAGGGAGCGAAGCAGTGAGCAACGAACCTCTGTTACGGGTCGAAAACCTGGTGACCGCCTTTGATACCGAACAGGGAGTCATCAGAGCCATCGACGGGGTAAGTTTTGAGTTGCACGCCGGCCGGACCCTGGGAATTGTCGGGGAATCCGGCTGCGGCAAGAGCGTTACCGCGCTTTCCATCATGCGGCTTCTGCCCAAACCCCACGGCTCCATTGTGGGCGGCCGGGTTCTCTTTCGGGGACGGGACATCACCTCTCTGCCGGCCGAGGAGATGCACCACATCAGGGGATTCGGCATTTCCATGATCTTCCAGGAACCCATGACCGCCCTCAACCCGGTTCATAAACTGGGGCGTCAGCTGGCCGAGGTCTTCGAGCTCCACTTTCCGAAGATGAAAAACGGGGAGATCACCAGGCGGAGCATCGAGTTGCTCAAGGAGGTGGGGATACCCGAACCCGAGCAGCGGTTGAACGAATACCCTCACCAGATATCCGGGGGAATGCGTCAACGGGTGATGATCGCCATGGCCCTTGCCGGCGAACCGGATATTCTCATAGCCGATGAGCCCACCACGGCCCTGGATGTCACCATCCAGGCGCAGATCCTTGAACTCATCCTCAGACTGCAGAAAAGGACCGGCATGGCGATCATCTTTATCACCCACGCCCTGGGAGTGATCGCCGAGATCTGCGACGAAGTACTGGTAATGTATGCCGGTATGGTGGCGGAAAAAGCACCGGTTGCCTCGCTCTTCAGCTCGCCCCGTCATCCCTACACCCAGGGGTTGCTGGCCGCCATTCCCCGACTGGACGGAAAACCCAAAACCAGACTGTCAACCATCAAAGGCATGGTTCCCAGTCTGTATGATCTGCCGGCGGGCTGCCGATTTCACAACCGCTGTCCCAAATCCTTTGACACGTGCACAACCGCTCCGCCACCGTTACGCCGTGTGGGCGGCAATCACCATGCAAGTTGCTATCTCTATCAATAATATCCTTAAATGATGCCGCAACCGGTTCTGCAAGTTGAACATCTGACAAAATACTTCCCGGTGCGTGGCGGTATCTTCCGCCGCCAGGTGGGAAAAGTGCATGCGGTCGACGATATCTCCTTTACCATTAATCCCGGAAAAACCCTGGGCCTGGTGGGGGAATCCGGCTGCGGCAAGACCACGGTGGGGCGGACGATTCTTCGGCTCTACGAACCCAGCGGCGGCAGGGTCCTGTTTGAGGGCAGGGATCTCTCCAGAGTGGACAGGAGAGGCCTTCGCGCCCTGCGGCAGGATATGCAGATGATCTTTCAGGACCCCTTCGAATCACTCAACTCCCGCCATACCATCGGCGCCATTATCGAAGAACCCTTGATCATCCACGGTATCGGCAATGGGGAGGAGCGCAGGGAGCGGGTGGTGCACCTGCTCAGGCGGGTGGGTATTCCGGAGCGGGCGTTAAACCGTTTTCCCCATGAATTCTCCGGCGGTCAACGGCAGCGCATCGGCATTGCCCGGGCCATTGCCTTAAATCCGAAACTGATCATCTGCGATGAACCGGTCTCGGCCCTCGACGTCTCCATCCAGTCACAGATCATCAACCTGCTGCTTGAGCTCCAGGAGGAACTGGGGCTCACCTACCTGTTCATCGCCCACGACCTGGCCGTGGTCAAACACATTTCCGACCATGTGGCGGTGATGTACCTGGGAAGAATCATGGAATACGGCGACGCCCAATCTCTCTATACCGATCCGGCCCATCCCTACACGGCGGCTCTGATCGCCGCAATCCCGGTACCCGACCCTACTGTGCACCGCGTAAAACATCTGCTTTATGGCGATGTGCCGTCACCCATCAACCCGCCTTCCGGCTGTGTCTTCCACACCCGCTGTCCCTTTGCCGACGCCCAATGCAAGCGCTCGACCCCCGAGTTGCGCCGGGCCCCCGGCAACAGAAAAGAAGATCACCTGGTCGCCTGCCTCAAGGCTGAAAGACTGTCTCTGTGAACAGGGAAGCGGCGGAGAAACAAAAAAAGCCTGCCACCGAGATGTCTCTGTGGCAGGCTTTTGTCTGAACCCTCACAGGGGTGTCATACCCACGGCAGTAACGCTTCGTAATCTTCCAGGGTCACGGCCAGGGGAAGCTTCTCAAAGATATACCGCAGCCAGGCAAGTTCGTATCCCTGCACAGAGGTGGTCCCCAAAATTCGGACAGGGTGTTAAGGTGGAGTCAACCATTCTAACCTGAAGGAGGATCACCCTATGAGTAAGACAAAACGCAAGCGGTATTCAGCCGAATTCAAAGCCAAGGTTGCCCTGGAAGCAATCAAAGGGGAGCAGACCCTGTCAGAGCTTGGCAGCCGGTATGGGCTTCATCCCAACATGATTGCCAACTGGAAGCGGCAGGCCATCTCCAACATGGCAGAGCTCTTTTCTGTTAAAACAGAGCGTTCACGCGCTGCCGAGGAAAAACGGATCAGGGATTTGCACGAAAAAATCGGCCAGCTCACTGTTGAGCGGGATTTTTTAGCCAAAGCCTTCGGTCGATGAGTCACGCCCGGAGGAAGAGCATGGTCGAGCCCGATCATCCCCGACTCAGCATTGTTCAGCAATGTGCCCTGTTATCGATTCACCGGTCTTCGTACTATTACCAGTCCAAAGGGGAATCTCCCCTGAATCTGGAACTCATGCGCTTGATTGACAAGCAGCACCTGAGAACGCCCTGGTATGGTGCCAGGCAAATGGCCCGTCATCTTCGTCGGGAAGGATATTGTGTCGGTCGCAAGCGTATCGGACGCCTTATGCGCCTGATGGGTCTTGCCACGA
>CAYUNE010000018.1:0-85659 GCA_964446115.1 uncultured Desulfobulbia bacterium | reverse complement strand
GGTGCTGCCAACAGGTAGATCATGGTAATGAATGTCTCATCGTTCCGATATCCACGGGCCCGGGCCTTGGCGGCCTGGAATATACCGTTGAGGGCCTCTAATCGCCCATTGCTGTGCTCGGAAACCCAACGGGAAACAATCAGGCTCCTCGTCATATTGTGTGGATTTGATTATGATAGATCAAATCCACACAATATGACGAGGAGCCTGAAATGTTAGGTTACCGGAGCTGTTCTTTGAGTTTTTCCAATGACTCGGGGGAATCCACCTGCAGGCAGGTGATCGACGAGCCGCGGGGAATGATTTTTTTCATGATCCCGGTGAGTACCGTCCTGGGGCCGACCTCGATGAAGAGTTCGACCCCGTCGTCGATCATGTACCGGGCAGTGTCGTACCAGCGGACCCGTGAGGCGATCTGCCGGGCCATGGTGGCTCTGATTTTTTCCGGATTGTCCTCCCGGGCCGCGGTTACGTTGAAGATAATGGGAATCTCAGGTTCGGAAAAACGGATCTTTGCCGTGAATTTTTCGAAATCCGGCACCGCTGCGGCCACCAGGGGACTATGGTTGGCAACGCTCACCTTCAGGGGAATAACCTTTGCTCCTTTTTCCCGGCAGAGAGAGGCGAGGGAATCCAGGCCGGTGGTGTCGCCGGAGATGATGATCTGGGTATCGGTGTTATGATTGGCGATGGTGACGGTCCCGCTGACGCCGGTGGCCAGGAGTGCTTCCACCTCATCAATGGTGAGGCCGATGATGGCACGCATGCCGCCGGGATGAACGTTACCCTCTCGTTCCATCAGTTCGCCCCGTCGGGTGACCAGGCGGATGGCAGCGCTGAAGTCGAAGACGCCGCTCGCGCACAGGGCGCTGTATTCACCCAGACTGTGGCCGCAGACATAGGCGGGAGGCTGCGGCAGGATTTGCCGCACCGCCTGCCAACAGATGAGGTTGATGGCTGTCATGGCCGGCTGCAGGCAGTCGACGCGGGTCAGTTCCTGCATGGGTCCTTCCAGGCAGAGCCGCTGCAGATCGAAACCGCTTTCTTCGGCGGCGGCGGCGAGAAGGTCGGCGGCCCGGGAATCGTTTTCGATAAACTCCCGACCCATGCCCACATACTGGGACCCCTGGCCGGGAAAGAGAACGGCTGTTTTTTTCATTTTTCCTGTTTTGTCGAAGAGTTGTGGTTATCTGAAATAAACATGATCAGCAGAATCAGTCCGGTGCCGACGGTAATGGCGGTGTCGGCCAGGTTGAATGCGGGCCAGTGGCGGGCGCCGATATGGAAATCGAGGAAGTCGATAACCGAGCCGCAACGTAGTCGGTCGATGAGGTTACCCACGGCTCCACCGGCGATGAGGCCGAAACCGAAGAGATAGAGAATACTCTCCCGCTGGTGTCTGCGATAGAGGTAGAGGACAAAGGTCAGGGCGATTAAGGTGATGGCGATGAAAAAGGCCTGACGGAGCCCGGAGGATGGTCCGGACAGGATGCTGAAGGCCGCGCCGGTATTGGTACAGTAGACCAGATGAAAAAACCCGGGAATTACTTCCCGGGCTTCATATAGATGAAATGAACGGACAATCCATAATTTGGAGGCCTGATCAAGGCAGACGACCACCAGTATCAAGAGGAAAAAGTACACTCTAGCGTCCCAGCTCCATGGTCTCGACAACATCGCGGCAGCGTCGGCAGATGGTTGGATGTTCCCGACTTGCGCCCACCGTCGGCGAGCGGATCCAGCAGCGCTCGCATTTTTCGCCGGGTGCGGGTCTGATACCGATGACAAGGCCCGGCAGGGTTGCCGACTCCAGGTGCGTGATACCGGTCAGGTCGTCGGGGTCATCGACAGGGCCAAGGGCGGAGACAATGGCCAGTTCCGCCAGTTGCCGCCAATGATGGGCCAGAAAGTCTCCCAGCTCGCCGCCGGCCAGGATAAGAACCTCTGCCTCCAGGGGATGGCCGATCACCTTTTCGCGGCGGGCCGATTCCAGGGCCTGGAGGATTTCACCGCGTACGGCCAGGAGTTTCTCCCAGCGTCGTTCCGATTCCTCGGTAAAGAGGTGTTCGGTTTTGGAGGGAAAATCGGCAAAGAAAATCGATTCTTCCAGCGGATGGTTTTGGGGAAGGCCGTGCAGATGCTCCCACGCCTCGGCCGCCGTGAAACTGAGGATTGGAGCCATGAGCCGGATCAACCCGTCAAGAATGGTGTGGAGGACCGTCTGGGCGGCGCGGCGTCCCTTGCTGCCGGCGGGTGAAGTATAGAGGCGGTCCTTGATGACATCGAGGTAGATGTTGCTCATTGTGGTGCCGCAGAAGTTGTAGAGACCGTGGAAGATGGAGTGGAATTCATAGGCCTCGTATCCGGCAAGCACCCCGGCGCGAAACTCTTCGAAGCGGGCCAGCGCCCAATGGTCGAGTTCGCTCATCTCTGCAAGTTCAACTCTGTGTGAGGCCGGCTCGTAATCCGAGAGATTACCCAGAAGGAAGCGGATGGTGTTGCGGATTTTCCGGTAGGCGTCGGAAATCTGCCGGAGGATTTCATCGGAGACCTTGACGTCGTCCCGGTAATCTTCGCTGGAAACCCAGAGGCGGAGAATTTCCGCCCCGTACTGGTCAATGACTTCCTGAGGGGCCACGACGTTGCCGACGCTTTTGGACATCTTGCGGCCCTGGCCGTCCACCACGTAGCCGTGGGTGAGGACCCCCCTGTAAGGCGCCCGTTGTCTGGTACCCACCGAGGTCAGCAGGCTGGACTGGAACCAGCCGCGGTGCTGGTCGCTGCCTTCCAGATAGAGGTCGGCTGGGGAGCGCAGCTCTTCCCTGGCCTCGCAGACCGCGGCATGACTGACACCGGAGTCGAACCAGACGTCGAGGATATCGTCCTCCTTGCGGAAACTGGTGCTGCCGCAACCACAGCTGGTTCCCGGTTCCAGGAAATCGGCGGCCTCATGTTCGAACCAGGCATCGGCTCCCTGTTTCTCGAAGCTTTCCTCGATGCGACGGCACACCGTTTCATCCCTGATGATTTCACCGCATTCGGAGCAGCTCAGCACGGTGATGGGCACTCCCCAGCTACGCTGGCGCGACAGGCACCAGTCGGGCCTTGATTCCACCATGCCGTAAATTCGCTGCATTCCCCAGGCCGGAGTCCAGCTGACTTTGTGAATCTCCTCAAGGGCCCTGGTGCGCAGGTCGTTTTTTTCCATGGAGATGAACCACTGGGCCGTGGCCCGGTAGATCACCGGTTGCTTGCAGCGCCAGCAATGGGGGTAACTGTGGTTGATGTCGCTTTGCCGAACCAGGGCGCCTGCGGTCTGCAGATCGCTGTTGATCCGGGTATTGACCTCCGGTACCTGCTCCCCGGCATAGGGTCCGGCCTCGGAGGTGAATCTGCCGTCGTCGTCGACCGGGGAGAGAATCTCCAGACCGTAGCGTAAGCCGGTGAGGTAATCGTCGGCGCCGTGCCCCGGAGCGGTATGCACACAGCCGGTACCGCTTTCTGCGGTCACATAATCGGCCAGCACCAGAAGGGAGTCGCGGTCAAGAAAGGGATGGCGGCATTTCTTGTGTTCCAGGACGCGGGCGGCAAAGGTGGCGACAATCTCATGGCTCTTGATTCCGAACTCGGCCATGGCTTTTTCAACCAGCTCCTCCGCCAGAATCCAGATCTCGCCGTTAACCCTGACTGCGGCATAGACGAAGTCGGGATGAAAGGCGATGGCCATGTTGGCAGGTAAGGTCCAGGGGGTGGTGGTCCAGATGAGGACAAAGATCCGTTCTCCGGCCAGCTCCGGGACAGTGTCGCCCAGGTCATCGACAAGGGGAAATTTTACGTAAATGGAAGGCGAGGTGTGATCTTCATACTCCACCTCGGCCTCGGCCAGGGCCGTGCGGCAGGTGGAGCACCAGTAGACCGGTTTTTTGCTGCGCACAACCGAACCGGAGAGCAGGAATCTGTTGAACTCCCGGGCAATGGTGGCCTCATACCCGAAGTTCATGGTCAGGTAGGGGTTTTCCCAGTCGCCGAGTACGCCGAGACGCTGGAATTCCTTTTTCTGAATTTTGATCCACTTCTCCGCATATTTGCGACAGGCGCGACGTTTGGCCAGTTTCCCGATGCGGCTCTTCTTGTCGCCCAGTTCCTTGTCCACATTATGTTCGATGGGCAGGCCGTGACAATCCCATCCCGGAATATAGGGAGCGTGGAAACCGGCCATGCGCCGTGATTTACAGATAATGTCCTTTAACACCTTGTTGAAAGCGGTGCCCAGATGAATATGGCCGTTGGCATAGGGCGGGCCGTCGTGCAATACATAAAGAGGCCTTCCGGCGGTGTGTTCCTGCAATTTATGATACAGCTTTTCCCGGTCCCAGCGCTTGAGGTACATGGGTTCTTTCTGGGCCAGGTTGGCCTTCATTTTGAAACTGGTTTTCGGCAGGTTGAGTGTTTTTCGGTAATCCATTTTTCTCCCAGTGATTCAGTTAACCGGCCCGACCACAATCAAAACTGATGGCGGGGTTTTCCCGTCGATCGGCTCCGGGCGGGTTGCGCTTGCCCGGAGAAAGGGAACCGGGTGAGCGGCCAAAATTCCCCGGACTCTCCACAATACCAGTTACCATTTAAAATTCAATGCCTTTCTGGGCGCTGATTCCCTGCTCATACGGGTGTTTCACCGGTTGCATCTCGGTCACCAGATCCGCGGCATCCATGAGTCCACGGGTGGCATCTCGTCCGGTGACGACAACATGCATTTCCGGGGGGCGAGAGGTGAGAACCTCGATGACCTCCTGTTCGCTGAGGAAATTGTAGCGGATGAGATAGGTCAGTTCGTCGAGAATGATTAACCTGTGGCTGTTGGCGGCAATGGTGCGGCAGGCCAGTTTCCAGGCGTCCCGGGCCAGGCGGCGGTCTTCTTTAAGGTTGTCGGATTTCCAGGTGAAACCCCGACCAAGGACATGGAAATCCAATAGATCCCGGAAACGACCGGCAGCCTTTACCTCGCCGGTCCGGCGGTTGCCCTTGAGAAACTGGATGACGCAGACCGGCAAGCCGTGGCCGAGCGCCCGGAAGGCAAGGCCGAAGGCGGCCGTGCTCTTCCCCTTGCCCTTCCCGGTAAAGAGCAGCAGTAATCCCTTTGCCATTTTTTTCTCCTCCTACTATACTTTTTCCGGCAATGACAATCGGATGTTCCCGGTCCATACTCTCCATACTGTACCAGGCCATTCCTGTAAACAGTGAAAGACGGCGGCGGGGAAGAGTTCGTAACCGATCATAGGGTATGTAACCCCGCGGTATATCATGCTTCCAAACTGTAATTGGTCACAGGTGCTGCAGATTTTCACGATTTATCCCGGTCGCTATTTCTCCACTATGCGGCCGGGAGAGATTTACGTGAAGATGCGGTGGTTGTGATCAATTACAAGAGTTCAAAACGGAGAAGGCCCATGGCCGGAAAAGAGACAAGCCAATGTCAGCTCTGCGGGGCGGTACGGAAAACGGAAGAACATGCTGGATATCGGGCCTGCACGGCATGCGCCGTTCTGATCGAAGGGGTTAGACGGCAGCCGCAGCTGATAGACCGGCTCTGGAGGGAAATACACGGTCGCTCCTCGGCTCCGGCATCCCATGCGGAACTGCCGGATGTGCTCGACGGTAAGCGCTATCGTACCGTTGACCGGGAAAAAAATCCCTGGTACCTGTCCATCAGTGAAGTGGATGGCCGACCCGTGGAGGTCTTTGCCTCAACCGCCTTTGACCGTGATCATGAACTGCAATCGCGTATCTCCAACCTTACCACTATTACTCGACTTATCTCTTTGAATCTCCGTCATATTTTCATGGGTGAAGTTTTGACTCTGAAAAAGATTCTCAAACAGCTCAAACGCAGTTCCCGCCAGAAAAACGATCTTCCCGACATGCTCTACCAGGTCCTGGCCCTCTATGAAGCGGAGGCGGACGATATCTGAGCTGCTTCGCCCCCCTTCCGGCTAGCTGCCCAGTCAATGCCCCAGAATCAGGATAAGGGCTGAGCCGGCAACCATCATGGCCGCCCCGACCAGCCGCTTTCCAAAAGAACCTTCCCTGAACCAGAGTTTGCCGTACACCACTCCCACCAGGATGGAGAATCGTTTCACCGCGATCATGTAGACCGCCTTGGTCATGGAGATTGCCAGACAGTGAAAGATCACATGACCGCAGAGCAGCAATCCTGCCACCAGGCCTCTTCCCGGTTCCCTCAGCAGGCGCCCGGGGCTGATTTTGCCGGGCAGAGCCAGGCAAAAGGGGACGAGGAAGTTATGGACCGTGAAAAAGGAGAGCGCAAAAAAGATCGGTGAGGAGTGGATAATGGCGATTTTGGCGATCACCGCCATAAAACTGAAGAGAAATGCCACAAACAGCATGATGCGGGAGCCCGGTTCCCGGCCGATGGCATAAAAGGGCGCAAGGAACCCGGTGGCCGGGGCGTCCAGGTTGAGGACATAACTGCCGATAACGATGAGAAGAACGCCGCAGATGCCCCAGGGATCGGGCATCTCTCCCAGGAACAGCAGACCGGTCAACAGCATGAAGACCGGTGTAAAGGCCAGGTAGGGCAGGGTAAGGGAGAGCGGCGAGACCTGAATCGCCCTCACGTACAGGAGAAAACAGAGACCGTTGAGGGGCAGGCTCACCAGAAAACTGAGAAGAAAGGGGGGATCCAGGTGGGGAAAGGGCACCAGGAAAAGGCAGAGGCACAGAAACGGCAGGCTGTAGACCATGGGATAGGCCGCCATTTCATAGACATTGTATCCGGAGAAATATCTCTTTACCCAGGCGTCCTGGCTGCCGACGAATAGAGCCGTTATCAGGGCAGGGAGAAGCCAGAGCATGGCGGCCTTTGGAATGGACGGGGAATGAAGGGCGCGGCGGGAGGATCAGGAGCCGTCAACGGCTCCGTCTTTTTCTATATCCCGGTGTATGACCGTGGGGTTGATACTCCGGGCCAGAAGATATTCCCTCAACCGTTCGGTGACGGCGACGGAACGATGCCGGCCTCCGGTGCAGCCCACTGCCAGGACACATTTCTCCTTGTCGGCCTCCCTGTTCTGTTTGATGAGAAACAGCACCATGGGTTCCATGAGCTGCAGAAAGTCGCGGGAACGATGATGCTCCAGAACATACTCGGCCACTCCGGCATGGAGACCGGTAAAGGGCTTGAGCTCGGCGATCCAGTAAGGGTTGACGAGAAAACGGACATCCCAGATATAGTTCACTCCGACCGGGACACCATATTTAAATCCGAAAGAGAGGAGTTGTATTTGCATTGTCGCCGTATCCTGCCTGGAATTCCGTTCACATCCCAATTCACTGATTATCCCGTAAACGACTTTTCGTTGTTTGCTCTCATATGGATATTGTACGGAAAATTAATCAATTTTGCAGAATTTTTTCACTATCGTACCGTTCTTGCTTAGCAGCGGGATGTGCCGCAATTGCTCCCTGTCGCGATTTGAGTATCATCTGGCGCGCCCGGCAGGATTCGAACCTGCGGCACCCGGCTTCGAAGGCCGGTGCTCTATCCAGCTGAGCTACGGGCGCGGCGGGGAAGGAAGGAGAGATCAGCCGGTACTGCACAGCAACCGGATGCTCTCTGCTTTTTCGCTGATTCCCTTTTTCAGGACTTCATGGTTGTAGGCGGCGAGCACGTCGCGGCGTTTGAGCATGCCCAGTATCCAGGGATCCTCGAGGCTTTCGACAACCGGGATTTCCTCCAGCCCTTTGATATCGAATAGCTGCATCGCCTCGTAGAGGTTGTTGTCCGGAGTGAGCATGATGAGATTTCGGGTACAGATGGCGCCCACAAGATAGCAGACCCGTTGTTTTTCGTCATGTAGAATATTTTTGACATCCTGCATGGATATGATGCCCACCAGACGGCCGGCCTGGTTGATGACCGGAAAGTAGAAACTGTCCTTGGCGATTCTGAAGATCTCAAGCAGTTGGTTGATATTGGCGTTTTCACTTATGAAATCGAAATCTTCGGTGATGGCCTTGCCCACGCGCAGCGATTTCATGATGGCCACCTCCCGGCCCTCGTGTATGTTGATACCTTCGCGGGTGAAATCAACGGTGTCGATGGAGTCGTGATAGAGCTTGGTGGCAACCATGGTGCCGATGATGCTGCAGGCCATGATCGGAATGATGATCATGTAGTTACCGGTCATCTCAAAGAGGAGAAAGATTGCCGTCATCGGTGCGTGGGTGGATGCTGCCAGAAAGGCACCGATTCCCACCGTGGCATAGGCACCCGGGGAGGCGGTGAACTCGGGGAGGTAGGAGTGGACAATGCCGCCGAAGGCACCACCGATCATGGCGCCGATAAAGAGCGCCGGGGCAAAAACGCCGCCGGATCCGCCGGACCCCAGGGTGACGGCGGTGGCGATGATCTTCAGGAAGATCAGGGCGATCATTACCGATATCGCGCCTTGGCCGGTGAGGACCTCTTCGATAAAATGATAGCCGTCTCCCATGATCTGGGGATAGGCGATGGCAATGGTACCGATGATCAGGGCGCCGAGAATGGGTTTGATCTGGTCGTTGAGGGGGATTTTACGAAAACCGTCCCGCACCAGGTAGAAAAACCGGATGTGCAGGACGGCAAGCGCACCGACAATGATGGCCATCAACGCGTAAAGCGGCAGCTCCACAAAGGGATTGACCATCTGGTAATCGGGGACCGGAAAGGCGGGAATTTCTCCGTAAAAGGCCCGGGTGACAACCGTGGAAAGCGCCGAAGCGATCACCAGGGCGGCAAAGGAGGAAATCTCGTAGGTACCCAGCAGGACGATTTCCGCCGCAAAGAAGATACCGGCCAGGGGAGCGTTGAACATGCCGGCGATACCCGCTGAGCAACCGGCGGCAATATAGACCTTCATGCGATTTCCGGACACCCTGAAAAACTGGCCCAGCTGAGAGCCTAGACCGCCGCCGATCTGGGCGATGGGGCCTTCCACACCGGCCGAATTGCCGGAACCGATGGTCAGGGCCGTGGAGATAATCTTCAACAGAATGGACCTGGCGTGAATGACACCGCCTTCCAGGTTCACCTTGCGGAGAAAGGAGGTAAAGCCGTAGCCGTTCACCTCTCCGGGAAAGAGCAGGGAGAGGGGGATGAGGAACACCATTCCCATGATGGGAATGATGGGCAGCAGGTAGATACGCCATGATCCCGGTTCAATGCCGAATAGCTTCTTTCCGGAGACAAACAGCACTTCATGCACCAGTTCGACGCATGAGCGAAAGACGATGATCGATACCCCCGCCATCAGACCGATGCAGCAGGCGATCATGATCATGCGGGTGTTTTCGCCCGGTATGAAGATTTTCAGTTTTTTGATCATGACAGGGAATGAGGCCAAGCCCTCATGAGACCGTTGATCTTTTCGGGGACAGGTGAGGAACCCGCCCCGGTCTTCGGCCACCGGCCGCGAGAATAAAGTGAATTGATGAAATTATATTATAGCAGCAAAAAGATAAATCGAAAGAAATTATTATCTCGAATATACCGGAAAATTCAAGGTTAAGGGCATTTTTTTCAAAATTTTTTTATCATCAACGATTGGAAACGGTCTTGATCGCATCAATTATCGGCCGCCCTGGGCAGCCGGGAGCAGGTGGTGGGTTTTCAGAACACCCGGCGGAAGCGCGGGCAGTGGATGGTTATCGCATCATCCGGTTGCGGAAAGCGGCAATGGGGCGGCAGGGTGATGATGCAGTCGATGGGTTCCAGTTTTTCGGCGGCCCGTACAGTCAGACAGCCCCGATCCTCGTCCAGCACGCCTCCCTTGAGGATGAGCGCTGCGCTTCGCCCTCGCCGTGGAAGTGCAACGGTGAGGCGGGCCCGCAGGGTGCGCGGCAGGGGGGAATCGGCCCCCTGCATCCTGAACAGGGCAGGCTCGATGAGTTCCTGAAAAAGAAGGCGGACGGCCGGAGGCGGGCCCGGCAGGGCGAAAAAGAGGATGGAGCCCAGGGTGCCGAAAAGAGTCGCCTTGCCGGGGCGGACCCGCAGCCGGCTGTAAAGTACCTTGCCCCCCAGATCATGGAAGACCTGTTCCATGAGGTCATATTTTCCCGGGCCCATACCGCCGGTGGTAATGATGATGTGCGGTGAAGCGGCCTGCCGGCGTTGCAGGATGGCGCAGATGGAGGAGATATCATCCCCCACTGTTCCCAGTTTGCAACATTTTCCCCCGGCCTGGCTGATGAGTCCTTCCAGAAAGAAGATATTTCCCGAAATTTTTTGTCCCCGGTGCGGTTTTCCCTGGCCGGCGTCAATCAGTTCACTGCCGGTACAGAGGACGGACACCTTCGGCCTTTCGTGCACCTTCACCCGGTCATAGCCGTCTCCAGCCAGCAGCGGCAGATGATCCACGGTGATGGGTTTGCCGGCGGGGACAAGGATACGGCCGGCGGGGAGATCGGAGCCGCGTTTTCTGATAAAGCTGTCGTCGACCCTATTATCCTGCCTGTTGATGTGCACCCGCTGGTTTTGCTCCCTGCATATTTCAAAGGGAATAACGCACCGGGTGTTCGGCGGCACCATCGCTCCGGTGGTGATCCGTACCGCCTGACCAGGGCCCAGGGGCGGAAGAACCGTGTCTCCCGCGGCAATGTCGCCGATGATGGTATAGGAGAGAACCTGTGGGTCTGCGCCGTTTTGATCTCCGGGATCGCCAAGGGCGTAACCGTCCCGTGTCGACTGAGAAAAGGCGGGTTTCGGCGCCCGGTTTGAGAGAGGGGCAAGTGGAAACCGGTGCAGGGCGTCGGCCAGGGAAACAATCTCGCCGGCGGTTTCCGTACAGTGGCCCAGGATCAACTCCTGGGCCTGTTGGAGAGATTTTTCCACTGTCATGACAGGCAGATTGAGGCGGAAGATAGGGGTAACAGCTTATGGAAAAACACCGCAGGCACGGCCCGGCGGGCCGTTTGTAACCGATCATAGGGCATGTAACCCACGGTATATCTTACTTCCAAACTGTACTTGGTCACAGGTGTTGCAGATTTGCTTACATCTCTCCCGGCCGCGATATCCCCACTATGCGGTCAGGAGAGATGTAAGTGAAGAAGCTGGTGCCTGTGATCGAGTACGGCCGTTTCCGCGGTGCGCAAATCGTGAAGGAGACGAATTGGGGGAGTCAGGGTACGGTAATTCGCCGGCAGAGATCCTTTTTTTGCAGGGTTCAGAGGGTCAGGTCGGACCGAACCTGTTTGCGCGGCCCCCCATGTCCGGCGCTGGACCAGTCGCGGATAGGCGCTGCTGCCTCCAGTTCCCGACGACGCCCGATGCGGTCCATGCGGTCATGAATCAGTTGCCAGACGCAGTGCACCTCCGGATGAATCTCGCATTTTCCGTCCACGGAACCGCCGCAGGGGCCGTTCATCAGGCTCTTGGCGCAGCGGGCGATGGGGCAAAGCCCCCCGGTGAGGTGGAGGACGCAATCGCCGCAACCGGCACACTGCTCGCTCCAGATGCCCTGCTGGGCTGAGCCGCCGAAAAAGGTGGTATTCAAGGCGGGATAGACGTTGTCCTGGGGACGAAGGTTGGCGATGAAGTTGACTCCCACCCCGCAGGCAGTGGAGACAATGGCGTCGTAGTCTCCCTTCCAGTTGTCGATGGCATCGATGTACTCCCGATCGCATTGGCGCACCAGGCTGCCGGTAATCACCTCCGCCTCTTTACCGTTTTTTCTGAGCCCGAGCCTGATGAGCGAGGCAAGAATTTCAGCCTCGCGCTCGCCGCCGGCCGAGCAGACCGTGACACAGCCACGGCAGGCCAAAACCAGTATTTTTTTGAAATCGATTACCATATCTATTATTTCCGCTAACGGCTTCCGCTCGGCGATAATCATTGATTTTCTCCTGATAGGTTCAACGGGATAGAGAACAGCAGTCGGCTGGATTAGAAAGGTGACGGGCCCAGTTCGCGGACCAGTTTGTCCATCTCTCGGGCGGCATCGACAAACTCAGGATGCAGGCCGCGGGGCAGGTGATACATGCGCATGCGGTCTTCTTCGACATCGAGTTCCCGAAGTGCTTTGCGTACGGTTGCCACCCGCTTGGCCGCCCGGCTGCTGCCTTTTTCATTGTGGCAGGTGTCGACCGGACAGCCGACCACGTAGACACCGTCGGCGCCTTCTTCAAAGGCCTGCAGCAAGGTGGTGACCTGCAATTTTCCGGTGCAGGGCACCCTGGTCAATTCAACATTCTCCGGGAAGTCGAGCTTTTGCAGCTCCCTGCCGTGGTCGGCGCAACTCTGCTGAGAGGTATAATGGCAACTGAACAGGCGAATTTTCGGGGTAAAGCTCATGGGGTCTCCACAAATTCTTTCCCGGTGGATCCGGGATTATTTTTCTTGTTTGTCAACGAAAAATTATTGAATTCGATCAGACTACGGCGGTAACCGCGCCTAGACACCGCAGGCGGCAATCAACCGTTCATCTTCCGATTCATTAAGGGTGATGGCCCGGGCCGGACATTCGGCCACGCAAATACCGCAGGCCCGGCACTGTTCCACATCAATCACCGCAAACCCACCGGCGTCGATGGTGGGAATATCCCAGGGACAGACACGCACGCAGGTGAGGCAGGAGACGCAGAGATCCCGCTGCACCCGGGCGGCCTTCCCCTTGTCCACAAGCTGCTGATGGGTGATATATTCTTTTTTCAGGGCCAGTTTGGCCAGGGCTCCCATGATATCTGCGAAACTGACATCCTGGGGACAGACAAAGACACAGCTCCGGCAGCCGGAGCAGTACCAGAGGAGGTCGGAGTTAAGCAGTCGGTCTTCAAGCCCCATGCGGATCATGTGAATGATCTTTCGGGGATCGAATTCCGGGATTGCCTGGCTGACGGGGCAGATCCCGCTGCAGGCTCCGCAGGAAAAACAGCTGTTTAGGTGCTCACCGCCCGGTTGCGAGACAACCTCGGCGCTGAAGGTGGGGTTGGTTTTCGATTTTACCTGAGCCATATCACGCCATCTGTTAGAGGAAATGTGCGGTTGATGGAATATCGGGACCACAGGCTGTCTTTCTCTGGACCGCTGGAGAGCCTGATTACCCATATCTCCGTGCTGAGGACATCAAGACTTCTATATTAACGTATCCGGAGAGTGTTGTCAAACAGTTCAAAAGGGCGGCAGGGGAGGGGGTTATCGGAAAATGAGAGGCGCCGGCCTAACCTGCGGCGTGCCGATGGGCCGAAGGAGTAAGCCGACGCATCCCAGGGAGAGTGAAATGTGAAGCGGTCCTGTCGCTTCCCGGCGACAGGGGATGGGGCGTCACCGGCATCCGCGGCGAGGATTGCCAGGCAGAGGCCGGGATGGCGCTGTCACCTTTTGGAGACAGCGATTCGTTTTACTGATTCTTAAACAGGGCCGGGACTATGTGATGCCTCCCCAGCAGTTTATAAAAATCCGTGCGGTTGCGATGGGCGATTTTCGCAGCCTGGGTTACGTTGCCGCGGGTGGTCTGCAGCAGGGTGATGAGATACTGCTGCTCGAACTGGCGTCGGGCCTCGGCAAACGGCAGAATCTTGTCCGGATTCTCCTTGATGGCATCGTGGAGTAAATCTTCCGTGATCAGCGGTGTTGTGGCCAGGGCCATGGCATGTTCCACCACATTATAGAGTTGACGCACATTGCCCGGCCAGGAAGCTTCCACCAGGATTTTGATGGCCTCCGGGGTGAACCCTTTGATTTTCTTTTTGTTTTCAAATGATAATCGCTCAATGAAGTAGTCAACCAGCAGGGGAATATCCTCCTTGCGTTCATTGAGTGGCGGAATTTCAAGGTTGACGACATTCAACCGGTAGTAAAGATCTTCGCGGAACTCCTGCGAGGCGATCATCGATTCCAGATCCCGATGGGTGGCGGAGATGATTCTGACATCCACATCAATGGCCTTGGTGCTGCCCACCGGACGAATACGGCGTTCCTGCAGAACCCGCAGGAGCTTGACCTGGAGATGTTGGGGCATATCGCCGATTTCATCAAGAAAAAGCGTACCCTTGTGGGCTGCCTGGAACAGACCGATATAACTGGACAGGGCGCCGGTAAAGGAACCCTTGGCATGGCCGAACAGTTCCGATTCGAGCAGGGACTCCGGGATGGCGGTGCAGTTGACCGGTACAAAAGGGGCGTCGCGACGATCGCTGGCCCGGTGGATGGCAATGGCCAGCAGTTCCTTGCCGGTACCGCTCTCGCCCCTGATGAGGACACTGGCATCGGTTTCGGCAACCAGCCGGGCCTGGGAAAGGAGCGATTCCATGATATTGCTCTGGGAGATGATATCGCTGCGCCATTCATCCATATCTTCAGGTTGAATGCCGCCGATGCCGCTGACCCGCAGGGCTTTTTCGATCTGCCGTACCAGTTCCCGGCCGTCGATGGGCTTGGTCAGAAAAGAGAAGACCCCCTGTCTGGTGGCTTCCACCGCCTCCGGAATGGAACCATGGGCGGTTATAATAATCACCGGAATTCCCTTGTTCTGTTCGCGGATCGCCTCAAAGAGAGCCATGCCGTCGATTCCGGGCATCCGCAGGTCGGTGATCACCACATGCGGGTTGACCACCGGCAGTTTGGCCAGGGCCTCTTCACCGCTTAAGGCTGTCTGGGTGTTAAAGCCGAGGCTGTCGAGCCGCAGTTTCCACAGACCGACCAGATCTTCCTCGTCATCCACCAACAGCAGGGTGTAGCCGCGATTACTCATAGCTGATTGATCCCGGGTCGTGCTGTTCACGGTCACTGATGATTTTTTCAATGTTTTTCAGTTTGTTTAGTTGGTCACTGAGTTCATCAATCTTGGCGTTCGCCTGTTTGAGCCGACCGGTGAGCTCCTCGATATCCGCCTGAAGACGTTGTTTTTCCTTGCTCAGCGCCTTTCGGGCGCTCCAGCGGCTGATGATCGCCTGGTCAAAGCGTTCCAGCAGGTGGAGGAGCCCCTGCAGATCGGGATGGGTATCCGGACTTGCATCGATATACTGTTTCAGGGTTGCCATCCCATCGGTATATTGCTTGTATGTCGCGCTCTGTAAAAGGGTGAGGCAGACATAGTGCAGTTGTTCCCGGTCGCCTTTGTCATATTTTTTGCGGGCGGCCCTGCTCAACAGGTCGGCGGCCTCCTCTTTTTTCAGATTCCGCATCTCCTGCAGGCAGGAGAGAATCCGTTCAGCCTCCGAGGGGCGGAAAATGACCGTTGGATCAAAGTGTTGGCGGGAAGAACCATTGCCGTCGATCACCGCTGTGCAGCCGGATAACAGCAGCAGGCAGATAAACAGGAGCGTTAATCCCTTCCCTTGCCGGTACGTGTGGTTTTTGAGGGGACTCATGATTGGAGTAACGGTATTTTGATTTCAAAATGAGCTCCCTCGCGTGCCGGTAACAGGCGGATGGTCCCGCCGTGGTTGCGTACATACTCTCTGGCAATTGCAAGACCGAGGCCGGAACCTTTGACAACAAGCTGTTCCGAGGATTTTCCTTGGAAAAAGGGAGCAAATATCTTTGCGCGTTCTTTTTCGGGGATGCCGCTGCCGTTGTCTTTGACCCGAATCACCACGATGCTGCTGCCGCGATGGATAGAAATGATGATCAGGCCGTTTTTGGCAGTGAACTTGACGGCATTTGACAACAGGTTATCGATAACCGTTTTGATCTGGTCTTTGTCTCCGAAAATTTCCATCTCCGGCAGGGACATTTTAAGGCGAATTTTATGAGCCGTCAAAATATTCTGGTAATCGGCGGCTATTTCCTCAATGGCGCTCTTCAGGGAAAAGAAGACTTTGGTGGTTGGACCGCGGCGGGCCTGGGCCATGTTGAACTCGACGATATTTTCAATGAGTTTCTGCAGTTTGTTGCAGTTTTTATAGAGAATATCGACAACGCTTTTTTGCCGGTCGTTGATGCTGCCCACCAGCTCATCGCGGAGAAGGCCCGAGCCCTCCTTGATCGAGGCAAGGGGTGTTTTTAACTCGTGGGAAATGTGAGCGATCAGCTTCACCTTTTCACGGTCGAGCTGGGCAAGGCGCTGCCGCAGCCAGTCAAGTTTTTCGCCGAGCATCTCTAGATCGCGCGGCCCGGAAACCTTGATCACGGTATGGAAATCCCCGTCGCCAAGCAGTTCGATGGCGTTGTCGATCTGGCGGATGGGCTTGGCGATGAGCACAACAAAGACAATAATGAGCAGGATACTGAAAACGATCAGGCCCGATGTCTGCCAGAGCAGGTCTCTTTTGGCGCCGTCCACCTGTTTTTTGAGGTTGCCCACCTCCATCAGCATGAGGTCGTTGCTGGTCTGATCAATATCGGCAACCAGGGTGTATAGTTTGCTGTAGGCCGGCAGAACATGATCGAGTTCGCCGAGTCGTTTTTCAGGTTCTCCCGATTTTCGGTTCAAAACGGCAATGAGATGGTTTTCGATGGCCTCGAAGCGCTGGATCCGTTCGCTGAGCTGTCTGTCGTCTTCCATGAGAGACAGGCGGCGCAGCACCTGTTCCATTTCCTGGTGATAGGTGTTGACCTTGGCGAGACTTTCAGGTTCGCCCAGAACCTGGTACATCCGAGCCTGACGCTCCTGGGCCCGGACCAGTTCGGCGAGTTGCCTGCCGTTGCTCACCCGCTCAACCGACCGAAATACAGCGGCTCCCCCCTGGCGGGCAATGGTATCGAGGATATGGTGGGAACTGAGAAGGGCGGCGAGTAACGGTAAAGAGGTGAGAATAAACCCGGTGACGAGCAGCGTAAAAAAGGAAAGCGGTCTGTAAAATTTCACATCATCGTACCGGAAGAGAAAAGTCGTGTCTGCGGTGGATTACTGCCCGAGATGGAAATGCAACATGTGGACCAGGAATGGCAATATAATATTGCCTTCCGGGGAAAATTCAACCATTCTCTGAAGCGGAGAAGGTTGAATCCGCTTTCGAAGGTGTGGTTACGGCAGCAACGGCGGAGGCGGGGGGAAGAAAAAAAGCCCCCTGCCGCGGGCAGGAGGCTTGACGGATCGACAATCGCTTTAGAATCGCATGTTGCTCTTCAACTTCTTGACTGTTTCCTCACCGATACCCTCAACCTGAAGCAGGTCTTCGGCCTTTTTGAAGGAGCCGTGTTTCTTTCTGTACTTAATGATGCTTTTTGCCTTGACCGGGCCTATACCGGGAAGCTGCATCAGTTCCTCGGCCGTGGCCTTGTTCATATTGACCTTGCCGGTGAATTTTTTTGCAGCGGATTTGGCGGCGGAGCTGCTCTTTTTGGTGGACTTTTTCTTGGAAGCCGACTTTTTGCTGCTGGATTTGGATTTTGACTTTGATGTGCTGCTTTTTGTCTTTTTTGAGGTTGTCGTGCTTTTCTTGTCCGCTGTTGATTTGGCGAGAACCGGTCCCGTCATGGTGAAAAACAGGCAGACACAGATTGCTGTTACCAGAGCGGCTACTCTTTGTAGGGTCATGGTCTTTGTCCTCCTCTGCAGTCGAGTTAAGCTGGTGCGTCGTCCACGCCGCAACGGCCCGGCAAGGGCGGACCAGAGCTGGACGAGTTCATTGGTGTTAGTATATAACACATGTAAATTAAATGGCAAATTAATATAAAGGGTGCGTCTGTGACCGGCAGGGTGCCTGTAACCCCGTTCCGGATTCGCAACCCGGCACCATCATGTCCCCGGCTGTAATCGCTTGGCTGGATCCGGGCTGCGGCGCCCACGGCAAGATCAGACTCCGCGGATGATGAGGCGGGTGCCCGGACGGATAATATTGGACTTGAGGTTGTTCCAGTGTCGCAGGTCACTGGTGGACACCTGAAAGCGGCGGGCAATGGTCCAGATCGAATCACCGCTGCGCACCCGGTAATACCTGTTTTTCGCAGGAGAGGAATGGGAACGTCCCGTGGCCCTGTCTCCGGCGACGATGAGCTTCATCCCCGGATGCAGCCTGTCGTCCTTAAGATCGTTCCAGGCCCTCAGGTCGGCGGTCGATACCCCGAATCCCTGGGCGATGGACCAGAGGGAATCTCCGGCCACCACCTTGTAAATCTGTCGTTTTTGCGTGGTGCCGGCGGTGCTGCGGCTGGATTTTTCCCGTGTGCCTGCAGGGATCTGAAAAGTGGAGACGTTGCCTTTGTCGCGGAGGAGAAGCCGCTGACCGGCCCGGATGTGACGCGGACTTTTCAGGTTGTTTAAAGCCATAATTTCCCGGGTTGAGATCTTGTATCTCCAGGCGATATGGGAAAGGGTTTCCCCTTTTTTGACGATGTGCGTCAACTTCTTCCCTGTAGCGGTCCCGCCGGTCTTTGGAATCCGCTTTCTGGTTTTTGCGGTCAGCAGCATCCCGGAACCGACTGAGCGGCGATATGGGATACGGAGCCGCTGCCCGGCCCGCAGCCTGCCTGTATGGAGATTGTTGGCCTTCAGCAGGCTGATCTTGTCCAGGTTGTAGAGGCGGCAGATCCGGGTCAGATTTTCGCCTTTTTTGACGATATGGGTTTTGAAGGCGATTTCCTGGCGGGGATGCAGGGCGGCCAGATTTGCCGCCAGCCGTTTTCCGGTCCCTTTGGGGAGTCTCAGCTGATAGGTACCCTGGTTTGACGGGATATAATTTGTCCGTAATTCCGGATTAAGTTCCCGCAGGTGGCGAACATCGGTTTTACACAACGCCGCCACGTCCGATAACGGCACCCCGGCCGGGACCCCCTGCTCGTCGTAGCGCAGGGGAGCGGCGGGCCGTATGTTGGAAAATCCATATTTTTTCGGGTTCTTGGCAATGAGGATAGCGGCGATCAGTTTGGGAACATATCGTTTGGTCTCAAGCTTGAGGTAGCGGTGATTGGCAAGTTTCCAGAAGTTTCGGGTCCTGAATTTATGGATGGCCGCGGCAATCTTTCCCTCACCGGCGTTATACCCGGCAACGGCCAGGGGCCATGAGCCAAACCGTTCATAGAGATCGGCAAGGTAGCGAACAGCCGCCCGGGTGGCCTTTTCCGGGTCGCGTCGTTCATCGACCCAGCGGTCGATGCGCAGGCCGAATTTTTTGCCGGTGGGTTTCATGAACTGCCAGAGGCCCATGGCTCCGGCACGGGAATAGGCCGTGGGCATAAAACCGCTCTCCACAAAGGCCAGATAGGCGAGTTCTTCAGGCAGGCCCGCCGCCTTCAGTTCCCGGCGGATCATGGGCAGGTAGCGGCCGGAGCGTTCCATACTGCGGGAAAAATAGCGCTTCTGGGTCGTCTGAAACTGCTTGATATAAAAAGAAACATGCCTGTTGATGGTGAGTGGAAAGCCGGAGGTTGCGGCGGAAGGGGTCTTTTTTGCTCCAGGGGTAGCCGGCGGCGCCACCTCTTCCGGACTTTGCCAGGGGCCTATTTTTTCAAGGGCGGCAAGTTCATCTTCCAGGAACTGTTCCGATTCCACGGAAACGCACTGATCATCGGGGTCGTTTTCTTCAAGCAGTGCCGTAAAATCCGTTTCTTCGCTGCTGATTCCGCTTTGCTCTTCCTGATCAACGGATGGACGCCTATCCTCCGGAGGGCGAACGGATACCGGAGCACAGGCGGAAAGGCTGATGAGGACGGCGAGGGGAAAAAGCGCAGAGAAGAAAATATTGCAGGCAGCCGGCCGTTTCTTCCGGCCGTCGGAAGCACCATGATTTTTCTTCATCCTGCTCTTTAATAAAAATGTAATAACATTCATGTAACCGGAATATATTCGGGAATAATTTGATTATTTCTGGTGCGAATTCTGCAAAACGGAATTAATAGAGGCTATTCGCATTGACCTTTCCGGCTTTGCCGATGTCTTGATATAACGGTATGGTATCTCATCGCCGCTTCGGATCCCCTTTGTCTGTATGTACTCGGGGTATGGAAACTCGTCACAGGTAGCCCGTATTTTGCAAATCCGACTGTGCATCCGGGTCCGCAAAGCAGGCAGCGGCGGTTCGGCAAAGACGGAGTTGCCCGCTCCAGCGATCATGGGCCGGCATGGACGATGGCGTAACCTGCCGATGATTTTGAATCTTAATACAAGAAAAGAGATAGACTGTCAATTACCTCCGCACAGGGCTTTATGCTGAAAAAAATATTCATCCTCTTTTTTTTGCTGGTGGGTCTCTTCGTTGCGGCTGCCGGCGGCTATCTGTATTATCTGGTGGCGGTCAATCCGGGCCCGGAACTGGAAGAGTCGCATATCGAACAGATTCTGGGCCGGGAGAGTCCGGTCCTCTACCGTGACGGCCGCACCAAGATCGGCGTTTTTTTTCATGAGGCGCATCGTCAGTACATTCCCTACAGCCGGATACCGAAATATTTTGTCGATGCCATTGTGGCGGCTGAAGATCATAACTTTTTTCATCATCTGGGTATCGATATTCCCGCCATTATCCGGGCGATGATCGCCAATTTCAAGGCAGGGCGTATTGTTCAGGGCGGCAGTACCCTGACCCAGCAGACCGCCGAAAACCTCTTTATCCCCAGAGCCCGCACCTATAAGGCGAAGCTGCTGGAGCTGCTCTATGCCCTGCGTCTTGAATATCACTATTCCAAGGAAAAAATTCTCGAGTTCTATGCCAATCAGTTTTTCGTCAGCGGTAACGGTCATGGGCTCGGTGTTGCCGCCCACTACTACTTCAACAAGGAGCCCGAGGATCTGGAGTTGATCGAATGCGCCTTTATCGCCGGCAGTGTCAAAAGGCCGAACTTTTACAATCCCTTTACCAAAAAGACGTCGGCAGCCGTTGAGCGGGCCAAAAAGAGGGCCAGGGAACGCACCGATTATGTCCTGGGCAATATGTTGAGATTGTCGATGATCAGCGAGGGGGAGTATCTGGATGCGATCAATGGGGAAATCGCCTTTCGGCCCGGGAAAACCACCTATGCGCTCAACACCGTTATGGATCTGGTCAAGGACGGCCTTGCCGCGCCGAAGATCGTCAGGGCCCTGGCCGAGCATGGGATCAACAACGTCTCCACCTCCGGAGTGCGCATCATCACCAGTATCGAAAAAGAGGTGCAGGAAAGGGCTGTGACCGCACTGCGCCGGCAGTTGTCGCGCCTTGATGTGCGGCTGCGCGGCTATGACAGGGAACAGGTGCAGCGGGAATATGCCGAGCTTGAGTACCGCGGCGATAAGGTTGCCCGGCGCGGGGCCTTTGTCTTCGGTCGCATTACGGATATAGCCTGGCTGGACAAAACAACGCCGCGGATCCGGGTGGTGCCCGATGAGGATATTCCGGCCGGGGTGATCGACCGTCGTGGTTTTGACCGCCTGCTCGATGCCCTGGTGAAATATGACAAGAGCAGGTGGACAACGCCGACGGATCGCGATATCGGCACGTTAGTCGGCCGTTTGCGGAAGGGTGATCGCGTTTACGTGGGGATTCGGGAGTTTGATGAAGACGGGTTGCCGATCTTTGACCTGGAACGTTTTCCCCTGATCGAGGGGGCGGCCCTGGTGCTGCAACGGGGTGCCATCCGGGCCATGGTGGGCGGAGCGACAAACCGGTTCTTCAACCGGGCCGTTGATGCCCGCCGTCCCTTGGGATCGACCTTCAAACCGCTGCTTTTCACCGCTGCTCTGCAACTGGGATGGAACAGCACCGATGCCCTGCTTAACCGTAGAAATGTCTTCGTCTTTCAAAATCAGGCCTACTTTCCGCGTCCCGATCATCACTCCCCCCATTACCGGGTTTCCATGAGCTGGGCCGGGGTGCATTCGGAAAATGTCGCCGCTGTCTGGTTGCTCTACCACCTCACTGATCATCTTACCCCTGTTCAGTTACGGGAGATGGCGGCCAGGCTCGATATGGCGCCGCGCCGGCGGCAGGATGGAACCGAATCACCGGCATCCTTCAGGCAACGCATCCGGGATCGTTTCGGCATCATAGTCAATCGCCGCAACCTGGAAAGGGCCGCTTTTTTCGCCGCCATTCGCAATCTGGAAGCGGATTTTCTCTTTGCCGACCGGCTGGATGAGTACAGGCGCCTTAAGGAGCTGCAATACGGGCTTGACTTCGATCTCTTCCGCCGGGAAATCGAGGAGGAACTCACCCGGAAAGACCTCAAGGAGAAGGAACGGCAGGAACTCAAACTCCGGCAACGGTTGCTCGCCGACAACTACCTGGAACTGCGGCAGTCACTGCCGGCCCTGGCCATCTGCCGCAAAAATATCGAAAGGACGGTGGCCGATTCCTGGCGCCCCTTTTTCGGACGCCGCCCTCTGCAAGCTGAGGGTGGCTGCGCCGGGAGATTTTACCGGGACGGGAAAGGAAAACTGCTGTTTTCCGTCCGCAACTACAGAAGTGCGGACTGGTATCCCCTTTCCTCCGATGATATTGTTGGAGAGCTCGAGGCGGTGGACGGTTTTGAACGGCAGAGTTTCTGGGACGATATCCTCATCGACGGTCGCCTTTCCGCCTTTTCCCTGCGTCTGGTGAGAGAGCAGATCCAGCGGGAGTTGGCAAGGCTTTCCGCCTCTCCGCCGTACAGCATGGATGTCCTCATCAGTCTGCCCGATTTCAGGGTGATGCTGTCATTGCGCTACCTCATGGCACTTGCCCGGGAAATGGGAGTGAGAAGCAATCTGGAACCGGTGCTGTCCTTTCCCCTGGGCGCCAATGTGATCAGTCTCATGGAGGGTACCAGGATGTACGAGAGCATGGTGACGGGGAGGCATTACCGGTACAGCGATGGAGACGGCGATGGCGATGACGGTGAGGAAGGACTGGCGATCATCGAAAGGATCGAGTTTCCCAACGGCGAGGTTATCTATGAACAAAAAAGCCGTCCCGTCCGGGTGGTGGATGATCAAACCCGCTATGCGGTGGGGCATATCCTGCAAAATGTGATCAGATATGGTACCGGAAAATATGCCGCCGCCCATGTCCGCCTGCATAGCCGTGAAGAACAACGGGAAAAGGAGCTGGCCGACCTTGATCTCATGGTGCCGATCATGGGAAAAACCGGCACCGCAAATCGTTACACCAATGCCGCCTTTCTCGGTTTTATTCCCACCCTGGCCCGGGACGGTGATTCCCGTCTCTCGGTGGAGAGCGGCTACGCGGTGGGGGTATATGTCGGTTTTGACGACAACCGCGAGATGAAACGAAACTCCAACCGCATCTCCGGGGCGGTGGGCGCCCTGCCTGCCTGGACCGATATTGCCAATGCCCTTTATGAGTTTGATGCCGTTGGAGACCGCATCGATACCATTGATCTGCTCTTCGGCGGACTGACCATTGAGCGTCAATCCCTAGACCAGCTCTTTGTCAGGGTTGATCCGGGCAGTGGCGGACGTCCTGACCGGGAAGAGGTCGTTTTGCAGACCGCGGGCAATCATGACGCCCCCACGGTACTCACATTCGGTGAAATCAACGCCGCAAAGAATTTTGAACCGGCCAGGTGGTACCGACCCTTTTGGAAAGGGGAAGAAGGGCACCGGTGATGCGCTCTGTTTCCGTTCTCCTTAAGGGTGGAAAGAAAGCTGTTGTCCGCTGATCTTATTTTTGATAAAATTAATTATTTATGATAACAATATCGCAACTGTTCCCGCCGTTGGAGGTGTTGCGTTAGAAGATCCGGGAATATCACACGATTTCCGGTTGATCCCATTTGCCTATACCGCTGGCCGCAAATATGACGCGCTTTCTTTTCCATTTTTTTTCCCTGGTTCTCTGTCTCGTTCTTCTGAGTGGATGCGGTTCAAAAAGAAAAATTCCTGATCCTCAGGTGGCTCGGGCAAAGCGAGCCGCCGCTCTGGAGAGGCAAAAAGCCGCCGGGCCGATACCCAAGACACCTAAGGAGCAAAGACCCGCCGCCGTGGAGCGGGCTGAAAAATCAGCCATTGTTGAAAGCGAGATTTCCGCTGATGAGGGCGCCCCAGCCCTTCTGCCGCGGGAAAATCTGCTGATGCCCACCCTCACCTTCATCAATGACCGGCTCTTTACCTACGACCGGAAACTGGCCTCCTGGCAACAACTGATCGAAGAGAGCCGTAATTTTCAGTTGAGCGAGGACCAGAACCGGGAGTTGACCTCCTGTCTGGACAAGCTTAACGAGATCCGGGCGGGCTACTCCACCTTTCATGATCAGCTGTTGAAAAGGGAAAAACTCATCGCCGCCAGGCTGTTGACCAGTCAGGCATTTTTCGAGCTGCAGAAGAAGGATATCGCTTTTGTTGATGGTCCCTGCAGCCGCATTCCCGCCGATTTTGCCCAAAAGCAACAGGCTGCGCCGCCGCCTGACATAGTGGAGCTAGAAGAAACCGAGGCAAGGATTGATGAACTCATGGCCCAGGCAAAGTACCGTGAGGTGATTGAGCTGTATCAGGGGATCGCCGTTGACGGCAGCGGTAGGCCTCCCGGTTTTGCCGCAACCTTTCACTATGCCCAGGCCCTGTTGCGCACCCGAAATGAGAAAGAGGCCCTTGCCGTCTTTGAAAAACTTCTCCAGGATGAGCGTTTCAGGGATGCCGCCGCAAGGGAGTTCGGATTGATGCGGATGGTCGGCGACCTGCAACTGGCACTGGGAAATTATCCGGCCGCCCGCAACCAGTATGATAAGATGATTACAACCCACGACGATCTTGCCGAAGATACCGACTGGGCGCGGAGGCAACTGACCATGGTCGCCGAAGGGGCGACCAATGTGAAGGAGCGGAAGGCCTATGGTGCATTGCTGAAAAGTTATCTGTCCTACAACCCCGATCGGGACGGTTTTCTGGTGGCCGAACAGGCGGATCGTTTTCTGGAGGAATTTTCCTATTCCCAGGTGGCCGCCGTTGTTGAAAGGCTTGCCAAGGAGAGCCGCGTGCGGGCCAAAGAGTGGTTTTCCGCCTTTTTGACCGAGGTGGATGATCTGGTCAATGCCAAAAAATTCCAGGAGGCCCTGGTCAAACTCGAATCTTTACCTTCGGACATCCTGCCGCAGGAACAGCAGGAGATGCTGAAAACCCGGGTTGACGAGGTGACCACGGCCGAGGCAATCGAAGCGGAAACCCAGATCTTTCTCAAGGAGCAGAACCTGCAGGACAACTGGAATAATGCCATGCTCCACCTGAAAGCGGGTCGGTACGACGAGGCCGTCGAATACTTTCAGAAGCTCAAGGGAACCAGTCTGGAGGGAAAAGCGCAGGAACGGATTACCGAGGCGATCAATCTCGCCGCGCGGGAGGACAGGCGACGGGCGGCGGAACTCTTTGTTCGGGCCAATCGCACCCAAGATCCTGAAAGCAGAAAAAAATTGCTGCAGGCATCGCGGCGGCTGCTCAAGGATATTCTGGTCAAGTATCCACAATCGGATCTGGTTTCCAAGGTGACCAACAACCTGCGGCGCATTGAGGAGAAAATGAGGCTTATTGATCCCGCCATGCTCGACGACAATGCCACTGTCGGTAATGGGGAGGAGACAATCAGGTTGCATTCGCCGGTTATCAGGGATGGGCAGTGACAACTCTGAAACAGGGGGTACCGCATAAGCCCACCCGGGAGCGGTCCATCATGGTCACACTTTTATCATCGCACAAACAACCAGTTGGGAGGAACAACAATGAAGTTAGATGAGATCAAGGGGAAGTTGAACAAGGAAGAGCTGCAGAATGCCTTCAGCGGGGACAACATGTCCAAAAAGGGGCTTATCGTCGCCGCTATCGCTGCGGTGTTGATTTTCGGCGCCATCCTGGGATCCTTGGGAAACAAGCGGAAACCAGGCGATACCGGTGAGCACCAGGCAACAGGCGGACATGAACAGACGGAAGCCATTGTCGCCGCAGATGACAAAAAGCATGAGCCGGCAGTGGAACGTCATTTTGAGGTTGTTGAAAAGAAGGAACAGAAGGAGCTAAAGGCAGAGAAAGCTGAAACTTCTCATGCAGAAAAGTCAAAGCATCAGGACGTTGTGGTCAAGCATGCGGAACCGGCCGCTAAGGAAAAAACGGCTGAGGTCTCACACGCCGTTGCTCCGCAGAAGCACGGGAAACCGGCAAAAGCTGCGACCGGTGACGGTATCAAATATACTTATGTCGATACCCAGCAGGTTCAGACTGCGGCGAAACCGGTAAAGAAGGGCGTTGCCGTGCCGCCGGTAAAGAAGATCGATGCCAAGACCAGGCAGGAACTGGAGAACCTGCGGCGCACCAAGGAAGAGCTCCAGGCGGAGCTTTCCAAGGCAAAAGCTGCCGTTAAAAAGAAAGAGGTGAAAGGCAAGGCCCACCAGAGCCCGGCAAAAAAGAAATCGTCACCGGTTATGGCTGGTCCGGCTGTGGCTGCTCCTGCCCTGCTGCCCATGGATAAGATTCAGGAATTGCTGGCAAAACAGCAGAAGATGATCCGGGAACTGCGGCAGAAGGAAAAGGTGCTCAAGGGTTTGGTTGAAGAGCGTCGCAAAACAACGCTGGAGTTGGCAAAAGTCGTCGAAAAACCCGAAAAGCAGCCGCAGGTGAAAAAGACGACGGAGAAGGTGGAAGCTGCCGTTCCCGTTTCCCATGGGGTCAAGGCCCCTGCCGCCAAGGCGGTGGTGACTCCCCCGAAGGGTCGTCAGGAGAAAAAGCAGGAGCACGGAGGGGCTGAGACCAAGAAGGAAAAGGTGGAAACCCCGGCTGTCGCACCATCGCATCCAAACACGGAGAAGAAGGTAGCCGCCCCTGCTGAAAAGCCCGCCTCCGCCCATGGGGAAAAAGCAAGCGGTGAAACCCATGAAAAGGCTCAACAACACTGATTCCCCTGTAACCGGACCGGCGGGATTCCCCTGTCCCGCCGGTTCGGGACCTTCCGAATTTTTCCGGTTTTTTGGTTTTTCGATCATTTTTCCGTATTCCCGTTTTTTCCACCGTTGTCCTGAGCCTCATGCCCGCAAGCGATAGGGGCCTGTTGCCAGCGGCTTGCTCAAAACTGTCCCCAAGATTTTTTGCGGCTGATCCCTCCTGGATGAAACAAAAATAATCATTGAAATATTGAATTGATACACGGTATTTTCCGGGGGGCATTTTTGGATGTTGCTTCCCGGATCATCCCGATGACCCGGCTGCTCTTTTCCCTTACCTGAATCCGTGAGCGTCCGCACGGATTCAGGCCTTGATTAATTCTCCGCTGCAGGCCCGGAAGTTGCTTATCCCCTCCCGGAAGTGGATATTCCACTGACCCATGAATTAATTCAGGGATGAGACTATGAAAATGCGGAATCCGGACACGGACGAGTCCAGGAAAAAGAGAAACGAGGAGGCCCTGGCCGAACATGCCCGGCTGGCCCGGCTCTTCCGGGATGATCGGCTCGCCTTTGAACGGGAGCGGAAAAAGATGATCGCAACGGCGATCGATTCCGCCACCACAGGGGAAAATCGGCGAAGAATGCGTGAATTTCAGGAGAGCTGGGACCGGAAGATGAAAAATGCCGGTTCATCCCACAATCGCCTGATTCTGGCCCAGCATCTCTTCTGGAATGAGATGAAAAGGCTCTGGGGGCCCGTGCAGAAATAGAGCGCCGGTTCTCCGCCTCCTTTCCATTTTTCCCCGCTTTTTCCTGCCCTCCCTTGACAAAGAGGGGAATCTTGCTTACTTCTGCCATAATTTTCATATTCAGTTCGATCCATCCGGAAAAGGCAGGGAGGAAAGGAGAACAATGACCCCGGCAGAGAAAAATTCTTATACATTCACCATCGATTCCTGTCATCTGCACGCCCTTGTGAGCGGCGACAGGGAAGGGAAACCTGTACTGTTGCTCCACGGTATGAAGTTCAATGCCGATACCTGGCATGAATTGGGTACCCTGAAACAGCTTGCCGATGGAGGATACCACGGTGTCGCCCTGGAGATGCCCGGTTTCGGACAGTCGTCACCCTGCGGGCTTGATGAGGAACTGGTGCTTCAAAGGTATATAACCGGTACCGGACTTAGACGTCCGGTACTCGTCGGTCCCTCCATGGGTGGGCGCATAGCGCTGGAATTCGCCATTGCCCATCCTGATCTGATCAGTGGTCTGGTGCTCATCGGGGCCGTCGGGGTGGAGGAAAATCGTGAGCGGCTCGCCGCTATCCGGGTTCCGACCCTGATTCTTTGGGGTTCACAGGATCAGATTTCATCACCGGAAAATGCCGATCTGCTCCATGAAGCCATTTCCGGCTCCCGGAAAAAAATCTTTGCGGATTCTCCCCATCCGTGCTATCTCGACAAACCGGATGACTGGCACCGCGAGCTGCTGGCCTTTCTGCCCACCTGTAGGTAATATCCGAGTTTTTTCCGTCACAGTGCACAGGGTTTTTCCGTCCGGAGCTGCATCTCTTAGGTATGACCCACCTTTGTGCGGCACAGGAGCGGTTGCAGCCGGGCCGTGGTGCGATCGCCCCGGATTTTTCTATTTTTCCGGTCATTTCAGGTTATCATTAGAGAAAAACGATGTCTAAATCTCTTATTATTGCAGAAAAGCCCTCTGTTGCCGCCGATATTGTCAAGGCGTTGCCGGAAAAATTCAAAAAGCTGAAAAATTACTTTGAAAGTGATTCATACGTTGTCTCCTATGCCGTAGGTCACCTCGTCTCCATTGTCTTTCCGGAGGAGATTGATTCCCGTTTCCAGAAGTGGAGTCTGGACAATCTGCCGATCATCCCCGAAGAGTTCCCGCTCACGGCGCTGCCCGGCACCAAGAGCCAACTCAACGCCCTGCAAAAACTCATCAGACGGCGTGATGTTACCGAGATCATCAATGCCTGCGACGCCGGAAGGGAAGGGGAACTGATATTCAAATACATTCTGAAATTCACCTCGACCAGAACCGTGCGCGCCAAGAAAGTGCGGCGCCTCTGGCTGCAGAGCATGACCCGCGAGGCCATCCGCGAAGGTTTTGCCAGCCTTCGGGAAAACGGCGAGATGCGGCCCCTTGAGGATACGGCGCTTTGCCGCTCCGAGTCCGACTGGCTGATCGGTATCAATGCCACCCGGGCCATGACCGGTTACAATTCCCGTAACGGCGGCTTCCGTAAAACTCCCTGCGGCCGGGTACAGACCCCGACCCTGTCGCTCATCGTCAAACGGGAAAATATCCGGCTTCATTTTCAACCGGTGGCCTACTGGGAGCTGCATGCCACCTTTACGGCCGGGGAGATTTCCTATGCGGGAACCTGGATTGATCCCGGCTTCAGAAAAGATCCGGCAAACGAGCATGCCCGAAAAAACAGAATCTGGGAGGAGGAGCGGGCCCGGGAAATTGTGGAAAAATGCAGCGGCAAGCCCGCCGCTGTTACCGAGACCAGCCGTAAGTCGACCCAGCGTTCTCCACTGCTCTATGACCTGACCACCCTGCAGCGCGAGGCCAACAGCCGATTCGGCTTTTCGGCAAAAAACACACTCTCCATTGCCCAGGCCCTCTATGAGCGTCATAAGGTCCTCACCTATCCCCGGACCGACAGCCGCAATCTGCCCGAGGATTATATCTCCGAGGCCAGGAAGATCATGGGACGGCAATCCGGCTGGAAGTTTGGTGGATTTGCCGATCAGGCCCTGGCAGAGAAATATATCAAGCCGGACCGCCGCATTTTCAACAATGCCAGGATCAGCGATCACTTTGCCATTATCCCCACCACCCTGTTGCCGAAAAATCTCAATCCCGGGGAGGAGAAGATCTATCAGCTGGTGGTCCAGCGGTTCATCGCCGTTTTCTATCCGGCGGCTGTTTTTCACAACACCAAACGGTTGAGCATAGTCGAAGAGGAGACCTTTCTCACCGAGGGCAAGATTCTTGTTGAGCCGGGATGGAAGGCGGTCTACGGCGCCACTGTCCGGAGCGGTGGCCGGGAAACCCTGGCGCCGCTGCCCAAAGGGGCACAGGTGCAATGCGCAGAGATCGAGGCGAGGGAACATGCCACCAAGCCTCCGCCACGCTACACCGAGGCCACCTTGCTGTCGGCCATGGAAAATTCCGACAAGTTGCTGGATGACGAAGAACTGCGCAACGCCATGAAGGAGCGGGGCCTCGGAACCCCGGCTACCCGGGCGGCGATTATTGAAAAACTCCTTAACGAGAAGTATATAGTGCGCGAGGGCAAAGAGCTGGCGCCCACGGGCAAGGCCTTTGAACTGCTCAGCCTGCTGGAGGCGATGAAGATTGAGGAGCTGGCCTCTCCGGAACTGACCGGCGAGTGGGAGTACAAACTCAACCAAATCCTCAAGGGCAGGATGACCCGGGAGCAGTTCATGAAGGAAATCCGGGAAATGACCAGGAAGATCGTCGAGCAGGTCAAGGGTTTTCGAGATGATACCCCGGATAATCGCAGGGAGGCCTCCTTTTCGCCGGTGGGAGACATGCGTATCTTTGAGACCCCCACGGCATATGTATCCGAAGACAACAAGATCATGCTGCGCAAGGTACTCGGCGGCCGGGTAATGGCCGAGGAGGAGATCGTCAGGCTGTTCAAAGGCGAGACCCTGGGACCCTGGGCTGATTTCCGCAGCAAGCGCGGCAAGCCCTTTACCGCCTCTTTGCGGTTGAAGAACAACAAGATCGAATTTATCTTTGCCGATTCCACTGAAAATCTGGATCTGGAGGCAATCAAAAAAAATCCTCCCCTGGGTCGCTCGCCGTTGGACGGAACCCCGGTTTATGAAACCCCGGCCGGATATCTGTCTGAGTCCGCTTTGGAGGGCGACCGGGACAAGGGGTTGCGTTTCAGCAAAATGATCCTTAAACGGCGCATTGATCCCGTCCATATAACCCAGCTGCTTGAGAAGGGGAAAACCGAACTGATCAAGGGATTTATCTCCAAGCGCAAGAGACCCTTTGACGCCTATCTCCTCCTTGATAAAAAGGGAAAATTGACATTTGAATTTCCACCCCGCAAAAGCAGGAAAAAGAAGTGATGAAAAAAATCAAAGCCGATTACCGGAACCGGACCGGTCTGGAACTGGCCCGCCACTGCGCCCGAGTCGCCATGGATACCAAGGCGGAGGATCTGGTGATCATGGATGTGCGTGGCATTTCTTCGTTCACGGATTATTTCGTTGTGATGAGCGGCCGCTCAACCCGCCACGTGCAAGGTCTGGCCGATGCCATTGAGAGCGAGTTTCGTTCCAAGCGGCTCAACCCCAAGAACTGCGAAGGACTGCGCGAGGGTCACTGGGTCCTGCTCGACTTTCATGACGTGGTGGTTCATATTTTTTATACTGAAAAGCGGAAATTCTATGATCTCGAAGGGTTATGGCATGACGCCCCCCGGGTACCCATGGATCCGCAGGGGGAGTGATGAATCGGAGAAAGACAGTACTGCTCGCCATCCTCGACGGCTGGGGTCAGGGGGAGAAAAACGACGCCAATGCCATTTTCAGGGCGCGCACCCCGAATATGGACCACTGGAGCGCCCATTACCCCTGCACCACTCTGGCGGCCCATAACGGCGAGGTGGGCCTGCCCGAGGGACAGATGGGCAATTCCGAGGTGGGGCATCTCAACATCGGCGCCGGCCGGATCGTTTATCAGGATTACACCCGCATCAATCTGGCGGTGGCCTCGGGAGAGTTTTTCCACAACCCGGTCTTGACAGCTGTGATGGAAGAGACTGCAGCAAAGAACCGGAGCCTGCATCTCTTCGGCCTGCTCTCCGACGGGGGAGTCCACAGCCATATCGATCATCTGGCGGCTCTGCTGCGCATGGCGGCCGGCCATCGGCTCCAACGGGTCTATATCCATGCCTTCATGGATGGTCGCGATACCCCGCCCCACAGCGGCATCGGCTATATGCGGCAGCTTGTCGGCTATCTTGGGGAGATCGGCTGCGGCCGGGTGGCAACGGTGAGTGGACGCTACTGGGCCATGGATCGCGATACCCGCTGGGAACGGGTGCAGGTAGCCTGGGATGCCCTGGTCCAGGGCCGGGGGCGGATGGCCGATGATCCGGTAAGGGCCGTTGAGGATGCCTATGCCCGGGATGAAAGCGATGAATTTATCAAACCCACGGTTGTGACCGCAGCGGGAAAGCCGGTGGCCACGGTCGGCGATGGTGATGCGATCATCTTTTTCAACTTCAGGGCCGACCGGGCCCGTGAACTCTGCCGGGCCTTTATTGAGGACGATTTTTCCGGTTTTTCCCGCCACCGCCGGCCGGCAATCGCCGGACTGGTCACCATGACCGAATATGATGCCGAGTTTGATCTGCCCGTGGCCTTTCCACCGTTGACCCTTACCCGGATTCTGGGAGAGGAGATCAGCAGGCATGGCCTGCGTCAGCTGCGCATTGCCGAGACCGAAAAATACGCCCATGTCACCTATTTTTTTAACGGCGGCCGCGAGGACCCCTTTGCCGGTGAGGAGCGGATCCTCATTGACTCGCCTCGCGAGGTGGCCACCTATGATCGGAAACCGGAGATGAGTGCACCGGAGGTGACGGAAACTCTGCTGAATACCCTCAAGCGGGGTGATCTGGATGGCACTCCCTACGACCTGGTGGTTCTCAACTTTGCAAACGGGGACATGGTTGGGCATACCGGTGTCATGGATGCGGCAATCAAGGCCTGTGAAACCGTTGATCGCTGTCTTGGCGAGATCGTTGCCTACGTGCGGCAAAGGGGAGGAACGGTTCTTATTACCGCTGATCACGGCAACGCCGATATCATGGTTGATCCCGAGAGCGGAGAACCCTATACGGCCCACACCCTTAATCCGGTACCATTTATCCTTGTGGATGAGGCGTATCGTGGGCGCAGGTTGCGCAGCGGCGCAGCTCTGAAGGATATCGCCCCCACCATTCTGACCCTCATGGGGTTGCCCATACCCGGGGAAATGGAGGGGGAAAATCTTGTCTGTGATCAAGGGTGAACGATTCCAACCGGAGGCATAATCGAGTATGCGCTATCTGAGCACCCGGGGCGGTATCACGCCCATTCCCTTTACCCAGGCGGTCATGATGGGGCTGGCCGATGACGGCGGCCTGCTTCTGCCCGCGGAACTGCCGGCCATTGATGTCCTGAAGCTGGAGAGCTGGCGGAACCTGCCTTATCAGTATCTGGCCCTGGAGGTTCTCGGTCTCTTTATCGATGATATCCCGCGGCGGGATCTGGAAATTCTGGTGGAGCGGTCCTACGCCCGTTTTTCCCATCCCCAGGTCACTCCGGTGCGCAGGGCCGGGGATCTCTATATCCTCGAGCTCTTTCACGGTCCGACCCTGGCCTTTAAGGATGTGGCCCTGCAGCTATTGGGCAATCTCTTTGAGTATCTGCTGAAGAAGAGTGGGGCGTCCATGAATATCCTCGGCGCCACCTCGGGCGATACCGGCAGTGCCGCCATTTACGGGGTACGGGGCAAGGAGAGGATCAACATCTTTATTCTGCATCCCCATGGCCGGGTGAGTCCGGTGCAGGAAAAACAGATGACAACCGTGTTGGACGGAAATGTCTTCAATATTGCGGTCAAGGGAAGTTTTGACGATGCCCAGGCCATTGTCAAGGCGATCTTTACGGATCTTGACTTCAAGGAAAGATATCACCTCGGCGCGATCAACTCCATTAACTGGGCCCGGGTACTGGCCCAGGTGGTTTACTATGTCTTTGCCTATCTCAAGCTGCGTAAACAGGGATTTGACACCGTCGATTTCAGTGTGCCCACAGGCAATTTCGGTGACATCTTTGCAGGCTTTGTGGCCAAGCGTCTACTGCCCCGGGGGTGCATCAACCGGCTGGTGTTGGCAACCAATGAGAACGACCTGCTCACCCGATTTGTCACCCGGGGAGATTATTCACGCGGCAGGGTGGTGGAGACCAGTTCTCCATCCATGGATATCCAGATCGCCTCCAACTTCGAGCGTTATCTCTACTATCTCCACGACGAAGATGGTGCAGCGGTACGCCGGGACATGGAGGAATTCACCGGTTGCGGCCGGCTTGATCTTGCCGCTTTCAGGGAGAGGGTGGCGCGGGACTTTGCCTCGGTGAGCATTGATGAGGACCGCACCTTGGCGGTTATTCACGATTTTTATGAAGAGCATGGCTACCTGCTGGATCCCCATACCGCGGTGGGAGTCGGCGCTGCCCTGCAACTCAGGGATCCGCAGCACCCGATGATTTGCCTGGCCACCGCTCATCCTGCCAAATTCGGTGCGGCCATTGAGCGGGCCATTGGCCGGGAACCGGAGCGCCCCGCCGTTCTCCAGGGGCTTGAAGAGAGAAAGAGTCGTAAGGAGATCATGGTTGCCGAGGTGGAACCGGTCAAGGAATTTCTGCGGCAACACGCCCTTGTCTAAGGTGGAAAAATGAGCATGGGGGAGTGGACCCTGTATCGGCAAAGGGTTGAGCGCACGGTCGAGTTCCTCCGTCGGCGGCTGCCGAAGACTCCGGAGGTGATTGTCCAACTGGGTACGGGGCTTGGGGAGCTGGACGGTGACATGAGGCTCGAGGCGGAATTTTCCTATGAGGAAATTCCCGGTTTTCCCCGCTCCACCGTCACCGGCCATACCGGCAGACTGGTGTTCGGCAGCTTGGCTGGCAGATCCGTGGCCCTGTTGAAGGGTCGCTTTCATTGCTACGAGGGATATAGCGCCCGGGAGGCGGCATTGCCCATCCGGGTGCTTGGCCTTCTGGGCAGTCGCATTGCCGTCATCACCAATGCATCCGGAGGGCTTAACCCTTCATATATTCCCGGTACCATAATGATCTTTGCCGATCATCTCAACTTTCTGGGGGACAATCCCCTGCGAGGCCCCAATCTTGATTCCTGGGGGCCGCGTTTTCCCGATTTCAGCAAGCCCTATGACCGGGATCTGCGAAAACTGGCACTGTCAGGCGCCCGGGAGCATGGAATTGCCCATGTTTGTGAAGGCGTCTATGTGGGTATTCCCGGTCCCAGCCTGGAAACTCCGGCCGAAACCCGCTTTCTCCGTGCGGCGGGAGCGGATGCTGTGGGCATGTCCTCGATCCCTGAGATTCTTGTTGCCGGGCATGGCGGTTTACGGGTGCTGGGACTTTCGGTAGTGGCTAATGTCAACGATCCCGACAATCTGCAGCCCATCATCCTGGAAGAGATTATCGCCAATGCCGAGAAGGCTGTGCCGCGGCTGGAAAAACTGATCCTTCATATCCTCAAAAATCTGTGAATCATGGCTGATCTGATCATCACCGGAAAATACCTGCTGAGCCTGGATGACGACCACACAGTCCACAAAGACGCGGCTGTGGTAATCAGGGGAGACCGCATTGTTGAAATCGGCAAGGCCGCTGAGATGATCTCCGGATATCCCGACGCTCAGGTGATCCGGGAAGAGCACGGACTGATTATGCCCGGGCTGATCAATACCCATACCCATGCGGCCATGTCCTGTTTTCGCGGCCTGGCGGATGACCTGCCGCTGATGGAATGGCTTCAGCAGCATATTTTCCCCGCCGAAGCCAAACTCACCGGAGAGATGGTGTACCGGGCAACCCTGCTCTCCATTTGCGAGATGATCAGATCGGGAACCACGACCTTTTGCGACATGTATCTCTTTGCCGCTGATGTGGCCCGGGCCGCCGCTCTTTCCGGAATGCGGGCCTGGATAGGAGAGGTCCTTTACGACTTCCCCTCTCCCAATTACGGTGGGGTGGAAAACGGATTTGCCTATACCCGGGAGCTCTTTGCCGCATATGAGGGTCATGAGACCATAACCATCACCGTGGACCCCCACGCCGTCTATACCTGCTCTCCTGATCTGCTTGTTAAACTCGGGGATTTGGCGGCGTCCCAGGATGCGTTGTATGTGATTCATCTTTCGGAAAATCAGGATGAAGTGGACACCTGCCGGCAGCGCTACGGCCGGAGCCCGGTGCGGCATCTCGCTGAGCTGGGATTGCTCGGTGAAAGGGTGGTTGCCGACCACTGTGTTGTTGTAGACGAAGGGGAAATCGTCCTTTTGGCGGAACATGGTGTCGGGGTTGCCCATTGCGCCGAGAGCAATATGAAGCTTGCCTCGGGTGTGGCTCCTGTGGTGGAGATGCTTGCCGCCGGTATTGCGGTGGGGATCGGTACCGACGGTAGCGCCAGTAACAATGATGTGGACATGTTTGGAGAGATGAACAGTGTGGCCAAACTCCAGAAGGTACACCGGCTTGATCCCACGGCCATGTCCGCTGCAGATACCCTCTGGGCGGCGACCAGAGGCGGGGCTGCCGTCCTTGGTGCCGGAGAAGAGATCGGTAGTCTGACGCCGGGGAAAAAGGCGGACCTGATCGTCATCGACCTGGCGCAGCCGCATCTGACCCCGATCTACAATCCCGTTTCACACCTGGTGTATGCGGCCCGGGGCGGCGATGTGATTCACTCGGTCATCAACGGCCGGGTGGTGATGCGCAACCGGCGTCTGACCCAACTGGATGAGGAGGAGATTCTTTCCGGGGCAGTGGAAATCAGCCGCAAGATCCGGGGTATCTCCAAACTCGGTTGACGCCGTCTTGCAGGAGTGCTAATATCATAACTTTCCATACAACTCTCATCGGCCTTGTAACCCTGCGCTTTTTCGCCTGAAGATTCAAGGGCTGCGATCGAATATCTTTTCAACACATTATCCTGACAGGGAGGTTTATCATGTTTGGACTTGGTATGCCGGAATTAATCATTATTCTGGTTATTATCGTTATCATTTTCGGTGCCGGCAAACTACCGGAAATCGGCAGCGGTCTCGGCAAGGGCATCAAGAATTTCAAGGAGGCAACCAAGAAGGAAGAGACCAAGAAAATCGAAGGTTCCGAGGAGGATTCGACGAGTTGATCTTTACCGGATCAGGACCCGGCCCCATTGTTTGACCGATGGAATTTTTCTTGGCCCCGAGGCCGGGCAGTTGAATCCTTTCCCGTCAAGGATTTAAACACAAGGGGGCTGCAGGTCCTCTCCCGCTTTTAACCGGATTCTTCCCGGATCTTGCATTTCCCGCAGGGTCCACGCCTTTCGACAGTCCGGATTCCAACCGCGGACAAGGCAAGGTTGCCACAGGTTGATAACTCACCGGCAGGCGCAGGCCGGGATCAACAGGTGATGGCCGCAATTCTTCCCATCCTCTCTTTTTCATCTGCTGGTTCGTAAGTACTCATCGGGTTTTCAACCCGGCGGTACAATTTACCTCTTGGCTGTAAGTGCCCACGCTGGTTTGTCTGCCTGGGTTTTCGGAAAACCGTCTCCACCATGGTGATGCCCTTGGGAGGCAGGGAAAGTGGCTCTTCCTGAGGGTCGTCCCTTGACAGTCAATGAACCGGGCCGATATAATCAATTAATTGATTTCAGGTGATAAATAAGTGGTTAATTAAGTAAAAACAACATATTACCCGGAGGGCCGCCTTGAAATATGGAATAGGACAAAACACCCATTGTTTACCGCTTATCTTTTTGATGCTTTTTTTCATCTCAATTCAGCATGATACCAGTTATGGAGGCGAACAATCGATGACCAGGGAGAATAAGGTACTTTTTTTGCATCACAGCACCGGGCACTACATCTGGAAAGGAGGAGTCTCAAGGATCTCATACAAGCTTTTCAAGAAAGGGGGATTTGAGAAATGGCTTGAGAAATATAACCGTGACCACAACACCAATATCCAGGTGACGGAACAGGCCTTTCCCAAGCAGCAGCCCTATGGGTGGCATAATTATCCCTATGATTACTATAATATATGGGTAAAACATGCGGGAGACAAGCCCTATAAGGAGGAACCGACCCTGGAAATGCTCACCCGCCAATATGGGACGATTATCTTCAAGCACTGCTACCCCGTGAGCAGTGTTCTTGAAGATACAGGTAAGCCGGATATCGATTCTTCCAGGCGCAGTCTTGAAAACTACAAGTTGCAGTACAACGCCTTGAAGAAGAAAATGCACGAATTTCCACAGACCAGGTTTATTGTGTGGACCGGGGCGGCTTTGGTAAAAAAGGCCACATCCGAAGACGAGGCCGGGAGAATGCGGCAGTTCGTCGATTGGGTGAAAAATGAATGGGATGAGAAGGGAGACAACATCTTTTTATGGGATTTCTACCAGTTGGAAACGGATGGAGGGCTCTACTTCAAAGATGAATATGCGGCCGGTTCCAAAGATTCGCATCCGGGAAAGAAATTTTGCCGGAAAATGGTGCCGCTCTTCGGTCAACGGATCGTTAATGTTGTTCAGGGAAGGGGCGACGAAACCTCGCTGACCGGAGAAAAATAATAAACAGCATCAGTTAGGCCCGGCCGCTATAGCCCCACTTTGCGACCGGGAAAGAGCGTGTGAAGATGCGGTGCCTGTGATCAATTACCCCATGAGTCGGCTCAGAAACGGGCATAGACAAAGGGGGCGAATTCCTTGGGAGGGAAGACCAGAACCAGCCAGAGCATGCAGAAGAGCACGGTTGGCGTGTACCATGCCCTGGCTGGTAGCAGAGGGATATCCTGCCGGTGGATCAACCTGTAACCGTGGAGCAAAATTCCCAAAAGGATGGTACCGATGACAAAGGGCTGCGGCCACTGTACCCCATCCTGAACGATGACAAGCCGCAGCAGGAATCCCGCTGCCTGTTGTAGGTCCGATGCCCGGAACAGTACCCAGCCGGCAATGACGGTCAATTGGGTGAAAATCAGGGCAGGGAGAAAAGGGAGTTTTCCTGTGCTGCTGTTTTTCCAGACACGATGGACAGCAAGGGCCAAGCCATGGAAAAGACCCCAGACAACGAAGCTCCAGGCCGCACCGTGCCAGAGTCCACACAGGCTCATGGCCATGAGCAGGTTGGCATAGGTCCTTACCGCTCCCTTTCTGTTGCCGCCAAGTGGGATGTAAATATAGTCACGGATCCAGGTGGAGAGGGTGATATGCCATCGCCGCCAGAATTCGCTGATACTGGTGGCCAGATAGGGCCAGTCAAAGTTACGGGGAATATCATAGCCGAGCATTCGGGATACACCGATGGCCATATTGGAATATCCCTGAAAATCGCAGAAGATTTGTGCTGTATAGGCCAGTATGGCCAACCAGCAGGTAAGGCTTGCGTAGACGGGATAATCAGCAAAGACTTGGTTGACAAAAAATGCCAGCCGGTCGGCGATGAAAATTTTCTGGAACAGGCCGGTGACCAGCAGGGCGAAGCCCCGACTGAGGTGGTCCAGGCAAAAAGAACGTGAGTGCCGTAGTTGCGGCATCAGGTGATTGGCGCGCACAATGGGGCCTGCGAGCATGACAGGGAAAAAGGTCATGAACAGGAGATGATCAGCCAGGGAGTTGGTTGCCCTCATGCGTTTCTGGTAGACGTCCACCACGTAGCTGACCGCCCGGAAGGTGTAAAAAGAGATGCCCAGGGGCAAGATGATGTTTAACAGGGAGAAGTGATCGCCCGTGAGTTCTGCCAGGGATTGAAGAAAGAAGTTGCAGTACTTGAAAAATGCCAGCAGGCTCAGGTTGATCCCCAGGCTGACGAGAAGCAGTGTGGTTCGCCTGAAATGCTGATCCGTGTGCTCAATGGTCCGAGCCAGGAAATAATCGAGGCCGGCCTGGCCAAGCACCAGGAACAAAAAGCGGCAGTCCCACCATGCATAGAGGTAACAGTTGCAGACCAGCAGGAAATATTTACGGATCCGATGGCTGGGGATGAGCCAATACACCGCCAGAAGCAGAGGAAAGAGGAGATAAAATTCCGGGTGGAGAAAGGTCATGGCAAAGGCTGGATAAGCAGATTTTGTTTTTTTGCGTATTCATACAGGGCTTGGGCCACCAGACCGTGTCCATGGCGGTTGAGATGACCCTGGCCGGGTCGGGAGTTGGCAAATCCCCTGGGAAAACGGCCGGATTCCTCATAGAGATGTATAAAGGACCCTCCGAGGTTGAGAAAGCCGATGTTATGTTCCCGGCAGATGCGGGCAAAGGTGGCCATCCGTTTCGCAAAGGGATCTGTGAAGACGATTTTTCCCTGTTCAATCCTTGGAATACGAGGGAGATAGACCATGGTCAGCGGTAGAGTGGTTTGGGAACGCAGGGAGTGACACAGAAAGGCGAAGGCGCGTTTCTCGTCGGCCGGGGAGGTGAACGGAACATGGTCGCCGGACTCCGCCTTGGCCGAGACTCTCTGGATTGTCGGCGCAAATCGTGGCTTGATGTTTGCGACTCGTTTTTTCAGAATAATGATAAAGTCTAAATAGGACATGCTGAGTCGCATCTTCAGTTTTTGCTGTGGAAGTACTTGTTGATGGGCTTCGTGCAGAGCAAATCCAGGCGGTTCAGAAATCCTTAGAAATCGACTTTGGCCCTGTTCTTGCCTGTCAGGAACAATATCTTCGTCTGGCTGGGCAATCATGATGAAATGACCCCTTACACTGGACAGGAGCTTTTCGTATCGGGGCATGCGGAAATAGTAGTCAGCCATGCTGGCCCCTGAAAATCCTATGCCGACAGCAAGAACTGGTATCCGGTTTCGGCTAAAGAGATGGCTGAGCTGCTGGGCCATTTTGTCCTGATCATTAACACCGTGTGCTGCAACATAGGAATCTCCCCAGATAAGGATTTTGGCTCTCGGGTCTGATGCAGCGTCCGGGATGCCGCCAATTCCGTACGCACCATAATGGGTCATGCCCCAGCCTTCGCTTCGATGACGGTAGGTATAATGAGACGGGTGTACGAGTATACCCAGCTCCCGATCAAAAAACCACGGGGAGGTCGAATCATGAAAAATTGCGGCAATTCCCCAGATAAACAGGCAGGAGAGGATCAGGCCGAGAATCCAGGGATATTTTTTTGAGGCCATTGGGATGGGAGGTAAATAGGATCGCATGGAAATGCCTTGCAGGCCGAGAATATTATCCCATGCTAGAATTTATTATCAGGATGACCTTCTGAGAAAACGTTCTGTAAAGAGCATCAAGGCGAATTTTGAGTTTGTGTACAGATATCTTTTCCACATTCTCCGGGGTTCCTGAATCACCCGGTAGAACCACTCCAGGCCGGTTTTCTGCATCCAGCGGGGCGCCCTTTTCACCTTGCCCGCCACAACATCGAAAGTACCGCCGACACCCATAACAAAATCGACGCCCAGCTGTTGCCGCCAACGGTTGATAAAGTTTTCCTTTTTTGGGGAGCTGATGGCGACAAAAAGCAATCGTGCCCCCGAGTTTTTGATTTTTCCGACCACCGCTTCTTCGTTATCCCAGAAAAATCCGTGATGATATCCGGCGATTTTGATCTCCGGGTATTGTCGCGAAACCCTCTGCACCACCTTGGTGACCACCTCATCAGTTGCCCCCAACAGAAAGACCGGATAACCCCGGTGCGCAGCCATCTCAAGAAGATGATGGAAAAGATCGACTCCGGAAACACGTTCCGGGATCACATGACCGAGCATCCTGGCGCCCCAGACCACGCCCATCCCATCAATGTTGACGATATCGCAGGCCTCTACCGAGGCGCGGAGTTTCCGGTCATGCTTCATGTTCACCAGTTTGGCCACATTGACGACAGCATGCTGGGTGAATGTATGCGCGGCAATACGTCTGCTGATCCAGTCAACGGTTTCCGCCATTGTTGCGGATTCCATGCGTGTTCCGAACAGTTCGATTGTTTCCATAGTGATGAGGGGTGCAAGAACAAATGGTGGAGGTGATGGCCTCACCTCTTGCCCAATGCCTGTTTTTGATTGAGAAGAACCTGTACGATTCGTTGGCCTGCCTTACCATCCCATCTGGGAGGGATTTTCCCCTGTTCGTTTCTGTTGGTGAGAATGGCATGGATCTTCTTTTCCACTGCCAAGGGGTCATTGCCTACAACATGATTGGTACCGAGTTCCTCGGTGATCGGTCGCTCGGTATTGGGCCGCATGGTAATACAGGGGACACCGAGCACCGTGGTTTCTTCCTGAAGTCCTCCGCTGTCGGTCAAAACGAGCCGGGAGTTCATATTCAGATTGAGAAAATCAAGATATCCCAGGGGCTCGGTGACAAAAAAGCCGCTTAACAGTTTTTCGCCCTTCTCGGTTGCAGGCTGCAGGAGTTTTTCCAGGCCAAAGGTCCTGATCATTTTCAGGGTCCGGGGATGGCAGGGGAAAAGGATTGGAATATCCGCGGAAATTTTTTTGAGGCTTTTCAGAATTCCGCTCAAAATGTCTCTGTTGTCCACATTTGCCGGGCGATGCATGGTCATGACGATATATCCATGCTTGCCGAGACCGAATCTCCTGTAGGTATCAAGCTGCGAGGCCCTTTTTTTATGGGCAAGCAGGGTGTCTATCATCACATTGCCGACAAAGAAAATTTTGTCGTTGGGAACCCCTTCCCTGTGCAGGTTCCGGTCGGCGATGTAATCCGTGGTAAACAGGTAATCTGCCAGAACATCGGTACAGAGGCGATTGATTTCTTCCGGCATGGTGATGTCCCGGCTGCGTAGACCGGCTTCCACGTGGGCAACCTTGATTCCCAGTTTTTTCGCTGTGATTGTACAGGCCATGGTGGAGTTGACATCACCGACAACCACGACAAGGTGCGGCCGTTCCCGCAGAAGCACCTTTTCGAAGGCGACCATCACGCCGGCGGTCTGCCGGGCATGGCTTCCCGATCCTACCTCCAGGTCGATGTCCGGTTTCGGCAGTCCCAGGTCATCGAAAAAAAATTTGCTCATTTTGTCATCATAATGCTGTCCGGTATGAACCAGCAGATGGTCAATCTCCTCCGCATGTTCATCCATTGCCCGGATGAGGGGAGCGATTTTCATAAAATTCGGCCTGGCGCCAACGACGTTGATTACCTTGAGCATGGATTTTCCCCTTGAATGATAGTTGATCACTGGTGCTGGATGGGCGGCACTACTGCTGCTACAGGTTAAAATCTCGGTAAGATCTCCGGGTGATGATCCTGTGACGAGTTACCGTGATTGAAAACAGATTAGACAAACGATGCTTTAGCCGAATTCCCTCCACCATATAGCCAGCATAAGCAGGGCGAAGATCTGCCGGCTGCGATCCGGTCTGGTGTCGAGATGCTGGGCCCAGAGCCGCTCAACTCCCTTACGATTAAGCATTTTCCAGTGGGACGCCTGGGGTGACAGTAAGATATCCTCGACAAATGTTTTCCACGGACCCCTTGACCAGCTGCCGAAGGGAACCTGGAATCCCTTTTTTTCCCTGTGAACTATCGATGGGGGAAGATATTGTTCGGCCATTTTTTTGTGAACGATCTTGGTTTGACGAAATGCCAGTCGATACTCAAGGGGCAGTGATTCGACAAAACGGACCAGTTCAATATCGAGCATGGGCACCCTTGCCTCCAGGGCTACGGCCATTGAAATTTTGTCCCCATACAGCAGCAGGTCATCGGCAAGATTCATCCGGGTATCAACCCGCATCATACATTCGGCCGGTTCGCAAGCTGTTTCAATCAACCATTCCAGCCAGTTTCCCATGGCGGCAACGGCGTTTCCGTCTCCGGTTGAGCCGGTGAGCAAAAGTCGTTCTTTTGCGGAGAACAGGGCGCATGCCTCCACAGCTCTTGCGGCCAAATCATTGACAGGCAGAGCGCGCAGGCCTCTTTCAAGTACCTCCGGGAGATGAGCCGGAAACCAACCGGCAACGCCTGAGGCAAGGCGGCGGAGGATGTTGGATGGAATTGCCCGGCGCACCATCTCCAGTTGATAACGACGATATCCTCCCCACGGTTCATCCGACCCCTGTCCGGTGAGGACCACAGTGACATGTTGACGGGCATGTTGCACCAGGTAGTGCATGGGCATGATGGAGGTGGTGCCCAGGGGTTCTTCCACGGAGCGGACAATGCCGGGCAAGGCATCGCGCAGGAGATCTGGAGTAACTTCACATGGAGAGAACGGCAGACCGAGAGTTTGGGCGGTCTCCCGGGCATTTTCGATTTCGCATTCGTCGTGGTTGTTGCCGAATCCCACGGTAAAGCATGGCAGTTCTCGCCCCCCGTCCTGCGCCATGGCTCCGACCAGGGCCGAATCGATTCCCCCCGACAGCAGCAGGCCAACCGGCACATCCGAGAGCAGTTGGCGATTGACCGCCTTGTGCAGCTGTACCTGGTAAGCTGAGACGGCATCGTCCAGGGAGCCCTGGAAGCGATCCTTGATTGGTGAGATATATCGCCGGATTTTCGATTGACCGTTCTTGAGATCCAGGCTGAGGATATGGCCGGGTGGAAGCCGGTGGATCTTTTTCCACAGGGTTCCGGGAGAAGGAACATAGCGCAGGGTAAGAAACAGCTCCAAATGCTGCCGATCAATACCGCCGCTGTCAATGCCGAGCTCGTTGAGGGCGCGGACTTCGGAGGCAAAGGCAAAGGACATGCCGGACCGGCTGTAGTACAGGGGCTTGATACCAAAGGGATCACGTACCAGGTAGAGCTTGCCGGCCTGAACCTCCAGGGCGGCAAAGGCGAACATGCCGTTTAGACTTGTCAGAATATTGTCAATGCCCTTGGATGCCAGCAGCTCAACCAGAGTTTCGGTATCAGAGTGTCCCCTGAAAGTTGTATCTATCTGATGCCGTAGTTCCAGATGGTTATATATTTCTCCGTTATAGCTGATCCACCAGGAACCGTCGGCACTCTTCATTGGCTGGGCTCCAGCCTCGGAGAGATCGAGGATGGAGAGACGGGCATGCCCGAGGCTTATATCCTGGCCACAGCAGGATAGTTCTTGGACACCCCGGGCATCCGGTCCCCGGTGATTCAGCTGTGCCAGAGCCTTATCAAAACGGTGGCGGCAATTTATGCTACCTAATATTCCACACATAGACAGTTATGAAGCAGTATGAAGTTGGTTGCCATCCGGCAGGGCCGGAGGTTGAGAGCGGTCACAGGAGTGATGAGCTGTTACCCGGATCCGGTTTTGCTGATCAGCCGGCATTTTTGATATTGAAACGGAACAATACCCCAGCGCAGAAAGTTTCTGCCCCATCTGCGTCCCATGATGTCGATGCGGCAGTACCAGCTGTTGCCCTTCTTAAACCTCTCTTCCGTTCTTTCGGCGAATTTTTTCGCTTCGGAACGGAGGTTGAAGTCGATCAGCAGCCCCAGGTATTCCGCCTGATCATATAGGTCCCACTTAAAGGGATCTTTGATGTCGCGCTCAATAAAGCGGCGGCACAATCCGGCGGATTGGTCGTAAAAGCTGCGGCGAATGAAGCGCCAACCTTTTTCGGTAAGCGGAACAACGACATCTTCCAGCTCCGGCAGGAGTTTTTGTGTTTTCAACAGGTTCTTAATAACAAAACAAGAATGGAAACAGTCGATGAAGTTGCCGCCATCATTATCTGCATAATAGTACCAAGAGCCGTCATCTCTGAGGTGCCGGGAGATAAAGCGGATAATATGTTCAGCCTTCCGAATAGCCTTCTTTCTGATTTCCTTTCTGCCGTAAACGGCGTGCAGGGCATAAGAATAGGCGGCGTAAGCATTGGCGTTGATGACGATCCTCGGCTCTTCAACCGGGGCATATGAGAGGGCCAGGGTGTCATTTTGACGAAACATTACCTTGAGTCCTTCCAGAAACGGCCATGTCTGTTCAAATATCTTCAATGCCTGCTGCTGAATGGCTGATTTTTTGCTCAGAACGATCAGAGCCTCCATTATATATGGAGTGTGGGTAATAAAAGGCAGAGTGGAGGGGTAAAGCCCGTTTTTAGACATCCAGGCAAAACCGAGACCCCATGCCTTGCCGTTTATTCCGGCGTCATATGTTGAAATCGACGAGATTTGCTGCAGGGCCTCTTCGGCTGTTGTTTCGCTTAGCCTGTTTTCAAGATCAAGCTGTAAAATAATCTGTCCTATAACTATAGGATACTTCAATGAGCCCACATTGAAAAGCCGCCGGCTCGTTTCAGGTAACAACCAATCCATAACCCCGATGAGAACAGCACCGGTTTTTCCCAGAACATTACCCTGATAATACTTTCTGCGTATTTCGATCCCCAATTTAGTCGCCCAAAAATCATACGGATCCGGTGATGCGGGAAAGTAGTCGTTGTCGAAATTGTCCATCATGATTGAAAAAGATTTGTACCTGTTCACCGTTGGAAGGCGGGATAAGGGGTCAGGCCACGTCTTTTGCCACCGGTAAGATAAATTTTTGATAAATATCTTTTAGTTGTTGGGCCACCTGAGAGGCCATAAAGTGATTTTTTGCATAATGATGATTAAATTGAGCCATGGCGATCATGGCCTGTCTGTCGGTACACACCTTTTCCAGAGCGCCGGCTACATCGTCTGCGGATTTCGGGCGACAGAGAAAGCCCATCTTGTTTTCCTCAAAAAGGTCGGCCAGGCCTCCCACCGGACAGGTCACGATCGGCATAGCAAAGGCCATAGCCTCCAGAACCGAATTGGGTAAGCCTTCACTGTAGGAGGGAAGGCAGTAGACGTGGTGTTCGGAAAAGGCCGCCGCTTTCCTGGCATCTCGGACAAAACCGAGAAAGCGGATACTATTTTCAGGTGGAAAGAGTTTCCCGCAATAGTTTTCGAGTTCGTTTCTGACAGGGCCGTCTCCGGCTATGGTCAGGGACAGGCGCAACCCCCGGCGCCTGAGACTATTTACCGCATCAACAGTCTCGAAAACCCCTTTGGCCCGTTCAAGCCGTGCAAGGAAAAGGATTTTGATTGTCTCTGCCTTACGGATCCGGGTGATTTTTTTTTGTAAAGAGAAGGTGCGCAATAGGTTATCATCAACTGCTGTTGTCCTCAGATAAATCGGCGCCGTGACCCCCCATTTCCTTAATATATCGTTGAACTCAGAGCCGAGAACGATGAATGCGTCTGCCCGGCCAAAGGTTTTTTTAAAAAAAAATCGCAACCTTTTTTCGGTGAGTTTTTCAAAATTTTTGCACCAGCCACGGAAAAAAACAACCACGGGTATGCCCGCTTTTTTTGCCTGCCAGGTAAAAAGACCATCCCGCAGAAAACTTTTGAGGTTGAGCGACGGATTGACGTGGATAAGAGCAGGGCGAACTTTTCTGATCTGCCTGTTGAAGCGCAGCTGGTCGAAAACAGGATGCAGGAAAGAACCTTTTCCGCTAGTATTGCCAATTTCAAAGGGCAGAAGGGATTCGGTTCTCATGTGCGGCAGGACGGCATTGTAGTAACTCGTCACCCCGCCTTGATTTTGTAAATGCGGTACGGTTATAATAATTTTACCGCTTACAGAACAACCTATTTTCATAGATTTCAATTCATTTATCAGACGGTGGTTTATGGGTGCCGACATACAACCCCGTATATTCTCCAATCTCGGCTACTCTCCCGCTTTCCCTTTGTTATCGGCACTTCCTCTCCCATTATCAAGGCGTAACCTTTTGCCTGGGGCGAATTCTGGTGCGGATATGATTCTTTTGGTCGATATATCCATCGATTTTCAAGATCCGTCATCGGTTGGTCTTTCTATCAGTTTCTTGATATAACAGGAAAAAAAACGAAATAATCCATATGAAATTTTCTCTCCGCAGTACATTTGTAAAAAATGTGGCAACCATGATGGCCGGCAATGCGTCCGCCCAGGCTATTGCCTTTCTTGCGGCTCCCATTGTCACCCGTCTCTACGGACCGGCGGATTTTGGGATTATGACTTTTATCTGGTCGTTGACCGGACTGTTTTCCGTGGGCGCCAATTTGGGGTATCATGAAGCTGTCATTTTGCCGGCAAGTGATGAAAAAGGAAAAAATCTCTTTCTGATTTCCATCACTAGCGCATTGGTTGCCTCATTGTGTGTGGCGTTGTTCACAATGATATTCAGTGATGTGATCGCCAGTAAATCCGGCATGGAAAACATCGACGTTTTTCTCTGGTTTGTTCCGGTGGGTATTTTTTTTGTGGGATGCAATGAAAGCTTTATATCGTTCCATACCAGGTATAAACATTTCAGGTTGATTTCCATATCAACCATTGCCATTGCCCTGACGACTGCCCTGACAAAGATAATCCCGGCTCTTTTTGTCGAAGCCGATGCATTATGGTTGAATATCGGTAATGTTGCCGGTCCGTTCATCGCTGTGGTTCTGCTGTTTTGGATGGGGAGATCTTTGTGGAATGATGGTCTTTTCCCCTTTTTGTCCATAGCCAAAATGCGCGATGTTGCTGTTGAGTACATCAAATTCCCCCTGTATCAGCTACCAACACTACTTATCAATAGCCTTTCCCAAAGCCTTCCCGTGATTCTCTTTGCAGCATATTTTTCGCCGGAGGTTGTCGGATTTTACGGACTTGCCAACAAGGTCCTCAGGCAGCCGATCTATCTTATCGGTGATTCATTGAAAAAGATTTTTTTGCAAAAGTCGGCAGAGACCGAGCATGTCCAGGGAAATCACTTCAACAATCTGAAGCGGACTATTCTTGCTCTGTCGGCGATCGGTATTGTTCCGTTCGTACTGTTGACCCTCTACGGCAAACAGATCTTCGTAGTGATATTTGGTGCGCAATGGAGTGATGCGGGTGTGTATGCCCAGCTGTTATCTCCATGGTTGTTCACAATGTTTCTGAATCCCCCTGTTAATCAGATATATCTGGTAAAACAAAAACTTGGTTTCCTCTTCTGGTTCAATATTGTCACAATAGTGTTGCGTCTCAGTGCGATCATTATCGGTTATTATTTTTTCAAAAATCCCTTTGTCACAATAGGCCTGTTTTCTCTTGCCGGTGTAATATTGAATATATTTTTTATCTCCAATGCTTTTCTGATAAGCCGTAACAGATAAAGTCCCCGTTCCAGTCAGGGGAGAAATTACAACCGGCAAGCTGATAATGTTATGCTTATGTTATGGCTAGTTGTAGGATTTTACAGCCTGAGACGTGATAGACAAAGTCAATGTAATTTCGAGGGAATGGGATGCGCGGAATACGGAAAAAATCAGATAGTTCAGGATTGAAAAATCCCAACTCCGCCACACAGGAGGCCAGGAATCCCTCCTTCTTCAGGAGGGAGATAGTCTCCTCGGTAAAATCACCGGTCATACCGTTGGGGTAGCAGTAAATTACAGGTTTAGACCTGATATTGTCGAGAATGGCCTCTTTGCTCTTTTTGATCTGCCATGCCTGCTCGGAATATTTGATTTTTGATAATATCGGATGAGTGACAGTATGAGGCTGGAAGTCAATTTTATCTTTTTCCATTTCTCGAATATCTTCCCAGCTTAATGCCGAGTATTGAAGTGGAGGGGTATTAGGAAGATCGACATCAAGTATTCGGGATAATCTCATAATAGAGGAATTAACCTGATCAAATGGCAATGATTTGAAATAACCTATCAATATCAAAGCAGCCCTTTTTCTTTCCTCTTTATTATGCAAAGGAAAAGAGAAATGATTATTTTCACAGTCTAGTACAAGAGACGGTTTGGTGGTCTGTTCTAATATAAATTCTATTTGGTCCCGCCATAGCATGAGTTTTCCTTCTACAAAGTCTGTTGTAATAAAAACAGTGGCGGGGAAATTGTGTTTTTTGAACAGAGGATATGCGATATTTTTGAAGTCAATATACCCGTCATCAACTGTAAAGCAGACTGTTTTGTAAAGTTTTTTCTTTTTAATAGCTGCATTGATCAGTTCATAGAAAGAAAGGACATGATATTTATATTTTACGAGATATTCCAGACAGCGGTCAAGGCGATCTGCAGTAAGATGCGGACGAATGTATCCTATTGACGGATCTTGGATTCGATGCAACATGAATATGACCACATTATTTCGTGTAAAGTAGTTGAACAACCGATAAAGATTGCACGAATTAAGTAAATGTCTGATAAGATGTTTGCCTTTTTTTTTCATCTCAGGGTTGATTATGCCGGAAAGTGATATGGAGTCTAAGTCTAAGTGAACAAGATAAATGGGAGAGAGAAGTTAGAAAAAGCCGTTATGTTTATACTCTTTCATTTTGTTATCAAGTTTTGGCAGAGGTTCCCATGGTATCATGATGCTCGGTTTCCCTATAAAATCAATGTCGTTTCTTTCTACTTTTTCTACCTTTTTTCCTGCTATATGTATATCCGTATTGTCCGGAGAGTCGGTATAGAAAGTGATACCAGCAAGATCATGTATCGTTGGCACAAATGAACCTCGAACAGGGTCGTTGATATTGTCGATTTGGATCAATTTTTTTGTTTTTCTATCTTCGACGCGCCATTGCAGATATTTGTTGTTAACATGATATGTCAGCAAGCGGGCGGTGGTTGTTACAAATATATTTCCATTACGATGTTCCTGCTCCAGCAGGCGTAAGGCTTTGCAAGTCTGTTCAGGTAGATACGGGTATCCATCATTTTTTCCGATATGGCAATAAATGATCATGTATCCCTGGACACGCATCAATCGATTGAGAACTTCAGGACGGAGATTATCAGCAAGACCGGCGGCTGTTGCACCTGGTCCAATTCCCTTATAAAAGGTATCGCAGCGGGCAAAATTGAACAGACGTTGTCCGTCATCAAGTACATATGGATATATGAGTTCGTTCTTGCGTCTGTTTGTGTATCTATTAACAAAGGGAGCGGCAATAAATTTGCATATTTCCTTTAAAACAACATGGTACATACTTGAGAAAAGATGCCGCCGATCCACAGACGCAAACAGGGAGGAGGGTAGCAGTGGAGTTCCCTGGCCAATGATACCGGTAACTATATCTGTCCAGACAAAAAGGTAGCCAAGATCCCTGATCGAAATATCGGTGTGAAAATAGGGAGAATCTTTTTTGTCTCCATAACATCTGTTACATTTTCCAATATTGTTTTTAACATCGGCATGATTAACCCAGACGCTAAACCTGCAATTATTTTTTTTGAGTTCAGCAACAATCTCCTTAATATCGCTACGATCTTTTGCTGAGTTGAATGAGTGGATACAATCAACGTAACCAAGGTTGATAAGATCCAAGAGCACGCTTTTGTCGTGGGGATTTGCGGATAAGAGAGCAAATTTATGAGGATTTTTATTCTTTGGATAGAAGGAATTGCCTATTTCTAGCCCAACACCGGTGCCTACAACGGTTTTATTTTTTGTATTCAAAAATTCCTGAATCGTGAGGAATTCTTTCAATGTGTCGGTAGAGTCGATATCACTACATATTGTCAGAGCGGATCTGAATGGAAACGGAAATTTACGAAGAGTAATCTCATTATTTTTCATAAGTTGTCTCGATGAATTCATAATATTTTTCGTCAACGTCCAGTAGCTATCGGTTATGTCAACAACAATCTTTCATATGACTGAACCATTGTTGCCAGAGAAAAATTTTCTTTGACCCTTTGACGCGCTGCTAGACCCATTTTTCCGGAATTGCCATCTTTTTTCATCTTGAGAAGAGTCAACGTCAATTCATTTATATCCCCTTTTTTGTAAAGATAGCCGTTTTTCCCCGGTGTTACCTGCTCCGTTGCGCCGCCGATGTTTGTCATTACAACGGGTTTGCCCATGGACATTGATTCCAGAGCAGCAATTGAGAATGTCTCGACGGCATGAGAGGTCAAGACCATGCAATCACATATACTGATAAATGGACGGACTTCGGCCTGGAACCCAACCATGATAATATCCTGTTGCAGATTGTAATCCTTGATAACTTTTTCGATTTTGGCACGTTCCGGGCCGTCGCCGATGATTAGCCCCTTGATTCCGGAATCAGTTTTTCCGGCCCTGTGAATTGCCTGAACGAAGTCGAGATGTTTTTTTTCTGGACGGAGAACAGCACATATGCCAACCAGAAAATCATCTTCCCTGAATCCCAGCTGTTTCTTCAAGGACAGCTTTTCGACTGGTGAATAAATGTCACGGTATTTTTCAATATCAATACCATTATAGATAACCATGGATTTTGAGCGATTGATATGATATTCATGGACCCAATAATCCAGTTGGTTACGACAGACAAATAATATAGTCTCAGTACGATTTAGAAGAAATTGATATAATTTACTCTTGATCCATTCCCAAACGCCCGGGCGAGGAAGTGTATGATGGATTGCCGCGATAATCCTTACCTTTAATCGGTAAATATTTACACAAAAGAAAGCATATAGAAACGCATACTCATTGATGCACATAATTGTATCAAATTGATGCAATTCGATGATCATTTTCAAACGTTGCAAAACTGATCTGTCAAATTTACCATGTCGTTGCAGACATTCGACACATAAGAGAGATTTTTTTTCCAGTTCTGGGAGGATTGCCTCATTGGGATCAAGATAGGCAACCCCTGCATTGCATCTTTTTTTGTCGATATTATTGATCAGGTCAAGGCATTGTTTTTCTGCTCCGCCAAACGAGAAGGAATTTAATATAAATAATATATTTTTTGTATTGTTCATGTGTATGCTTAAGGAGAATGTAGCAACGGATTTTATAGCTGATTTTTAAATATCAATTATTATGCACAAGTGTTGCGAATTATAAATCTTTTTGTTCTAGCAACAGTAAGATTTATCAAGAGGGCAACAGTAAAAGTTGCTGAGAGAAAAATGAAAATGCTTGTGGGAAATTGATAATGCTCATATAGACGTAGTCTGCCAAGAATAGTATGAACAATATATATTTCTAACGTTATTTTACTTATGTTCCGTACAGCAGGAGCCAGTGATGATGTCATTATGTCTCTGGCAACAGGTGATCTGGCTATCCTGAATAAATAATATGAAAGAGGAAACATAAATATATGCTGAACTATCTGATATTGACTTAATAACCCTTTTGTCATGAGAAATTTATGGAAATAAATAAGTATAAAAAAAACTATCACCATGAAATAATCCGTGGGGCCTCTGTACTGTAATGAATTATTAATCGAGCCCAAAAAAACACCGAAAAAAAAGAATAATAAATAAAAATTGAGCACAAATGGTAATTTTTCAATGGACCAGCTATTCAGATCGATGAGGAAAAGATAGCTCAATATATATATGAGCAGGGTGCCCAATACATAGAGGAAAAGTTTATTTCTGGTATAATTCCGGATCAGTGAAAAAAAAATAACGTAATATACGATAATTGCCTTCAAGAACCAGAAAGGAGGCAAGAAGAATGATCGACAGATCTCAAATATTGTTTTTTCATGGATTGTACCGACGATGAACATGAGTGGTATATCGAGAGCAATGAGAGCCAGCCATAGCGATGGATAAATTCTTAGTATTCTTTTTTTGAAATATGTGCGAAATGTATCCTGAGAGGAAATAGTACTAAGATAGAGTCCAAAGCCAGATAACATGAAAAAGAGTGAGTTTCCAATGGCTCCTCCTGTTCCGATATATGGGATTGGATAAAATGGATCAAGGTGGGAGTTTAATATCAGTAATATTGCCACTGATCGCAATAATATTGTATCGTGCCTCTTTGCCAGATGGATCTTCATGGCAATAATCTATAGATGAATTGATAATGCGGATAGATTATGGATTTTGGATGGCTGATAAACGTTATCTAGTGATTTTGTTTTGATAATCCTTCATCGTTTTGCAAGGTAGTCTATCATGCAATGGCGAAGTCTTTATTTTTCCAAACCAGCTTTACATCGCTGGCTACTTTCTTGCTCCATTGTTCTTGTCAATATATAAACTGCCGAGGTTTATTTTATATCTTTGCATAAATAAGGTATATGCTTTATGAGGCAACGAGTCAGCCGTTGCAGGAGAAACAACCATGTTTCGCGCTTTGATTTCAAAATTCACCTTTGGCATAGATCTGAAATTCCAGCAGTGATTACATAAGCCTGATGTTTTGTTGAACTCGCTGAGGGAAAGGTAATGATTTTCGTTCCATCTGATTTTAAATTGGTAGAAACGGTTATTTTCAAAATCAGCGATTCGTTTACCGTCATAAAGAACGTAATCTTTCTCTGATTTTAGGAACCAGTTGTACTGAATATCCCAATCGTATGTAGCGCCCTTTACCAGGCCTATGGCATATTCATTCCCATCAAATACATTACCGGCAACAACATTTTTCCTGTTACTCTCATATAGGAGGATGGCATAACGTGTTTCTTTTCCGTTTGTGTAAGTAATATTAAAGATAAGGTTGCCGAGAATATATACGTTATCGACAGCGACAGCCCCTATCCCTATATTTGCCTTATGAATTTTATTGTTTATTATCCATATATTATTTGCCCTGGAAGCATAGCTCCTCAAGCCAATGACATTTCCTGCCGATGAATCGGTGGCATGAAATCCATACATATCATTACTTGCAAAGATCAGGTCACGGGCATTTTTGACATCAAGGGCATTTTCAACATTTTCATGGAGCTTGTTACCCCCAATCCATATATGATGCGGTCGGTTTTCCTTCCCTAACCCCACGCTTCCAATCTGTACGGAGTCGCCTTGGAGATGATGGATTTTACTATCCAACACCCAGATATTACGTGCAAATTTATCTACCTTGATTCCATGATAATCAACAGGAGCTCGCAGTGATGAACCAATATGGTGAATATGCATGTCGGAGAAAACGATATTTTCTGTAATTTCTCCTGATGAATTACCACTGACCCCAAAGGCGGAATGACCGGTATGGACCGTCCTGCCATCCCCTCTCACCTCAATGTGGCGAAATGATAAATAGGAGGCATAATGTGGTTTTGGTCCAGTATTTGCGCCTACTCTGGAATGGAGATATCGATCATTGCGCTGGGTAATGAGGAGATTCTCAATGAATGCAAATGAACCGTTAAAGACGATGTCGCCTCCTAGTACCGGCCGTTCCTCAACTGATTTTCCACGAAACCATACCGGTTTCTCAGGTGTACCATGAAAAACGAAAATCTGCGGTGCATCTTTTATATATGGACCGCCATGGATTTCCACATAAGTACCGGCTTCATAAATGACCTTTCTTGGTATAGTGCATCTGGGCCTTTTCGGATATCCATATCTGCTTCTATCGGAGCAGTGGGGAGAAGAATTGTCGTAATAGTAATATCCCGGAACCTCCTTATTCGGCCAATCAGCGGGCCATTTAGGTGGTGGCGTGTCGATGGGATGTAGATAACCCCAGTCAGGATTCTTTATGCCCAGAGGCGGAGTATAGGCGCGGGCCGGCACAATATGGGTCAGAACAAGGGTATTTCCCAGGCACAAGATTATGAGGAAATTTCTCAAGGTCATCATCTGAATAAAGACGGGATCCATGCATAGAGACCATGAATTACCGGATCTCTGCCGGGGCTCGAGGAATAAAGTAGGCAGGAGAGAAGCGGTACCCCTGCATTTGGCTAATTATATTTACACTGTTATCATTTTAGAAGAAGCATAATGGCACCGGGCCTGATAGGCAACGGTGGATGGGATGGCTGCGGTGTTGGTGGAGTGTGAGACTGACCTCTCAGTGGATTTTTTATATCTACTGAATACAGATTCTCGAAAACGGTATATGCAGGATGTACCAAAGATTCCTTCGCAACCGAAGAAACTACGTTATTGCGTGGAGATACCTCTGGATTGATCGTGATGCTGAAATCGTTTACACAGTGCAGACATAATCCCTTTGTCGACTGAAACGTTGTTAAAGATGAGTAACGATGGTCTCCCCATAACACGCTAAAATCACTAAATTTATTATGGTCAAATTCCATAACTTCACTATCTTCATATATTATATCATGAATTCTCGACCGTAAGAAATAATTGTATTCAATGTCCCAGCTATGGTTCCCTCCACTTTTCATTGCCAGTCCATATTCATCGCTAGTCATGACATTTCCCACAAGGACGTCATTGTTATTCTGATCGAACAAGTAAACTCCTTCCATGTATTCAGAACCGTCTCCGGTATTGATTTCAAAGATCAGGTTGCTGAGAACGTAGACATTATCTACATTCTGATTTTTTATTCCGATATTGGCTTGATGGATTTTGTTGTTGATAATCCAAACGTTACGTGCACGAGAATCATAGCTGCGGATACCAACGGCATTTCCTGCAGATGAGCTGTTGGCGTAGAATCCGTACATGTCATTGCTGGCAAAAATGAGATCTCTGGCGTTTTTGACATCAAGGGCGTTTTCAGCATTTTCATGGAGGGTGTTGCCACCCACCCAAACGTGATGGGGTTTGTTTTCTTCTTCATGGTAGTAACTGCCCACCTGGACCGAGTCTCCCTGAAGATGGTGGATGTTACTGTCCAGTATCCAGATATTATAGGCGTATTCGTCAATTTTGAATCCGTGATAATCCACATCTCCCTGGATGGAGGATCCCACATCATGGATGTGCATATCGTAGAAAACAATATTGCCGGTGAGCTCGGATGGAGAATTACCGCTGATTCCAAAGGCGGAGTAGCCCGTGCTCACCTCCTGGGAATCTCCTTCCACCTCAATATGCCGGAAAGAGAGATGATCAGCATAGTAAGGCCCGGGACCGGTATCAGCCCCCACGCGGGTATGTATATAACGGTCATCACGGTGGGTGAGATAGAGGTTCTCAATAAAGGCATAGGTACCGTTGAAAACAGTACTTCCACCCAGGATGGGACGCTGTTCACCGGATCCGCCTCGAAACCACACGGGGTTGTTTTCTGTGCCGTTGAAGACAAAAACCTGTGTGCGGTCTTGGATATAAGGGCCCCCATGAATCTCCACATAGGAACCGGCCGGATAGCTTATGGTTCTTGGAATGGAGCAGCGGGGATGCGCAGGGTAGCCGTAACTATTGTTGTCTGAGCAATTTGGATCTCTATTATCATAATAGTAGTACCCCGGTACTTCTTGTGATGGCCATCCCGATGGCCAGGCTGGTGATTGGGTGTCAATTGGATGAATCGATCCCCAGTCAGGATTTTTTATACCGATGGGAGGGGTATAAGCATGGGAAATTTGGACGAGAATAAACAATATGAGCAGATTCAGAATGAATGACGGAACATGGCAATTTTTGTTTTTCATGACTCCTCCACCGAGCTCGATTATTCAGAGAAACAGTATTGATTGTGGAATAAAATTGCAAAATATGTTCCGGAGATAAAATTGATAGGGTGCCTTTCAATATACCAACGATTTTTTTAGTTGATACGGGATATTGCAGCAATCAAAAAGAGAGAATCCAAAGAGCGGTTAGAAATTTTCGTAGCCGAAACGCAACAAAAAGGAGAGTTCAAGGTCGATGCGGATGATTTTCGCGGGTACGCCATTGGCGGCATTTTGTCTTTTAAGGATCATCTCTGTCCCCCACAGTACCGGCCAGCAGGCGGGAAAACAGATCCTCATAGTGGGGAATAATTGTTTCGGTTTCATGGTGTTGCATAAAATATTCGAGACACTCCCGCCCTGCTTTTTTTCTCTCCCCTTCATCATTGTACCAGGTGAGCAGGGCTGCAATGGCCTCGTCTGTTGTCTGCACGTAAACTCCTGGTAAATTTTTCTGATTGCCGTTTCCTGGCATAAAAAACGACAGAGTTGGAATGCCCCGCGCCCAAGCCTGTAAAAAAGTATTGGGAAATCCCTCGTGTCTGGAAGTGTTCACCACAACATCCGCCTGGGCGAAGTAGGTTTCAATTTCAGCAAACGGTATAAATCCCTGATAGGTGAGATTGGAAAGCTTCGATATTTCATCGAGAAAGGGAGAATCATACCCGGTATTGCCTGATAATTTGCCGATCATGGTGAATTTGAGTTCCGGTAGGGCTCTGGCAAGCGCAATGAAAAGCTCGGGTCTTTTTACCGATTTTATCGTCCCCACCCAGAGAATGCGTCCGGTTCCGGTTATTCTGTCAATATATGGCCGGGGCCGTGAATAGGCATTATTTACTACGGTTATATCGCGGATTCCAAGCTGGGAAGCCATTTGGTACTGATGGTTATTTTGCACTACGACGGCATCTGCCCGGGAAAGACCCCATTTGTAAATGACTTTGTCGCGGGTATATCTAATCATCTCCTTTCCGGGCATAAAGTCAGTGTCCGAGGCCGCGGCATAGATGAATTTTCGATGATGTGTTTTACAGAAGGCTGCAACCAAGCCGGTCATCATACCGGCTGAGCGTTGATAGTAAATATCGGCATCAGCCTTTTTCATCGCTTTCCAGAATGATGTCATCCGGGGATGAAGAAATCGAAAGATAGGAATCCCAGTGTTGGGTTTGTGCGTTTTCAGGACCCGAATACCATCAATCTCAACATTATCATCCTGACCGTAATCAAGGCAGATCATGGAAACAGGATAACCCTGCCTGACAAGAGCCTTTGACAGTATGTTCTGTTGCACCTCGGCACCACCTGCTCCTTCAATGATTCTGTCTCCGGTGAGTACCGGCCAGGTGGCGGGAGCGACAAAACAGATACGAGTTTGTTTTTTCATTAGGTGATATCGGCTAGTTGCATGCTCTCTCTCTTTTCATAAAAGACATAATTAATAAAGAGAGGGAGGGTGACAAAGAGGAAAAAGTTATCAACGCCGGGATAGAATGATCTGCCGGAAATGGTACCAATTAAAAAACAGATGATGGTCATAAACAGGACCCACCCCAGATCTGAATTGATTCCGCCGGCAATTTTCCAGGCTTTTCCAGTCATGGTGACTAAGGTAAAAAGGGCCCCTGAAAAGACAAGTAAGCCACAGTCCAGAAACAGTTCAATCAGCGCGTTATGAGGATGTGCGGTTCTGATGACAAAACCACGCTGATAGATTTCACTTGCAATCATACTGAACCGTCCTTTACCGAAAAGTAACAATTTGGGATCATGAAACCATTCAGTAAGCAGTGGGATCCAGAGCAGATCTATCCGCCCGTTAAACAGGGAAACCAGAATATCTCTATTTCCTGGCTGCATTCCCTCTTTCAAGGTATTTAACAGAAATAGAGGCAAGAGAATTGCCATGGCTGCTCCTGTAAGCAGCAATAGAGCAAATAATAATTTTTTCCTGTTAAGAAGAAATAGCAAAAGACAACTGCTCAGCAAAAAGACAACGATTGCCGTGCGTGACTGCAGCAAAAGAAGGGCAATGAGAGAAACTGCGCATCCTGCCCAGCCCCACCATTTACCTCGTACCAGTGGCAACAGAAGAACAGGGGCGGTAATGATATAGAACGAGCCAATGGAATTGTAGTGCAAACCAATAAAAGTTCCGCAGAGATGGACGAGAGCCTTTCTGTTACCGCTGAGAAAGATTGAAAAATGGCTAAGAGCAATACCGATAAAAACAAGTGAGAAGATGACAATAGTAGTCCAGACGCACATGAGTATAGACTCTATCTCATCTCTCTCGGTAATGTGATTCAGAATATAGAAAAAGGGAACAAGATAAAGGGCCGGTACCAGATAATATGAAAGCAGAAATCGCGTCACCGAAGTTGAGTAGGCGTTTGGCCAGAACATATGCAGGATGGAAAGATAACCGAGTGAACGAAACAGGGTGATAGTGAAGATAAGAAAATAGAGCCAGATAAAGAGAAGTGCTCTGTTTCTGTTACGCTCCTGGAGTATCAACAGATTTCCACCATGGAAAAGACAGGCGGCCAGAGTTAGGGCGGCCAACAGGTTGAAGGGTTTCATGCCGGCAATACCCATGAGGTTTTGCGACATAAATGGTGACCTGCTGTAAGGGAGAAACAGGATAAACAGAAAGAGACTGTTCTTTTTGTCCGCCATGATAACCCAGGCCAGGGCCGGCAGAATTGCCGCCACAGTGGCGATTTTTACGTCAACCGTTACCAGTATTCCCAGAAGAGAGGCGTAGCCGGCCAGTCCTGCCAGAAGGAATGAGTCAATCGTAGTCAATGACCGTATCATCATTATTTCAGTTCCATGATTTGGGAAACGAAGTGCGTTGGTCCTACCTGCCTCTCTATACCTGCTAAATGCTGACTGGGCCAGTGTAATTTTACATCTTCAGGGATTGCAGTTGACAAAGGATACGGCATGCAAGAAACAAACAGAACAATAACTGCTAGTGAAACTCGAGATCAATCCTGAAGATCCGGTAAGTTATGCAGCTTGGTGTTATCGAAGTTTTTGTTGAGAATGCGCCCCTTTTTTCCAGCAACCAGATGGTTAGGGGAGATATCTTTGGTGATGATCGATCCTGAAGATATTGTGCAACCTTTGCCGATATGCACCTTGCCGCTGATAATACAATGACCGCCAATCCATACCCGATCTTCCATGGTTACTCCCACACGGTCGCCATTTTCCCTTTCGGGCGCAATCTTCACCTGCTGGGCAATTGTACAGTTTTCACCGATTCTGCATACTCCTATATGAATTCCTCCAAAATGGTGAATACAAAAGCCTTTTCCAATATCGGCTTTTTTGGAAATGTTGATATCGTACAGGAGGAGTATGATTTTCTGCAGAACGGAAGCTATCTTTTCAAGAACTCCGATGAAAAAACCAGTTTTCGGCCGCTTGGCGATTTCCATACACCATCGTTGTAATCTGTACACTGCCAGGGCCTGGAATCCCTGGGAGTTGACAACAACCCAAACTTTCTTGAGCAGGTTGGCTGGATCTTTGGAGGGATAATTCCAATAGACCCGCTGGAAATCCGCTTTTACTCGATCAAACACTGTTTACAGTATTGTCAGGTATCCAGATTGTCGGTCGTAATATTCCAACTGTGGATGGGCAAGGCCAGTAAATGACTGTTATCAAAATTTTTTCGAATAATTCGAGCGGGATTACCACTAACAACAGAGTGGGGTGGGATATTTTTTGAGACTATTGAGCCTGGCAGAATGGTTGAGCCTTCACCAATGAAGACATTTCCAAAGATGAGAGTGTCGGGTCCGATAATGACATTTTTGCCGATAACCGGATTGTTTCTGTTTCCCAAAGTATCTTTGTCGTCAAGCATGGCCCGACCGATGGTAACATTTGAATGGATTCGGCAGTTATCGCCGATTTTTCTGGCCCCCAGAAGAATATTGCCTTGTGGAGACAGTTTAACGTTCTTTCCAATACGTAGATACTTTGGAAGATATATTCTGCAGAACATGATTGACAGGATCCCGCCGACACTGGTCAGGGATTTCAATACATGTCGTAAAAGCGGGATTTTTTTTGGGAGGTTTCCAGTCTCCTGGTATATGACCATATGCTGGATTCCCAAAGAAAAACAAGGCCGAAATTTTCCAGTCACCGCGGTATTTATTTTTTTTTCAGTAACACAAACACATTATCGGAATGGTTGTGCAATCTGTTCGTGCGAGGGAGGGGTGAGAAGAGGAACGCCACAATCTCATTTGCAAGGATGATCCACTGGTTGTCGGGACGGCAATGACAATCGCCTGAGTTACCTGCGAGGTAAAATGATAAACAAGAGAAAAAATGATGACAATGCAGGTCCAACTTTGACCTGCATTGTCATCTGCTTATACACTTTTTTCTCTACTTACATTAGAAGTAAATCAAGCAACGGTGCGATGATGGTTCTTGCCCCCGGGTAGGAAGCCGCATTCAGGGGATCCGTACCTGCAGCGATTTCTTCCTGGTCGCTGAAACCGTCGTCATCATCATCCGGGTCGGCATTGTTTCCAGTACCATCGTTATCAGTATCAACAGTTTCGTTGGGATCATCGGGGAACGCGTCATAGATATCCAGGACGCCGTCACCATCACTGTCAATCGGCGAACCGATGGTAACCTTGTGAGATATCAGACGTGAGTTTCCGGCTGTATCTTCTGCTTTAACGAGGAAAGTTACAATGGTGTCGTTGGCCAGAGCAGGAGCCACATCACATGACCAGGAACCATCGGCGGCAACAGTGGTTGAGCAGCTGGAGCCGCTACCGGTAACTGTGATTTTATCTCCGGAGTCACCGGTTCCTTCAAAATGCGGGGTAGTATCTGTAATGGTTCCGGTGGGTTCGCTTACACCAAGGGAAATGGCCGTATCAACTGTAATGGTAAGGCTTGCAGAGTCAGCGGACATATTGCCGGCTGCATCGATTTCCCGATAGGTGATTTCATGGGTACCGTCAGCCAGAGAGGCAGCGGTCAGCACATGGGTGCCGGCTGCTGTGCAGTGAAATGGAGCTCCGGAAGCTGTTCCATCAATATACAGTTGAACAGTACTGCCGCCCGGCTGGTCTGTACAGGTAATATTGCCGAATTCCGGTGTCTGCACGTTTGTGATATTATCCGTTGTATTTGCCGAATCGGATGCATCGGTGAGATCTGGAGTCGTGCCGGGAGTAGCCGGTGGGGTATCGTCAAATACCGTGGTAATGGTTCTGGAGCGCAGGGTCAGGTTGGTTACCACCGAGTTTGTGACGTCATAGGTATAATTTCCCGCGTCTGCAGCGGTTGCATTATTCTTTGTAAATATCCTGTCCGTTGCTCCTGCGACAACGTCACCGTCTTTGCTCCACTGGTAGGAGTCATTTCCAGAAGTGTTCTCAGGAACAGCAGGGGTTATGGTCAGGGTCTGGTTGAAGTAAATTGTTCGGGCTGTGTCCACCAGATCAACCCCATCTGCCAACTGGCTAGAATCATAGTTAAAATCAGCTGGACTTCCATCATTAAAAATTGAAAATGCTGGTTCAATATTGGTGAAATAAAGGCCGTTGCCGCTGATATTAAGCCCGGTATTCGTGTTTTCAAATTCACCGCCTGCTGGTCCGGTGGCATGGGAGGCGAGCCAGAGGTTGTTTAACTGGGAAAGATCCCCGGTAATTCCGTCATTCTGATGTACATAAAGAGTCATCAGGTTGGTCAGGCCGCTGAGCGAGGAGAGATCTCCGGAAACCTGGTTGCCGCCCAACCATAACCTGGTGAGATTTGAAAGGCCTGAAAGCGATGAAAGATTACCGCTAACACTGTTGTGCCGCATATCGACAATTTCCAGGTTGGGCATCTGCGCAAGTGCCGATATATTTCCGGTAATCTGATCCCCGCCGGATATACCGTTGTCGCCAATGACCAGTGTTTTCATTGCACTCATCGGGGATGCTCCGGCAAAGGCAGCAATGTCTCCATGGATATTATTTCCCATCAAAACAAGAGTTTCCAATGAGTCCAAGGCCGCAATGTTTGCCAAATCCCCCGTGATTTGCTGATGACTCAGGTCAAGTTGAGTCAGGTGGACAAGGCCTGCGACCGCCGAAAGGTCGCCTGTCACATTACCTTGGGAATCAGGTGAGTGGTTGAGGTTGAGCCTTGTGAGGTTTGTAAAGGTTTGAATGTCGCTCAGATCTGCGGTGAGTTGGTTGTTTCCAAGCAGCAGAATTTCCAGCGTATCTTCCAGGCCGGCCAGGGAAGAAAGGCCCCCGGTGATATTATTGTACGGGAGATCGAGTCTGGTAAGGGAGGGAAGGTCTCCCAGGGTCGAGCCGGCGGTTGTCGGCAGGGCTCCTGAGAGATTATGGTCACGAAGAGTCAGTTGGGTGACATGACCCCCGGATACGGTGACTCCCAGCCAGGTGCTTACATTGGAAACCGTACCCCAGGCAGCCAATGTACCGTTTTCATCTTCCCTTTCCTCTGTCCAGCCGGTGCCATCGGCTCCGGCCGTTGCATTCCAAAAAGCTTCAAGAACCTGACATTCGGGTTGATTTATTCCGAGAGTGGCAAGATCCCCGGCATCTGTACAGTCCGCTGTACGGTTTCCGCTAGCTACATCATTAAATGCAGCCATAGATGGCGTGGCCAGGCAGGCACCGCCCAACAGCAATGCTCCGGCAAGATTACGCGTTAGCCTCATATTTCCTCCATTCATCGTAGAAATTATTCATTCAAGACCCTGGTCAGTATAGCGATCGTCATAATAGATTTTTTTTGCAACTAGCCAGACTGCAAACAAAAACAGCTGTTGGTCCATAAAGGGATACTTTTCAAAAGATCAAGGGCAATCATCAATAATTATATATCATCCACATTCTTAAAAACAAGCTGCCACCCAAATTAATCTCTCCGGTCCCTGACATCTTTATCCCTGGATGGTACGTCAAGGGGGAATATTTTCCTGTTATGCGAGAAACCCGCCTTGTAATTCCGGAAGATCGGATGCTCGAAGTCTGTTTTCTCGATTTCTGGAATATGAGGCAGATTGCTTCCCTGGCAACGGTTCAGTCGTGGAGAGATCAGGGACCACTACTATTACGTGAATAGATAATATTCCTGCAGCGCTATTTTCATAGAGTACCAGCGTTTGACCCTCCTTTCTCATCAATCCTCCGTTCCAGTCACGCTGTGGAATGTCTTTTGAAAGAAAAGATGACCAACAGCACAGAAGTGGTTTTTCAATTGGAATTTAAAGACAGGAGGTTGTTGACCATGGGATACAGAGTGAAGAGGGCCAATCTGGAGCTGGACAGAAAACGGATTATAGGATTCTGGAATCATTATCATGGGACAGACCTGCAGGAAAAATATGAGCGATTTTATCTCAAAAATCCTGCGGGTGCTGCAAGGGTGTGGTTCCTGCTGGAAGATGGCAACGACCGGATCCAGGGGCTTAACACGCTGTTTAGCAGACATATCTCGGTTAACGGATATAAATACAGGGCAGCGATAGCCGGAGATTTTTTTGTTGCACCTCGTCACAGGTCTTTGGGGCCGGCAATGATGTTGCACAAAAAGGCCACAGCTGCTACGCAGAGAGGCGAAATCGACTTTATATATGGTTTTCCCAATGAAAAGGCAGAAGGGGTTATTAAAAGAGCTGGCTATCAGCATCTCGGCAATATAACGAGATTAGTTAGAGTCGTCGATTACAGTCCCTACCTGACAGACCGGGGATTGGGCGAAGGATTTTGTCGGCTGATTGCCCCTGTACTCAACCGCTTTTATTACCTTGCGTCCATGAAATCACTTTGTGTTATCGGCCATAACGTGATCTGCCGCAGGATACGTACAACTGACAAAAGGTTTGATGGGCTCTGGGAAAAGGCCAAAGGTAAGTATGCAGCCATTGGTGAACGCTCATCAGCGTATCTGCAATGGAGATATCTGTCGGGGAAAAACGGTAGTATCTTTATCGCCACCGACAAGGAAGATCAACGGCTATATGGCTACATGGCCTGTACCATGAATGACGGAGCTTTAAATATCCGTGATTTTTTTATTCCTCAGCAGGCTGAAGTGGTGTCCTGTCTGCTCAGAAGCGTATTTCAATATGGTTATGGAATGGCCGTCCGTAGCATCAACATCAACTTTCTGACCAATAACGCTCTTGAGTCCTTCTTCAGGAAATATGGTTTTGTCAGGAGAAACCATTCGAGAAAAATATTTGTTTACGCCCCCCGTGTGCGAAAAGGACACCGGATGATCATCGGCAATGTTGAGAACTGGTTGCTTCTCTCCGGGGATAATGACTGTTAAATGATTCCTTTATTCTGCGATGATGGATTTTTGGTGGGGGAGTGATCGGAATGGATTGCGTCATAAGAGGAGACAAGAATTTTATCTTCGCAAAAATGGCCGGTCCCGAGTTCCTTGGAAGCCAGGGAAAGAAATTTGCGGATGGGACTACGGAGAAAATCCGGATCGTGATGTTTTCGGTTGTTGCTCAGGGGAAGAATAATGTGTTTGGCACCGTAGTAATCAAGCGCAACCGGATCGGTAGAGGCCAGAACTGTGTGGCAGCGACTGGCCTTGTCCACAGCAGTTCTGTCTCCCCAGCCAACCCATTCCGCTGTCAGAATATTTAAATCAGCCTTCCTGATGGTCTTCATAAAGTAGCCAAGTGGTCCAGCCTTAGCATGACGAAAATATCTGCCTCCGCAAGCGTGAACATTGTGGTAACCACGAGGTTTTTTTCCCCATTGGCCACAGGACAGGTCGGTGATGCCCATGTAATTTTTGATGGCTCCTGTAATTCCGGTGTCGTGACCATGGTCGTTGAGCGCTGCAAAGTTGATAAACCTGAGGGGAATACTTTTGATATACCTGCCCCCGCCCCGGCCATTTCTTTCGTAGATGCCGTCCTTAAAATCAATGACAAGACCACTGTACGGTGAGGTGAAAACGGGGTAGGACATTTTTACCTTCCATCTTTTTACCCAGGGAAATGGCGAGTATATGTAATCAATGTCACTCCAGATGTAGCCGTCTCCTGTTGCCGGAGAATCAACAATGCCGCCATCCCGGCCGTTACCCCAGTCTTCATGTTTCGGCCCGCCATCGCGCCAGTGCACCTTGGAGACATTTTTGTGGCCCTGCTCTTGGAAAAGCTGAACCAGGGAATTCATACTGTGCTGGACTCCGTCAATCCGACCATTGATTTCAGCTATCCGGTTCCATCCCCTGATATTGTCTTTTTCAGTTTCAGGGAGAGTATCGTCCATAAAATGATGATTTTCAGCTATGATGATTTCCCCGTGAAAGCCGGGACGCTGCAGTACCAAATCAATAAATCCCTTCATGGCAGCCAGGTTTGTTCTCCCCTGATTCCACCACTGACAATTGGGCTTGAGGAGGATGATATCATCTGTTCCGATGAATTTCTCTATTCCCCCCATCAGTTCGATCACCTTGCTGATATTTTGCTGGGGAGTGCCGTTTTTGGCTAGATAGATATGTGATTCAGCGGAGTGACCATTACCGCCCTTGCCTGCGCATGCTGTGGATAATCTGAAAATTTTCTGAATAAGCGGTATGGATGCCATGATTCCCAAGGAGGAGGAAAGAACAAGAAAAAATCTGCGCGTTATTTTCCGCATCTTTTTATCAACCGGGTAATTTTTTTGTTGTCGCTTCAGGGTGGGATCCTCTTCCGTACTTCCCCTGCCGGCGGAGCTCCTGGAATGATTGCACACCGTTTTGTCGCGGATTGGGAAATTTTTTTCCAAGTATTGTTTTTGCAGAAAAAACAGTTAATAAAGCATAATCCTGAATCCGTTGCTGAATTTTAATGATATATTATGCAGTTAGTAAAATTCGGCATGATAGATACAAAATCGTCAGGTGTCTTTATTCATCCTGATTATGAAGCCGCCCTTTGGGGCGTCCGTACGCCTGTCATTTATATGAACGGGAACCGTCCGATATAGTTCATTGTAATCAAACGGTCCCCTTCGTGTATCCGGCGCACGCACGAACGCTCACGGATTCAGGATAATCCCAGTCGAATTGATGCGCAAGTGTCCGGCTCTCGGGAAAGAGCCCATTTCAGGGATTGATTAATGAAAAATTGTATATTATCAAATTGTTGAGAATAAAAGGCAATTATACGTATTGTTCCTGAAGATTTTTTGTGATAATCTTTAATATAAGTGTCTGATAAGCAAGTTAGCTTTCTGTTCAACCGATTACCAACGCAAGTGGAGAGAGGGAAAATGAAATATGCATACGGCATTACGATGTTGTTGTCTGTTGCCCTGCCCGGGATGGGATTGGCTCAAACAATCGAAATCGACAATATGGTGATTGTTGCCGACAACGAGTATCAGCCGGCTCTTGCGGCTGCAGCAGAGCAAAAAAAAGAGGCTGCCGGCGAGGTTTTGCCCCAATCGAAAAACTCGACTGATCAAGGCTGGTTCAGCAGGCTGCAGGGTGGATATGTTCATCCCTATCTTACCCTGACAGGAGAGTATACCGATAATCTCTATAATGTGGGAGATGAGACGACCAGCAATTTTTTGACCACCATTTCACCGGGTATCTGGTTTGCCCTTCCCCGGACGAAAACGATTCCCATCACCATCACGCCGCATAATACCTCGGCCGGCGGATTACGCGGCAGTCTGGCAACATATCAGGGATATGAGAGAATCCAGGCCTATTTACTTGGAGGGTTGGATATCAAGAATTACTCCGAGGATTCGGATCTGAACAAAACCGACGGCAAACTGGAGGCCTTCCTGCGATACAATTTGCGGGGCGGACTTTCCTTCCAGGTGGTTGATCGTTACAGTCAATCCCAGGATTCTTTCGGAAACGGCGATGCCACTGCCGATAATCTCCGCCGCTACGATTCCAACCTTGCCATGGCCACCGTGGACTGGCGTTTCACCCCGAAACTGAGAGGGGTGCTGGATCTGTCGAATTTTTATCTCGATTACAAAGATGACCGCAACAACGAATATGATCGCTCGGATAATGGGGCTTCCTTCACCGCATATTACAGATACAGCCCCAAAACATCCTTTTTCCTGGGCTACAAATATGTCGATGTTGCCTATGATACCGCTGTGGAACGCGATAACACACAGAATTTTGTCCATGGCGGCATCAGCTGGACGCCGAGTGAGAAAACCACTCTGAGTGCACGACTGGGCTATCAGAAAAGAAGTTACGAAGATGACAGCTCGGATTCGGCTGATACCAATGAGTTGACCACGGGAATCCAGCTTGATTACAAAATCAGCGAAAAAACAGCTATTGCCTTCAGTGTTACCCGGCAGGTCGAAGAGGCTGATACGGCCGGAGCGCTTGGAGAAACGGTGCTTTCAAGCAACGTGCGTTATCGGCAGCGTTTTACCAACCGTATATCGGGAAGCATCGGCTTTGGATATGAAAACACGGAATATGACAGCCTGACCCCTCCGAACCGGGAAGACAAGCGTTACAGTTTCCGTCCTGCCTTACAATACAGGTTCAGCAACTGGCTCATGTTCGAGCTTGCCTATCGGTATGAGAAGCGGGATTCAACCGATGTCCTGTATGAGTATGATTCCCATTCCATTCTTTTCAGCCTGAGGTCATCTCTGTAATATCGCATCCACAGGGGACTTTGGCAGGTATTATAGTGCCCCTTTTTCGCCATTTCCCGTTTCGTCTTTTTAAACAGCCTGATTCCGGGGTTCGGCATGGTGCCGGACTCCGGAAATATGCCGCAGATACAACGAACTGATTATCCCGTCAATGGAGTAAGACTATCTACCATGAAACACACCGTTACATCTCTTCTGGCTCTTTTTTTGATTATATTGGGATTATCGGGATCCTTTGCCGGGGATTACCTGGTGGGAGCCGGCGACATTCTCCGGATCACCGTTTACGATCATCCGGATATGCAGACAACGGTCCGGGTTGATGATCAGGGTTATATCACCATGCCGTTGCTCGATCGGGTCAAGGTTGGTGATATGACCATTGCCCAGATTTCACAAAAGCTTGCCGAACAGTTGTCCGATGGCTACATCGTCAATCCCCAGGTCAATATCTTTGTGGAGGAGTTCAGGAGCAAAAAGGCTGTCATTCTGGGACATGTCAGGCACCCGGGTCTGGTGGAGTTGAGCGGCTCAACTACCTTTCTGGAGCTGCTTTCCAAGGTGGGAGGCTTGACCGACGATGCCGGAGAAACCGCCACAATCAAGCGAACGGTTAATGGGAAAAGCAAGTCCATTGTAATTAATCTCAATTCGCTGATTGATCAGGGAGATCTTTCCAGTGACGTGGTGATCAGAAATGGAGATAACATTTTTGTGTCCAAGGCAGCAACCTGTTATGTAACCGGCCAGGTTGAGAAACCGGATGCCTATCCCTGCAAGAAGGAGACGACTGTCATGAAGCTGATCACCATGGCAGGTGGTTTTACCGGGATCGCCTCAAAATCCGGAGTTATGATTGAAAGGATTGTTGACGGCAAAAAAACAATTATGAAGGGTGTTTCATTGGATACCGCGGTTCAGGCGGATGATATTATCGTCGTCCCTGAAAGTTTTTTCTGATTACCCCTCAAAGACCTGCTCGCCGTCAAGTTCCATATCTCTGTCTCAATCCGTATATCTCTTTGAAAAGTCTAGTTAATATAGGATAATGAACCGATCCACCAGCCAGAATATCTCACAGGAAACACACCTGCGTGATTATATTTTTGTTATCAAAAAGCGCAAAGCGGCCATCTTTTCCTTTCTCGTTATCACCTGCCTCATCGTCCTTGTCCGTAACTATTTTGTCACCCCAATCTACACCGCGTCGTCTCAGATCTTGATCGAACGTAACCTTGGTACACCGAATCTCGATTACCAGAGATATTATTATGATCCCGAATTCCTCGCAACCCAGTTCGAAATTATCAAAAGTGCCAATGTAGCCCGGCGTGTTGTCGAGAAACTTCACCTGGATACGGTCTATCGGCAGTTTTTCTTTGTTGACAGGAAAAAGTCGGCTACCTCGGAGTTGATTGCTTCCGTCAAGTCTCAGGTAAAGGGCTACCTGCAGCTGATTGCCGACAGATTCTTTCCCGGTAGTATGGTGAAAGAAGATATAGAGAAGGTAAACAATAGAGCGGAACTGTTCGTGGGGGCCAAGCCCCTTTCCGTTGCCGATAAAATCGCAGTGATTGTCCAGCGGGAACTGGATCTGAAACCTATCGTCGAAACCAAGATGGTGGAGGTTAAATATAGTGCCAAACATCCGGGGCTGGCCAAGCTCATCACCGATGCCGTTGTTCAGGCCTATATGGATGAGCTTCTGGAGATAAAACATCACAGCAATAATTACCGGATTCAGTGGATGACTGCCAAGGCGGATGAAGAACGGGAAAAGCTTGCCGAGGCTGAAGCGGAAATGCAGCGCTTCGTCCGGGACAATGATCTTGTAACCGTTGAAAATCGATTGGCCATCTATCCGGAAAAATTAGCCAGATTGAGTTCCCAGCTCTCCGAGGCCCAGTCGGAGAGAAAGAGACAGGAGGCCCTGCTTGCCCAGATAAAGAGTGCCGGCAACAACTACGATGTTATTGAGACCATCCCTGTTTTTGCTGACAGCTCCGTGCTGCGCAATATTCGCGAACGGATTTACCAGTCACGACAGGAAATAAAGGAACTGTCAAAAAAATTCGGGCCTAAGCATCCGAAGATGAAAAAGGCCAAGGGTGATCTGGATACGCTTTTAAAGGAGAAACGGTTTGAGATTGAACGGATCATCGACGCCACCACCAACGCCCTGCAATTGGCCCGTTCACATGAAAATGATCTGAAACAGCTGCTGGAGACCACCAAAGGTGAGTTGCTGAATTTAAACGAGCGTTTTGTTCAGTACTCCACCATGAAACGGAAAATCGATTCCATCCGTGTCACCTACGAAGCACTGACCACCAGTATCAAGAAGGCCAGCGTGACCGAGCAGTCCCAGAGTGTCAATGTCTGGGTTGTGCGCAAGGCGAAGCTCCCTGATTTTCCATCAAAGCCCAAAAAAGCAAGGGATCTGGTTCTGGCGGTTCTTTTTGGACTGGTCGGCGGCATCGGCTTGGCTTTCTTTGTCGATTACCTGGACAACACCATTAAATCGGGAGATGAGTTGCAGGAGCGTTTCGGCCTGACCGTGCTTGGAGCCATTGAAAAGCTGAAAGGCAAAAAGCACAAAATCGAAACCTATATCCTGGATGAACCCCTGTCTCCCATTGCCGAGAGCTATCGGTTGATCAAATCCGGCCTGCTGCTCTCATCGGCGGACCATCCACCACGCACGATTCTTGTGACCAGTATGTCTCCCAGCGAGGGGAAAACCTCGACCACCGCCAATATCGCCCGCATATTTGCCCAGGGCGACCAGAAGGTTCTCATTGTTGACTGCGACCTGCGGCGGCCGAGGATGCACTCCTTTTTCTCCATCCCCTTTTCCGTGGGGTTGAGCAACTATTTATCCGGAAATACCGAGTTGAGTGCCATCCAGCGGGAAATACCGGGAGAAGAAGGTTTGCACCTCATTCCGGCGGGACCGATTCCTCCCAATCCGGCCGAACTGCTGGGCTCCTCCAAGATGAAAACCCTCCTGGACGAAATGTCCGAGAATTATGATGTCATTTTTCTCGATACCCCGCCGATCCAGCGGGTAACGGACGGGCTGGCCCTTGGCAAGATCGTCGATGGCTCGATTATCGTTACCTGGGCGGGCAAGACAACCTATGATATCCTAAACAGCGGCGTACGCAGAATGCGGGAACTTGATATCCATCTGCTGGGATTTATCATCAATGGAGTCGGCAAATCCACAGGGGGAGAAGGATATTACTACAGCGATGACGACTATTACAGTCTTGACAGCGATTCTTATAGCCTGGAAGGCAAGGATTCCTAGGGTGTGAATGAATTCTAACCAAGATATGACGATAATCTGATATGATCCTGAGTCCATTTCCCCTTTATGTCCTCATTCTCATTTTCACGCCGCTTGCCTTTGGAGCGGTTGATCCATGGGCAATGGCAATTATCCAGGTCATGGTGGCCTGTTCTTTTCTGCTGTATTGTTTTCACGGCAGGAGGGAAAGCGGCAATGTGTATCAGGTGCCCGGCACCATCCCCCTGCTGCTTTTTCTGCTCTGGATAGTGCTGCAGCTCCTTCCCCTGCCCCCATCGCTTGTTCACTTCCTGTCACCGGCGGGCTATGAGGTGTATCGACCGGTCCACGATCTCTTCGACGGCAACCGGCTCATGCCGATCACGGTGCACCAGAAGGCGACCGCAAAAGAGCTCCTTCGCCTCACCGCATATTTTTTCTTCTACTATCTGACGGTTCAGCTGTTGAGCAGCAAGGAGCGGCTGCGAAAAATCGTCAAGATCATTATCTGGCTTGCAACCTTTATCGGAGTTCTTGCCATTGTTCAGCAGCTTACCTCGCCCCAGAAAATATACTGGTTCCGGTTTGTCGCCACCAGCGGCCACCCCTTTGGACCCTGGCCCTTTCATACCAACTTTGCAGCCTTCATGGAAATGATCTGTCCCCTGGCGCTGGCCCTGTTTCTGTATTACCGGCCGTCGGTCAGTTCCAATGAATCGCTTCGCATCCGTATAGCTTCGTTATTTTCCATGCCGGCATCCAGTTCGCATTTTCTCATGGGTATTAGCCTGGTGGTCATCGCCGCATCCGTGTTTATGAGTCTGAGTCGCAGCGGTATCATCATTGTCTGTGCAGCCTCGATCTTTTATATGTTTCAGGTGAGCACCAAGAGAACCCAGGATATCAGGTTGATTTCCACCATTCTCTTCTTCAGCGGCATCCTGCTGCTGATCTGGTTTAAATGGGACCAGGTGAGCGCCGGTCTTGATCCAACCTTGCATCAGACAGGACGGGTGGGGGAAAATTTGCTCGGCGTATGGAATGATGCGCTGAATATAATCAGGAATTTCCCCATTACCGGCACAGGATTCGGCACCTTTCCCCTGGTACTGACCGGCTACAGCACCATTTCCCAAACCGCCGCCTATCATCACGCCCACAATGACTATATTGAACTGTTGAGTGACGGCGGTGTGATAGGTTTCATTCTGGTGGGCTGGTTCATCCTGGCCATTATGCTGCACGGTTGGAAAATGTTACGACGCCGGAAGGATAATTACGCTATCCTGATCACCTTTGCCGCCGGCACCGGTATTGTCTCCATGCTGGTACACAGTCTGGCCGATTTTTCACTGCATAATGGCGCTGTCGGCCTTTATTTTTTCTTTGTTTGCGGCCTGCTGGTTGCTGCGGTCAATACGCGACGGCATTTCCGCACCAGGCCGAGTATGCTGCCGGCCGCAGGCTCCGGCCGCAAAACGGTACTGACCCTGGCTACTCTCATCTTTTTGCTGGTGACGCTGCTGTTCCAGGGCGGCAGACTGATGGCCCGTCGTCACTATACGGAGTATCTGCATCTCCAGACGGAAGAAAGAATAGCCGAGGAGGATATGGCAACCGCCGTCGATCTGCTTGTCAAGGCGGGGAAGTATGATCCTCTGGAAGGCAGGTATCGGGCCGAAATCGGCAGGTTGCTGACTTCGCAGGACCAGCCCGAGGAGGCTCTGGAACAATTTAAGATCGCCGCTTACAGGAATCCCCTTGCCGGAGCCTATTTTCAACAAATCGGCATGCTACTGGCAGCAAAGGATCCGGAGAAAGCCAAAAAAATCATGGCGGAAGGGTATGCCAGGGCAGCAAGCCGGGAAGAGGTGGTGGTGCCCTGGGCCCTTTGGCTGCTGGAAAATAATAACCGTAAACAGGCTATCGAGGTGCTGAAAAGCGGTATCGATTTCGAACCGACCCTGATCACCAGGATTATTCCCATACTGAAAAACTACTCATTCGATCAGCAGGAGATGACGACCATATTATCGGATTCCATCGAAGCCTGGATTGAGTATGGAAAGTACCTGGAGGAGCAGGGAGACATGGAAGCCGCTGAATTCTATCGCCGGGGCGCCCTGCAGTTTCTTGATAGTGCTGATCGAATAAAGCCCTTTTATTTCGATCAGCTATACGAATTTTATCGTCACCGGAAAAATGGTGACAAGGCCCTGTCGGTTTTACGGCGGGCAGTGGAAAAGCTGCCCGGGGAGCCGATGTTCCATGAGCGCCTCGGTGACTATTACCGCCAGGCAGGTATTGCCTACCGGGCAAAAGAAGAGTATGAAAAGGTTCTGGTTCTCATGCCCGGCAATGAAGATGTCCGCAGGAAGCTGGAGGAGTTGCGCCGGGGCTCCCGTTTTGATACCTTCCGCTTGGCGCCGGTCAGCGGCGAGGAAAACGGTATTCAGCAGTAGACGGGAGAAAAAAACCGCGCCTGCCGGGAGTCATACGCTGCGGCTGTGAATGGATACGTAAGAGTTGCAAGTCCCCTTCCCCTGGTCGTTCGGCCGTCCATCCATCTGTCCATGCTGCTGATTTGAAGAGAAGGCATGAAAAAGGGGGAGACGAGGATGCGGAAAGCGACGAATCTGTCTTACCGGTTCCTACAGCGCCCTGACAGCCACACCCGCCATATCAAGTAACCCCCCCGGAAATATTCCCAACAACAAAAGGGCGACTCCCAGTGCCGCTGCCGCCGAGCTGATGAGCAGCGGAGGCTGGAGTGAATTTTCTGCCTTTTGCCCTTGGTCCGAGACCAGACTGATTTTGATCACCCTCAGATAGAAGTAGATGGCGATCAGGGTATTGAGAAGGGCGGCAAGCACCGGCCAGAACCAGCCTGCCTTCCACACGGCTGTCAACAGCAGCAGCTTACCGGTGAATCCGGCCGTGGGGGGCAGCCCAGCCAGGGAAACAAAGGTAAGCGCCAGCAGGATGGAGAGAAGGGGTGATTTTTTCCACAATCCAGCCAGGGCCTTCAGGGGGATGTCATTCTCGTTTCCGGCAACCTGAATTGCGATCAGAAAGCCGCCCAGGGTCATAACCACATACACTGCTCCGTAAAAAAGTGCGGCATCAAGACCGCCGTTGTGCGGTGCCAGCAGTCCCAGGAGGATATAGCCGGCGTGTGAAACCGCCGAGTATGCCAGCAGCCGTTTGAGTTCGGTCTGGTTGAGGGCCATGAGGTTGCCGAAGGTCATGGAGAGAACAGCGAGGACGGCAATGATGATCTGCAAGGCCCTGGCATCCATGAAACCGGCTACCACCCGGACGAAAAGGGCCACGGCGGCCAGTTTGGGAAGGGAGGCGATAAAGGCCGTTACCTCGGCCGCGGCTCCGGAATAGACATCCGGTGCCCAGAAGTGGAAGGGAAAGGCCGAAAGCTTATAGGAGAGACCGGCCATGAACATGACAATGCCCAGGATGGCCAATGGATCCTGCAGATGTGCGGAAATATCCGTGATGATTATCTGTAGGTGGGTTGTGCCGAACGCACCGTATAGGTAGCTGATGCCATAGAGCATGATGGCGGTGGAAACCGCGCCGAAAACCATATACTTGGCGGTGGCTTCAAACTGAAAACCCAGTCCCGTCCGGTAGGATGAGGTGATGTAGAGGGGAAAGGATGAAATTTCCAGGGCAATGAACAGGGTGATCAGTTCAGCGGCGCCGACAACGATGGTGAGGCCGAGGGCTCCGGTGAATAGAAAAAAGAACAGCTCGTTGATCTTGGAGACATCGGTTTGGGGCAGCCTGTCTGTGATGATGCAGGCAACGAGAAAACCAGTGGTGATGAGCAGGACGAAAAATCTGCCGAAACCATCCACCCGATAGGCGCCGTGAAAAAACAGGGCATCGGCATTCATGGTCGAGACAGCGGCAACCGCGGCAAAGGCCGAAAAACCGATGGCCCATAACCGCTGATGTTTCCTCAACTGGAAGAGACTGCCGCAGAAAAAGAACAGACCGCCGATGCCGAGACCGATTTCCGGCAGCATGACATTCCAGGTCGCCAGATAACGACCGGCAAAGGCGTGCAGCAGGCAGAAGCCGGCCAGTCCCACCAGACTGCTTGTCCAGACATCTCTTCTTTCTCGGAAGTTGAAAAGAGCGGCGCAGAAAAAACCGAGCCCGGTGACCGCCAGGAATATTTCGGGGAGTATAAGAGCCTTCATACACTATTTTTTGGTTACAGGTATTGTGCGCCGAAGATGCGAGGCGCAGAGCGGCCCGCATCCATGCGGCCGTCAGTTCAGCAGTGAAAACATGCCCCGGCCCAGATAGTCGGAGAGGTGAATCGTTTCCTCCAGGGGCAGCCGCGCCAGCAGGGATTCAAGAACCGGGTTCATCATTTTGAGAAGGGGTGCCGGATAAAAGCCGAAAGCAATGACCAGGGCGGCCGGCGGCGTTAGGCATACCCATTCCCGCAGGTTAATATCCAGGGCCTGGTCCGGTTTGCCCCCCTTACCCCAGATGATGGTCAGCAGCATACGGAACATGTAAGCGGCCGCCAACAGGGCCCCGGGGATAACCCAGGCGCCCAGTATGTTGCTGGTCTGGAATGCTGCGGTGAGACAGAGGAACTCTCCCACAAAACTGGCAGTGCCCGGGAAGGCCAGTGACGAGAGGCTGTAGAGACCCAGGAAGAAAACAAATCCCGGCATGAGCCGGGCCAGTCCGGCATTGTCACGCAGTTCCCGTGAATGGGTTCGTTCATAGAGCATGCCGGCCAGCAGAAAGAGGCCTCCGGTGGTGAGGCCGTGGTTGATCATTTGGAGCATGCCGCCCTGGAATCCGGTTGGGTTCATGGCAAAAATACCAAGGGTGACAAAACCCATATGGGCCACGGAGCTGTAGGCGATCAGTTTCTTGATGTCGTTTTGGGCAAGCGACAGCAGGCCACCGTAAAGAATTGCCGCCACCGACAGCACGATCACCAGGGGAGCAAACAGCACACTGGCCTCCGGAGTTAGGGCGATATTGAATCGTAAAAGGCCGTATGTGCCCATTTTCAGGAGTACGCTGGCCAGGATAACCGAACCGGCGGTGGGGGCTTCCACATGGGCGGCGGGCAGCCAGGTGTGCAGTGGAAACATGGGAACCTTGACCGCGAATCCGGCAAAAAAACCCAGAAAGAGCCAGAATTCCCATCTCCTCGAAAGCTCCAGGCCGAGCATGGCAGGATAACTGAAAGAGCCGGTTTTCAGTGAGAGGGCGATAATGGCAAGAAGCAGGAACACGGAACCGGCCAGGGTATAGAGGACAAACTTCACGGCTGCGTAGATACGACGTGGGCCGCCCCAGATGGCGATGATGAGAAACATGGGCACCAGCATGGCTTCCCAGAAAAAGTAGAATAAAATCAGGTCCAGTGCCGCAAAAACTCCGACCATGATACCCTGGGTCAGCAAAATACAGGCCATGAATTCCCGGACCCGGGTGCTGATATAGTTCCAGGAGCAGAGTACCACGATGGGGCCGAGAAAGGTTGTGAGTAGGATCAGCGGCAGGCTGATGCCGTCCACCCCCATGAGATAACTGATTCCCAGGCGTTTGATCCAGACATGATTTTCGACGAATTGAAAGCCGGATGTTGCCGCCTGAAAATCGGTATACAGCGGGATGGACAGCAAAAATACGATCAGGGTGATTGCCAGGCTGAAGATGCGAGCCCTCTGTTCATCTTTAATTATCACCAGTAATCCCGCTGCACAGATGGGAAAAAAGGTGATCAGGCTCAGGGCCGGATAGGCGAGTGTATTGGCATGGAGGGTGGCAAGGGATTCCATAGTTTTATTTACCGGTCAGCAGCAGGGCGATGAAGATGGTGACAGCCAGAACCGTGAGCATCTTGGCAACATATCGGGAGATAAGTCCCTGTTGCAGCATACAGCGCATGCGGTTGCCCAGATGCAGGACAGCTTCTGCCGAACCGTCCACAACGCCGTCAATGATACGTTTGTCGTGCCGGTCGGCAAGGCGTGAGAAACTGCGCAGCAGCGGCAGTGCCACGGTTGCATGCAGATTTTTGATGAGGCCGTCGTCAATGGTAAAGAGAACTTTGCGGCAAAAAACCATAAACCAGCGGCCGCCCCGTCGATAAAACCAGTCGAGATCAAGTCCGATCTTGGGTTCGGGATGCAGCTTGTTGATGAGCAGGAAAAAACCCAGCATGGTAAAGAGAAGGATCTGATAGGACTGCATGATATGGCCTGCCGTGTAGGGTTGGTAATCCACGGGATAGGGCAGCAGACTGTAGAGGTATCCAGGTGAAACTCCGATAAAGATACAGTAGAAAGCGGCAATACCCATGGCGATCAGCATATTCAGCGGTGCCTCGCCCCGTGGCGGCTCAAAAGGGGGTTTCTCCCTCCAGAACCAGATATAGTACGGCACCTTGAGTCCGGTATGGAGAAAGGTTCCGGCCGAGGCCAGGGTGAGCAGCAGCGCGGCCCACGGCAGGTGGTCTCCCCAGGCCCCGGAGATGACCATGGATTTTGAGACAAATCCGGAAAACAGCGGAAAGGCCGAGATGGAAAGCCCGCCCACCAGGGTAAAAACCAGGGTCCAGGGCATATGCCGCCACAAGCCGCCGAGTTCGGAAAATTTTGACCGGCCGGTGACATGCAGCACGGAGCCCACTCCCATGAAAAGCAGTGCCTTGTAGAGAATATGGGCATAGGCATGGGCGCAGGCGCCGTTGATTGCCAGCGCCGTACCAATTCCCACCCCGGTCACCATATACCCCACCTGGCTGATGATGTGATAGGCCAGCAATCGCCGGGCATCATTTTCCAGTACCGCATAGACAACCCCATACAGTGCCATGATCACGCCCAGGGGGATGAGAATATCGAAGCCGGGAAAGGCCCGTGCCAAAGCATAAACCGCGGTTTTCGTGGTATAGGCGCACATGAAAACAGCGCCCATGACCGTGGCGCTGCCGTAGGCATCGGGCAGCCAGGCGTGTAACGGCGGCACTGCGGCGTTGAGCAGGAAACCGGCAAGAATCAGATAGGCGGCAAGTCCGGCGCCATTTTCTTTGATCGCCACAAAGGAGAGGTCGCCGCTGTTGTGGTAAAGCAGAAAAATACCCGCCAGCAAAAGAAGGCCGCCGAAGACGTGAACCAGGAAGTAGCGGTATCCCGCCCGCAGGGATTCCTCGGTTTTTCTGAGGAAGACCAGGCATACCGAAGAAACCATCAATCCCTCCCAGAATAAAAAGAGGGTGAGATAATCACCTGCGAAGACACAGCCCAGAGCACTGCCCACATATCCCCAGGAGGCCGTGTGTTCCCAGGGATTGTCCACATGCAGGCCGTAAATGGCGCCGATGATCGCCATCAGTGAAAAAACAGCGGCAAAGACCATGGCCAGCTTATCCACCCGGCCGAAGACCAGGGTGATGTTGCCCACCTCGGCCTGCCAATGCATGCCATGGGAGAGGGTGGTGACGATGGTAAAGGCGCCAAGGGGCACCACAAGCAACAAGATCCGGCGCACCCCCGGAGACAGCCGGGGAAGAAACCACATGCCGAGGAAGAAGAACAGGGCGGGATGGAAGAAGAATGCATCACTCATTGCCTTTCCCCCCGTTGTCCAATGTCTCATAATACCCTTCAGGCCTGAAGAGAAATTTTTTGCCCAGCCATTTTGAAAAGACGATGATCAGGACACAGGCAAAAAAGCCGAAACCGGCCCAGAATCCCGGAATCATATCGCCGAGGAAATGGGGATGGTGACGTGGAATGCCGATATCCACGAAGATCAACAGCGCCAGGATAAAGTAGCAGGCGATAATCACCAGCCGCAGACGGGCGCGGAGCCAGGCGATAAAGCGAACTATCATCATGAGAGCACCTCGCCGATGAGCCGGAGAAAGGGTTCCGGGTAGATTCCGAGCAGAACCGTGATTCCGGCGGTTATTGTGATGGGGACCACCATGGTTGCCGGGGCCTCGCCAAAATGGGCATCCTCGGGGCTTGGCCTGTGGAAAAAGGCACGGTAGATGACCGGCAGAAAGTAACCGGCGTTGAGAAGCGAGCTGGTGAGGATGAAGATGAGCAGCAGCAGGCTGCCGTTGTCCAGGCAGCCGAGACCCAGAAACCACTTGGTAATGAATCCGGCGGTACCGGGAATACCGATCATGGACAGGGCGCCGATGCTGAAGGCGCCCATGGTCAGGGGCATGCAGTGCCCCAGACCGGAGAGCTGGCTGATGTACTTTTTGCCGGTGGCCACGAAGATCGCCCCGGCGCAGTAGAAGAGAGTGATCTTGGCAAAGGCGTGGTTGGCAATATGTATGGCTCCGCCGGTGATGCCGCTCACCGATACCAGGGCGAATCCCAGGGTGATATAGGCCAACTGGCTCACCGTTGAATAGGCAAGTCTGGCCTTGAGATTATCCTGGGTCAGTGCCAGCATCGATCCAATCAGGATGGTGGCGGACATGAAAAAGGCAGAGGGCAGAATCAGGCCCAGTTCCCGCATGAGATCCGGTCCGAAAACATTGTAGATGACCCGGGCCACGCAGAAGACTCCGACCTTGACCACGGCCACGGCGTGGAGCAGGGCCGATACCGGTGTGGGAGCCACCATGGCCGAGGGCAGCCAGGAGTGCAGCGGAATGAGGCCGGATTTGGCAATGCCTGCCAGGAAGAGCACGTAAACCACGATCAACAGGGTGCGGTTCGCATCGGCGGGAAGAAGTGTTTCCGGCCCGAAATCCAGATTCCCTGCAAGGATGTAGGTGATGACCAGGGCCGAGAGAAAAAAGAGTTTTCCCGTGCCCATGAGGTAGACGAGATACTTGTTGGCGCCGGCAAACGCCTCGCCGTCCTCATGGTGCATAACCAGGGGATAGGTAAAAATGGAGACCAGCTCATAAAAGAGGAACATGGTGAAGAGACTGCCGGACATGGCCACTCCCAGAGCCGCGGAAAGGGTGAGGGCGAAACAGGTGTAGTATCTTGTCTGGGCGTGCTCGTTGAGACCCCGCATATAGCCGATGGAGTAAAACGAGGTCAGGATCCACAGGAAAGAGGAAATACAGGCAAAGACCAGGGAAAAGCCGTCCACCCGGAATACCAGGCTGAGCCCGGGCAAAATCTCCACCAGGTGACAGCGGATGACCCGGCCGGCAAGAATGGTGGGGACCATGGTGAGCACCAGGGCGAACTTGAGGATTCCGGTGCAGATGGAAACGGTTTCGCGGCGGTTTATATCCTTGCCGAAGTACATGATCAGGAGTGCCCCCACTGCCGAGGTCAGCACCACCAGGGGGGGAATGATTGAAAAAGTTGTGTTTTCCATAGTCGGTGACTGAACGGATGAATATGGGGTTATCCCTTGAGACGGTTGAGTTTGTCAACGGCAATGGTCTGGTAATTGCGGAAGACCGCCACGGCTATGCCCAGAAAAACCGCGGCCTCGGCTGCGGCGATACCGATGATGAACAGGGTGATGAGGCGCGAGGGCATGGGATCCGGGGTGAGATAGGTGCCGAATGCCATGAAGTTGAGCCCCACGCCCTGGAGCAGGAGTTCCAGGGAGATGAGAAAGCCGATGAGGGTCCGCCGGAACATGATGCCGTAGAGTCCGATGCCGAAAAGGGCGTGGGCAACGATGACATAGACGGTGACGTTATTGGTGAGCATTGCCAAAAATTCCATGGGACCTTAATATCTCCGGTTGATGAGGGCCACTGTGACGGCACCGATCACCGCCACGGTGAGGAGGATGGAAATGATCTCAAAGGGAAGCAGATATTCCCCGAGCAGCATCCAGCCGATGACGGATTCGTCCACCTTGACGGCGGTGCCGCTGAGTTGCCGGACGGCGATTCCCCGCAGGGTGGCTCCCAGCATGAAGAGGACCAGAACAAGGGGGATGGCCGCCTTGATTCCCGGCGGTTTCACTCCCTCTTCGCCGGCTTTTCTGGTCAGTGAGATACCGAAGGCGATGGCTACACAGACAGCGCCGATATAGATCATCACCTGCATAACCGCCACCAGCGGGCTGCCCAGGTGGTAATAGAGGCCGGCCACCCCCAGCAGGGCAACGACCAGTCCGAAAAAACAGTAGATCAGGCTTCTGGCCGCAACCGCGACGATGCCGCCGCCAATGGCCATGACCACCAGCAGCCCGAAGGCGATGAGGTAAATTTTAAAGATCAGCTGTTCAAACATGGGCCATTCCCCCGGCCGTATTTTTCATGTCCGCCAATAGATTCATTCTGGAGAAGATTTCATCGTTGACCCCGGCCAGCGCATAGTCGCGGGAAAAGGTGATGGCGTTGACCGGACAGCTTTCCACGCAGAGGCCGCAGAGGCTGCAGGTGGTGAAGTTGAGGGTGAATTCCGTCAGAGTCTTTTTCTTGGAGTCCGCCGTCTTTTCACCCCGCACCACGATGCAGCCGGACGGACAGGCCCGGGCGCAGCCGCCGCAGACAATACACCTGGGGCGGCCGGTGGCAGGGTCCGCCACCAGTTCAATGTGGCCGCGGAAGCGGGCGGGGAGGGGAGCCGTTTCCCGCGGCCACTGAACCGTATGGGGTCGGCTGCACATGGCTCTCCAGGTGACCCTCATACCCCTGAGCAGGCTGATGAAACCGGCGAGGATCTCCTTCAGGTAGCAGCAGTCGGAAAAAAGGGTATGTATTTTCTTCATCTTCTTCATAATGCCAGTACTCCGGCGGTAACCAGAAAGTTGAGCAGCGACAGCGGCAGGAGGATCTTCCAGCCGAAGTTGAGCATCTGGTCGATGCGCACCCGCGGAAAGGTCCAGCGAAACCACATCATCAAAAAGATTATTGCGTAGAGTTTCAGGAGAAACCAGACAGGGCCGGGCAGCAACGGACCACTCCAGCCACCGAGGAAGAGAATGGCGGCCAGGGCCGAGGCCAGAAACATGTAGCTGTACTCGGCCAGAAAGAACAGGGAAAAGGCCATACCTGAGTATTCGGTATGGAATCCCGCCACCAGCTCGCTTTCGGCTTCGGCAAAATCAAAGGGGCTGCGGTTGGTCTCCAGGGTGATGGTGATGATGTAGATGATGAAACAGAGCGGCTGGACAACAGCGTACCAGAGACCCTCCTGGGCCAGAGCGATATCGCGCAGGCTGAAAGAGCCGGCCAGCATGATGATGGTGAGGACGCAGAGCAGCAGGGGAATCTTGTAGGCAAGTATCTGAGCCACGGCGCGGGCACCGCCCAACAGGGCGTATTTGTTATTGGAACCCCATCCGGCCAGGAGAATGCCCAGGGTGTTGAGTAAACCAAGGGCGATGACCAGCAGCAAGCCGATGTTGAGTTCCCAGATCTGCAGGTTCTCGGAAAAGGGAATGGGCATGATGGCCACGAAAATCGGCACAAGGCTGACAATGGGGGCCAGAATATAGAGGGGCCTGTCCACGGAATCGGGAATCAGCAACTGTTTGGAGAGCAGTTTGATGCCGTCGGCAACGGTTTGCAGGATGCCGTGAAAACCAACTTCCATTGGGCCGCGACGATACTGCATGTGACCGGCGACCTTGCGTTCCAGCCAGACCAGCAGCATGGCATTGATGGAAATGGTCACCATGATTCCCATGATGGAGAGAAGTATGCGCAGGGGTGTTAGTTCCGTCATCTGTCGATCTCCGGTATGACAAGATCCAGGCTGCCGAGGATGGCCAGGGCATCGGCCAGCAACTGGCCGCGGGCCAGCCTGGCGAAGATGCTGAGGTTGGAAAAGGAGGGAACCCGGAACTTGACCCGATAGGGGATCTTGCCGCCGTCGCTGACGATATGGATCACCAGCTCGCCGCGGGCGGTCTCCACCGCCATGGCCACCTCGCCTTTGGGCGGTTTGATTACCTTTTTCACCTTGGAACGGATGGGGCCCTCGGGCAGGGCATGGATCGCCTGCTCGATAATGTTCAGAGACTCTTCGATTTCACGCATGCGCACCAGGTAGCGGGCCAGGCAGCCGCCCGCCTCTTCCACCGGTATGGCAAAGTCAAAGTCCGGGTAGGCCGAATAGGGTTCCTGTCTGCGCACGTCGTAGGCAAAGCCGGATGCGCGCGCCACCGGGCCGGTTACTCCATAACGGCATGCATCAAAGGGCAGGATGACGCCCACGGTCCTAGTGCGTTGCTCAAAGATGACGTTGCCGGTCACCAGGTCATGGTAGGCGGGCAGGCTCTTGCGCAGATGTTCGACGAACTTCAGAGTATTGGTGAGGAAATCCTCATCAATATCCGTCGGCACGCCGCCGAAGCGATAGTAGCAGTAGGTGAGCCGCGATCCGGTGACGGATTCCAGCAGGTCCAGGAGTTTTTCCCTGTCGGCAAAGGCGTGCAAAAAAGGTGTGAAGCCGCCGAGATCAAGCAAAAAGGCCCCATACCAGAGCAGGTGGCTGGATATGCGGCTCAGCTCGCTGGTGATTACCCGGATATACTCCGCCCGCCTGGGCACCTCGAAACCGCAGAGTTTTTCCACGGCACAGACCCAGGCCAGGTTGTAGGGCAGGGCCCCCAGGTAATCCATGCGGGCCATGTAGGGCAGCATCTGGGTATAGGTAACGGACTCGGCGATTTTTTCCTGCATACGATGGCCGTAGCCCAGGATGGGATCTGCCTCGGTGATATACTCGCCGTCCATATGGAGGATGACGCGTAAAACACCGTGGGTGCCCGGATGTTGGGGCCCGAGGTTGAGGATGAAGGTCTCCTCGTTGAGCTCTTCGAGCGTGTATGACGGTGGTCTGGGACTGGGGCTCATGCTTGCTGGAGGGAAAAATCCTTGCGCAGGGGATGAAAGTCGGCGTCATCGGGCAGCAGGAGATGTCTGGTGTCGCCGGCGCCTTCAAAGGTGATGCCGAAAAATTCCGCGGTTTCCCGCTCATGCCAGACGGCGCCCTCGAAGACGGCTCCAATGGAGGGTAACACCGGTGCCATCCGGGGCGTGGGGATCTTCAGTTGCAGCCGGGCAGCCTCCTCATAGTGGTTGAAGAGGTATCGTCCCTCGATGATGTCCTTGTCGATATGATCCACCGCACTTACCGATTCCAGGAAAAATCCGTGGATTTTTAATTTTTCCACCAGGTTGAGGAGGGCCTCGGGGATGAGGGTCAGCTCGCAGTGGATTCCGGTTTCGTCGTAATCGGCCGGCAAAAATTCGAGGCCGGCCTCCTTGAGTACCTTGCGAATGCGATCAGCCATGGTTTTCACTCTCCAGTTGTATTTCCGGGGCCGACGGAAAGGCCCGACGGCCGGTGATTTTTTCTTCCAGGGTGAGAAAGGCCTCGATCAGGGCCTCCGGCCGGGGAGGGCAGCCGGGGACATAGACGTCCACGGGCACGATCTTGCCGGCTCCCTCGACGACGTTATAGTTGATGGGCAGCCTGAAGGGGCCGCCGGAAATTGCACAGTTGCCCATGGCGATCACCCACTTGGGCGCGGGCATCTGTTCGTACAATCTGATGACTGCCGGTGCCATTTTTTCGGTGATGGTGCCGGCAACGATCATCAGGTCGGCCTGGCGCGGCGTGGCCCGGAAGACGCCGGCACCGAACCGGTCCAGGTCAAAGCGCGGCCCGGCAGCGGCCATCATCTCAATGGCACAACAGGCAATACCAAAGGTAAGAGGCCAGAATGAGTTTGCCCGACCCAGGTTAATGAGTTTGTCGGCAGCGGCAAATTGAACAGCTGACGAGGGTATTGGTTCTAACGGTGACGGTACGTTCTGCGTTCCCACTTAAAGACTCCCTTGATCCATGCGTAGACGATTGCGAGTGATAAGATTCCAACAAAA
>CAYUNE010000017.1:0-2510 GCA_964446115.1 uncultured Desulfobulbia bacterium | reverse complement strand
GCGTCTGTCCATTGTCCGGGAACTGACTTCCCGTAAGCGCAACCGTCTTTATAGCTATACCGGATATGTGGACATCATGAACCAGGGAACGGAACTGCCCGGATGATGGCATTCGGACTTTTCGTGTCACACACAAAAGGCGTGGCAGCGGGAATCGAACCCCCGTCCATTCTCTGTTGGGGATTACGACTTGCGAAGCAGGGCACAAAATGTGGAGAAAGGGATTTCTCCGGAAATGTGCCGGAAGTTGTATTGTGTTGATTTCCAATGTGTTGACAATAATCGGCAAACTGCTCGACAACCCTGGCTGTTCCATCAAAAAATTCGTTAATGCCCCTGGTAAAACCTCCTGCTTATCCGTTCTCTGTTCTGTATCTGCCGGAGAGACGGAGAACGTGTCGGTGAAGATAGTGTATTTGCCACGTTTTCTCTTTCTTGGCGGTAGTTGCGAATTATTCACCGGAAATATTTGTCTTATGTCCGGATCAGTTGGAACTTTTTCTTGAATTGTATATCGCAGATGTTATATCGAGCGGAAGAGGAACAGGGTGGGCTGGAGATTTTGTCGAAATGATCAAGATTGACGGATGAGCAGCAAAACAAAGAATTTTCCCGAACAGGTGAAGGAAGTCCGGCGTCAACTGGAGCTGTCCCAGCAGGGGTTGGCCCATGCGTTGGGCGTGAGTTTTGCCACCGTCAACCGGTGGGAAAACGGCAAAACAACACCATCGAAGATGGCCAGAACCGTTTGGAAACAGTTTTGCCAGGGGCAAATTGCAGAGGGGAAGCTGGATGTTTGAAAAGAAGCAACTCTCCGAACGGGACATCTGCACCAAGTTCATCACCCCGGCCCTTGAAGCAGCCGGGTGGGATATCGCCACCCAGATCCGGGAAGAGTATCCGCTGACCAGGGGCCGGGTCATTGTCCGCGGCAGGCTGCACACCCGCGCCAGGCATAAACGGGCTGATTATGTCCTGTTCTACAAGCCCAATATCCCCATCGCGGTCATCGAGGCAAAGGAGAATAATCATTGCGTGGGGGCCGGCATGCAGCAGGCCCTGGGCTATGCCGATATGCTGCAGGTGCCGTTCGTGTTCAGCTCCAATGGAGACGGCTTTCTTTTTCACAACAAGATAGCCACCGACGCCTTTGTTGAGCGGGAACTTGCACTGCACGAGTTCCCCTCTCCGCAACAGCTCTGGCAATGGTGGGCCGCATATCAAGGGTTGGACAATGAACAACAGGCCCTTGTCTCCCAGGATTACTACAGTGACGGCAGCAACAGGACACCGCGCTACTATCAACTGCTGGCCATCAACAGGACGGTTGAAGCCATTGCCCGCGGCCAGAACCGTATCCTGCTGGTGATGGCCACCGGCACCGGGAAAACCTACACCGCCTTTCAGATCATCTGGCGGCTCTGGAAGGCCCGGGCCAAAAAACGCATCCTCTTTCTGGCTGACCGCAATATCCTGGTCGATCAGACCATGACCAACGATTTCAAGCCCTTTGGCCCGGCCATGACCAAAATACAGAAACGGCAGGTCAACAAATCCTACGAAATCTACCTGTCGCTGTACCAGGCCGTCACCGGCAGCGAGGAAGAGAAAAACATATACAAACAGTTCAGTCCGGATTTTTTCGACCTCATCGTCATCGACGAGTGCCACCGGGGCAGCGCCGCCGCCGATTCAGCCTGGCGCGAGATCCTCGAGTATTTTTCATCAGCCACCCAGATCGGCCTGACCGCCACCCCCAAGGAGACCAGGGAAGTCTCCAACATCGACTACTTTGGCGAGCCGATCTACACCTACTCCCTCAAACAGGGAATCGACGACGGCTTCCTTGCCCCGTACAAGGTGGTTCGCATCGACCTGGATCGGGACATAACCGGATGGCGGCCCGACAAGGGGATGCGGGACAAGTACGGCCACGAGATCGAGGATCGCATCTACAACCTGAAAGATTTTGACAAGACCCTGATTCTGGAAAAACGCACCCAACTGGTTGCCGCCAAAATCAGCGAATTTCTCCGGCAGACCAACCGCTTTGACAAGACAATCGTCTTTTGCGAAAACATCGATCACGCCGAGCGCATGCGCCAGGCCCTGGTGAACGAAAACAGTGATCTGGCCGCGCAGAACAGCCGGTATGTCGTGCGTATCACCGGCGACAACGAAGAGGGCAAGGCCGAACTCGACAACTTTATCTTTCCGGAAAGCAAATACCCGGTCATTGCCACCACCTCCAAGCTGATGACCACCGGCGTCGACGCCCAGACCTGCAAACTGATCGTCCTGGATCAACGCATCCAGTCCATGACCGAGTTCAAGCAGATCATCGGCCGCGGCACCCGCATCAACGAGGATTACGGCAAGTATTATTTCACCATCATGGATTTCAAGAAGGCCACCGAGCTGTTTGCCGATCCCGATTTTGACGGCGACCCGGTCCAGGTGTACGAGCCTGGAAGCGATGAGTCTCCGGTGCCGCCCGATCCTGACGAAAA
>CAYUNE010000016.1:0-47465 GCA_964446115.1 uncultured Desulfobulbia bacterium | reverse complement strand
CATTGACCTTAAGGTTTCCCTGGTCATCGATAGTTACATTCCGGTTGGATAAATTCCAGCTAGCAACATTGTAACCGGGATCTTTTAGAACATGGACACCATCAAAAAATACAGGGACGTGATCACACCAACGTTGGTCGGTAAATAATCCATTAGAAATGTCGTCATAGCAATACTTTATCAAGCGATCCGACCACCAGTCAGCAAATTTCATCCCTTCATCTTTACAACTAATTGCCAAAAAACCAAGGTTATAGATGCCGTGTTTGAGTGAACAAATTTCATTATCGATTATCGCTGAATCATCAGACTCAGGAACAATTTGATGGGGAGTTAACACTACATTATTTTTATCGAGTAAATCTATAATCGGCTGTAAAGAATTAAAGACGACAATATCTGGGTCAAGATAAATGACTTTGTCATATCCAGATACTGCGATCTGTTTTAAGGCAACTCCTTTTACAGCTGTACAGATTTCTACTATATCATGCATAAACAGCCAAGATTGAATGTTGTCAATAGGTAGTTCCTGCCCCCATATAATTTCATCAAAAGGCTCATTAGCTTTTGAAAAATGGACCTGTTCAGGAGTAGAATCAGTAATTAGTGCAATAAGGTGCCACTCGGGATGAAATCTTTTTAAACTCCACATCAATAGTCGAGCTTTATCGATATAGCTAAATGTGAAACTGGTAAAGCACGCAATTTTCTCATTTATTTTCGCTGTAGAGTTATATTTATTGCTTGTAACTCTAACTAGATCCTTAATTTTTCGATGTTTTTCAGCTGACGAGCACAAAATTTTCTGCGCCGATAAATTTTTCTGTTTCTGGATTGGATAGCTAGGCTTATTTCTACAAAATTCGCTGTTAATGACGAGCGAGGCTGTAATGCCACTTGACGATAATCTGAATGACGTCCTATTTCCCCTCTGAAATTTTGACACCTCTTTGATTAATTGGTCTGATTGAAATAAATTAAATAACTCTACATCATTATTAACAACTATGCCAAGCTTATCCTGGTCAGCCACCATTGCAACGTTGCCACTCACAGCATATGTAATGATCATTGCCCCCGAAGCTATTGCCTCATAGGCAGTTAAGCAAAATGTTTCAGGCCAAGTAGACAAAATAAGCGCCACATCAATTTCTTTCGACCGCAGGGTCTGTTCCATTGCATCAGGTGTTCCAGCTGAATAAATAACTTGGATGAATTCAACTGATAAAGAGGTATCAGTAGACGAGCCAAGATGAAAAAAACGGTAACGATGGTCATTGCCGAATCTCATCACTAAGTCCTGAAATGCAAACCAACCTTTGTGAGAGGCTGGATGTCCTAGAAAGGCAATACGTAGAGGGGCCTCATCATGACGAATTCTTACTGATTGTTTGGTGGGATTAAGTGTTCGATGTTCATGTACAATAGATCTGTGATACGGCAATTCAGCCGTTTTTTTCCAAAGTTTCAGGGCATATTCTGAAGGTGAGACAACTGTAAAAGGAATTTTACAGAATAGCCTGTTCATGTGTGCCAAATGATCGGTTCGGTATTTTACGAAGATGCAAAGTTGACATCCAGAGCTATTGAGTTTCGGGGCATTGCAATAGTTTACTCCATTCCGTAGTAGGGTATAACCCGGACAGACTGAAAAATAATCATGGACCCAGTAGAAAACTTCATAAGGCTTTAGAGCATCATAAAGCGTTATTATCCATTCAGTACATTGTCCATGCAGGGCATGGATAATGAATCGTGTTTCCCGATCCGCAAGCAGTTGGATCAGCAGTTCATATAACTCAATTGTTTTGTAACATCCGCACTCAACACCATCAAGAATAACTTGAGACACTGTTTTTTCCGTAGGTGTTTCCGCAAGTACAGGCAAGGGTTGATAAGGGCTAATATGTAAGTATATGTGCCCAGCGTTACTAAATACATATTGCTCTTCTTCAATACAGAGCTGAATTCCACCTATACTGGTCTTATAGGAATCGTGACTAAACGAAATTATTACATAAGCCGAGACGGATTTAGAAAGTTTTTTCTGGAGCAAATTTTCTAGATTGTCTATCGGATCAATAAATTCAACTTCAGTACGTTTCCAGCGCCGTATTGTGTCATCGACCTCTTCCAATGTTTGTAGAATTGCGGCCCTATATCCGCCTGGATGCTGAACCAGACGTCCCTCTTGTTTTCCAGCTATGGCAAAATGAACAAGTGGATTAATCCCTGCATTTAAAACGTCCTGGTTAACTTGCAAATAAAACTCGGTATTAAAATGCCTTGAAGGATTACGGTTTTCCTGCCAGCCGTTAGTCAGATAATGATCCAAAGGATCTACAGATAAAGCAGCGACCTCCGGGTATGCTTGCAAATAGAAAGACTCATCGAATAATTCTCTCACAACATCTCGTTGCCAGGCCAAATCATTATTGGCCTCATTATTAATGGCTGGCTTGGAATCCTGTCTTTTTTTTAAAATATTCCTGATTGGTGTAAATGCAACAGCAAACTCGCCCCGGAAGAGCCGAGCCAGAAAACGCAATGGTTTTGTAAGAAACCAGGATTTCGATGTAGTTATAGTATGAATATAGTTGTCACGTTCTTCGACTTCTCGTTTAAAATCACCGATTAGTGCGTCGCGTTCTTCAATAACTAAATTAAGCAATGCTTTCTGCTTTTGGTTATCTTCAATTGCCTGGTTAAGTTCTCCAATTTGCTTGTCGCGGTCTGAAATTGTCTGATTGAGAGATCTAATTTGATGGTCACGTTCTGAAATGGTTTGGTTAAGTGTTCTAATTATTTTGTCCCGTGCTTCAATGGCCTGATTAAAATTGTTAATTTGATCATCAATTTTTCTTTCAAGATTATTTGAAGCTGGTGAAGAATAGTCGATCCCGCATTTTAATCCAACCGATGTATTTTTTAAAATTTCTATCGGATATTGCGGTTTGTGGAGCAATAAAAGAACAATATCGTCGACTGTTTGAATTTTTGGCAAATTAAAGCGATTTAATGTTGCAATATGAGTTCTGGTTTTCTCAGCATGAATCAACAATAGTCCACATTCTTTTGCTTGATTAAAAATGTTATCTTTAACATTATTAAAATTATGAGGATTGAAGGCTGGAGAAATTAAACCGTAAATGTTATATTTCAGGTGGTTAGCCCAGGTAATGATACCTGAAGATGCTTCAAGAGAATTGACTTCTATGAAAATGATGGGATTATATGTATGTATCGTTAAATCTGCGCCTGCAAGGACATCAAGTTCCATTCCTTCTACATCAGCCTTGATAAAATCAACCGGACCTATATTTATGGCATCTAATGGTTTTACACTGACGGTTTGCTTGTCATTTCTGCCCTCGCAACGTACCAGTCGAGATGCGCCTTCATTTACTCCCTCCCATGAATTGACAATAACTCCCTTTTCATCATTTTTGCCTAGTGCAAAAGGGTACGTTTTAATGTTAGAAAATTGGGTTTTTGCGGAATTCTCATCGAGAAAAGGATATATTGCGCTATTGGGTTCAAAAGCATGTACTTTGCCATTAGGGCCTACTATTTTTGAGAAAGCGAGAGCATGTGTTCCGACAAAGGCACCAGCATCAATAACAATATTGCCTATTTTTATAAAGTTTTCTAGTATGTCAATTTCTTTTTGAGCCCACTCGCCATAATGATGTAGTGAATTAACAACTAGGTCTTTTCCTGTTGGAACCGCTAATTTTCCGTAACGACTTGTTATTATGGCTTTTTTCATTTTGCTATTTCGGGCGAGATTATACTTATAGACATTTTTATATCGTTCATGCCGCAGTATCCATGTACAAGACGACTTGACAATACATCTAGTTGAATTGCGTCATGGATCCATTTATGTTGAACATGATCCGCCCCCATTCCTTCTGCAAGTGCTACATTAATCATATATTTTCCTTGGATTAAATGAGGCATTCTAAATGAGAATGTTGCAGAAACAATGTCGCCCTCCTCAAAAATTAGCTTATGTTTTCTAAAATGTAAATCTGTCCCTTCTGTGAAAAGATTTTCGCCAAGAAAATTTTTTATCATAAAGCCAAATGCTGGACGTATAATACGGCAGTGGATTTCGGCTTTAATAATAAAATGAACAAAATCCTCTCCATGAATTGTGTTTAGGCGACGGGATTTATCGTCATAAAATCCAGCATCGACAATGCTGGCTCCTCCTTCTCCAAAGCTTTCAGCTGATTTCCGGAATTCAGAGGCAACATAGATGGTATCAGGATTCATATCGCCATCGAATTTATAGTGTTTATGCAAACTTTTTTTCTCGTCAATCACGAGTTCATCAGAATCTAATAAGTTCTTGCCTCTATCCGGATCACAGTACAATTCTTCAAGATATAGTTTGCAAAGACGTTCAGTGTCACCAAAGATCGGAGGCCGGTTTCCTCCTGGAAAAAGAAGAAGCGCTTTACCACATAAACTAAGGACCGAAGCAGTGTCATGTGTAACGAATAATATTGTGCCCCCGGCATCCTGATGTGCCCGCAAAAAACGCATACATTTCTGCTGGAAAAAAGCATCACCGACCGCCAATGCTTCATCAATAACAAGTATATCAGCATCAACATAGGCGATCACCGCAAATGCCAGTCGTACCAGCATGCCGCTGGAATAATTTTTTACAGGTTGTTCAATGAAATCTCCAATATCAGCAAAGCTAATTATATCAGCAAATTTTGATTCTATTTCCGTTGAAGATAGCCCTAATATAGAAGCATTCATATATATATTCTCACGCCCGGTAAATTCCGGGTTGAAGCCAGAGCCAAGCTCAAGCAAAGCAGCTATACGACCATGAACTTCAACACTACCCGCAGAAGGATGAAGAGTACCGCAAATAATTTGTAACAAGGTCGATTTTCCAGCACCATTACGGCCAATGATTCCTATTGTCTCACCTTTTTTTACATCAAAAGAAATGTTCCTGATTGCCCAGAATTCCTTGAAATAATTCTGCTCCTTTCGTTTTACGATGCGTTGCATCCACGGATAAATAAATTGTTTGAGGCGGTCACGAGGAGTATCGTATATCTGATAACATTTACTTAAGTTATTCACGCTTATGGCAATACTATCAGATGACATCGGCAAAACCTTTTCGTGTTTTCTGGAACCACCAAAAACCGCCCCAGAGAACCAGAGAAGAGAATACCAGATCGAGTCCCAGGCCCTTCCAGTCCGGTAGTCGTCCCCAGATGACGACCTCCCTTGACTGCTGGATGATAAAGGTGAGGGGATTTATCATGATCCACACCTGATATGCTTTGGGGATGGCGCTGAGCGGGTAAAAAACCGGTGCCAGAAAGAGCAGTACAGTGGTTACAATGCCGATGACCTGACTTACATCACGGAGGAAAACCCCCAATGAAGCCAGTAGCCATGCCAGGCCCAGGGTGGTGAGGATCAGGGGTAACCAGACCAGGGGAATACAGACTACGGTCCAGTGAAGAGAGCCGTTGACGACCATATAGGTTGCCAGGAGCACCAGTAAAGAGACAAAGGCATGGAACAGGGTGGAGCCCATGGTGACCACCGGCAATATTTCCAGGGGAAAGACTACTTTTTTTACATAGTTGGTGTTGTTGCGGATAATTGAAGGAGCCTGATTGAGAACTTCGGCAAGTATGGAATGGACAATCATGCCCATAAAGAGCAGTAAGGCGAACTGCGATCTGCTCGCCTCTGCTCCGCTTTCTCCCCAACGGGCCTTGAAGACCACGGAAAAGACAAAGGTGTACACCGCCAGCATGAAGAGGGGATTGAAAAACGACCAGACCATGCCCATGATCGAACCGCGATAGCGGCCGGTAACCTCGCGGCGGATCATCTGGTAGATCAGCTCGCGGTTGTGGATAAGACTTCGGGCCAGGGAGACGAGGCTGGTGGCTTGCTTTGCGTGTGGATTCATGGGAGAGAGGTCCCGAAAAGCCGGAGCAGTTTTCTGCCGGGGGCACTGAGCATCCGGGCCAGGCGCCAGGAAAAGGAACGGCGGATGCATTCGTTTTCCTGCTGTAACTTCTCAACTATCCGCCGTAAATGCAGATTATCCTCTTGTCGGGTCTGTTGGCCCAGATCTTCCGGCAGGCCTTTTTTTATATCTTCCAGGCAGGCCCGGCGAAATGGATCAGCAGGATCTGATAATAACTTTTCAAGGACAAAGGGCCAGTTTTTCTCGGTTTGGATGAGAGCCGCCAGGACGGCAAGAGTTCTGTCCAGACATCTGAAATGCAAGGAATGGCAGAGGGCAGCCATCTTCTCAGACATATCCGTGGACGCGGGAAACGTGGTGGCGAGACGGCCGGCATTGATGAAATCCATCAGTATAAGGGCAACCTCGAAACACACCAGGGCCGAATCCTCCATGATTGTATTTGCATGGTGAAAGCGATATTTCAGCAAAGGCTCTCGAATCCATCGAACATGCTTGTGATACACGAGGCGCAGTAAAAAATCAAGGTCATGACAATATCGGAATTTACGAAACAATCCAACCTCGTCGAACACCTGCCGCCGACAAAAGATGTTGGATGTGCTGGTCGTCAAATTTTTTCCAAGTAAATCCAATGCAATAAGTTGATCAGGATGGGACCGGAACCCTTTGTTTTCATATGGCGGCGTTGTCTGAAAATAGTAAAGATGTTCTCCGGTTTCATCAATCGCCTCCACCTGGGTGAACACTGCAGCAATCTGTTGATTCTGTTCCAGATAATTGAGACAACGGGATAGGCGATCCGGATGATAGATGTCGTCGGAATTGAGAATGGCGATATACTTCCCCCCTGCCAGCTTGATGCCCCTGTTTATCGTCCGGTGGGCGCCTTGGTTGGACTGGCTGAAAAACTTGATCCGCCTGTCCGGGATGGCGGTGACGATATCTGCGGATTCGTCATTGGACCCGTCATCGATAATGATGAGCTCAAAATCTTCCACCTGCTGGTTTAAAACGGAAAGCACGGCCTCCCGGATGAACTTTTCATGATTATACAGTGGAATGATAATACTGATCAGTGGAGCATCCATTTACAGGGTTCCTTGAAAAATTGTCCTTTCGCCCGATCTCTGTGTTACGCTAAAAATTTTTCACCGGAATATTATCCATATGCCTGAGGCGAAATGGAGGCAAGCCCGGAGTTTGAACCAAGATTCTTGATTTCCGGGACACTTTTTTGTTGAACAGAGTGGAATATCGGGGAGAGAAAATCGGCACAATAGTTCCTCTGAATGATTCTGTCAAATTTACATATTTTCGGTTATTCTGGAATCAATTTATTGGTTGTTGGCTGACTTGCCGGTTCTTTTATTCCCGCTCCCAGGATTTGCAACCCGGTGGTATAATGTACCTCTTGGCCGTGAGCGGACACGTTCTTTTGCGCCGGGACGCCCAAAAAGGAAATCTGCTGGAAAACCGAACATGAGACATCGCATTGTCTGGCTTGTGCCCATTCCCCTGAAAGGTTCCGGAGGGCACCGTACAATTTTTACCCATATCCGCAATCTAGTGGAGCGGGGATATGAGTGTCGTATCCACGTGGGAACGGAGGATCATCAGGGGATGACAGCGGAACGGTTGCGGGAGATGATTCAAGACTATTTCGGCTTCTGTCCGGCGCCGGTGGAGGCCGGTTATGGGGTCACGGGCCGTTTCGACACGGCGGTGGCCACGGCCTGGTGGACAGCTCCGATTGTGGCCCGAGACGTCGATGCCGGGCACAAAGTGTACTTTATTCAGGATTTCGAACCATTTTTCAACCCCATGGGGGATGAGTACATCCTTGCCGAAAACACCTATCGGCTCAGACTGATCCCCATTACCATCGGCCGCTGGCTTTCGCATCTGATGATTGACCGTTTCGGGATTCCGTCGCATTTCTTCGATTTTTCCGCGGACAGATCCCTTTACCGTCCCATTTCGGAACTGAGGAAAGAAAAGGCCGTCTGTTTTGTCCACCAGCCGGAGAAACCCCGGCGATGTCCGCGGATCGGCCGCCACACTCTGGCGATCCTTAAACATCACTGCCCTGATATTACCATTTATACCTATGGCTCAGACCTGGCACCGGATTTCGACTTTGAGCATACTCATCTGGGCCTCCTGACCAGGGAGGAGTGCAATATCCTCTACAATCGGTGCAGTGTCGGCCTCTGTCTCAGCTCCAGCAACCCCTCCAGAATACCCTTTGAGATGATGGCCGCCGGATTGCCGGTGGTCGATTTTTATGATGACAACACCATTTACGATTATCCGGCGGGGGGAGTGCTGCTGGCTGAGAAAAATGCTCCTTCGCTGGCCGGTGCCCTGCTGGAGATAATCAACAGCCGCAGCCGCCGGGAGCAGATGGGCAGGGTCGGTCTCAACTTCATGGCCTCCCGGGATGTGAAAGGGGAATTTGCCCAATGCGCCGCTATATTCGACGCCCTCATCGCCGGGCTTGATCGCGGCATAGACAAGCTCTCACCTCTCTACGATACTCCCATATTTTCATCGCAACGGTATCAGCCGCCCCCGGCCGTCTTGCCTGCCAAAGAGACGCGGCCGGAAAACGGCCGGAATAGGGGAGGGCGCGATCTGGGATACTGGCTTCGTCATAATCGGCTGGCTCGGGTCCTCAAGGTTTTGTATCGCGGCTATTATTGAACCGCGACATCCTGTTTTTTCAACTTTTTTTTATGAAATTAGGAAAAATCGTGCCCGGGCAAACAACCCCTGTTCTCTCCCTTGACCTGTGGGACACTCTCCTCAGACGACACTGCCATCCCGATGAGGTCAAGCTGTATACCGCCCAGCGCATGCTTTTGCTCCTCGGTCCTCACCTGCGGGACAAAGAGCTCGCCCCCATGGAGCTTCTGGAAAAGAGGCGGGAGGTGGAATACCATATCGGCCGACAACGCCGGAAGCGGGGTGGCGACGATGAATATGAGATAGAGGAAGTCCTTTGGGAATGCGTGACCCGGGTTGCCGCGGCGGAACTTGACAAAGGGGCAAGGGCCGGGATCGTGGCGGAGCTGGTCGAGGGTGAAATCAGGCAGGAGATGGCCGTTAGTTATCCGGACCCCGACCTTCTGCGCCTGCTGGGAACCTATCAATACCAGCGGTTGATCATCATCTCCGATTTTTACATGTCCGGGGACAAGGTTGCCCGCATCCTTGCCGCCGCTTCCCTGCCCCTGGGTGTCGATGGGTTGTTTCTCTCCTGTGACTGCGGGCTGAACAAGAGAAGCGGCCGACTTTTTCGCCATGCGCTTTCTGCGCTTCAGGTGGAGCCTGGTGACGTACTCCATATAGGTGACAACCACCGGGCCGACGTGGCAATGGCCACCGAAGCAGGCCTGCGTGCCCTGCACTTTACCGGCGGCCGCGAAGGTTCCCGCAGGCGGGAAAGGCAGGAGCACTTTTTGGAACGTTGCCGTTCCCCGGTTACGGCCGCAGAAACCATTGTCCGCGATCTTGCCCGGCGGGTGCGACCCGTCGGGCAAAACAGCCGCAGCGCCCGCCTTTTTTGCGAGGGAATCCGGGCAAGCGTCATCTTTACCGGTTTTTCCCTCTACATCGACCAGATCTGCCGCCGCGTCGGAGCGGAGCGGGTCTTCTTTTTTACCCGGGAGGGTATTTTTTTCAAACGGATTTTTGATCGTCTCCAGGAGGTCAATCCCTATGACCTGAAGCCGATTTCTTCACGTCTGCTCGCCGTCAGCAGGCTGGCAACCTTTTTTCCTTCCCTGCGGGAGATAACCTGTGCCGAACTGCGGCGGATGTGGTCCCAGTATGCGGACCAGTCCATGCGGGCGATGCTCGGTTCCCTGGGACTGGATCTTGAGGAGTTTGACGAATATTTCTCCAGATACAATATCGATGCCGATGAGGTGATTTTTTCTCCCTGGCGTGATGACAGGGTAAATCTCCTGTTCACGGACCAGGATTTCATTTCCCGGCTCACCCTCCACCGGCAAGAGCGACAAAAACAGCTGAAACACTATCTTCAGAGCCGGGAATTCGGAGTTGATGATGAAAGCGTTATTGTAGATATCGGCTGGCGCGGCACCATTCAGGACAACATCGCCCATCTCCTCCCCGGCACCGGGATTACCGGTATCTATCTCGGCCTGCAGAAATTTTTTAATCGCCAGCCGGCCAACACCCGAAAATATGGCTTTCTTGCCGATGCCAACCGTGGGGATAATCACCCGGTTCTTTTTCATGTTATGCCGTTTGAAATGCTCTGCTATGAAACCGGCGGCAGTGCGGTTGGATACAGACCGGCGACCGACGGCACGGTCCGGGTCATCCATGAACCGGATGAAGAGGGGGATCGGTTCCATACCCGTTGGATTTCTCCTTTTCAGGAAGGGGTGCTGGCCGGCTCCTCCCGCCTCTTTCAGGTAATCGGCCGGCGCGGTATCAGTGTTCGTGAAATGCAGCAGCTGGGGCAGGAGTGGGCCGCTCGTTTGCTCTGTGAGCCGCCACCCGGGATCTGCCGGGCTTTTTTTTGCCTCAAACAGGATGATACCTTCGGCAGAAACCGGGTTCTCTTTCCGGGGAGGAGCCGCTTCCGGGCAATCGATAAACTCCTGGGGCTGGTTCTGCCTGAAAAACGGCGCAGATTCCTGCAAGACCTGGAAGAGAGCGGTTGGCCCCAGGGGCTGTTGCGCCATCGATACGGAGGAATTTTTTATCACCTCGGCAGGGCAAAAAGGCGTCTGCTCAAAAATGGACGGTAAAGCCCCGCTTCCCTGCCGTCCGGTTGACATCGGCAAGCAATGCCTTATCTTATTTATTGATACGACGGCCTATTTTTCATGGACGGCTTGTCGGCTGGGCGGGGAGGAACGACCATGACCATTGTCATCATCGGGGCCGGAGCCATCGGCAGATTATTTGGATTCTATCTGAGTCGGGGCGGGCATGAGGTGCTGCTGGTGGAAAAACGCCCCGAGGTGGTGGCAGCCGTCAACGACCGGGGGCTTGGTCTGGTTCCGGCACAGGCGGACACTCCGGACAATGTCTCCTATACGGCCGCTGTCGCCTACCCCGGGGCTGATCGCATCAGCCGTTGCGATCTGGTCATTCTGGCGGTGAAATCCTTCGACACCCTTGCCGCCGTACAGGCGGCCGCCCACCTGGTTGCCCGTGACTCTCCCGTCATCACCCTGCAGACCGGTCTCGGCAATATCGAAGTCCTGGAAAGAGTGGTGGACAGGCGCCACATCATCGGCGGTTTCACCTTCATGGCCGGTACTGCTCTGGGGCCCGGCATCGTCCGCCATGGCGGCATGGGCAAGACCTATCTCGGCGAGCTGGACGGGGCTATTTCCGAACGGTTGCGTAAAGTGACCGACCTTTTTTCCGATTGCGGTCTGCCCTGTTCACCGGTGCATCGCATCATGGGGCGTCTCTGGTGCAAGGTGATCGTCTATGCCGCCATCAACGGCCTGACCTCGATTCTGCAGGTCAAAAACGGCCGGCTGCTTGATGCCGTGGAATCGATCACCCTGTTGAAACGGCTCATCGACGAGGGACGGCGCGTGGCCGAAGCCCGGGCCGTGGATCTAGTCTTTCATGATCTCTATCGCCTGCTTTTCGACGCCTGTCGACGCACCGAGGGTAATCTCTCCTCCATGCTGCAGGATATCCTCAACGGTCGGCGAACCGAAATCGATGCCCAGTGCGGGGCTCTTGTCAGGTTTGCCGAAGAGGCCGGCGTGGCGGCGCCGACCCAGCAGACAGTGGTGGAGCTGGTGAAACTGATGGAGATGCGCAGCAGAAGCCAGGGGCGCGCAATCAGGGAGGAAGGGGCATGACAACAGCCGGCAGCAGGGAGATAATGGACTGGAAAAAGATCCTGGTGGCCGTTGATGATACCCCGACTTCCGAAAACGCCCTGCAGTACACCGGCAACATGGTCGGTCATCTGCCGGATGTCAGTCTCCATCTTCTCCACATCTATCCGGAGCCGCCGCCGGACTATTACGCCACCGGCGGTTCTCTGGATCAATACCGGGCGGAAAGAGAAAAGATCGCTGCCGGTATTTTTTCAGGCGCTATGGAAATCCTCACCGGCTGCGGTATCAAGACCCGCTCCATCACCACGGAGAGCCGGATGGCCGAGCGGGAAACCATCAGCCAAACCATTCTCGAGGTCCAGAGGGAAAGAGGATTCGGCACCATTGCCGTGGGCAAGCGCGGCGTTTCCAAGGCCGAGGAATTTCTTTTTGGTTCCATTTCCAACGCCCTTGTGCACCAGAGCAGGGGAATTGCCGTCTGGGTCGTCGGCTGACAGTCATGCCGGTCAATGCCGAATCCCTGCCTCCGAAAATCGCCCTTCGCCTCCGTCGCCACCGGGTAACCCGAAGTCTGAGACGGGCTTCGCGAATTTTCACCGACACCACCAACTTCACCTCCATGGACTATGGGGATATCATCTATGTCGATGGCTGTTATTTCCTCATTACCGCCTATACCCGTGAGGGTCGCTTCGGCGTCGAGGAACAGGTGAAACCCTGGGTCCCCCGGGTGGAGAATCTTGAAACCGGCGAAAAGAAGATTCTCAAACTGGTGTTTCATGAAACCTTTGATATCAACCTGGGCCGTTTCACCATTCCCTGTTACCGCAGTCCGGAAAAGGAGGCCCGTGTCCTGGAGCTGGTGCAGGGCCACCCCCATTTCATGCAGGGCAAGGCAGTGCTTGATGAGGCGGGAAATCTTGTGCGCATCCTCGATATCATCAACGGCAGCCGTCTGGACAAGTACATTCACCGGCACAGGCTCTCCCACCGGGAATACTTTCACACCCGCTTTCCGGCAATCTTTCGCCGTTTCGTTGATTGTGTCCGCGCCATCGGCTTGCTGCATGAAAACGGATTGCGCCACGGCGATATCCGCCGGGATCACATCCTGGTGGAGCGCGCTTCCGGGTTGTTTCGCTGGATCGATTTCGACTATGACTTCTACATGCCGGAGCGCCCCTTTGCCCTTGATCTGTACGAACTCGGCAACCTCCTCATGTATCTGACCGCCCGGGGCAACTATCATCCCCGTGAAGTGATGGCGCATCCGGAGATGGGAGAAGATGTGCTGGCCACCATAGAACCAGGTGATTACTCTCTGCTTTCCAGAAACAGAATCACCAACCTGCGCAAGCTCTTTCCCTATATTCCGGTGGAACTCAACAATATTTTTCTTCACTTTTCCCTGGGAACCGAAGTTTTCTACGATACCGTCCGGGAGCTTCTGGAGGACCTTGAACGGGCGCTGGCCTGCTTTGCAACCTTGCAACAAGGCGATGGGGAGATGGTTTGAGGTCCATTGACTGGCCTGGATTTCTCCTTGCCTCCACGGCCGTTGTGCTGGCTCCGGGGCCTGGTTCGGTTTTTGTGGCCAAATCAGCGGCCGTGGATGGCCGGCGGGCCGGTGTTGTCGCCATGTTCGGCATCATGGTGGGAGACTGGTGCCTGATCCTGCTGTCGCTGGCGGGCGTTGCCGCTTTCTTGGCGGCCTGGCCCGCCCTGTTTCATATCCTGCGACTGCTCGGAGCCCTCTATCTTGTCCTCCTGGGATGGCGGAGTCTCACCGTGGAGGCGCGGAGGGTTTCATCCGACTGCTGAAAAATCTTTCAAAATTCCTTTGTCTCCAGTATAAATAAACTTTGTTCGGAGTAGCGTTTTTGTCTGATTTTACGCCTTGTGAACCAAAGGCGGTTCCCCGGCAAAATCTTGTCAAGGGAGTGGCGGCGGCAAAGGCGCGGGAGCGGAATTTGGAGGATTCCGGCTATGTCATTGCATTTTTCTTGAGACAGGGGATACACCTTGCAGACAACCAAAAAAACCAAATTTATCTTCATCACCGGCGGCGTACTGTCATCTCTGGGGAAAGGTCTGGCCGCGGCCGCCATCGGCGCGCTGCTGGAAAGCCGGGGGCTCACCGTCACCTTCCAGAAACTGGATCCATATATCAATGTCGATCCCGGCACCATGAATCCTTTCCAGCACGGGGAGGTCTTCGTCACCGATGACGGCGCCGAGACCGACCTCGATATGGGACATTACGAGCGCTATACCAATGCCGTCATGGCCCAGATCAACAACTACACATCGGGGCGGATCTACTATTCGGTGATTATGAAGGAACGGCGTGGTGAGTATCTGGGAGGTACGGTCCAGGTTATTCCGCACATTACCGATGAGATCAAGAGAGCGGTGATGCAGCTTGACGGCAGTGTGGATATTGCCATTGTCGAGATCGGCGGCACCATCGGCGACATCGAGGGCTTGCCCTTCATTGAGGCGATCCGCCAGCTGCGCACCGAGCTGGGGCCGGAATACTCGCTGTTTATTCACCTGACCCTGGTACCCTACATCAAGTCCGCCGGAGAAATCAAAACCAAGCCCACGCAGCACAGTGTCAAGGAGCTCCTGTCCAGCGGTATTCAGCCGGATATTCTTGTCTGCCGGACCGAGGTTCCCATTGATGAAAATATCAAAAAGAAAATAGCCCTGTTCTGCAATGTTCAGCCCAACGAGGTAATCACCGCCATTGATGTGGACACCATCTACGAGGTGCCCTTGCGGCTCCATGCCGAGGGGCTGGATGACCGGATTCTCGAACATCTCAACATCTGGACCGGCTCGCCCAATATCAAGCCCTGGGAAGAACTGGTTGAAAAGATCAGGAATCCCCGCCATTCGGTGACCATCGGTATTACCGGCAAATATGTCGATCTGACCGAATCATACAAGAGTCTGCACGAGGCGCTGGTGCACGGCGGCATTGCCAACGAGGCCAGGGTTGAATTGGAGTATATCAGCGCCGAGGAGCTTGAAAAGGGTGACCCCGCCGAACTGCTGAGCAATTGCGACGGTATCCTGGTCCCCGGAGGATTCGGCAGCCGCGGCATGGAGGGGAAAATCCGCGCCATCCGCCATGCCCGGGAAAACCGGGTGCCCTTTTTCGGCATCTGCCTGGGAATGCAGCTGGCGGTGGTGGAATTTGCCCGTAACATTGCCGGGCTGAAAAATGCAGACACCGTGGAGGCCAACCCCGAAACCCCGGATCCGATTATTTTTCTGATGACCGAATGGTTTGATTTCCGCACCCAACAGACCCAGAACCGGGATGAAAATTCCGATATGGGCGGCACCCTGCGGCTGGGTAGTTATCCCTGCGTGTTGAAGCCGGGAACCCTGGCCCACCAGGCTTATGGCCGGGACGAGATTCAGGAGCGGCATCGCCACCGCTATGAGTTCAACAACGCCTATCGGCAACAGTTTGAAGAAAAAGGGCTGGTCGTCAGCGGGGCCTCCCCGGACGACACCCTGGTGGAAATCGTCGAGCTTGCCGATCACCCCTGGTACCTCGGTTGTCAGTTTCATCCGGAATTCAAGTCTAAACCCATGCATCCGCATCCGCTGTTCAGGGAATTTATCCGCGCTGCCCTGCAGCAGAAACAGCGCGGGGAAAAGAGATGAAAATCACCTCGCCCGCCGGCGGAATAGAAGTCGGGGCCCAGGGCCGGCTATTGTTGTTTGCCGGTCCCTGCGTGCTGGAGTCGGAGGAGCTGGCCCGGAGCGTTGCCGTACGCCTGCGGGATATCAGCGCCCGCCTTGGTATCGATTATGTTTTCAAGGCCTCCTTTGACAAGGCCAACCGCACCTCCCTTGATTCTTTCCGGGGGCCGGGGCTTGAAGAGGGGCTCGAGATTCTCGGCCGCATCCGGGATGAGGTCGGCGTGGCAGTGGTATCGGACATCCACGAGCCGGGACAGGCAGAGGCGGCCGGTGCAGTCCTTGATGTTGTGCAGATTCCCGCCTTTCTCTGCCGTCAGACAGACCTGTTGATAGCCGCAGCCCGCACCGGCAAGGCGGTCAGCCTCAAAAAGGGCCAGTTTGTTTCCCCCTGGGATATGAGGTATGCGGTGGAGAAACTCCGGAGTGCCGGGGCCGACCGTGTCATGCTTGTTGAACGCGGTTCCATGTTCGGATACAACAACCTGGTCGTTGATATGCGTTCCTTCCCGGTCATGCGGGAATACGGCTGTCCGGTGGTCTATGATGCCACCCACAGCGTACAGTTGCCGGGTGGGGCCGGAGGCAGGTCCGGCGGGCAGCGGGAATTTATTCCACCGCTGTGTCGGGCCGCCGTCGCCGCCGGGGTGGACGCTATCTTCATGGAAACACATCCCCGGCCGGAAAAGGCCCTCTGCGACGGTCCCAACTCCATGCCCCTGGACCGGATGGAAGAATTGCTGAACCAACTGCTGGCCATCCGCCGGGCCATTGCTCCGTGAATCCGCCATGACGCCTAACGATTTTCGCCCCCCGGATTCTCCGGGTGGTTATCCTTCCGATTGCCGGGTAACCCGGGGCCTGCTTGAGCGGGCCCGCTCCCGGAGCGCGCCCCTTGAGCGTTCATCGAACTGGAAAGCAGCCCTGCTCAAGGCCCGCCATGTTGAGATGCTGCTGCTGGATGTGGACGGAGTGCTCACCGACGGTACCATTACCTATACCCATGACGGCGGTGAGAATAAACGGTTTCATACCCAGGACGGTTTTGGGTTGCGGCTCCTGAAAGAGGCGGGTCTTGAGATCGGGCTGATAACCGCCCGGTCGTCCGCGGCGGTTAAACGACGCGCCGCCGACCTGGGAATTGAGCATGTCTTCCAGGGAAGCGGCAGGAAGCTGGAAATTTACCGACAGGTGCTGAAAACCGTGTCCCTTAATCCCCCGCAGACGGCTTACATGGGTGATGACTGGCTGGATCTGCCGGTGTTGCGACGGGCCGGGTTTTCCTGCGCACCGTCCAATGCCGTGGATGAGGTGAGGCAGCGGGTGGATTACGTTACCTCCCGTGCGGGCGGATATGGTGCGGTGCGAGAGATCTGCGATCTTATTCTCGAGGCCAGGGGTGAGCTGAAAAAACTGTTGCAAGTCTACGCGGCATGATCAAAAATCCTCGTAATCTGCTCTGGCTTTTCCCGCTGCTGCTCCTGGTCGGCTCCCCACTGTGGTTGCCGCCGTTTAGCCGTTTCATCAAACCTCCCGGCGGATACGACGAGGTTGCCGCCAGGGTGGCGGCCGAGCAGACCAGGCATTTTGTCCTTGACTCCATTATCATCTCCCTGGCCACCGGCGGACGGAAAACCTGGAGTATCCTGGCGGATCGTGCCTTTACCGGTCGGACGGACCGGGATATCGGTATGGAAAATATCACCGCCGACTATGTCAGCGAAAGCGGCGAGAAAACCATCATCACCAGCAGAAAAGGAACCTACCGGGTGGATAAGCGCCACATGACCCTCACCGAAGACGTGGTTATCCGCAAACCGGAGAAGCGGCAGGAGATGTACACCGAAATTCTTCACTATTACGATGCCGATAAAATGGTGATCAGCCCCGTTGATGTGATGATCCGGGGAGAGAATTTCACCATCTTCGGAGGCAGGTTGGACTATGATCTCAGCACGGATGCCTATGAGATCGGCAACCATGTGCTCTGCAAATTTTAAGGGCACCTTGAAAAAAACTCTTTTCAACGGTATCCCTCAAAAGTACGGTTGGTAGTCGAGGAAAAGAAAGGAGAGAGAAAGGGGAAGAAATGATAAAGGTGAAACTTGTCGGCGCCACCGGATATGGCGGCGTGGGCCTGATTGAACTGATTCTGCGCCATCCGGACATGGAGATAGCCGCTCTTGTGGCCGCCACCGAGACCGGTCGACCCATCTCCTCTTTCTGGCCCCATCTCAAGGGGTTTTGTGATGAGATGGTATACGGCGCCGATGATGCTCAGGCGGATGTCGATGCCGATGTGGTGGTTTTTTCCACACCGGATCGCATCGGCATGCAGCTGGCCCCTGCTGAAGTGGAGAAGGGGAGAAAAGTCCTGGATTATTCAGGTGATTTCCGTTTCAACTCGCCGGAGCTTTATGGAGAATACGCAGCCAGGCTGGGACTTGAGAGGCAACATGCGGCGCCGCAGCTGCTTGCGGAATGTGTCTACGGTCTGGCCGAGCTTCACCGGAAGGAGATTGCCGCGGCCCCGGTGGTCGGTAATCCCGGCTGTTATGCCGTTGCCTGTATTCTGGGACTTGCCCCGGCTGCCGCCGAGGGGCTTGTGGAACCCTCCACCCTGATCTGCGACTGTAAAACCGGTATCAGCGGTGCCGGCAAAAAGCCCAAACCCGGGTTTCACTATCCCGAGGCCTATGACAGCGCCTATGCCTACCGGCTCACCGGCCATCAGCACGTCATGGAGGTGGAAAGGGAGCTGTCGCTGCTTGCCGGAGATGCAATCCGGATCACCTTCACTCCCCAGGTCATCCCCATGGCCCGGGGCATACTTGCAACGGTCTACGGCCGACTTGCCCCCGGCTTTTCCCAGCAGCAGGTTATGGAGGCGTACAGAGAGTTTTACCGGGGCGATCCCTTTGTCCGGGTCATGGAAAACCCCGCCGCCACCGGACAGGTGCGCGGCAGTAACTTCGTCAACCTCACCGTGGCCTGTGATGAGCGTACCGCCACCCTGCGGATCATCTCCCACATCGACAACCTGGTCAAAGGACAGGCAGGCAGTGCCATGCAGAATCTCAACATCATGTTCGGCCTTGAAGAGACGGCCGGCCTCTGGCTTCCCGGCGCCCATCCCTGATTACCCGGCTGACGCTCACCTCCAGATCATCAATGCTGTAGGGCTTGATCAGAATATCGTCAAAACCGTGGCGAACATGATCTGTGAGTACGGGGTTGTTGGCATACCCGCTGGTGACGATAATTCCTGCCTGCGGATCGATCTCCTGGATGCGCCGCGCCGTTTCCCGTCCGCCCCTGCCGCCGGGAATTGTCAAATCCAGGATCACCGCCTGGAAGGGAGAGCCGTTTTCAAGTGCCCTGCGGTACTCGGCAACCGCCTCGCCGCCTTCGGCCACAAGCGTGGGCTCATAGCCCAGTGATTCCAGCATCTCGCCGCCCACTTCCCTGAGAACTTCCTCATCATCCATGAAAAGAACCTTGCCCCCGGCAGTTTTTTCGCTTGTAGCCGGGTTATGCTCCTGTTTCTTTTGAGGTGGTTTTTGGTTGGTGGCGGGGTAATAAACATGGAAGGTCGTTCCCTTGCCCGGAGTCGATTCAACGGTGATCAGGCCACCATGTTTCCGAACGATCGAATAGGCTGTGGCCAGACCCAAGCCGTTTCCCTGCTCCTTGGTGGAAAAGTAGGGATCAAAAATTCTCGGCAAGATTTCCGGATCAATGCCGCTGCCCTGATCTCTCATGGTGAAGCGGACATATCGTTTGCCGTCCAGGGGAAGAATTTCAAGAGCCTTCTCGGCAACATTCGCCAGCTCCACGGTCAGGGTGCCGCCGTGGGGCATAGCCTGCAGGGCGTTGAGGGTCAGGTTTTCGATGACCTGTCTGACCTGGACCACATCGATGTCAACGGCGTGGAGATCAGGGGCAAGCTCCAGGGAGAGTTTGACCCCGGAGCCGCTCAAGACGAATTCAACCGAGTCGATCACCAGTTCGGAGAGGGAGACAACGCTCCGAACCGGTGCTCCCCCCTTGGCAAAGGTCAACAGTTTCTGGGTGAGCTCCCGGGCCCGGTGGGTTGCCTGGCCCGCCTTTTCCAGGTAGGTATGGGGTTTCTGACCTGGCTTCGTAAAGGCCTTGGCAAGGTCGATATTTCCCAGGATACCACCGAGGATATTGTTAAAGTCGTGGGCTATGCCCCCGGCCAGCACGCCGATTGACTCCAGCTGTTTCATGCGCAAAAGTTCCTTTTCCCGTTGTTTATGGGCAGAAATATCCAAAGCGATAACCTGAAGGGCCGGCTTCTTTTCTAGGGTAAAGGGCATCAGGATGATCTGGGCATGGAAGGTGGTGTTGTCCAGGCGGATGATCTCCTTTTCGATAATGGGAGATTTTCGATTGTTGATCAGGGTGTCGTTGATGGTCAGCAGGATACTTTCGTGTTCCGAAGGATGGAAAAAGTCCAGGGGGGAACGGTTGATGATCTCGCCTCGCTCCCCGGCTCCCAGCAACCTGACCCCGGCCTTGTTGACAAAGGTGATCTTTCCCTGGCTGTAGAGGAAGATCGCCTCCGGGGAGTGCTGCACCAGGCGCCGATACTTTTCCTCGGAGTTTTGCAGGGCCTGCTCCGCCTCCTTGCGCTTGACGAGATCGATATAGACATCAAGGGAGCATTCCACCGTGTCCCGGTAATCCTCGGTGAGGGGCAGGCGAAATTTTTTATCCTCCGTATGGTTGCCCAGCAGCAGGGCAACCCCCTGGAAAGGGTTGTGGCTGAGCAGCAGGTAGGGGGTGCCCATATACTCTTTCAGATAGTTGATGTCGGCATCGGTCTCTCCGGAGGAGTTGACGGCAAGAAAGGCGGGCAAGTCAAAGGGGGGATCAAGGGGGGCTATTTTCTCCTGGGGGAATCCGAGAAAGGCCAGGGGCGGAAATTGTTTCCGGTCGCCATCGTAAACAAGGAGTACGGCCCGATCAACCCGCAGGGTGTCGACAATGATCTGCAGAAAACAATAGCCTGTCTCCTCGGGGGAGATGTCATCATCCATCAGTTGATAGGCCTGGCGGATAAGGCCCGTGGCCAGGCGGGTTCTGGACAACTCGGCACGGGTTTCCGCAAGTTCCTGCAATAGAAGGAGAACGCGTCCGCCCAAGTCATCACATTGGCGGGCGTAGAAATCGATTTGTCGCCTGGATTCATCCATTGGAGGTGCCGTCTGAAAACACGGTGAGTAGGCCGGTCCAGTCCAGGGGGCGGCAACCCTTGTCCAAAGTGGCTATTTCGACTCCGGAATAGAAGCCGAGAAAGGGGACGTCCCGCGGGATTTTTTCCGCCACCAGGGCAGCCTCTTCCTCCGGACAGCCGCTGAACTTGCCGGCCCGACCCGCACAGTCGATATAAAAGGCAAACCTGATGCGTTTCCCGGCCGCCTTCAGCGATTCAAGCAGAGCCGCTGTTCCCGTGCGCACGGACTGGAGCATGTTGGTGTTATCCCGGGACATAATCTGAATGCGGTCACCCACTTCAAAGTCATCTTCAAAGAGCGCCACCGATCCCCGGCGCGGATCAGAGCCGACAATGAGGCGGTTGATGTACTGGTTCTCATCAAATGGAGCATAGGGATCGCCGTATTTTTTTCCGATGGTCAGGCTCATGGATCTGGTCATATCCGGCAGCAGGTCGATGTCGATGCCGAGGTTGTCGGCGATGACCTCCAGGGCCGGACGACCGTTGAGCTCAAAGAGAACGGGTCCGGAAATTTTGGTTATTTCGTAAAAGGAACTTACCGGGATGCAGCCGTGCATGATGGTGCTTTGGGACTGTAGGATATTGCCCGGAATCGTCAGGGCCATGGCCGCGTGTTTAACGGTGCGTGAGCCGTTGAAGACAAAACTGGGATGAAAGGCAAAGTCACCAAGGAGTCCGGCCCCGATAATGTTGAGATCATCGCGTTGCAATCTGGCCTGAAACCCCTTGAGCAGTCTGCTGGCCAGGTGGAGAACTGTGGGGTTTGACGATTTGAGATTGTCGTAAAAGAGGAGAACGGTGTCGCCGGGTGAGGCGGTGAGCTCCAGGGTACGTGCCAGCTCAAGGCCGGCGGTGAATTCGTCCTCGGCAAGTTTATCACTGAGTATTGCCCGGGGAGTGGTCAACGGATCCCGAAAAGCGATTATACCGCATTCATAGCCGCTGTAGCCAAGATAGTCGGAAGTGATAATGCCGGAGGTCGATCCCCCATACAGATCAATGTTACCCAATTCCGATCGGATACCATCCAGTACCGCCTCGGGTGCATGGCGACCGCCGCAGAAAACAAGGGCCCAGGACACCTTTTCGGCACCGGCAAGCTGTCCGGTAATGCTACGGGCAGCATGCCGGCCGATTTTTTCACTGTCTGTTCCATGGGCCATGCCGACGACGATCATTTTTCTTCCTGTCCCGATAAGGTGATTGATGTAAACGTTTGCCGCTCAGGCCACTGCCCCCGGGGGAGGTGATAACGGCATCTCAGATCATTCACATCCAAATGGTATCATATTATTTTTACGCTTGTCCAGGTGCGGTGAACCGTAACTGCTCACCGGGTTTGCAATCCGACATTTGTACCCCTGCCGAAGTACCGGATGGAGCGGCATCGTTGCGGTCGGGAGCCGAATATTCGGTAAAGGGAATTTTATTTAAGCTGCTTCACGGAAACCCGGGAAATATCGGGTGAGCAGCTGTTTTTCCTCGACGCTCAAACCGGTGAGCAGGTCTGTTTTTTCCTGTTGGAATTGGCTGATGAGGTTGTTGGTAAAGAGTTTGTTTTGTGCCCGGAGTTCTTTTTTCAGCTGTTCTCCGGTCTTGTGGCGGTCAGTACGAAAGAAATATTCATGGAGACGCGAGGAATGACGTGAGAAGATCTGTTGAGCTTCTGTGAGATTCAGCCGCAGAAAAACCGCTGGTGCCCCGTTGACCTTCTCATAGTATTTGACCTCGCCTAGCCGACTGAAGTGGAGTTCCTTTTCATAGAAATGGCAGTGAGCTGGATTGATCATCATGCAAAAATCGGTGCAGCCCAGAAGGTCATGGGCCAGGAGAAAGGCCGACCGGAAGAGGGCGAAGAGAATGGCTTTGCTTTTTTTGAGTGCAGTGGAATCAACGGCAAGACATGAGAGCTCGCAAATCTTGGATCCCGTTTTTTTCATGGCATCGATTTCAGCGGCAAAGAGCTCCCGGGCCGGCAGCTGGTTTTCACATTCCCGGACCAGGGTCAAGGTGCCGCTGAGCTGCTCTCCCTCGCAATAAATGAGCAAGTTGCTGGTGGGCAGAAGGTTAAAGACATTGATGCGTAGCCCGGAGGGATGGGGTTGTTGGAAGCCGGCCGATGTGTATTTGTCATAGATCAGGTGAAATGCCTCGCGCATTTCAGTGATGTTTGCTGCGAGTTTGATTTTTCCCGGCCCGGTTACCGGTTGGTTGGCGGATTTTGGTGGTTGTTGTCTAGTATTGTAACTGCCAAGGCGCAACCGTGCCCTGACCGCCATGGAGTAAAGCCGGGTAATGCCTGAGCCCGTAACCCGCATGGGTGATTGGTTGCAGTCGGCACAGGCCATACCGGGTCTGAATCGCTCTTTGGCTTCCAGGAGGGTGGAAATGGAATCCGAGACGATATTCCCCTGAACAGCAAGCATGGCCTGGTCGTTACAGCAGATGGAGCTGCCGTCCGGAGCGATGAAAAAGTTGGCGTTCCAGAGGCAGGGGAAATGGAAACTTTTCAGCAGGTCCACAATTTCTCTGAGGGAGGGGAAAAAGCGTTTGAGGACGAGCTGTAATCGTAGAGTTATACCATTGATCCTCTTGTTATTATACTGGGCGAAAATATCCCTGTACATATCAATGCCGGGTATTTTGTCATGGGTGACCAGGCCGGTGCGGTTGCTGGGCGCCGGGAAAAGGACAAGCCGCAGTTGCCGCAGCCCGTTCTTTGCGGCAAGTCGGGTAAGGGTGTCAAGGGTTGTGGGCAGGTCGCGGCGAATGATCTTCATTTCCGGTGGAGAAATGTGGAAGTAAAGGCCGCTGAGCTTGTTTGACGCCTTCAGGGACATGGCCCTGGCGATTCCGGGAAGAACAGCAGAGAGCAGGTTCTCGCCTTTGCGGCTGTCATTGGTCATGATGACCCCGTACGAAGTTGGGTGCAGGGTGGGAAGAGAAATGATGAGTGTCAGGCCGTTGTCGCTCAGCGCTTTCAGGATGTCCGGGCGCATGAGGCGTGAGCCATTGGTGACCACGGATACTTCGGGTGGAGGGATGTTCGGGATGTCCCAGTGGCGGAGCATGGAGCCGAAAAGCTCCAACCGTTCCCGGAATTCCGGGTGCAGCGTCGGTTCGCCGTCTCCGGCATTGGCCACATAACGGATATGAATCCCCGAGGCAGCGGCCTCCTGAATACGTCGGATGAGCGTTCTGGTCACCTCCAATGGCTGATATTGTCGGGGCCCGTGATATCCTGGTTTGTTGATTCCACAGAGACGGCAGTTGTAGTTGCAGATACCGTGAACAAGGCTGTTGTTGATTGAAAGGGGGCGTCGGCTTTTCATAGTGATTGATTTTACGATGCTGTTTTGATGAATAAATTATTTTATCATCGTTCACAGGAAAACGGGAGAAATTTTTTCGCTTTCCCGGGATGAGCTGTACAGTGTGGCTTGGATGTACCGGCAGGCATATTTCTTGACATCGGCTTGCCGCTTTTTCCTTTTTCTGATACGATCCGGAGCCTGTAACCAATTACAATTTGGAAGCATGATATACCGCGGGGTTACAAGCCCTGTGTTCGGTTACGATTGTTTTCACGGAAAAAGCGGCTATGCATTATGGAATCGGCATCGACACCGGCGGCACTTATACCGATGCGGTGTTATATGATTTTATCGCCCACAGGATCGTTGCCACGGTAAAGGTGCCCACAACCCGCCATGACGTCAGTATCGCCGTCAGCAGGGCTGTGGAAAAGCTGCTGGGCAGCGGCGGAACCGCCCCCGACGGCATTGGCCTGCTGGCTGTTTCCACTACCCTGGCCACCAATGCCATTGTGGAAAAGAAAGGCGCGCGGGTGGGATTGATCGTTATCGGGACGGTGAGGCAATTTTCCCTGCCGGTGGCTGAAACTCTTTTCATCAAAGGTGGACATACGGTCATCGGCAACGAGGACGATCCGTTGGATCTGGAAGCGTTGGTCGATTCTTTGGGGGAGATTCGGAACCGGGTGGAGTGTTATGCCGTCTGTGCGGCCATGTCCATGGTTAACTCCACCCATGAACTGGTGGCGGAGAAGGCCGTGGGAATGATTGACCCCGGCAAACCGGTTTTCTGTTCCCATCGCGCCTGTGATGATGCCGGCATGGAGGCCCGGGCCGCCACGGTGAGTCTGCATGCCGCCCTGATGCCCATCATGGACCACTTCATCAAAGGAGTGGAGCGCTCCATGCAGGCGGTCGGCCTCCACTGTCCCCTGGCCGTGATCAGCGGCAACGGCCGGATCGTTACCCGGGAAGAGGCTCTGCACAAGGCTGCGGTGACCATGGCTTCGGGCCCGGCCTCGGCCGCCTGGTTCAGTGCCCGGCATACCCATGGCGATGCCCTGGTGGTCGATGTCGGCGGCACCACTACCGATGTCTGCATGGTTCGTGATTCCCGGCCGCTGCTGGCCGCCCAGGGGTGTCGGATCAAAGAGTGGCAGACCCATATCGAGACGGTGGACATGGTAACCCGGGGGATCGGTGGCGACAGCCTGGTTATCTGCACACCGGCGAAAGTTGTCGAGGTGATGGAGAGAAGGGTGCAGCCCCTGGCCATGACCGCCGGACTTGAGGGTATGGGCTCCTGGATGAGTTACGAACCGCAGCAACGCTATCTGGTGATGGCGGCAGGTGAGGATGACCATGGCGACGAACTCATTGGTTTTTTGCTTGAAAACGGTCCTGTCACGCCCGCGGAGCTTAAGGGGATTTCCAACAGGACCGGTATCGCCCTGGAAAAGCATCTGGAGTGGCTGGCCTACAAGAACAGGATCACCATGATCGGTTTTACTCCCACCGATGCCCTGCACGTTCTCGGCATGTTGGATATCGGTAACCGGGAGGAGGCGCTCCGGGGCGCGGAAATGCTTGCCCGGCTGCTTGTTGGGGACAAAGTCACGCCGGAGTCGCTGAGCCGGATGGTGCTTGCCGAGACCCGGCGGAAGATCGAAAGGTGCATTGTGGAATTTGCCACCCGGCGGATCTGGGGCGAGGCTGCTGCCGTGGTGGCGGATCGGACGGAAAATGATCTGGTGACGGTCTCATATTCGCTCAAAGTGCCCATTGTCGCCCTGGGGGCGGCGGCGCGTTTTTTCCTGCCCGGCGTGGGGGAACGGCTGGGTTGCGAGGTGATCTATCCGGAAAATTTCGAGGTGGGAAGCGCGGTGGGTGCCATCCTTGCAGCAGGAGGGGGACAATCATGAAAAAAATATCGGGATTGATAACTCTGCTTTTTGTGTTCATTCTGGCTCTGTCCGCCTTGCCGGCGGTCACCGAAGCCGGCAACAAGTGGAGCCGTACCCATCCGGAAATCAACCTCACCCATATTTTCCAGGGTGAAATCAACCGTCGCGGCAAACCGACCGGTTTCCACTCCCGTCCCGGTGGAATTGATCCGAGAAACGCCCGCTTGGTGAAAATCATGTCCCCCCCTGACAGGAGCGGGGTATACACGGCCCGGGTGGAGATCCGCGATTTGAAGACCGGGCGCTGGAAAAGAAAATTTTCCTCCTTTTTCCCCGATTCAATGGATCGCAAAGAGGTGATCGAGGCTGTTCTGCACGCCTGGAAGCATCGTCGCCGGGGAATGAAAAATCCATGGCGCGGTCCATCCGGGCACGGATTTCTCATTCAGGGATATACTACCCGCCGCGGTGGGATCAATACGGCGTTTCCCATCTACAGAAAATGAGAAGCAACGTCAAATGTGGACCAAAGGGCAAGGTTATGAAAACATTGATAACAATATCCCGGGATGAAGAGGGTATGTTGCGGGCCGTCGGCACGGGGAGAAATCGTCTGGTGGCCACCTTTTTTGAAACGGATATCCAGGAAGATGAAGAAATTGCCAGGGAGCTGTTAACCGAGGTGCAGGCCCTGCGCGCCGGCTCGAAGACCCGTTTTGAAATAAGCGGTAACGGTCATAGCCTGGTCCTCACCGGTAAAACCGCCACCATTGAATCGCTTTTCGATGACTCAGCCCCGGCCCGTCGTCTGAAACTTGAGCAATTCCATGAATTGCTCCGCCGGTGGCTGACGGCCCTGGATGGAGATTGAGCCCTGTTGCATCCCGGATTTTTTCATGAAAACCATTATTGCCAAGGAGAAAAAATGAAAAGGTTTTTATCTGTTTTTACGTTTATCTGTGCTGTTCTGGTTGCCCGGCTTGCCGCTCATGCCGCACCGGGTGATATCGGCGTCGGTATAAAGGCAGGCACCCTGGGTGGCGGCCTTGAAGCGACCATTGGTCTGGCATCCGGGTTGAATGCGCGGCTGGGCGTCAACTATCTCAACTTCAGCAGCAGTGAAACCGTAAATGAGGTGGATTATGACCTTGATCTGGATTTCGGCAGCGTCGCGCTTTTCCTTGACTGGCATCCGTTCAACGGGATTTTCCGCCTGACCGGCGGGGCCATGTTCAACGGCAATGAGATGGAGCTTTCCGGCCGGCCCTCATCTGCAGTGTCGGTGGGCGATCACCGCTATACGGCCTCCCAGGTGGGAGCCATTACCGGAACCATGGAATTCGACGGCCTTGCCCCATATCTGGGAATCGGCTGGAGCAGTGTGCATCCCCAGGAAAAGGGCTGGGGGATCGCCTTAGACCTGGGTGTTCTCTTCCAGGGATCGCCGACCCTTGCCTCTCTGAGAGCCGATGGCACGGCCCGGGATAATCCGCTCTTCCAGGAAGATCTCCAGAAAGAAAAAGCAAAAATTGAAGACGATATCGACGGCTATCGCTATTATCCGGTTGTCTCGGTTATGGCTACCTATAAATTCTGACCTCCGGGCGCCGGCTTTCGTCCCGGTCCGGATGCCCTTCCTGCCGTGTCCCCAACTCCTGAAAACGGCTGCCGTCTCCTGGCCCTGGACCTGCTCTGCCGGGCGGAAAAAACCGGCAAATCCATCGACATTCTACTCCATGGCGCAGAAGCAGGAGTTGCCGACCGGGACAGGCAGCTTCTGAAAAATATCGTCTACGGCGTTCTGCGAAACCGCGATTATCTTGATTTTATCGCCGACCGTTTCTGCCGTCGACAACCGGTTGCCCGGATGCGGATTCGGGCCCGTAATGCCCTGAGAATAGGTATTTACCAGCTGCTTTTCCTCAGTCGAGTTCCTGCTTCCGCAGCGGTCAACGAAACGGTGGCGGCGTTCAGGTCGGGCCACCCCTCCTCCCGGCTCGGCGGTTTTATCAATGCTGTTCTGCGCAATGTTTCCCGGTCGATTTCCTCCCTTCCCGATCCCGGAGAGCTTGAAGAGGCGGGCCGGGAGATCCTCAATCATCCCCGTTGGTTGAGAAAACGATGGGAACAGCGCTACGGTACTGAAAAGACACGGCTCATCTGCCGGGCGAACAACAGCGTGCCGCGGCTGGTACTGCGGGTGCGGCGCCGGGCGGGCGGCCCGGAAAGATTCAGGAATCTCCTCAAGCGGCGGGGAATCGTGGCGGAGGAGGGGCGCTACAGTACCGTCTCTCTCGTTTTGCCTGGTTTTTCCGGCAAGATAACATCCCTGCCCGGTTTTGCCGATGGCTGGTTTCAGGTGCAGGACGAGGCGGCTCAACTGATCTCGCCGCTGCTCGGTTCACTGGCTCCGGGGGCCCGTATTCTGGATTGCTGCGCCGGGCCCGGCGGCAAGACCTCGCATCTGGCGGATCTTCTGCCCGCCGGCGGCAGGGTGACGGCAGTGGAGCCTCACCGCATCCGATTTCGGCTTCTACAGGAAAATCTTCATCGACTGGGACTTGGTGACAGGGTTAGCTGCCGCCGGACAACGCTTGCCGGGTTCGGCGAAGCGGCGGAGAGGCGTTATGACGGCATCCTTGTCGATGCCCCCTGTTCCGGCACCGGAGTCATCGGCCGCCATCCGGATATCCGTTGGAGTCGGCAGCCCCGCGACCTGCTGACCTATCAGAAAAAACAGCTCGCCCTCCTCGATGAAGCAGCAGCCCTGCAGGCCCCGGGCGGGGTGCTTGTCTATGCCACCTGCAGTATGGAGCCCGAGGAAAACCAGGAGGTGATCCGCCATTTTCTCGGGAAACATCCGGAATATGGCATCGGGGATTGCCGCGCCTTTTTGCCGGAAGCGGCGGGGGAGCTGGTCTCTGAGCATGGCTTTTTATCCACCACTCCGGCGGACGGGATTGATGGCTTTTTCGCCGCCCGCCTGGTCCGCTACCGCGGCTGAGCAAGCGAGAGGCAGTAGAGAAGATAGGCGACAAGCAGCAGTATGCCGGCCGGTCTGCGGGTCCGTCCTTTGGGGCCGAGGATGGGAAGCAGAATGAGGGTGAAACCGAGCATGGCGGGCAGATCCCGGTAGAGGAGCTGCCTTGCGAGGGAAAGGGGACTGATGGCCGCGGTGAGCCCCAATACCATGTAAAGGTTGAAGAGATTTGATCCGATGATATTGCCCATGAGCAGGTCGGCCTCGTTGCGCCGGATCGCCGCCAGGCCGGCTGCCAGCTCCGGTAGCGAGGTGCCGATGGCCGCAAGGGTCAGGCCGATGATCAGCTCGTTGACCTGAAAGTGGCGGGCGACATCCACTGCTCCGCGGATGAAGATATTGGAACCGAAGGAGAGCAGGAGAAAACCGCCGGTGATAAGGAGCGAAGCCACGGGAAAGCACAGTCCCGGATGCGAGTTGAGCGGCGTCGGGCCGCTGTCTTCGTCATTGGCGCTGTCGCCGTCGTTTTCCCGGCGATAGACGTGCAGGGTATAGAGAAAGAGCACCAGGACGAAAACCACTCCCAGGGACCGGGGGAAATACCCGAAAGAGGCGCAGACAAGGAGGATGAGGCCGGCGGCAAGTCCCAGGAAATATTCGGTACGGATATGGTGGAATTCGACGGATATGGATTTGAATGTCAGAGAAATTCCGAGAATAAGACCGATATTGGCGATATTGCTGCCGACGACATTGCCGAGCATGATGCCCGGATGTCCCTGCAGGGTGGCGGTGAGGCTGACGAAAAGTTCGGGAATCGATGTGCCGAAGGCGATAACGGTGAGCCCGATGAGCAGAGTGGACATGCCGAAGTGACGGGCCAGCCTGGAGGCGCCGGAGACCAGGGATTCTCCGCCGGTTACCAGCATTGCCAGACCGCCGCCGACGGCCAGCAGGGAAATGGACAGGGATGAGTAGTGGGCGGCGCTGTTCATGGATAAGGCAGAGTTGTCCGAAGAAAATCGGCTCCCGATGAATCAACGGATGAAATTCCGGACCTCGATATCAGGTTGAAGGCGGAATGCCCGCTCGATGATTCCCACCAGTTTCTTGCGAATGGCGGCTGGTGGGAGGGGCTGATTGAGCATGGGCAGTAACTGGTCGACCGGCTTGGGCGGAGCGACCTGCAGTTTTTTCTCAAGGCCGCTGCCGATGCCGGTGTTGATCGAGCCGGCCATGCCTGAAGTCATGAGACCCTGGTTGTCGAGAGTGCGCAGAAAACCCATGATCTGGCTGAGGTCGTTTTTCCGATAGAAGAGATTGATTTCCTCGACAATGGTCTGCTGGTCTTCTGCCAGCTCTTCGAATTTCTTCCGGTATTCATGGATATGCCTGCAAAGGGAGGCGTAGGTATCGAGGATGAGATTTTTGAAGCGGCCGGCCCGGGTAAATCCGTGAACGGTCTGGCGGGCAAAGACCCGTTTGCGAATGGTGGGTGATTCCAGAAGATACGGATCGTAAAACAGTTTCTGCTCAAGACCGCTGATTACGATAAACTCATGGATAAGCCGGTCATCTTTCAGTAAGATATAGAGCCTGATCAGGTCAAAACCGATTTTCTGTTCAAGGCGGAGTGCCGATTGCAAAATTTTGTTATCGAAGTCCTCTATATCCTCCTCAATGACCTTGCGGAAGCCGAAATAGCGCTCCGCAATCTCTTTTTTTACCTCATAGGCCAGGGCCTTATCGATATTTGTCTCCATCATTGCCATCGTTATCAGGTACCGGCGACCGGGCCGGTTTGCGGCCCCTGTGATCAATTACCATTGTTGACCTTACTTTCTCTTCAAGTGTCAAGTATAATCCAGGGCGGAGAAATAATCCAGCACCGTGCTGCCGCGGTGAAACAGCTTTTTTTTGCAGGGGTGAGGCATGGACACACCGTTGTCGCGTGAAGAAATCAAGGCTCGGGTCAAGGATGCCGCCGATATCGTCCAGGTTATCGGAGAAAACGTGCAGCTCAAAAAGACCGGGGCCAACTATTCCGGCCTCTGTCCTTTCCACGCCGATAAGGATCCCTCCTTTTCAGTCAATCCGCAACGGCAGTTTTTCCACTGTTTTGGATGCGGCGAATCGGGTGATGTTTTCTCTTTCTTGATGAAATATCATCAGATGAGTTTTCCCGAGGCCCTTGAGGAGCTGGCCCGGCGTCATCAAATTGAACTGCCCACCAGGGAGGTTTCCCCAGAGGCGCGGCGGCGCTCCCGGCAGCGGGAAAAGATTTTCGAGATAAACGAGCTGGCCACGTCCATCTATCATGATTATCTTCTCCGCAGCCCGGGAGCGCGAAAGGCTAGGAAATACCTACAACATCGTGATATTCCTGACGAAATTGTAAAAAAATTTCGGCTTGGCTACTGCCCGCCCCCCGAGACCCGGGGATGGAGTTTCCTCTTTTCGCTGTTACGTGGCAAGGGTCATGGGGCGGCGGATATTGAAAAGGCGGGATTGGCCGTGCCCAGAGAGCGCGGCGGCTATTATGACAGGTTCCGTGACCGGGTGATGTTTCCCATTGTCGATATGAGCGGTCGGGTGGTTGCCTTTGGCGGGCGTATCCTGGGTGATGGCATGCCCAAGTATATGAATTCACCTGAAACTCCGGTTTTCGACAAGAGTCGCGTCCTCTTCGGCCTGCATCCCAACCGTGAGGCGATCCGCATGGGCGGGCAGGCCCTGGTTGTGGAGGGCAATTTCGACCTGTTGGCCCTGGTTGCCCATGGTATTGCCAACGTGGTGGCGCCCCTGGGAACCGCCCTGACCAGACGACACATTCGCCTCCTCAAGGGATACAGTGATGAGGTGGTGTTGATTTTCGACGGCGATGCCGCCGGACTGAAGGCGGCCATGCGTGCCGTCCCCCTTTTTCTAGCCGAACATGTTGTCGCCCGGGTGGTGGTGCTTCCCCGGGAGCACGATCCCGACACCTTTGTGCGCGAAAAGGGGGCTGAGGGGTTGCAGGAATTGATAACCGCTGCCGCGGAACTACCGGAGTTTATCCTTGGCTCGCTGACAAATCGTTACGGGTCGGGCCTTTCCGGCAAGAACCGGATCGTTGCCGAGTTGATTCCGCTCATCGAAGCCGCCGGCGACTCCGTACAGCGGGAGTTGATGATCGGCTATTTCAGCCAAAAACTGGGAGTGGCACCGCGGCATTTGATTTCCCCGGCGCAGCCCCGGCCCCGCGGGAGAACGCCGGAAAGGGAACCGGCGGGCTTTGACGGGCTCAGCAGGACCCAGAGGCAGTTGCTTGATTTTCTGATTCTCTATCCAGAATTTACCCATGAACTGGTTGATGCCGGTGCCGGTGAGGTGCTCAGGGGATCGGCGGCTGAAAAAATTGTGGAAACTCTCCTTGCCGTCTCCGCAGGGGATGAGCCGGTGACGGTGGACCGGCTGCTGGATCTGTTTGCCGCAGGAGAGGAGCGGGAGTATATCGCCCGTCTGGTCATTGCGGCACCGCTCAATGACAGCGATGGAGAGACACCGGCGGAGCAGCTGCGGGATACCTACCTCTCCTGGCTGCAGACGGTTCGACAACGGCGGAAGGCCGAGGAGATCCGCCGGGAAATCGAGGCGGCGCAACTGGCCGGCGATCATGAACGTGTTATGGCTCTGTTGGAGTCAAAACAGCAGGTGGCTAAAAAACTTGCTGATTTTTCATGTCATTTGGTGAAAGAAATATAAATTTTGGTATATTGAACTTTCTAATAATTCTTTAACATGGCATTGGTGAGGGGTTGGCCGGTCTGCAGGCGCCCCGGCAATGCCGGTTCAGAAATGATCTATTGCAGCAAAGGAGACTAAACTTTTCTCTGTTTTAGAGAAAAGCCCCGGCCTGTGACTGGAAAAATGGGTGTGAGCCGGATAAAAATTAAGTAAGATAGGAATGAATTCAGCATATACTTGCGACGGATGATCAGGAGAAGGAGTGGATTATAGCGAATCCGCCATCCGGGTAACTCTTAGCGGTATCTGTTTTGGGGGTAAGGAAAATGATTTCCGATGATGAATTTTTTGAGGATGATTTGGATGATCTGCTGGACAACGACGAACCCGCCGACTTGACCCGTCTCATCAAAACCCCTGATGATCCCATACAGATCACCCTTCCCAAAGGCGTGGCCGAGGATCGACGGGGTAATCCCTACGGTGATCGCCGCTGGCCCTTTCATGACCGCCGTGCCGGTATCGACCGTCGCGACAGCCGGGAACGGCGTGGTAAGTCCCGCCGTCGCAGTTCACCGTCCAAGGTGGACCCCATGAACATGTATCTGCGTGAGATGGGGGATCTGTCGCTGTTGAAACATGAAGAGGAAATTGAACTGGCCCGGATGATCGAGGATGGAGAACGACGCATTCAGTATGCCGTCCTCCAGCTACCCCTTGGTCTGGCACCGCTCAACGACCTGGCCGAGGGACTGGAAAAGGGCAAGTTCAAGATCGAGGTGGTTATCAAGGGCATCAGCGACAACAACAAAGAGGGGCTCAAGCGGATACGGGACGACTTTCTGGCCGCCATCAGGGAGGCCAACAGCCTCGACAAAGAGCGACGAAAACTCCTTGATGAACTAAAAGGGTTGCCCCAGGGTGATGACAAAGAGGAGGAGATTATCGGCCAAAGCCGCAAAATTGGGAAACAGATTGCCGATCTCTTCACCGAAACCCGTCTCTATGCCCAGGGTATCTGCTCGGTTGCCAACAATATCGAGGATCTGGCCGACCGCTTCAAGAAGATGATGGTCAAGGTGGGTCAGGAGGAGCAGCTGGCCGCCACCCGGGCGGCCCGGGAAAAGGGAGGCGAGCGGGTAACGGTCATGGACTCGGATACCCTGGCCCGCCGCATTTCCCGGCAGGTTGCGGAGAATGTCGGTGTTGATTTCGCCACCCTGAAAAACCTGGTTTTTGAGATCGAAGTGGGCAGGGAAATGTCGAAAATGGCCAAGGATTCCCTGGTGCGCGCCAATTTGCGTCTGGTTATTTCCATTTCCAAGAAGTTTTTGAATCGCGGCCTGCAGTTTTCCGACCTGATCCAGGAGGGAAACATCGGGCTGATGAAGGCGGTGGACAAATTCGACTACCACCGGGGATACAAGTTCAGCACCTATGCCACATGGTGGATCAGGCAGGCGGTGACCCGCGGAATCGCCGACCAGGGACGCACCATCCGGCTGCCCGTTCACATGATCGAGACCATTAACCGCATGCTGCGTTTCAGCAAGGATTTTTCAAGGGATATGAGCCGCGATCCCACCCCCGAAGAGATGGCGCAGCAACTCGGCACCGATGTGAAGAAGGTGTGCGCTGCGCTTAAAACCGCCAAGGATGCCATCTCCCTTGACGCGCCCGTGGGAGATGATGAGACCTACCTTGCCGATTTCCTGGAAGATACGGAGCGTCCCGATCCCCAGGAGGTTTCCATGACGGAAAGCCTCAAGCGTTGCCTCAACAAGGTAATGTCTTCGCTGACGCCGCGTGAGGAACAGGTTCTGCGCATGCGTTACGGTATTTCCGAGGACACGGATCACACCCTGGAGGAGGTGGGAAAGTGTTTTTCGGTGACGCGGGAGCGGATCCGGCAGATCGAATCCCAGGCCATCCAGAAACTGCGCCATCCAAGCCGAAGCAAGGATCTGCACTCCTTCATCTTCGATTAACCGGCAGGAAGCTGCCGCTGCCTGTTCGTACCAGGGATTTATCGGTTTGAGGTCAAGGCTTGACTATCTCACCCTCCTGTTGCTTCCCCGTTTCGGTGCCGCTCTGATCCGGAAACTGGTCGACGGCTTCGGCAGTCCGGGAAGCGTGCTTGAGGCCGATCCGGAAGAGATTATCCGGGTGCCGGGAGCAGGCAAACAGGCGGCCGCCACCCTGGGGGACCGCGAAACCGTGGCCGCCGCCCGCAAGAGGGCGGCGAAACAGCTGCGAAGAGCCGCGGCATCGGGTGTCAGAGTCATCGATACGGATGATCCCCTCTTTCCCTTCCAGCTGCGAACCATTCACGATTGCCCGTTATTGCTCTACTGCCGGGGAAAGACCTCGCTGCTGGGACAGCCGGCCGTTGCCGTGGTCGGCTCCCGTTCCGCTTCCGCCTATGGCCGCAGGATCGGTTTTGAATTGAGTCGGTCGCTGGCGGCCCTCGGTATTGTTGTCGTCAGCGGTATGGCGCTCGGCATAGATGGCGAGGCTCATCGCGGCGCCCTCAATGGCGATGGCGGCACCATCGGCGTGCTTGGCTGCGGTCCCGATATCGTCTATCCGGCCGTCCATGCCGGTTTGTATCGGCAGGTGGAGAGCCGGGGGGTATTGGTCAGTGAGTATCCCCTGGGCACACGGCCGGACGGTTTCCGTTTTCCCGCCCGCAATCGCATCATCAGCGGTTTGTCCCTCGGAGTTGTGGTGGTGGAGGCCACTCTGCGGTCCGGATCACTGATCACAGCCAGGTTGGCCCTGGAGCAGGGACGTGAGGTTTTTGCCGTTCCCGGTCCGGTGGATTCCAGCCGCAGCGCCGGAACCCACTGGCTTTTGAAGCAGGGGGCCCGGCTGGTGCAGTCAGCCGAGGATATCGTCGAGGAACTGCAGCTGGCCTCTTCCCTGAAAACGGTTTCGTCGTCCGGCTACGACGGAGAGGGGCGATCGGAAAACAATCTTTCCGCCTGCGAAAAACAGGTGTTGGCCGTTGTTGACGACGACAGTCGGACCATTGATGAAATCATCCGTTCAAGCGGGTTGTCCGCCGCCGAGGTGGGCGATGCCCTGCTCCAGCTGGAACTGGGCGGTTTGGTGCGCCGGTTACCCGGCAGGGTGTACCAGCGGGTATGAGGAGCGCTGCCGGGGGAATCCATGGGAATTTGTTGAGAAGGGGAGAGAAGGTTATGAAAAAAAAGATGATTGCGCCATCAATCCTGTCGGCTGATTTCGCTCGGCTGGGGGAAGAGATTGCGGCGGTTCGCCGGGCCGGAGCGGAGGTTATCCATATCGACGTGATGGACGGCCATTTTGTTCCCAACATCACCATCGGGCCCCTGGTGGTACGGGCGGTGAGAAAGATCTGCGATCTGCCCCTGGATGTCCATCTGATGATCAGCAATGCCCAAAGCTATATTGACGAGTTTGCCGCTGCCGGGGCTGATTGGATCAGCGTGCACGTTGAGGCCTGCCCCCATCTGCATCGGACCGTACACCGCATCCGCGAGCTGGGAAAGAAGGCCGGGGTGGTGCTCAATCCGGCCACCGGCCTGGAAAGGTTGGATTATATCCTTGCCGATGTCGATCTGGTGATGGTGATGAGTGTCAATCCCGGATTTGGCGGTCAGTCGTTCATTACGGATTCACTCCGCAAGATTACCGAGCTGAAGGGGATGATCAATGAACGCGGCCTTGACACCGCAATCGAGGTGGATGGCGGCGTGGGTCCCGACACCATTGCGGCGGTGGCTGATGCCGGAGCCGATATCTTTGTCGCCGGATCCGCCATTTTCGGCCAGCCGGATTATCAAGCCGTGATCACGGAAATGAAGCGGTTGGCAGCCTTTGAAAATCAGTAATATTCCGGGAAGAAACTTTTCGACACCCCTCAACCGGACCAGGAAAGAACACCATGGATCATATCTCCTTCAACCAAAGCCGTGCCTGCACCCGTCTCCGGGAACTGGCCGCCTCACCCTTTGATCTTACCGCCCCCGGGTCACTGAATGGGGAACGATTGCGGCGATACCGCCTTTGTTCATGCGGGTATGATCTTCTCTACGCCACCCAGCGAGTGGATGACGAAACCCTTGACCAGTTGCAACTGCTGGCCGACGAGTGTGCGGTCATGGAGCAGTTTCTGGCCATGAAAAGCGGAGCGGTGATGAACCGCATCGAAGGCTGGGAAAGCGAGGAGCGCCGGGTCCTCCATACGGCCTGCCGCGATCTGTTTTCGGATTCTCCTGCCTGTGCAGGTGCCGTCGCCGATGCCGCCCGTCAACTGGAGAAGTTGAAAATTTTTCTTGATGAGATCGACAGCGGCAAAATTACCAATCACCGGGGCGAGCCTTTTTCCACCATTGTCCAGGTGGGAATCGGCGGTTCGGATCTGGGGCCGCGGGCCCTATATCTTGCCCTGGAAAGATATGCCATCCGCGGCAGGAGGGCGGAATTCATTTCCAATGTCGATCCCGACGACGCCGCCGGAGTGCTCTCCCGCCTTGATCTGTCCACCACCCTTTTCAACATTGTTTCAAAAAGCGGCACAACCCTGGAAACCCGCACCAACGAGGAACTGGTTCGTCAATCCCTGAAGGCGGCCGGCCTTGATGCGGCCGGTCACATGATCGCCGTAACCGGTGCGGGCAGCCCCATGGACGGCGCCGCCGGCTATCTGAGCGCTTTTCACATGTACGACTATATCGGCGGCCGCTACAGCGCCACCTCCATGGTGGGTGCGGTTACCCTTGGTTTTACCCTGGGGTATGATAATTTTCTGGAGTTGCTGCGCGGTGCCCACGAAATGGATCGAGCTGCCGAGGAGCCGGATATCCGCAGGAATATTCCACTTATGCTCGCTTTGCTGGGTATCTGGAATCATAATTTTCTCGGTGGTGCCACGGTCGCCGTTTTACCGTACAGTCAGGCGTTGAGCCGGTTTCCCGCTCATCTCCAGCAATGCGATATGGAGAGCAACGGCAAGTCGATCACCAGAAAGGGCGGGGAGGTGAGCTGGAAGACCGGGCCGGTTCTGTGGGGGGAGCCGGGAACAAACGGCCAGCATGCCTTTTATCAGCTGATCCATCAGGGAACCGAGTGGATCCCGGTGGAATTCATCGGCTTCCGCCGCAGCCAGTATGAGCGGGACATAGTGGTTGACAAGACGACTTCTCAACAGAAACTGGTGGCCAATATGCTGGCCCAATCCCTGGCCCTGGCCCGGGGACGAAAACATGAAAATCCCAACAAACGTTTTGCCGGCAACCGTCCTTCCACCATCCTCATCGGCGACAGGCTTACTCCTTTCAGCATGGGTGCTCTCCTGGCCCTGTATGAGGCCAAGATCGTTTTTCAGGGTTTTCTCTGGGACATCAACTCATTCGACCAGGAGGGCGTGCAGCTGGGCAAGATCCTGGCCGGTCGGCTCCTTGATCAGTTAACTATGCGTGATGGCATCGAAAAAAGAAACGATGCCGAAAACGACACGGAACATGATTTGCTTCGGGCGGCCCGAATGCTGTAGCCCTGTAGGTTCGTTTTTCCCGCCGGTTGCGCCCGCTTTGGGGAGAATGCGGCAAATCTTTTTTAATTGACAAAAATCGGGCAGGCCGATATGTTTTTTATTGATATATTGAATTTGTATTATTAATATGAATGACGATTCACTTCTTGTTCCGCGACGAGAAATGTTAGTTTACCGTTTGTTAGGTTATTGAAATTCGTAGTTTAAACCAAAAGATCAGGAAAGGAGGAAATCTGATGGCAAAGCATGATACGCCTTTGTTGGACGAGCTGGAAAAGGGCCCATGGCCGAGTTTCGTTTCCGACATGAAGCGTCAGGCGGAGACGAAGCCTGAATGTTGGGACATTTTAGGGCAGCTGGAGCTTTCGTACAAAGACAAGATCACCCACTGGAAGCATGGTGGCATTGTCGGTGTTTTCGGCTACGGCGGCGGTATTGTCGGGCGTTATTCCGATGTTCCTGAGCAGTTTCCCGGCGTGGAACATTTTCACACCGTCCGCGTCAACCAGCCGTCTTCCAAGTATTACACCACCAAGAATCTGCGTCAGCTCATGGATCTGTGGGAGAAGCACGGTTCCGGTATGACCAATATGCATGGTTCCACCGGTGACATTATTCTGCTGGGCACCCGGACCGAGAATCTGGAGCTGTTCTTCTGGGATCTCACCCACGAGATGGGACAGGATCTCGGCGGTTCCGGTTCCAACCTGCGGACTCCCGCTTGCTGTCTCGGTCAGTCCCGGTGTGAGTGGGCCTGCTATGATACCCAGGAAATCTGCCACAAGCTGACCCTGCACTATCAGGATGAAATTCATCGCCCTGCCTTTCCGTACAAGTTCAAGTTCAAATTCTCCGGCTGCCCCAATGACTGTGTTGCAGCCATTGCCCGTTCCGACTTTGCCGTGATCGGTACCTGGAAAGATGATATCCAGATTGATCAGGAAGCGGTGAAGGCATATATGAACGGTGAGTATCCGTCAAACGGCGGTGCCCATCGTGACGGCGACTGGGGACCTTTCGACATCACCAAAGAGGTGATCAATCTCTGCCCCACCAACTGCATGTCAATGGAAGGGGATGAGCTGAAAATCGACAATGCCGAATGTACCCGCTGCATGCACTGCATCAACGTCATGCCCCGTGCACTGCGCCCCGGTAAAGAAAAAGGAGCAACCATCTGTATGGGAGCCAAAGCCCCCATCCTTGACGGCGCCCAGTTTGCCACCATGGTCATCCCCTTTATCGAGGTCTCCGCGGACAACGATTTCGAGAATGTCATTGATGTCATCGAGACCGTCTGGGATTGGTGGATGGAAGTCGGGAAGAACCGCGAGCGTGTCGGCGAGACCATGCAGCGTGTCGGTCTCCCCACTTTCCTCAGTGTAATGAACGTCAAGCACATGCCGCAGCATATCAAAGAGCCCCGCTCCAATCCCTATGTGTTCTGGAAGGATGAGGAAGTACCCGGCGGATTTGAGCGCGATATTGTTGAGTTCAGAAAGCGTCACGCTGCCTGATCACGTTGTTTGAAAGTTTTTTCATTACGTTACAGCTTACTATTTATATAAGGAGGTTCAATTATGGGCTATGATCCGAACAATCCGATGGAAGGCAGAATCAGTGACCTTGGTCCCCCATACTATGGAGACTTTCTGCCGCCGGTTATCAAAGAGAACAAGGGGAAATGGCTATACCATGAGATCCTTGAGCCCGGTATCACCGTGCATGTCTCCGAAACCGGCGCCGAGTGCTACACGGTTCGCTGCGGTACCGCCCGTCTGATGTCCATTGAGCATATCCGTGAAATTTGCGATATTGCCGATGCCCACTGTGATGGATACCTGCGCTTCACCACCCGGAATAATGTCGAGTTCATGGTTGATTCCAAGGACAAGGTTCAGGCTCTGGTCGATGACCTGAAGAGCCGCGGCAACAAGTTCCCCATCGGTGGAACCGGTGCCTGTGTGACCAATATTGTCCATACCCAGGGGTGGGTGCACTGCCATACCCCGGCTACCGACGCCTCCGGCCCGGTAAAGGCGGTCATGGATGAGCTGTTTGAGTACTTCGGTTCCATGAAGCTGCCGGCTCAGGTGCGCATTGCCCTGGCATGCTGTCTCAACATGTGCGGCGCTGTTCACGCCTCCGATATCGCCCTGCTTGGTGTCCATCGTAAGCCGCCGATGATCGATCATGATCGTATCACCGGTGTCTGCGAGCTGCCCCTTGCCGTTGCCGCCTGTCCGCTTGGTGCGGTTAAGCCGGCCAAGGCCAAGAACTCCAAGGGTGAGGATGTCAAATCGGTCAAGGTCAATAACGACCGCTGTATGTTCTGTGGTAACTGCTACACCATGTGTCCCGCAATGCCGCTGGCAGATCCCGAAGGCGACGGTATGGCCATTCTGGTGGGTGGCAAGGTGTCCAACTCCAAGTCCGCCCCCAAATTTTCCAAGATGGTGATTCCGTTCCTGCCCAATAATCCGCCGCGTTGGCCTGAGGTTGTTGATGCAGTGAAAAACATCCTTGAGGTGTATGCCAAGAACGCCAATAAGTATGAACGTGTTGGTGAATGGGCTGAACGCATCGGTTGGGAGAAGTTCTTTGAACTCTGCGATATTCCGTTTACCGATAAGTGTGTCGATGACTATCGGCTGGCTTACGATACCTGGCGGACCACCACTCAGTTCAAATATACCAGTGCCACTGCCTCATATACCGGTTAACCCATAGGCCATCATTATTTCATCCCGACTCCGCAAGGAGTCGGGATAATCCGGCAAAATCAACCAGAGAATAGGGAGAATACCATGGCTCTGAGTAAGGATGAACTGAAAGCTGCAATGATCGAAAAGGCCCAAAAGGCCAAAAAGCCTCAGATGTATATCAAGGATTTTTACAAATGTGATCCGGACACCAAGCCTCGGGTAATAAAAAACGTGGCCAACGAATTGGTCAGAGAGGGCAAGCTGGCCTTCTGGTCTTCAGGATCCACCACAATGTACGGTATCCCGGACCGCATCAAAGACGAGGAAGGAGAAGAGGGGATCAACTAACCCTTTTTCCGCTGTATTCTCTTGAGAAGCAGAGTCCTCCGAGGCCTCTGCTTTTTTTGTTGGGGCGTTTTTTTTCGTTTCATATCCCTTGCAGATTCTGCGATACCGATCCGTTCAATCCACCAACTCCATTGCCATGGAGTTGGGATCCGACGGGGCCGCCCACGGCACGCTTGTTGTGTCCGAGGTGCAGACCGGGGGACGGGGTCGACTTTCACGCCAATGGTATTCACCCCGCGGCGGCCTCTACATGTCAGTGATTTTGCGCCCCCGGCGTCCGGGCGCTGTTTTTCCCTTCCTTCCCCTTGCCGTCGGCGTTGCCGTTATTGAAGCCGTTACAGGATACGACACTTTGCCTCTTGGGTTGAAATGGCCCAATGATATTCTCCTGGACGGCAGGAAACTTGGCGGAATTCTCATTGAATCCGCACCGTTTCGCCGTGGCGACGGGGGGATTTCCTTTTATGTGGCGGGTATCGGCCTTAACGTCAACACCGATTTGACCGACCTGCCGGAAGAACTGCGGGCACGGGTGACATCACTTGCCGCCGCCTGCGGCTGCCGGTGGGACATGGAGAGTCTGATGCAGGCCATTGCCCAGGGAGTGCTTCTTTGTCTTGAGAAATCAACCCTGGAGCGCGGCAGCGAAACCATTTGCGCCTGGCAACGGTATGATGCCCTGGTCGGCGTACCCATGGACTGGATGACGCCAGCCGGCGAGGTTGTCAGTGGCCGGGCAATAGGCCTTGCCCATGATGGCCGATATATGGTAAGTGATGCCCAGGGAACCATTCACCATGTGTTGTCCGGTGACCTGACCCCCGGACTCTTCAAAGAATCCTCCGGCTGATACATCGACAGCTGTGACAGGTATTAGTGCTATGTTCATAGATCAGGCCAAAGAGGTACTCTCCATAGAGGCCGAGGGAATCCTCGCCGTTCGGGACAGGTTGGCCCATGAGTTCGAACAGGCGGTGCAGTATATCCTTGATTGTCCCAGTCGGCTGGTCATTACCGGTATCGGCAAATCCGGAATTGTGGGACAGAAGATCGCCGCGACCCTCAACTCCACCGGAACCCCTTCTTTTTTTCTGCACCCGGTGGAGGCAATGCATGGAGATCTCGGTATGGTGGCATCTACGGATGTTATTTTAGCGATCTCCTATTCCGGCGAGACCACTGAACTCAACACTCTTTTAACCAGCCTGAGAAAACGGACCAAAACCATAATCGCCATGACAGGCTCGCAACAGTCATCGCTGGCGGCACAGGCTGATGTGGTTCTGAACATCCGCGTACCGAAGGAGGCCTGCCCCTTGGGTCTTGCGCCCACCACCTCCACAACGGTTACCTTGGCCCTGGGTGATGCCCTGGCAGTGGTCCTGCTGAAACGGAAAAAGTTCCAGGCTGAGGATTTTCGGCGCAACCATCCCGGCGGCAGCCTGGGTGAGCGTCTCAAGGTGGCGGTTGTCGAGGTCATGCTTACGGGAGAGAAGGTGCCGGTGGTCGGCGAGCAGGCTTCCCTGCAGGCGGCCATGGATGAGCTGAATAAAAAAAATATCGGTGCGGTTATCGTCACCGATGACGGGAAACGGGTGAGGGGTATTATCACCGATGGCGATCTGCGTCGTCTTATCCTCTCCGGCAGCGGGTTCACCGGTGATCTCGGTTCGGTCATGACCCCGGATCCCGTCACTATTACGTCGGATTTGCTGGCGGCGGACGCCCTCAGCATCATGCAGCGTCATGAGATAACCGTTTTGCCGGTGACCGATGGCAAGGAAAAACTTCTTGGAATCCTCCATCTTCATGACCTGCTCGGCAAGGGAGAGTTTCGTTTTCTCGTATAATTCAATCGCTGTGGAGGAGGAGTCCCATGTGCCAGATCAGCGTGGTCGTCGAACGGCAAGGTGAAAGGGAAAAGGTCATGGAGAATGTCACCGGCCTGAGCATCACTGATACGGGTGTCAGGCTGAGCACCTTTTTTGAAGAACCCTTGACATTGGAGAATGTCACTCTCTCCAATATCGACTTCCTGGAAGGCACCGTGGTGCTGACTCCCGTGGATCAAATGGAAGGTTAGCATTCACGGGAACCGCATCCTTGCTGACTCCATCCCGCCCGTGAGCGCCTACAGCCAAAAGCTATATTAGAGCGACGGGTTGCGAATCCCGTAAATGGTTACAACGGGAGAGAAGAGGAGAAACAGATGAATGATTTAGATAAATTACGTGTTGTCTTGCCGCATTGGATCGAGCATAACAGCGGCCATGGGGGTGAGTTTGACCACTGGGCGGCAAAGGTTGGGGCTGCCGGCCGGCAGGATGTGGCCGAGCTGCTGCAAAAGGCCGCTGCCGCGCTCAGCAAGGCAGACGGCTATTTGCGGGAGGCGCTCCGTGCCGCGGGCGGTCCACACGAGAAAAGCGGGCATGGCGGCCAGCATCACCACCATCACCACTGAATGACGGCTCTTGCCGCAACCGATCACAGGGTATGTCACCCCGCGATATATCTTGCTTCCAAACTGTAATTGGTTACTGGTGCTGCAGATCTGCTTGAATTTTTCCCGGCCGCTATAGCTTCACTATGCGGCCGGGAGAGATTTACGTGAAGATGCGGTGCCTGTGATCAATCACCTCTCACCTGGTGTCGACGCTCCAGGAATCGGTATCTGGAGAATAGCGGTAGTTGACCACCAGCAGGAAATTGCTGCTCCGGCTTTTTTCAAGGCAGCTCAGTTCAAAGAGAAGGTCGCCGTTTTCCCGGCCCAGGAACTCCGCCTTGGGATTGTCCATTTTATTGGCTCGGGCATTGGGGTAGTGTTTCCTGATCAGCTGTTGATAATTTTCCAGAAGATAGGCGATTTTTTCATCAAGAAAGAGGTTTTCTTCAAGCTCGTCGATTTTTTTCTCGATCTCCTTGCGGACTTCCACCACCTCCTGGTCCGCCACATCCGTGTTCTGATCCATTGCCGCGACCAGGCCCCGATAGAGGTTCAGGGCCTGTTGCGGTTTATTTTTTCGTTCGGCCAGAACAGCCAGCTCCCGATCACGCGCTATGATGGCCAGTAATCTTGATCGTTTGATATTTCGGTTGTTTTTTCTGATTGTATCATCCACCAGCGGCGGATTGTTCGCGATCATTTCAAGGGCCCTGTCATACAGGCGAATGGCCCGGTCCCAGTCGGCAACGTTGTAGGCCTGGATGGCCTTGGCCCTGGTCTGGTACAGTTTGACCTGAAAGAGGTTTTTCGCCAGCAGATCCTTTTTTCGGGCCGTCAGGCCCACCGGGCTGTTTTCGAGAATTTTTTGCGCCTGCTGGATGAAATCAATGGCCTGTTGCCATTCCGACTCGACAAATGCCTGTTTTCCCTGTTCAAAGAGGTGATGAAATTTGACCTCGGCCAGACGCCCGGCGATCTCCACCTGATGCAGGTCATCGGGCAGGCCGGCGGCAAGCTGGTATGCCCGTTGATAGTGTTTGGCGGCGGCCGGCCATTTTTCCATTTTTTCAGCGGTGCGGGCGGCCAGTAAAGCCTGGTTGAGCTTTAGTCTGCTAACGGCCTCCTCCACTTTCTGCTGCTGATCGCTCAGGTTGTTGTCCTTTGCCAGTCGCAGGGCCTCCTTGTACTCTTCGGCGGCCTGCTTCCAGTTATGTTCCGACGCCAGCCGGGATCCATTTTCCAGCCGTTGGGCAATCTCCTTGAGGGCGGCGACCTGATCCATGGGAACATACCTTCCCTGGAAAGCTACCCGGCCCTGGAGACCTTCCGACAGGTCTTGGGAGTGTAGCATGGTTTCCAGCTGGTTGTGCAGGAAGGTCTTTTCAGTCTGGTGGAACCGGATTTTGTCAAGGCTCTCTTTTGCAGCATCCAGTTTTTCTTTGGCCGCCTGGTACATCTGCCGGTCGATCAATCCCCGGGCCTGGGCAAGCCCGTTTTTTGTCTGCTCCAGCAGCAGAGTATTGGTTGACTCCAGATAATATCTACCGCCGATAACCAATGCCAGCAGGACCAGTAGTGCTACCGACACCGGTTTCAGCCGGGATCCGGACCCGGACTTCTTTTTCCTTTTGGCGGGTACACCGGTCCCGGAGCTGCGGGCGATGCCCTTGATACCGGGAGGCAGGGAGGAAGGGGTTGATCTTTCCGGGGTTGTGGGGACGGAGAGTGACCGGGAGCCGGAGGGATCGCTCAGATGAAGCGAACTCTCCACCCTTTGCAGGTCTTCATCAAGGCCGGGGTAATCGGCAACAAGTGTCTCCACCCGGGCCAGGGCCTTTTGGGCCTGCTCCAGGCGGCCAAGCTGCTCGAATTTTTTTGCCTCGGTATGATAGAGTTCCGCCTTGTCAATGACCTCGGTAATGGACTGGGCGATTTCCTGCCGGCCGGGAAGGGTATAGTCATGCGGCAGGCGGCGAAGAATGCGGCGGGCCTCGTAAATCTTTTTTTGTTCCATGGCCTGCCGGAGCAGCTGTTCCGGATCGCTTGAATCGCTCCCGGCCATGTCGGAGGACGGTTGCTCCAGGGCCTCGGGAACGGAATCCTGCGGCCCGGGATCCTCTTCTGGAGTTGGGGGATTTTCACTGTCATTTTCCAACATGAGGGCGGCAAAGAGATCGTCGTCCAGGGTATCGATACCGTCGTGATCGGGGTCTGTCTCGCCGCACCGGAGGTCATCGAGGGGAAGCTCGTGACGATGTCTTTCATACCACTGCAGGGCGGCCTGATTGAAGGGATCGACAGTGGAGAAGGTCGCCCCGGAGATCATCTGGCCGATATGAATGATGAGGCCGACCAGGGATTTCTCCTTGTTCCAGAAGTCGGCGACCCTGATGGCATCGCTGTCAAAGTCGGGATGAAAAATCGGGGACAGCGGTTTACAGATCGGAGAAAAATGGGGGTAGCCAAAGGGGAGATCGATTTGAACGCGATGCAGGGTGTCCGTGGTGACATTGCCGTCGGCGCCGGTCACATATCCTTTGAGTTCATATTCAATCTCGTAATGATCCGGGGGATCACCGGTGGTTTTTATCAGGTTGACGGAAGCATACTGTCGCAAGCTGGCGACAACCTGGTCGTAATCCGTTGAAAGCTGGTTGTTGTCAGATGACATAGGCGGACCAATGCATGGGTATATGTCTGTCCATAGATGCTCTTTCCGTCCGTTTTCCGCACCTGCTGCTCAATGAAAATTATCATCAGAAGGCGGATCATTATCTAACGGTGAAAAGGAAAGAAAGGTTATAGCCTTATTACTATAATACTATAAAAAAATCTCTGCTCATATCTTATTCATGGGCTTTGACCGATCAAAAGCAATTTTCATGCCGAAGCCCAGGGCAAAAAAACAACAAAATACACAACCGGATTATGAGATTAGACCTTTCTGCTGTAAAATAGGATGTATTGAGGCGTAATCGACCACAGGCGCCCGTGGTTCCGCATCCGCGCGGTCGGCCTGGTTTCCGGCTGTTGCCGGAATGGGACCGGCCGGATGCAAACGGGAGAGGGAAGGGCCGAGGCGACTTTGATCGATTACTTTCGGGATAGACAGGCACACGGCACTTCCACTGCTCATGGCGTTTACTGCACCATTCACGGTTATTGATGCCAATAACTGTCCTTTTTACAAGCGGGAAGATCGATTTTTCCTTGATGAGAAATCGGTCAATCTGCCGGGAGACCAGCCAGCCTGCCTCATCCTGGTTCGAGAGCTCACCGCCTTGTTGTTTCGTTTTCTCGCCGAACCCGAGCAGGGAGCGCCGGACCGGCGGAGGGTTTACAACTGCGGCGGCTGTACCGGTCTGATCAAGTTCAGATCCGGGATCGAAGGAACCAGCCGGGAAATCATCCGAAACAGCCCGGAGACCGATGCCGCCCTGCCGGCCTTTGAGGGGCGTCTCAGGGTACTGCGGACAGCGGAGTTGCTGCAGGTATTTCATATGCATCAGAAAACCGGGAAACTGCTCTTTGATCTTCCCGGGGGACCGGCCACCATCACCTTCCGGGATGGCGGGCTGATTGCAGCCCGCTATGGTGATTCCGACAACCAGGAGGCCGTCTATGCCATTCTGGCCGAACGGGACGGCAGCTTTCGTTTTGAACCCGGTCTGTCAACCGACCTAAAAAG
>CAYUNE010000015.1:0-4992 GCA_964446115.1 uncultured Desulfobulbia bacterium | reverse complement strand
CAGGGGTTTATCTGGGTCGTTGATGCCGATATCCGTTCCTGTTTCGATGAAATTGATCACTCCCTTCTGGTAGGGGAGATTGAAAAAAGGGTAACCGATCCGGAGATTCTGCACCTGATCCGCATGTGGCTCACCGCCGAGGTGGTGGACGGCAAAAAACGGTTCCGGCTTCAAAAGGGCGTTCCCCAGGGCTCGCCCCTTTCACCGCTGCTGTCCAATCTCTTTCTTGACCAGCTGGACGAGGCCATGCTTGACAAAGACCTGCGCCTGGTCCGTTTTGCCGATGACTTTCTCATCCTCTGCCGGCGCCGACGGGGCGCGGCCAGGGCCCTGGAATTTACCGCCGACATTCTCGAAGCCCTGCGGCTCAGGCTCAACCGGGAAAAGACCAGGGTCGTGGACTTTAACCAGGGGTTCCGTTTTCTCGGGGTGGAGTTTATCCGCTCCCTGGCCGTGAAGACAAAATATCCTGCCGGCGCATCCCTCTATTTTGATCTTCAATCGCTGGCCGAGCTGCCGGAAAAACTGCCGGAACCGCCACGCCGAAAGAAAACCGGCGGAAAAGCACGTCTGAAAACGGAAATGGCCCTGGCCTTTGCCGAGGCAGGCATCAAGGCCGATGACTTCCCGGACCAGGCGGAACAGGTGATGCCCCTGGAACCGCCGGTTATGGACAGCGGCCGGCCATCGGTTGCCGAGCTTGATCCCCGGCTGCGGACCCTTTACGTCCTGGAGCACGGCTACGTACTCGGCAAGGAGTCGGAACGGTTCACCATCAGAAGAGGTGGCAGAATCTTTCACCGCATCCCGGCCATCAAGGTTGATCAGGTCATGATTTTCGGTAACGCCCAGATCACCACCCAGGCCATGCACTTCTGCCTGCGGTCGAAAATTCCCATCTACCTGCTTTCCGGCCATGGCCGGTTTTACGGGGTGGTGGACGGCTTTGACACCGACCCGGTGCTGCTCCACCGTGACCAGTTCGAGCGGGCCGAAGATCCGGCCTTCTGCCTGGGGCTGGCCCGAGAATTTATTCGCGGCAAGATTGCCAACTGCCGGGTTATTCTCAGGCGTTATGCCCGTAAGCGCAACCTGCCGCACCTCACCAGGACCGCGAACCGCCTTCGGGATATTGTTCGTAACCTGACCGGCGCCGAGAGTCTGGAGGGCCTGCGCGGCCACGAGGGCACCGCAGCCCGCCTCTATTTCCGGGCGCTGGCCTCTTCCCTGGATGCGGACTGGCGGTTTGGCGGCCGCACCCGCCAGCCACCCAGGGATCCGGTCAACTCCATGCTCTCTTACGGCTACACCCTGCTCTATTACAACATCTATTCCTTTCTTCGGGCCCGCGGCCTCAATCCGCATGTGGGGTTTCTCCACCCGATCCGGATGGGGCACCCGGCCCTGGTTTCCGATATGATCGAGGAGTTCCGCGCAATCATCGTGGATACCGTGGTTCTTGGCCTGGTGTTCAACCGGCGGCTGCATCCGGAACAGTTCAGTACGGTTAATGGTCCGGGAAATGCCTGTCTGCTGAATGATGAGGCACGAAAAATCTTTATCAGGGAACTGGAAAAAAAGTTGAATGCACCGCTCAAACATCCTGTCAGCGGCCTGCGGCTTGATTACCGGCGTTGCATGGAGCATCAGGTGCATCGGCTGGCTGCCGTCATTCAGGGCCGCGAACCGCGTTACCGGGCAATGGTGCTGCGATGAGCCGGTTGTGGATAATAGCCTATGACATCAGTGACGACCGAGTGCGTTACCGGGTGCGCAATATACTGAAAAGTTACGGTGTAAGGGTGCAGTACAGCGTGTTTGAATGTGAACTGTCCGGCAACGAAAAACTGGCTTTACAGATGCGGTTGTGCGAAGAACTTGAGAAAGGTGATTCCCTGCGCTGGTATCCGCTTTGTACCTGGTGCCGGGATAAGACAATCCTGCAGGGGCAGGGGCTGCGGCCGGATTTTCCGGATTTTCATCTCCTTTGATCATGTTGACCGTTGTCTGCTTTGATGTAACCGATAGGCGGCGACTTTACCGGGTGGCGCGGGAACTGGGAAATTTCGGAGTCCGGGTGCAAAAATCAGTGTTTGAATGCCACCTGGATGAAAAACAGCTTGCCACTTTGCAGCGGCGGCTGGCACGACATATTGATGCTGACGAGGACCAGGTTCGCTATTATTTCCTCTGCGGCAGGGATGTGGAACTTATAACCATCGACGGCCCGGGCACGGTAACCCGGGACCCGGATTTTACCATGCTCTAGCCCCCGCCTCCGACAGTCAAAGACATGTAGAGGCAAACCATCAAAAAAGAACAGGGATGGTGCCGTTGTCGTAATCACGATCAGGGCTTGCAACCAGGCCCCCACCCGTTTCACCCGTAGGATTCCGGCGGCCTGGGGCAGGCAGGTTCCGAGAAGCGATATTCCCTCCAAAAATGTTGCTTTTCAAGACCTGACCCCGTGGTTCCCGTGGTTCCTTACCGGAACCACTTGTCGTATATCCGCTGATATTGACCGTTTTGCTGCAGGTTGATGATCTCGCGGTTGAAAATTTCCTTGAGCTCTTCCCGGCCGTTTTCGGGAAAAACCACCCCGTATCGTTGCCCGGCAAACATCTCTCCCACTACCATGACGGCCGGATCATGCCGAGCCAGGTAAAGCAGAGGCGGAGCATCGTAAATGATCGCATCCACCTCTTTGGCCTTGAGCAGGCGCACCATATCGACCAGGGTCGCGGTTCTGACCAGCTCCATGTCGGTGAAACGGAGATGCTCCTCGGTGGTGGTGCCTTCGATAATGGCCACGCGACGACCATCAAGATCATCCAGTCCCTGGATGGTGCCGGGGTGAATCCGGTCCAGGGTAAGGGTGGAGGAAAGGGTGGCGGTGAACGCGGCAAACCACATAATGCCGACAATCATCCAGACGGAGGCGATAAGCCGGCCGGCCATGCGGCGGGGGCACTTGTCGCCATATCCCACCGTGGTCATGGTGACCACGGCCCACCAATAGGCATCGACAATGCCCTTGCTGTAGGTGCGGGGAAAGGCTCGCTCGCTGGTGTCATCCCGTTCAACCCACCAGATGAGATGCGCCACCAGGGTGAGGCCGGCCAGAAAGATGAGCAGGGAATAGCCCAAGACCTTGAGGATGGCCAGGGTAACATGGGCAAAACGGCCGGTCTGATCATCCCTGACCCCGATCATCAGCCCGGAGTCAAAAAAAGGCTGGGAGAAATCAAGGCGTTCCTCCCGCTGGGCGGTAATGGTAATGCCTGCAAATCCCAGATCACACTCGCCCTGCTCCACTGCCGCGAGAAAGTCGGGCACACCCTGGTACATGACAAACTCCGGCACCAGGTTGTGCCGGTCACAGATCAGCCGGGCAAGATCAATGCAAAGGCCCTTTGTCCCGGCCAGCACCAGGGGCGGAAACTCCTTGACCGCTATGCGGACAATCCGGCCGCTGCCCGGAGCAGCCGGAAGAGGAGCGCAGAAAAAAAGGAGAAACAGCAAAATCGGCAGAATCACCCGCACCAGGCAAAAAAAGGGCATGCCTGCCCCGCTTCTTCGGAAACAGCGGAAAAGGGTCGGTAGGGAAAACACTTTCGCACCATTGAAAACATAAGGGAACCAGCACCTGCCACTCCCTTTCTTGTACCGCATCGTGGCTGATCCAACAACGCTTTTCCTTGCTCATTCCATCCCGCAGGAGCACGGCTCCTGGGCGAAAACAAGCTCCCAGTATGCTCCGGACACCATAGCGCCGCAGCAGGCAAGGATTCCGGTGGCCGGGGGGGCAGGTTCTGAATAGCGAAATTCTCCCCCAAAAATGTTGCTTTTCAAGACCTGACCCCGGAAGTTGACCCCGGAAATCCCTACGGAGCTTATCATCCAACATCACTCCAGGTTCCGGTGCAGGTCGATGGAGTCGTTCTGCACTGACCAGACGGCTCCCAGACTTTCCTGATGGGAATGGTGCAGGACGGTGTCACAATAATACCATTCCGCCTGAATCCTGTCGGGTTTGACATCAAGCACCATGTAGCCGTGACGGTCGATATCCAGATAGCGAATATTGGCGTTGATCTGCATAATCTCCTGCTCCACCAATTGAGTGAATGGGTGACCTTCCCTCATTCGCATAGCCAGCGGATTGATTGTGATCCCGGACGCCAGGGTGGTTTCCTCCAGTTCGTTGAAATTCGCCGAAGTGATACTCGGTGCGGCAAACTCAAAACCAACCGCACCCGTTCCATCGACGGTATACTCTTCATAGCGATCCCGGGGCACCAGATGTGACGCCACAGCAATGTGCAAGTCACCCGAGACAACGCCAAAATTGGTCACCCCGGCATCGGTAATCGCGGCAAAAAGGGCTTCCCTTTCCATCGGATATCCGTCCCAGGTGTCCATGCTGCCATATTGATTCTCGGAAGCGAACATTCGGCTCATCAGCACACTGCTGGAAACGATTTTCCACCGGGCAGATGAGGAGGTCACTCCGGCGACCAACCATTCATACTGCTCCTGCCCCAGCATGGTTCTCCCGGAATCGTTGAGTGCATCGGTATCGATATCACCGGTGGAAGCAAGCTGCTCGTCACGACCAACCAGACGGGATTCGGTGATAAAAAGCTCCAGCAGATCTCCATAGGCGAACGAGCGATATATACTCCGATCATCCGTGCCCTGCATTCGTACCGGCATCCATTCACTGTATGCCTGGATAGAGGCGGTCACCCGACTGTTCCAGTCACCTTCGCTTGAGGGATCATGGTTTGCAGCCCCCCCCATCCAACAGTTATCGGCATGTTCATGATCGTCCCACTGGGCGATCATCGGTAGACGCTGATGTAACAGTTGCAGATCACCATCGAGACGGTATTGGGAATATCGTTGCCGATAGTCTTCCAGTGTCAAGACTTCCTTATCGGGGAAATGATCGCGGTAGAAGAGATCTGGATGGGCATATTCTCCGGAGCG
>CAYUNE010000014.1:0-23819 GCA_964446115.1 uncultured Desulfobulbia bacterium | reverse complement strand
TCCGGCCGACTGTGGCCGGATGCCTGATTTTGCGCGTCTGGAGCAGGCCCAGGCGGAAAAACTGCGCGAGCAGCTCACGGATGGGACCTGTTTGGCCTTTGTGGCCGAGCAGGCCGGAGAGGCGGTTGCCAGCGGCTGTCTGTCTGTTATGCGCGCAACACCCGTGCCCGAGGATCCCTCCTGGCGGGTTGGCTTTCTCCATTCGCTCTTTGTGGAAAAAGAACTGCGCGGCCAGGGCATTGGCAGGGGGCTGGTTGAACTGCTGCTCGACCAGGGCCGGAGGCTGGGGCTGCGGAGAATTCAGCTTGCCGCCAGCAGGCAGGGCCGCCATCTCTATGAGAAGATGGGTTTTGTCGCCCTGGAGCACATGGTGAAATGGCTTTGACTGACCCGCATGCCCGGCACGTTCCGGCCTTTGGCGAGAAATGCGGGCGAACAGAGAGGAGGATGGCATGATGATTGACAGGGACCAGATGGCTGATGAGGCGGTTTCGCTTTTTCAGCAGCACATGCACTGAAGCCAGGCCATGCTCGGCGCGGGCGCCGGGTTATTTCGTCAAGAGCCTCCCACCGCAGAGCTGATTGCAGCCCTGGCCCCCTTTGGCGGCGGGCTTGGCTCCAGCGGCCGGCTCTGCGGCATCCTGCCCGGGGCCCTGGCCGTGATCGGCTTTACCCTGGGCAAGACAAGCGTGGAGACGCGGGATCACAGGTTGATGTGGAAACTCAGCCACGCAATGGTCCGTCGGTTCGAGGAGATCTGCCAGGAGTTCGGTGGCACCGACTGTTCTGATATCGCCCGCATCGACTGGAAAGATCGTTCGGCGGTAAAGAACTTTTATCGGGGCGGACCGGATTCGACCCGTTCCAACTGTGTGCGGGTCATCCGGGCCGCGGCCCTGGCCCTGCATGATCTGGTTTCGGAGTATTTCCCGGAGTGCAAACCCGGGTAACCGATTACTCCCGGGATCGAAAGCGGAAAAACAGCGGCGGCGGTGATCAGCCTGCTTTTCTTTTCTGTTGACACGGTCAGCGCTCATTTGATAAATTCTTTGATTGTTAGCGAGATATGTATCGATTTTTTCGATGCATATTTTCATCAATCTCTATGAAGGAGGTACCTATGAAAAGCAAGGATCTCAAGAAATTCCTTGCCGGCCTGGGAGTTGCCGGGTTGATCACCGCCGGTGGCGTTACTCTGCCCGGTGCGCATGCCGGCAGTGGTTGAGGCGCGAAACCCAGCGCAGGTAGCGCTGAAAAAGCGGTCAAAGCAGCGGGCAGCGGCTGAGGCGGAACCAAGGATGGCGCAGGTAGCGCCGTTAAGGAAGAAGCCAAAAAAGCCGTCAAGGCCGTGAAGGATAAAGCCGGTGAAACCGCAGAAGCTGCCAAGGAAAAAGTTGAAGAGGCAGCCAAGGAAAAGGCCGGTGAGGCGGTTGATGCTGCCAAGAAAAAAGTAGGCGAAGCCGTGGACAAGGCCGTTGACAAGGCCAAGGATGCGGGAAACAAAGCCGGTGAAGCAGCCAAAGAAGGCGCCAAAAAAGCTGCCGGAGGCAGTGGCTGAGGTGCCAAGAAATAAACGTGCAGGTTGCACGATATGAAACCGGAAAAAGCCGATGGCCCGTGGGTTATCGGCTTTTTTCTTGTCGTTGCACACCTCTTGCCGGGGGACCACCATGAATAAAGAAACACCGCTTTCGTCGATCTTTCCCGCCTGCCGCCGGGTACTGGGCAGCGACTTTCCCGACAACGGGGCAGTGGCTCCCGTCGATTTTCCCTCCCTGCTGAGCGAGAGTTCCGCAATCATGGAGCGGTATCCCCATATCAAAGATCTGGCGGAGATCGAGTGGGTTCGTCACACCATGAAGGAAGCCGCCGATTTCAGAGATGCGGTAGAGGAAGCATGTGTCAATCCAACACTGCAACTGCTGGAAGTTGAGTGGCGTCACCTACCGGATTTTTTCAAACAGGAGTCCCCTTCCCCGGTTGCCGGCGAAGACCTGATCCTGGTGTGGAAAGAGGCGGAAACCGGAAATCTCCACTGTGAAAGTGCATCCCATCACGACCTTCTCGCCCTGAAAATCGTCACTGAAAAACTCGACCCCAAACGGGCGGCCGCAGCCGGTAATGTCTCCATCGGCACCATTGACGACATCCTCTACAACGCCACCCACAAGGGTCTGTTGCTCTCGCCGCCGTCGCGTATTCGGCGGCCGGACGACTTCCACCGCGGCGATGTCGCCGATAATCAATTTTTCAGCTCACCGGTTTTCACCCTGCAGTGGCATATTACCCAGAAATGCGATCTCCACTGCAAACACTGCTACGACCGCAGTGAACGCCGCACCCTCGGCAGGGATCGGGCTCTGCGCATCCTCGACGATCTTTATGACTTTTGCCGACTCCATCATGTCTACGGCCAGATCAGCTTCACCGGCGGCAATCCCCTGCTCTATCCCCACTTCAACGAGGTGTACCGGGAAGCGGCCGAGCGCGGCTTTCTCACCGCTATTCTCGGTAATCCCATGCCCAGGCACCGCATCGAGGAGCTCCTCGATATCCAGAAGCCGGAATTCTACCAGGTAAGCCTCGAGGGGTTGCGGGAACATACCGATTACATCCGCGGCAGGGGTCACTTCGACCGGGTTCTCACCTTTCTGGAACTTTTGCGCGAGCTGAAAATCTACTCCATGGTCATGCTGACCCTCACCAGGGCCAACATGGACCAGGTCATCGAGCTGGCGGAATTTCTCAAGGAACGGGTGGATCTCTTCACCTTCAACCGGTTGTCCATGGTGGGCGAAGGCGCGGCCCTCGCCTCGGCGCCGGTGGAAGAATTTCCCCGCTTTCTCGAAAAATACCTGCAGATGGCGGAGCATAATCCCGCCGCCGCCCTCAAGGACAACTTTTTCAACATTTTCCACCTGAAAAACCGCAAACCCTTTTTTGGCGGCTGTGCCGGTTTCGGCTGCGGTGCCGCCTTCAACTTCGTCTCTCTGCTGCCGGACGGCCGGGTGGATGCCTGCCGCAAATTTCCCTCCCCCATCGGTAACATCTTTGAAAAGAGCCTTAACGCGATCTATCACGGCGAAAAGGCCGCGCAATACCGCCGGGGATCCATCGGTTGCAGCGACTGCCGCATCAGACCGGTTTGCGGCGGCTGCCTGGCAGTTACCCACGGCTTCGGCCTGGATGAGCTGCAGGTACGCGATCCCTACTGTTTCATCGACCGGCTGCTGTGACGCTTGTTCATTTGTGGTGTATAATGAGCGTACCGCTTCTTTCCGGCCCGGATCCGTCTCTGATCCGTTTATGACAACCCAACACCTGGAGGATACGCTATGTTGCGAACCGGCCCTTTTCTTTTTCTCGTTGCCCTCCTGCTCTTCTGCAGCCAGGCACGGGCGGACCAATTCATCGCCGATCACACCGTTGCCACGGAAAAAGTTCTCCGTTCCATCCCCAAAGAATTCATCGACAAGGCCCGCACCACGCTCCACGTTGCCTATCAGCACACCTCCCACGGGACCCATGTCGCCTACGGTCTTTTCGGTCTGCAGGACTTCAAACCGGGAGATGACAAGCTCTTCGGCATCACCAACAACAATCCCAAACCCGGCAGGCTGGATTTTCGCGACTACGCCCTGGAAAAATATGCCGCCCCCGGCAAGGTGGCCAAGGACCTCAGCCGCGACGAAACCGCCTTTGTGCAGGCCACCCGCAACTACCTCGACGACCCGAAAAACCATGATATCAATGTGGTGATGTGGTCCTGGTGCAATATCGCCTACCACAAGGTACTGGACAATTATCTGCCCGGCATGCAGACCCTCATCGACGAATATGGGGTCGGCGGAAGCAAGATCGGCACCAAAAGCGGCCAACGCTCCACCCCTGTTACCTTTATCTTCATGACCGGCCATGCCAACGTGGGAAGAAATTTCGGCAAGAGGATGCCCCACGACCAGGCGGAAAAGATCATCGCTTTTTGTCAAAAGCGGGGATATTTCTGCCTGGACTACTACGGTATCGATACCCACGACATGGAGGGCAACTACTGGGAGGATGCCGGAGATAACGGCCAGTCGAAGACATACGGCGGCAACTTCTACCTGGACTGGCAGAACAGTCACACCCGGGGTGAGGATTGGTACGAGAACAAAAACCGGCCCGGGGGCAAGACGGTTTTCGGTGCCCACAACACCCAACATATCACCGCCAACCGCAAGGCCTATGCCATGTGGTGGATTCTGGCCAGAATCGCCGGCTGGAATCCGGACAGCCGGCCGTAAGCGCTTACGGCCGGACTACCGTGCCGGCGATCACCTCCTACCAGGCAGCGAAGATATTTCTGCGCGCAGCGGCCGAGCGCCGCAGCACCGGTATCTTTTCATCCACATAGTCGATCACCCGCGCCCGTTTATTCATTGCCGGGCGCATGATCCGTCCCACCACCTGGAGCAGCCGCCCCTCGAATTTGATGGGCGTTGCCAGCACCAGGGTGGAGAGCCCCGGACAGTCGAATCCCTCTCCGATGAGCTGCAGGGTGGAGATGAGCACATCCACCTCGCCGTCACGGACGGCGGAGACGATCTCTCCCCTTTTGTCCGGCGGCGTCCTGCCGGTGAGCACCACGGCGTCGATACCCAGACGCCCCAGACCGCGGGCCAGTTCTTCGCAGTGCGCCACCCGGTCGGAGACGACCAGGATCGTTCCCCGATGGTCGTCGGCAAGAACTGCGGCAATATCCCCGACGATGAGCTCGTTGCGACCATGATCTGCGGCCAGGGCCTTGATGAGTTTGGCATAGTCTCCGGTAAAACCGTAGTTAAATGGTGTTGTTCTCTGGATGAACTCCGGTTTCACCACCGCGCCGCTACGCTCCAGGGTCCGACTGTCAACGCTGTGGAGCAGATCTCCCATGTAAAAATAGATGATCCGGGTGGTGGCGTCCTCCCGACGATAGGCGGTTGCCGACAGCCCCAGCATATAGTAACTGTCGAAACCACTGACCACATGGGTGAAGAGAGTGGCCGGCACCCGGTGGCACTCGTCAACGATGATTTGGCCGAACCGGGACGGCAGATCGCCCATGCGCCTGCGGGCGGTGTTGACGATGGCCACGGTGACCGGCCGCAGCTCAAATCGTCCGTCACCGACAATGCCCGCCTCCACCCGGAGAAAATCATTGATCCGCTCGCACCACTGATAGAGGAGCTCCTTGCTGTGGACAATGATGAGGGTGGGCTGTCGGCGCAGGGCGATGATTTTGAGCGCCATAACGGTTTTGCCGGAGCCGGTTCCCGCCTCCAGCACCCCGAAGGTGCGGGAGAGAACCGCTTCCACCGCCTCGGCCTGATAGGAACGCAACCGGCCGTGGAAAGTAAGCCCGATCTCATCTAGTCGGCGCCGGTTGTCGGTGATCTGCGGACGCCTGCCCATCACCTCGTCGCAGAGCAGTACCGCCCGGTTGCCGAAACCGCGGGGAAAACAGACAGCATCACTCTCTTCCCTGTAGAAGGTGAGTTTGGGCTTGAGATCACGGCCGATCCAACGGCCGTATTTTTTGGCGGCCTGGTATTTGGGATTGACGATGGTGAGACGCCGGCGCAGATCATTTCGCAGCTCTCCGCTGATCCCGGTGAGGCAGCACTCGGCGCCGATGGTCAGTCGGGGTTGAAGATGTTCAGCCATGGCCTGCGTCTTCTCCTCCTCCGGTGAGCTGCAATTTATCGACTTGACCCCGCTGTTGTTTTCCTGGTAAATAGCAGCCTGTAAAAATGAAATTTCCCATTAATCCTCCCCTGACTGGATACACCGTATCATATCATGAAGAGTGAAGAAAAAAGATCATCGTTGACCATCCTCCGACCCTGCGGCCTGGTATCGCCCGATTTTTTCCAGGCCGTGGCCGCGGTGGTGCAGAGGTATCAGCTCACCACCTACCTGAGTACTGCCCAGAATCTCCGCCTGCTGCAGGTCAAAGATTCCGACCGCCGGGCCATCATGGATGAACTGGCTGCACAGGGAGCGCGATTCAAGGGAGAGATGAAATTTCCCCTGCCCCGGGTCTGCGTCAGTACGCCCCACTGCAAGCTGGGCAAAACCGACACCTTCGGCCTCTCCGACAGGATTGTCGAGCGCTTCGGCAACCTGGAGGAGATCAAGCCCAAAATCAAGATAGCGATCAGCGGCTGTCCCGTTGCCTGTGCCGGTTCCCTGACCACCGATATCGGTGTGATCGCCACCCGTTCCGGCCTGGATGTGTACGTGGGCGGCAAACTCGGCGCCTACCCAAAGGTGGGACGTCGCATCCTCAGGCGGGTGGATGCAGAGCGGGTCCTGGAGGTGATCGAGGAGCTGGTCTCCTACCACTACCGCAAGACCAAGATCAAGCAGCGGCTCTACAAATATCTCAACGAGCCGGATTTTCCCTATCCGGAAGCCGTCTGATCCCCATTCTCATTGCCGTTACCGTTGCCGGGGAAGGAGAAGGAATCCGGAAAAAATCGGCCGTGCCCTCCGCTCAGCCTGCCGCACCGGATGACGCAATCCAAAACTCCCGTTTTTCGCTGTCTCAAATCCCCGAGCCGACCGCCTGATAATGCGCCCGGCGCTCCTCCTCCGGCCGGGCGAGAAAGTCATTGACGGTGGCCAGCATTTCCGCCCGGTCACTTTGCAGCCGGCCACTGACGTTGACATAGTTGTTGGCATGATCACAGGCCAGAAAACTGTTGATCCCGTCAAGGTTTTCAAGCAGGAGCTTCACCTCCAGCACCGTGCCCTCCGGAGTCTGGGGAAGAAACTCACCGCTTCTCACCTGCTGCCGCAGGGGGCATTCGGTGCCGCCGCCTCCCACCTCGGCCCCATAGAGCCATAAGCGGCGCAGCCGGATGAAATCCGGTATTGTCTCGTTGAGGAGTCCGGCTGTCGCCTCGATATGTCGCCGCCACCGATCCCTGCCTCCCAACCCCAGGAGAACGTACATGGAGACTTCGATTTGCGCCCTGCGGAGCCGGGCCGCCACCTCCCTGATCATGGCAGGAGACTGTCCCTTACGGTGAAAACGCAAGGTCTCCGGATCCCCCGACTCAAGCCCCAGGTGGACACGGTCAAGCCCCGCTGCCGCCAGGTGCCGGATGCCTCCCCGCGGCAGTCGTGCAAGGGTCGAGGCGCGGGCGTAGCAGGTCAGTCTCTCTATGGTGGTTACCCGTCGGCGCAGATAGCGGGCCAGCTCCGCAATCCGGTCAAGCCCGGCTGCCAGGGGATCGGCATCGCCGAAAAAGGCGGTTTTCGCCCGTGGCCGCATTGCAGCGAGCTGATCGATATCCCCTTTCACCTCGGCGACACTGCGCACGGAAAAACCAGCCTCTCCCAGGGCCGGATAGATGCCGCAGAAACGGCAGCGATTCCACTTGCATCCCCGGGTGACCCGCACCAGCAGGCTGCGCCACTCGCTGGGCGGCCTGATCAGCGGTGATTCAGGACTCGTCGTGGTCATATCTCCTCCCTTGCAATCGGTACCCGATCACGGAATCTGCAACCCGGCGGCAGATCCTGCCTCCGAACCGTCATCGGGCTCCGGCGGCAGGAGATGCACCCGGCCATGTTTCATCACCGTGCTGCCGGTCTCCCGGGAAAAGCAGAGATAGCGCGACCCACCGCAATCATCCAGACCGAGTTCCGCCAGGGCGGCGGCGGAGAACTCCGCAAACCGGTGACGCTTGAAAAATTCCTCCCTGGTTTGATAGGTGTAATATCCCGGGAGATTGAGCGGCAGACGCCGGCGCAGGGCCCGGCGGAGATTGCCGTCCGGTGCCGGAGAACCGGAAATCAGAAAATGCGGCAGGTGTCGGTTGCCTGAACGCAGCCAGTCGAAACGGAGAATCTCCCGCACAAGCCCGCTGTCCGGACGGGTGGCGATGAGTGCGGTGAGGATTTCGGCCATCAGTTGCTGGGTGGGTGCCCGGTTGAAAAAGTCATGGTAACGGCATTCATCGGTGAGAGCCATAAAAAAACGGCCGGCATCTTCGTTATGTCTGCGCAAATACTCCCAGAACGAATTGAAAAAACGGGTATTGTAAAAGGCCTCCACACAGACGCCGAATAGATGGAGACGAGCGATCTCCTGCGGCGAAAGATGCGCGGTGGCGAGAATTTCATAGGGGGGCTGTCCGCAGTAGAGCAGGCCGAATTCCCGGGCCCGACGGCTCATCGGAGTGCCGGGAAGCACCTTGAGCAGACCCATCTGGATCTGGTGCGGCCGCTGGTTGAAAACCCGGTTGAACGAGTTGAGAAAGGAGTCGCCGTTTTCCATGGGCAGGCCGAGGATGAGATCCACGTGGAGGTGAATATTGTCAAAGGCCGCCAGCGCGGCAATGGTTGCCAGCGCCCTTTCCACGTCCATCCGCCGGTTGATGGCCCGCAGGGTCTCCGCATTGGTTGACTGGATCCCGATCTCGAACTGGAAGAGATCCAGGGGCACGGTTTCCAGAAAAGCCAACATCTCCTCGTTGAAACCGTCCGGCGCGATCTCGAAGTGAAACCTGGTTTTGCCCGCTGATCCGACAAGAAAACGCCAGATCTCCAGGGCCCGTTCCGGCCGGTCATTGAAGGTGCGGTCAACGAATTTCACCAGCCGGGGGGAATGGGACAGGATCATCTCCAGCTCCGCCCTCACCAATGTCGTCTCCTTGTACCTGACTCCGCGGGAGGAAGCGGATAGGCAGTAGCTACAGCCGAAGGGACATCCCCGCGACGACTCATAGTAGATATAACGATCCCGCAGGTGTCCGGCAAAATCCTCCGGCCGGTAGGGAGCGGCAAAGGATCCGGCGGGTCCTGCACGGTACAGGGGCCGCAGGTTGCCCGTCCGGAGGTCACGGTAGAAATCCGCCGGGATTGCCTCGACCTCACCGTCGATTCTGGTGCACCGGACGGGTAAGTTTTCCAGATTTGCGGCCTGGGGGCCGCCGATAATCAGCGGCCGGAGCGGATGGAGACGGGCGAGATCGCCGAGCAAACGGCTGATATACTGATGGTTCCAGATATAGACGGAAAAAAAAAGGGCGCCGCTCTCCGCGGCCAGGCGCTGCAGCGTCCGATAGTAGGGATCATTGATGGTGAGCTGGCTGATGCGTACCCGGCAGCCGGGAATATGGCGCTTGAGCTCGTTGCGCAGAGAAAAAAGCGCCGGGCAGGACTGGGAATAGCGACAGTTAAGCCCGGCAAGATGATAATTGCTGATTGACAATATACCGGAAATACGATTATATAAGTGTTTCAACAAATTTTGGATACTTCCTGAACAAGATAACGAATTTAACAGAGGAGTGAACAGATGGCAATGACTGTTAAGGCAATCGCTGAAAGTATTAACATTATGGGAAAAAGAAGCGGCACGGCCATGAAGGAGCGCAACCCGGCTCCGGTGCAGGAGATGGCCAAGGAAGAAACCGCGGCCGGCGCCTCCTATCTTGATCTGAATATCGGTCCGGCCCGCAAGGACGGCACCGAACTCATGCCCTGGGTCGTGGAAACCGTACAGAGTGCGGTTGATACCCCACTCTGCCTTGATACCACCAACGGCGATGCCATGGAGGCCGGCTTCAAGGTGGTCAAGGACAAGTCAAATGCCATCATGAACTCCATTTCCGCTCAGCCCGAACGCATGGAAAAACTCATCCCCGTGGCCGCCGAGGCCGGTTGCGACGTCATCGCCCTGCTCTGGGGGCCGGACGGCATGCCCCGCGACTCCAACGAGCGCGCCGCCATGGCCGTTGACCTGATGATGGCCCTCAACGAAGCGGGTATTCCCAATGAAAAGATCCTCTTTGATCCCATCGGCACGCCCATTACCCTGGGGGCGGACCAGATCGCCTCGGGTCTTGAATTCATGATGATGCTGCAGGATATCGCCCCGGGCGCCGGTTCCACCGTGGGGCTGTCCAACGTCTCCAACGGTGTCTCCGAGCATCTGCGTAAATACCTGGATCGTACCTATCTCATCATGCTGATGAAGTACGGTATCAGCACGGCCATCGTCAACTCCTACGACAAGGAGCTCATCGCCATCTGCAAGGGTGAACGTCAGGACCTGGTGGATATGGTACATGGAATGATGGACGGCAACGATCCTGATCCCGCCGGGCTTTCCGGCACCGCCCTGGAGCATTACAAGACCTATAAGGCCCTCTCCGGCCAGACCATCTTTTCCGAATCCTGGCTCGAGCTCTAAGCGATCCGACCACCTTGCCGCCGGCGGGAAGGATCAAAGCCTTGCCGCCGGTATACCCTTTCCCCGCTGCCGAAACCTCCTCCCATGACGGAACCTCCCGGTCATCATCTGGTCTACGGTACACTGCAGGATTTCATCACCGGCGAAGAGCTGCCGGATACCGATGATGAACGATTCCGGCAGCAACTGGCGCGTTTGCTGGTCCTGCGGTTGGGTTACAGTCGCGGTGAGCTGCTGCCGCGCCTGGGTATCGACACCATCTTCAACAAACAGTATGTCAGAAGCGTGATCGATCTCACCGTGGAGGTGGAGGGCAAACGGCTAATGATCATCCGCTACGGCCCCGGCTCCCTGGTCACCAGGGAGAGACCGGCCATTGCCGCGGCCAGGGTGCTGGATGAGCGCTACCGGATTCCCCTGGCCGTGGTCACCAACGGCCGGGACGCCGAACTGCTGGACACGGCCACCGGCAAGGTATTGGACACCGGCATGGACGCCATTCCCGACCGGCAGCGGGCAGCGGTCCTGCTGGAGGAAATGGAATTTGCCCCCTTCACCGGGGACGCGCGGAAACGGGAAAGGGAACTGCGAATTTTGAATGCCTTTGACCTGCAGGTGTGTTGCCGCAGCGATTCCTGCGAGGTCCCCCGGATGTAAACACCGGCCCCGGCCGGATAAACCCAGATAGTGAGATCGACAATGAATACGAAATGGACCAAATCAAGCTGGCAAAACCATACGGCACTGCAGCAACCAAAATGGCCTGATGCCGAAGCCTACAACCAGGCCCTCGCCACCCTTTCCACTCTGCCGCCACTGGTGTTTGCCGGTGAAATCCGGGAACTGAAAAAAATGTTGGGCCAGGCGGTGACCGGCGATGCCTTTGTCCTCCAGGGCGGCGACTGCTCGGAGGATTTTTCCAAGTGCACTGCCCCGGATATCCGGGAAACCCTCAAGGTTCTGCTGCAGATGGCGGTTATCCTCACCTATGCCGGTGGCAAGCCGGTGGTCAAGGTGGGCAGGATCGCCGGCCAGTATGCCAAGCCGCGTTCCAGCGACACCGAAACGGTCAACGGCGAGGAAATCGCCAGTTACCGGGGAGATATGGTCAACAGCCCCGAACCACATGCTGCGGCCAGGGTTCCCGATCCGCAACGCATGGTCAAGGGTTACCACATGGCCGCCTCCACTCTCAATCTCCTGCGGGCCTTTACCAGGGGAGGATTTGCCGCCCTGCATCGGGTGCATGCCTGGAACCAGGAGTTCGTCAGGCAGTCGCCCATGGGCCGCAGTTATGAACGCCTGGCCAAACAGATCAGCCAGGCCATCAACTTCATGAACGTCATCGGTCTCAATGCCGATATGATGCAGCTCAACCAGGTTCAGTTTTTCACCTCCCACGAGGCCCTGCTCCTCGGTTATGAGGAGGCCATGACCCGCGAAGATTCAACCCAGGGCGGCTGGTATGACTGCTCTGCACATATGCTGTGGATCGGCGACCGCACCCGTCAGCTGGATGGAGCCCACATCGAATTCCTCCGCGGCGTCCTCAATCCCATCGGCATGAAGGTGGGACCCAAACACGATATCGACGAAATTCTGGCGATTATCGAACGGCTCAACCCCGACAACGAGGCCGGACGCATGACCCTGATCACCCGCTTCGGTGCCGGTGATATCGACAAGTACCTGCCGCCGTTGATCCGGGCGGTGAAAAAAGCCGGCCTCCAGGTGGTCTGGAGCTGCGATCCAATGCACGCCAACACCTATACGGCGGATTCCGGACACAAAACCAGGGACTTCAACGATATCCTCGATGAACTGCGCTGCTTTTTCGAAATTCACTGGGCCGAAAACACCGTGCCCGGCGGCGTCCACTTCGAGTTGACCGGCCACAACGTCACCGAATGCGTGGGTGGCGCCCGCGAGATCCTCGACGAGCAGCTTTCCCAAAAGTATCTCACCACCTGCGATCCCCGTCTCAACGCGGAACAGAGTCTGGAGATGGCCTTCCAGATCGCCGAGATGATTCGCAGCTGACGACGGCGGCGACATCGGGAAATATCCCATGCGTGCTGTTGTGCAAAGGGTAGCCCGGGCCCGGGTTACCGTCGACGGGCGGGAAATCGGCTCCATTGGCGCAGGTATTCTTCTGCTGCTGGGCGTGCACCGGGACGACGCGGCAAAGGATGTGGAGCGGCTGGTGGACAAGGTGATCCATCTGCGCATCTTCGAAGATGAGAAGGGCTTGATGAATCGCTCCCTTATGGACACGGGGGGAGAAATGCTGGTGGTTTCCCAATTCACCCTGCTTGGCGACTGCCGCCGGGGACGACGGCCATCCTGGTCCCAGGCCGCCTCCCCGGAAAAGGCCGGGAAGCTGTATGAGGAATTTGTCGCAGCGGTGCGTCGTCGGAAAATCAGGGTGGCCACCGGAAAATTTCAGGCCAGGATGGATGTCAGCCTCACCAACACCGGTCCCGTCACCCTGCTGCTTGATTCCCGCAAAGCATTCTGAAGAGACGTCACGATCAACAGGTACCCCCCTAGCCGTTCGGGCTGTAGAAGAGCCGCAGGCGTGAATTGCGACGGTCGAGGATATCCCCCACCGATTCCCAGAGTTCAAGAATTTCAGCCAACCTTTCCCTCTTTGCCTGCTCGGTCCAGGGGACAAGCTCGGGACGCGGTCTGCCGTCATAGATGTAGTTGGCCTCGGGCAGACGCAACTGGTAGGTATTGGCCCGCACATCCACCAGGATGTTGACCAGTCCCAGGTCGGCAATGGCCCGGGCCGTTTCATCTTCACATCGGAAGACAATCGAGAAACCGCCACGATACGGATTGGGCCGGTTGATGGCCTGCAGTATCTGGCAGCCCCACTGTTCAAGCCTGGCCAGAAAGGGCGCCAGGGTTTCGCGGTCTTCGATAAAGGGCATGGGTCTATGGGATGATCAGGGGACGATTTTATACCCTCTCGCAGGCTTCGCAACCCGGTGGTATCATGTACCTCCAGGTTGTGAGCGCTTATGGATACCGTTAATTTGCAGGATCTCTCCGGTCCGCTATAGCCGCACTTGCAGGCCGGAGAGATCCTGCGAAGATGCGGTGCCCGTGAGTGCTTAGGCGAATTTTTTCATCTGCTTCAGCCGCGTTCTTTCGTCGGGGCAGCGGGTCGGCCACGGCGCAAGCGCCATGAACGACACTATATCCCGAATTCACTGTGATCGGGTTTGGGCGGTTTTTCTTCCATAAGGCGCATTTCAAGCCAGGTGAGGACCTTGTCGAACTCGGAGACAAACTCGGCCAGGGCCCGGCCCCGGTGGCTGACCCGGTTCTTTTCCTCCATGGAAAGCTCGGCAAAGGTCTTTCCCAGGGGTTCGTAAAAGAACACGGGATCATAGCCGAAACCGGACTCACCATGGCGCCGGGTGGTAATCAATCCGTCGCAGCGCCCCTCGTAGGTCAGGGCCGGACCTCCGGGGGTGGCCAGAGAGAGCACGCATTCAAAATGAGCCCGGCGGTCTTCCCTGCCCTCCATTTCCCGGAGCAACTTCTCGCAGTTGTCCCAATCAGTCGCATTTTCGCCGGCATAGCGGGCAGAATGCACCCCGGGCCGTCCATCCAGGGCCTCGACCACAAGCCCGGAGTCGTCGGCCAGGGCGGGCAACCCCAGTACCCGGGCCGTGTGCGCCGCCTTCTTGTAGGCATTGTCGTCAAAGGTTTCACCGTCCTCCACCACCGGCGGCAACGGGCCATAATCTCCAAGCGACTTGATTTCAACGGGAAACTCCCGCAGCAATTCCCGCATCTCCTTTACCTTGTTTTCATTTCCCGTTGCCAGGACAATCACATTCACCATGGTTTTTTCTTTCCAAAAAAAAATTCCGGGCCCCTGCCGAACCTTCCCGGCGGCGCCACCGTCGAAATAAACCCATTGATTCCGGACACCCCGGCAATGCGGCATGTTATACCGCCGGGTCGCAAGCCCGTCACCGGGTTTGCAGCCTTTCCGCCAAAGGTGGGGAAAACCGGACGATACCGCAAGGAAACGGCAGTGTCAATAGAGCACCGGCAACGGGGAGAGAGTTCGCTCAGCCGCTGTTTTCAAAATATTTGCAAGTACAACGCATAGCAGGTAGGCTGTTTAATTGATCACAGACACCGCATCTTTACTGAATAAGAGACAGGAAGAGGAACCATGTCGTCATCCGTCAACAGAGAACTGGGCACCGACCAGGTTGTGTGGGATCTTGCGGCGCTGTACGAATCCCCGCAGGATCCGCTGATTCATGATGATATCGATCTCTGCGAGCAGGAGGCCGCGCTTGTACGGGAGCAGTTTTCCGGCTGTCTGGCCGAACTGAAACCGGCGGTGTTTGCACGTACCATCCGACGACTGGAGCGGATCGCCATGACCCTGGGGCGGCTCTCCACCTACGCTTACCTGCGATTTTCCGTCAATGTCAAGGATGCTGAAACCGGATCCTTTCTCCAGCACATCAGGGAGATCGGCAGCCGCATCTCCAGGGAAACGGTTTTCTTCGAGCTGGAGTGGGCCAAAATGGATGAGGCGTCCGCCCAGGCCTTTCTCGAAGCCCCGGAAACCGCAGACTATCACCATTATCTGCTCACCCTGCGGCGTCACGCCGACCATCTGCTCTCCCAGGTGGAGGAGACCCTGCTCATCGAATTCTCACCGGTGGGACGCAGCAGCTGGACCGGCCTTTTTGAAAAGGTGATGGCCCACCAGCGCTACGGCCGCAAGGGTCAAAGCCAGGAAGAGGTCCTTGCCGCCCTCTACAGCCCGGATAGGGAGGTGCGACAGCAGGCGGCCCGGGATCTCACCCGGGGACTCAAGGCCGAAGAACATATCCTCGCCCACATCTTCAATACCCTGCTGGCCGAAAAGATGATCGACGACCGGCTACGCTCCTACCCCTCATGGATCAGCAGCCGCAATCTGACCAATGAGCTGGATGATGAAACCGTCGACACCCTGGTGAACTGTTGCACGGCGCGTTATGATATTGTTCAGCGCTATTATATCCTCAAAAAAGAGCTCCTGGGGCTGGATGAATTACGTGATTATGACCGCTACGCCCCCATTGACAACCTGCCCGCTGATTCCATCCCCTGGGCGGAATGTCGGGAGACGGTGCTGGCGGGATTTGCCGATTTTTCACCAAAAATGGCTGAAATCGCCTCACTTTTTTTCAGCCGGAACTGGATCCACGCCCCCATCATCGACGGCAAGCAGAGCGGCGCCTTTGCCCACCCGGCTGTGCCGGACGCCCACCCTTATGTCCTGCTCAACTATACCGGCAACCTCCGCGACGTCTCCACCGTGGCCCATGAACTGGGACACGGCATCCACCAGTACCTGGCAAGGAAGCAGGGATATTTCAACAGCGACACGCCGCTGGTACTGGCCGAGACCGCCTCGGTCTTTGCCGAGTTGCTCATCTTTCACCGACAGCTTGATATGATAGGCGATGCGCAGCAGCGGCGCGCCTTTCTCTGTCAGAAACTGGAATCGATATTTGCCACGGTCTTCCGCCAGATCTCCATGAACCGCTTCGAGGACCTGATCCATACCGAGCGGCGCGACCGCGGCGAGCTCTCCGCCGAGCGCTTTGCCGAACTCTGGCTGCAAAGCCAGACAGCCATGTTCGGCGATAGCGTCAGCCTCACCGACGATTACGGCTGCTGGTGGTCGTATATTCCCCACTTTCTCCACTCTCCCGGCTATGTCTACTCCTATGCCTTTGGAGAACTGCTGGTGCTCTCCCTCTATAAACTGTATCAAAACCAGGGGGAAGATTTTGTCCCCAACTACCTGGAGCTGCTGGCGCGGGGCGGCAGTCGCTCCCCCGGTGACCTTCTCCGTCCCTTTGATATCGATCTCAACGACGGGTCGTTCTGGGATGGCGGCATCGCCGTGATCGACGCCATGCTGACGGAAGTGGAAGTCACCCCTTGACTGGTTTTCAAGAGTGATTAAAATACGTTGATATGCGGCAGCCGCCGCACTCACAGGCCCATCGGGCCCATTGAACTCTCTTTGAGGTTGCGGGTCGCAGATGACCCGGTCACGCAGATCTATCCTTTCATTGTTCCTTTTAAGGAGGTTTATTATGAGAAATGATGTAAGGAAAACAGCAACCACTCACCCCCTGCCGAAAATGGCGGACTATCCCGCCGAATTCTTCCCCGACCCGGATCGTCTGTCCTGATCCGTTCAGCTTCACAACACCATCTCCCACACCTGCGGTTCCCGGGCCGCCCGGGTTCGTATCGCCGACGGTTAAGGCGCCGGTTGAGTCCGGCATCAGCGGGATACCGCACCCATTCTCATCGGAAATTCACTTACAGGAGGTAGTCTATGGGGAAGATAAAAATAGCAATCGCCGGAATCGGCAACTGCGCCAGCTCTCTGATACAGGGTATCCACTACTACCGGGACAAAGACCCGGAGGATGCCGTCGGTATCATGCACTGGAAAATCGGAGACTGGCGGCCATCGGATATCGAAGTGGTGGCGGCATTTGACATCGACCGCCGCAAGGTCGGCAGGGACGTGAACGAGGCGATTTTCGCGCCACCCAACTGTACCACGGTCTTTGCTCCGGATCTGTCCGCCTGCGGGGTAACGGTGTCCATGGGACGGATTCTCGACGGCGTCTCGGAACATATGCGGGAATATGGTGAAAACCGCACCTTTCTGCCGGCCGATCATGACCAGCCGGAAAAAAAGGATGTGGTCCGTATCCTGAAGGAGTCAGGCGCGGAAATCCTCCTCAACTACATGCCGGTGGGCTCGGAGGAGGCCACCGGATTCTATGCGGAGTGCGCCCTGGAGGCTGGTGTTGCCTTCATCAACAACATTCCGGTGTTCATCGCCAGCAACCCCTTCTGGGCCAAGCGTTTCAAGGAGCGGAACATCCCCGTCATCGGTGATGACATCAAGTCGCAACTGGGAGCCACCATTACCCATCGGGTTCTGACCGATCTCTTCAAAAAACGGGGTGTCAAACTCGAGCGCACCTATCAGCTCAACACCGGCGGCAACACCGACTTTCTCAACATGCTCAACCGCCATCGGCTGGCCTCCAAGAAAAAATCCAAGACCGAAGCGGTCCAGTCGGTGACCGCCCACCGGCTTGAAGCGGAAAATATCCACATCGGTCCCAGCGATTACGTTCCATGGCAGAAGGACAACAAACTCTGCTTCATCCGCATAGAAGGCAAGCTCTTCGGGGACGTTCCCATGGATCTCGAACTGCGGCTCTCCGTGGAAGATTCTCCCAATTCCGCGGGGGTGGCGATCGACTCCATCCGCTGCGCCAAGCTGGCGCTTGAACGCGGCCAGGGAGGGGTTTTGGAAGCACCGTCCGCCTACTTCTGCAAGCATCCGCCCCGACAACTCACCGATGACGAAGCCCACCGGCGGATCGAACGTTTCATCTCGGCAACCACCGGGGATGTGACCGATTACAGGGCATGTAACCCAGCAGTATAGCATACTTCCAGACTGTGATTTCACAGGTGCTGCAGATTTGCACGCTCTCTCCCGACCGCATAGCGGGGCTATAGCGGCCGGCAGGGAGCGTGTGAAGATGCGGTGGTTGTGATCAATAACCCGAGGATTCCCATGCAGTGCCTGATTATCGCGGCAGGCAAAGGCAGCAGGTTGGCGCCGAAGGGCTCCATTAAACCCCTGGTCCCCCTGCTGGGGGTGCCGCTCATCGAGCGGGTCATCCGCACCTGCCTGCAGGCCGGTATCCACGAATTTCAGGTGGTGACCGGCTATCGGGGAGCGCCGGTCAGGGAATTCCTCGACTCCCTGGCCGGCAGGCTGGATTTTGTACTTCATCACCTGATCAACGATGAATGGGAACGGGAGAACGGTCTTTCCGTCCTGACAGCCGAACGGTTCCTGACGGAACCCTTCCTGCTGGTAATGGGAGACCATCTTCCGGATCCGGAGATTCTCTCCTTGCTTATCGCCGGCCATGTCGGGGATGATGAAGTTGTGCTGGCCGTTGATCACAAGCTGGACAATCCACACATCGACCCCATGGATGTGACCCGGGTTCGGATCAGGGACGGCCGTGTCACCGCCATCGGCAAAAATCTCGGCAGCTACAACGGGTTCGACACCGGTGCCTTTTTGTGCAGCCCGGCTCTTTTTGCCGCCATCCGCGAAAGCGGCCGTCGTTTCAACGATACCTCGCTCACCGGCGGCATCCGGCAACTGGCCGAAAGGGGAAAGGTGCGGGCGCTGGATATCGGCGACGCCGCCTGGATCGATGTGGATGATCCCGCAGCCCTGCAGCGGGCCGAGGATCTGCTTATCAGCCGCATCAGCTCCAAGGTCAACGACGGCCCGGTAGCGACCCGCCTCAATCGTCCCCTTTCCACCCGGCTTTCCCGGTACCTGGCCGCCGCCGACATCACCCCCAACCAGATCTCTCTGTTCTCCTTTGCCCTCTCCCTCTTTGCAGCCGCTCTTTTCCTGCTTCCGGGATACACGGCGCTTGCCGCCGGTGGTCTTCTGGCCCAGGTCGCCTCAATCATCGACGGCTGCGACGGGGAAATCGCCCGACTCACATACCGGACAAGCGACTACGGCGGCTGGCTGGACGCGGTGCTGGACCGCTATGCCGACGCCCTGCTCCTCTTTGCCCTCACCCTGCACGTCCATGCTGAAATTCCCGGTGTCGCGGTGCTGGTCACCGGATTTCTTGCCGTCACCGGCTCCTTTCTCGTCAGCTACACCGCCGACAAGCATGACTCCATCATGCGGCAAAAATTTTCGCAGGGAAAAGGCCTGCGCATCGGCCGGGATCTCCGCATCCTCTTGCTCTGCACCGGGGCCCTGCTCAACCATCCCCTTGCCGTGCTCGCCATCCTTGCCCTGATCATGAACGGCGAAACCATCCGCCGGCTGTTCGTCTGCCGGAAAGAAGGCGCCAATCTCAGCTCATAACTTGACAACCCGCCGTTTTTTTTCTACCCTGCGCCATCTGCGCTCCACTTCCTTCGCCCGGACTTCAACCCCGACTCACCGTGAAATTCCTCCACACCTCAGACTGGCACCTGGGCCGTTCCCTGTATGGCCGCAAACGTTACGGGGAATTCGGCGCCTTTCTCGACTGGCTGGTGAAACTGGTGAACGAAAGGAGCATCGACTGTCTGCTGGTTGCCGGAGATGTATTTGATACCCCGGCTCCGAGCAACCGGGCCCAGGCCCTCTATTACCGTTTTCTCCACAGGATCGCCGCCTCCTCCTGCGGCCATGTGATCATCATCGGCGGGAATCACGATTCTCCCACCTTTTTAAACGCCCCCCGGCAACTGCTCCGCTCCCTGGATGTCCACGTCATCGGCGCCATGCCCGATGATCCCCGAGAGGAGGTGATCGTCCTCAAAAACCACAGGGGTGAAGCCGAGGCCGTTGTCTGTGCCGTTCCCTATCTGCGGGACCGTGATATCCGCTCCTCCCGGGCCGGCGAGACCGTGGCGGAAAAAAACACCCGGCTGCTGGACGGTCTCCGCACCCACTATGACACGGTTTGTCAACTGGCGGCGCAGCGGCGCCCGGCGGAGAAAACGATTCCACTGGTCGCCATGGGTCATCTCTTTACAAGCGGCGCGACCACCGTGGAAGATGACGGAGTGCGGGAACTCTATGTGGGCTCCCTGCTTCGGCTTGAGGCCGGCGCCTTTCCCGAAACCATTGATTATCTGGCCCTGGGCCATCTGCACACCGCCCAGAAGGTTGCCGGGCGCGAACATATGCGCTATTGCGGCTCCCCCCTGCCCATGGGATTCGGCGAGGCCTCCCGGAAAAAAGTGGTGATCGAGGTGGAGTTCAGGGACAATATACCGCGCATCGACGAAATTGCGGTCCCCTGCTTTAAGCACCTGCTGAGGATCCGCGGCACTCTCGATGATATTGACAAGGCCATCGCCGCCCTGGGAGAAAGGGAAGAAAATATCTGGCTGGAAATCGAATATGAAGGCATGGAGGGGACCGGCACCATCCGGGAACGGCTTGAGGAGATGATCGACAACACGCCCCTGGAAATCCTCCGGGTGAAAAACCGACGGCTCACCGAGGCTGTCCTGCGCCGGGGAAATGCCGGGGAAACCCTCGATGATCTGGATGTCTTTGATGTTTTCGACCGCCTTCTTGATGCCCATGATGTCAAGGGACACGAGCGCGACAGCCTTGTTGCCGCTTACCGGGAAATCGTCACCTCCCTCAACGAGGCCGACGACAACGCCGAATAGAGAGGAAAAAGCGGCATGCGAATTCTGGAACTGCGCTTCAAGAACCTCAACTCCCTCTACGGGGAATGGCGGCTGGACTTCACCGCTTTCCCCCTTTCCCATCAGGGTATCTTTGCCATTACCGGACCCACCGGCGCCGGAAAATCGACCATTCTCGATGCGATCTGTCTTGCCCTGTACGGAGCGACTCCCCGCCTGGGAAGGATCAGCCGCAGGCAAAACGAAATCATGTCCCGCCGCACCGGCGAATGCTTTGCCGAGATCATCTTTGAATCGGTGAGCGGGCGCTTCCGTTGCCACTGGAGTCAGCACCGGGCCCACAAAAAGGCCGACGGCAACCTCATCGAAGCGCGCCACGAGATCGTTGACGCCGATACCGACCGTATCCTGGAGACCAAAAAGCGGGGAGTGGCCCGGTTGGTGGAAAGACACACGGGCATGGATTTTGACCGCTTCACCCGTTCCATTCTCCTTGCCCAGGGCGATTTCGCCGCCTTTTTGCAGGCATCGCCGGACAAACGCGCTCCAGTGCTTGAACAGATCACCGGCACCGGGATCTACAGCAAAATTTCCCAACTGGTCCACGAACGGAGCAGGGCCGAACATGACAAGTTGCAGCGGCTGCGACTCTCCGGCGAGGCGGTTGAACTCCTCGGCAAGGATGAAATCAACCGCTTAGAGCGTAAACTGCGCCATGGGCGGCGCGCCAAGCAGAGGCTGCTGGCCCGGCAGCAGCAAATAATCGCGGCCATCCAATGGCTGACCGATCTGCAACGGCTGGAAAGAGAGCTACAGGAGGCAAGCAGCGAGGCCCGGGCGGTTGAGGCGGCCTGGAATGATTTTGCCGGGGAAAGGGAAAGTCTTTTGCAAGCCTCCAAGGCGGCCGAACTGGAAGGGGATATGCGATTCATTTCTGAAAAACGCCGGCTCCGGAAGGAGAACCAAGCAGCCCTGCAAGACCTTGAACAGCGGCTGCCACGGTTGCAGCAACAGCGCGATGAACAACAAAACGAACTCCGGGAGGCGACCACGGCCAAAGACAAGGCCGCTGCGGCACTGGAAAGGGAACGGGAGATCATTACCAGGGTGCGGGATCTCGATTCGCGTATCGATTCCCTGGAAAAAGAGCTGCACACAACCCGTGGGGAGTTCGACACCAATGGTTCGCGCCTGGCCCGACACACCCGCAGGCGGCAGGAGATCCTCGAACAGTGGCAGCACCAGGCCGTGGAACTTGCAGAAAAAGAAGAATACCTCAGCCGTCATCAGCGGGATCGGTTGCTGGTGGCCGGCCTGGCCGGTATCCGCGAACAGTTTGGGGTCTTGCAGGCAATGATCGCGGATATCGATTCCCTGGAACGTGGAGTGAAAGTACAGCGGCAAAAGGTGGAGGAAAAAACACGACTGCATGCCTCTCGACAGCAAAGCCTGGAGCTTGCCCGACAGCGCTGCGACCGTTGCCGCCGGGAAACCGCAGCAGCCAAAGAAAACCTGGCCGCCCACCTCAACGGCCGTCTGCTGCGGGAATACCGGGCCGAACATGAACGGTTGCAACAAGAGATGATCCACCTGCAGCGTATCGCCACCCTGGAGGAAGATCGTCGGAGGCTGCGCCGGGGTGATCCTTGTCCCCTGTGCGGCTCCTTGCACCATCCCTATGGAGACGGTCAGGTTCCGGAAATCAGCGGCACCGAAAAAAAGATTCGCGATCTCAAGCAGTTTCTCCGTATCGCCGAACAGCTGGAAAACGTCATCGAAAAACTTAAGGACGAGGAACAGCAGGCAGCAAACCGCTATAACGAGGCCGACAAGCAGTACGCCGCTTCAAAGGCGGAGCTGGCCGCCGCCTCGCGGGAACAGGAACGGCTGACAACGGAACTGAGCGCCCTGCGGGATCGTTGTCATCGGCTGCAGCGGCAGACGCTTGCCGGGTTGCAGGAGCTGGAGATCGATGCCCTGCCCCTGGACCGTCTCGACCACCTCCTCCATTCCCTCTCCCAACGACTCTCCCGCTGGCAAAGCCACCAGACTGCCGCGGAACGGATCCGCGAACAGCTCGCCGACAAGTTGTCCCGGGTAAAGGAACTGGATGGCGGCATCCGGGCCCTGGTGGGAGTACTCAGGGCAAAACAGCCGCAGCTCCTGGAAATTGAGGAGACCCTGGCCGCCTTGAGAAAGGAGCGACGAAACCTGTACGGAGACAAGGTGCCCGACCGGGAAGAAAAACGGCTGCTTGAGCTGTTGGCGGTTGAAAAAAACAGGGTGAAAAGCCTTGAAAGGGCCTGCCTGGAAAGCGAGCCGATCCTGGTGGAGACAAAAACGCGGATCAATGCCTTGACCGCCGGCATCACCTCGGGTAAGGAAGAGCTGGAACGCTGCGAGAAACAGTTTGCCGCTTTGCTGCGCCGGGCCGGATTTGCCGATGAACGGACTTTTCTTGCAAAACAGCTCTCTCCGGAAAAACGAAAGGAGCTGCAGCAGCGGCACGATGAGCTCAGTGCCGGGCTGGCCCGGGCCACGGCCCGCCGGAAAGATCGGTGGAAACGGTTGCAGGAGGTACGCGACAAAAAACCGACCACCCTCTCCCCGGAAGAGCTCGGCAGCTGTCGGGAAAAAATCGATCTTGCCCTGCAGCGCCTGGGGGAAAAAATCGGTGCCGTGAAACAGCGACTGCGGGATAACGAGGCGGCAGCCCTCCGGCTCCGCAAACACCGGGAACTGATCGAGGCCGCCCAACGGGAATGCTCCCGCTGGGATCGGTTGCACGGGCTGATCGGCTCCGCCGACGGCAAAAAGTATCGCAATTTCGCCCAGGGAATCACATTTGAGCTGATGATCGCCCATGCCAACCGGCAACTGGTGCGCATGACCGACCGCTACCTGCTGATCCGGGACCCTGAACAACCCCTGGAACTCAACGTCATCGACAACTACCAGGCCGGCGAGATCCGCTCCACCAAAAACCTCTCCGGCGGCGAGAGCTTCATCGTCAGCCTGGCCCTGGCCCTGGGGCTCTCACGCATGGCCGGTCGCCGTGTCAGGGTCGATTCGCTCTTCCTGGACGAGGGCTTCGGCACCCTGGATGAGGAGGCTCTTGAGACCGCCCTGGAAACCCTGGCCGGCCTGCGGCGGGACGGCAAGCTCATCGGCGTTATCTCCCATGTACCGGCGCTGCGGGAACGAATTCCCTCCCGCATCGCCATTATTCCCCGGAGCGGCGGCCGCAGCATCATCCGCGGTCCGGGTTGTGAACGGCTCTCCTGAACACCGTTTGAAAGGACGATATTACGCC
>CAYUNE010000013.1:0-20243 GCA_964446115.1 uncultured Desulfobulbia bacterium | reverse complement strand
CCTTGTTTACAGAGATAATAACAGCAAAATCGATTTTATTTTCCAGACTCATCGTTTTCCTCCGAGGTTGTATTTTCGTTTTCAGTTTTGTTCTCTTTCCAGAATTGCCGCTGGCAATGGTAACCAAGCAGAAATTCTCCGGTCAGTGATTTGTCACTGGTGAAAACATCTGCTTCAAAACTATTCAAAATCAAATCCAGTTCTTTTTGTCGGTTGACCAGGAATCCGGCTCTGTTTCCTTTCAGCCTTTGCATATACGGCTGTAGGGCCAGTTCAATAATTCTCCAGGTAGAAAAAGGCCGATCGGCAAATTTCTGCATCAACATGGCAGCAGTGGTCGGGCGATCCTCATTTGCTGATCTTAAGGCTGTCTCCTCGATATACTCGGCAACAGCGAGCAATCGTCCATACAGGTAATCACGTGTTATTCTGTCTTCTTCCAATGCCATGGCATACTCTCTCCTTTTTGCTGGGTTAGGGTGACGTTTATAGTATCCTTTGAAAAGGGCGCAGGCCACGCCAAGATGTTTTTCCCACTCTGCCTGTTCACTGTGAAAGTTTGAATATTTCTCTGCAAGTCGTTTAGTCATCCGATTACACGTCCGCCGCACCGCCGATTCCACAAGATCCCGAGGAAAAGAACGGCCATCAACGATACAAGGCAGAATCCGCTCGATGGTGCTTTTCTTGAGCGTATCATTGCTTTTGACGATATCGCCGTAGGCGGTTTCCACGATGCTTCGCGGTGCCGGGCTGCTTGGCGGCCAGATGGTTTTCCTTATGGTCTTTTTTCTTGATTTTCCAGAGGAATCTTCCGTCACCTCGATATTGTAGCGCTGGGGCCAGGCAAACTGCTCATGCCACTGCTCAACTCTCTCCAGAAATTCGGAAGCCAGCAACTCCCGGTAATAGATGATGGACATCCGACCCGGTGTTGCCGAATCCAGTCCCATGACCACGATCTGCTCAGTGGGTTTAAGGCTGGCATGATAACCGGCCAGATATTTTCTGAACTTATGGGCAAAGGAACTGCCAAGATCAATGGTATGATCAATCTTCCGTTCTGTCTCCGTCTCCGTCTCGGAATTTTCCTGAAAAACGAGATCATCTTTCAACATTTCCCAGGAATTTTTCATGGGATCCGGGATTTTCTTTCCTGATACCGCCCAGGCCACATATACTTGGGTATCGTTGCGAAATCCCTGCCTGGATATCAACCAGCGCAGGGCATTATGAGCTTTCTGGCTTACTTCAAAACCGAGACGGGCAGCCTGTACTCCTTTGCTGTCGGTAAATCTTCCCCGAAAAGTAAAACCGCTGCTATCATTTGAGGAGACAAGTTTCGCACCGTCTCCCGGCCAGCGCAAAAAACGGGGGTGGTTTGATACAATACGACAATTTTCTCCGCTGATATAGCAAAAATCCTCTGTTGAATTTTTGTATTTATCATAAGCAATCCACGCCGTAATAAGATCATCATCAAGCCAAGTTCCGGCGACTGGATTACCGGCCTCCTCAACACACCACCTTATGAAGACTTTTTCAGCAGCAATTTTTTGACTGGTGCCATTTTCTTTCTTCACCTTGAGGGGAAATTCAAACTCATCTATCAGATCATGCCAAAGTGTTTGCTTACTGAGATATTTGAAAACAGCCTGAACCTTGGGGTGAGTCATATTAGATCCTGCCCAGTCACCAAGCTGTGCCAAAAAGGCTTCTACTTTTGCTTTTTTTGCCTTTGGGTAGTCAGCAGCGCAATAGCCTATTTCATCGCTCAGAGGATGCGGGGCGATTTTTGCCCCTGCACGGCCGGCGGATGACTCTGTTGCCGGGATCAAGGTTGGACTGTCACGTCCATTTAAGACCCTAGCTCGTCCTTTTAAAAAATTACCGTAAATATCAATGACGACCTCCAGATGGGCATTTTTCACGAAATGGGAAACCGGCCACATTGCGCCGTTTTCACTAAGACCTCGTCGTACACCATTTTCATAACTTTCATGCAGCTTCGAAATCCAGCTCATGCCAAGACCTCCTGCTCAACCGGTTTACAATTTTTGTCCAGGCCGAACTGTTTCGGTTCCATTTTTCGGACAAACCGCCTGTGCGGACATTCCTCCGGCCGGGTGAATTCCAGGATTCCCTTGCGCATCACAGCCGACCAGAACCTGGTTGACAGCTCGTTGTTTCCGGTTTCATCTGGATATTCAAAACTGTGGAACATGAGACCAAAACCCAGCTCGTCAAGATCATCATAGGCGCTTTCACCAGTACCGAATTCACATGGTTCCACATATCCCTGGCAGTCCCGGACCCCGAGAAAAATGTCCTGCCTGCCCCCCTTTTCCAGCATCCGCAGGGCAATGTTGTAGTGCTTGCCGTCAATGCGGTCACGTTCCAGCTCCGGCCGATGCATGTTCCATTCAAAATGGGCCTCAACCTGGTATTCCACCTCATGCAGAAAGGTATAGATGGCAAGGTCACTTTTCTTTTTCCCGCCGCCCCAGACCAGCGGCTTGGTTCCTTTAGTCTGGGTACGGATGGGTTTCATGACCCGGACCCGATCCACGTACCAGATAATGGTGGGTTTCCAGTAGATGGATTTCAACACTCCCTTGATGGCCTCATAGGTCGGCACGTGGTAGGAGCATTTTTCACCGCCAACCCTGGTCAACGGGTCGGTGAACAGAGCATACCTGCCCCAAAATTTGAAACTGATGCTGTTTTTCATAATCCTGTTCCTCAAATGATGGTTGTTTCCATCTTGCTGACGATTTCGGTGGAGAGCCCGAAATCATCACTGTAAAATTGTTCATCGAGATACCAGATATCCTCTCCTGCCTGAACCGGCATGATGGCGTCTGCCTCACGCAGTTTCTTCCAGATATTGGGAAAAACATTGACAGAGTATTGCTGGCCCTGCCTGAGCAGATCATGGGCCTTTGACGGTTCAAAGGCTGCACAGAGTTGAGCGATAATTTCCCGTCCCTTGCCGTAGGGGACAAGAACACCACGGGTTGGCGCGTCAATGGCCTGAAAGAGACGTCCGGCTGTTTTAAATGATTGCTGCAAGGTAAGTACATTGTCCGTCCTGCCGATATTGAGAGGGTTGTGCGCAAGCAGGTTAAGCAGGCTATCATCATTTCTGCCTGCCTGGGCAGCAGTGAGCGGGTAATCCATAACATCTGCCCGATCATAAAAGTAATAGGAAAAATACCTACGTATCACTTCCGGGCAGAGATAATCATCTTCGCCGTTTTCAGAAAAAATCCGTAAGGCCTTGTCCCGACCGATTCGAATGTCATCAAGCAGGTCAATGGTTTCTTCTGCCGGATTCACCACATGCACGTCCGCCGTGGGCAACCTGCCGTTTCGGTTACAGCGACCGGCTGCCTGGGCAATGGAATCAAGGCCTGCCAAAAAGCGTATGACTGAATTGAAATCCACATCCACACCAGCCTCGATCAACTGGGTGGAAATGCAGAGCACCGGTGCCCCACTGCCCAACCGCTGGTTGATTTTCGAGAATATTTGTTTTCGATGGGCCGGGCAGAGGTTAGTGCTGAGATGGTAGATTGCATCGGTTTCAACAGTGCCGCCTGACCTGCAGATCTCAAAGAGCTGCCGAGCCCAATTCTTGGTGTTGACAATGACCAGGCAATTCCCTTTCTCATGGAGTTCGGACAGGGCCAGCGCCGCGATTTCTTCCCTTGACCATCCCTGCGGCCTGTACCGGTTTCTGACCTTAACCCGTTGCAGTTCCTGAAAAAGATAACCGACATCCGGAACCAGTTCATTGCCGGCTGGAATGTGAAGCTGGCCTTTGTCGCGTCCTTTCAGATCATTCAGCAGGGGTTGAGTTGCCGTGCAGAGCAGTGCAGTGACAGAGGCATGATCAACCAGAAACTGGAGTCCATTACAGAAAAGATGCACACAGTTGACCGGAAGACTCTGGATCTCGTCAAAAATAAGTACAGAGCGGGCAAGAGCATGCATCCGCCGCGCCCCCCTGGTGCCGCCACCGAACAACACCTCCAGAAATTGCACCATGGTGGTGAAGATGATTGGGGCATCCCAGTTCTCGCTGCTCAACTTGGAATGCCAGGTTTGTTTTTCCGGCTCCAGGTTGGAATGGTGTTCCAGCACCCAGGGATGTTCGTCTTCTGGCTTTTCCAAAATCTTGCGTATTTCTCCAGCGTTCTGCTCGATAATCGACGTAAATGGAATGATATAGATAATTCGTTCCAGCTTGTATTTTTTCGCATGGTGCAATGCCCAGCGGATGGATGAAAAGGTCTTGCCGCCACCGGTTGGTACGGTCAGCGTGTAAATGCCCTGGGGATCTTCAGCCCGGTAGCGGCAATCCTCTGATATTCTGCTCCGTATGGCGTCAACCGGGTGCCGGACTGTAAAACCGGCAATCTTCGTTTCCAGTCGATCAATAGCTGTCTGCCAATCCACATGGCCTGATAAACGGTATCGTCTATTGTCGGGGTTCTCAAAATCCGCGCTGTCAATGCGATCCGCATCTATCAGGCAACTGAAGAGAAAGCGTGTCAGCAACCCCAGCCGGAAGGTTTTGACCAGATCCGATTCCTTTTTATCCAGCTGAACAATATCAACAATTTTATCCAGGAAATTCTTCAGAAACTCTTTGGTTGCCAGTTCTTCGAGACGGTGAATAATTTCCGGGTCCGCACTCTCTACACATTCCTTAAAATGCGTATCTGCATCATCCTTGGTGATTCGCCTGCAAAAACCATCTGTTCCATCCGGCCTCAGGCAGTCGATCAAACCGCCATGATGGGATGCCAGGCAGATGGCCAGTATCCGGCCCGCCAGTTGCCCCTGTACCCCATAATACTGAAAACGGTTCCATATCCACTGGGCTCCGGCCGTGGAATGGTCGATCTTTCCTTTCAGGCCCGCAAAATCGATACATTCGTCATCAATATCCGGGTTCAACATGCCGGTGGCGGATCGGATGTACTGTTGGAATCTGTTGCTGTACTTGCCGAGATCATGGAGCAGCCCCAAAATCGTCCCGGCTTCGACTAAACTTATTCCAGCGGCGAAGGAAGAGCAGGTAGCTGCCACCTGCTCCAGGTGTTTAGGAACAGATTGCACTTGCTGGTCGGATTTTCTGAAATGGGCAACGGACCTAATGTTTGACATGCCAACGACCCCGGTTAAGACAAGCGACGGAAAATTTATAAGCCTCTGCCTACTATTGCCTCCCCATACATGGCAGTAAGAGTTCGGCGAAGATGCTGTACCTGTGATCAATTACGGTTTTTCTAATTGGGTTTATGCTCTCATTCTATCATAGATTACGTGGCATGCCGGTGTTTTTCTGTTATTTTCAGATAGATGACAGCGTATGGGTGGATTCCGGCGGGATCGAATCTCCCGGGTTGTCCGGTGGATTTGTTTTTGCCTGATTCGTTTACAACGGCCCGGAAGTGGAGTATAATTTAGGAGTTGAGGTGAATATGGAAAAAGATCAAGAATTTGATAAGCAGGCGTTGAGCGAGCATCTTGCCGAGTTGCGTTCCTGCCTGCTCATATCGCTGGCCGCAGCTTTTGCCGGTTTTGCGATATGCTACAGCGTCAAGGACCGGCTCAGTGTCTGGTTTCTCAAGCCGTTGATCAAGGTCATGCCCGAAAACCAGGCCCTGATCTATACCGCCTACCAGGAAGGGTTTTTTTTTATCTAAAATTGGCCCTGGTGTGTGGGGTTATCCTGGCCAGCCCGGTTATCTTTCTTCAGATCTGGCGTTTTGTCGCCCCCGGTCTCTACCGGCATGAAAAACAGGTTCTCCTCCCCTTCACCCTGATCTCGACCCTCTGTTTCGTGGGCGGGGCCGCTTTTGGGTACTTTGTCGTTTTCCCGCCGGCTTTTCGTTTTCTCATGGGGTATGAATCGGAAATTCTTGATCCCCTGCCGGCGGTGAGCGAATACTTTTCCCTCTCCCTCAAACTGCTCATCGCCTTCGGGCTGGTGTTCGAACTGCCGATCTTCATGGTCTTTCTCGCCAAGCTCGGCATTGTCGATACCGATTTTCTCAAAAAAAACAGAAAGTATGCTTTTTTAATCAGCTTTGTCATCGCCGCCATCCTCACCCCCACTCCGGATGTGGTCAACCAACTGCTCATGGCAGGTCCCCTGGTGATTCTCTACGAGGTGAGCATTGTGGCGATCATGCTTTTCGGTCGCAGACCGTTTCGGGAATTTGCGGAATCCACGGATTCGTAACAGCACAAGTTCAACAGCAAAAGAGGAGAAAACAGTGTCCTACATCACCGATTTTGAAAAGGCCCTGGAAATCGGGCGCCCACCCAATGTCAAACGCCTCTTTCCCCACTCCCGCGCCCTGCTGGTAAGCGGTAAGGTGATCGACCGGGCCATGCTTGCCAAGGGCAAGGCCATGACCATGGCGGCCAACGGCCGCAACAACCTGGTAATTCGCGGCGCCCTGCTGGCGGCGCAGCGTGCCGGGGCCGCCATTATCATCGAGATCGCCCGCTCCGAGGGAGGTGCATCGGCCTACTGCGCCGTCAACTACTGGAATATCGCCCGCCAGGTGGACCAGATCTGCAACGAACTGGCCATCACCGTACCGGTGGCGATCCATGCCGATCATTACGGCATCAAAAAACCGGAGGATCTGCCTCCGGCGCGCATCGAAATTCCCTCCATTTTCGATGCCGGTATCACCTCCATCGCCATCGACGCATCCCATATGCCCGACGATGAAAACCTGCTGGCCAGCATCGACCTGGCACGTTTCGTACCCGCCTGGGCGGGTTTTGAAACCGAAGTGGGAGAAATCAAGGGAAAACTGGGACTCTCCTCCCTGGATGAGGCCCTCTTTCTTATCCAGGGTCTCAACGCCCATCACATCTATCCGGACTGGATCGCCCTCAACAACGGAACAACCCACGGCATCGAAGCCAGCGACACCGGCATCCAGGTGGATCTCACCGCAGAGATACATGAAGGCCTGGCAAAATACCGTATTTCCGGCGCCCAGCACGGCACCTCGGGCAACAACTCCGACCGGCTGCGGGCCATCGCCCGGCAGACCCGCACAACCAAGGCCAACGTGGCCACGGCTCTGCAGATGCTCTCCTGGGGGATCGAAGTCAACGATTACGGCAATGCCCGGATGGATGAAAGTGGTGCCTTTATCAAGGTTGCCGGCGAGGGCGTCACCGAAGAACTCTGGGAGGAAATGGTCGCCTATGCGGAAAAACAGGGCCTGAGCGGCGGCGCCTACAAAAAACTCAACCGGCCCTTTGAAAACAAAATCCTTGCCCAACCCCGGGAGGTACGCGAGCGCATGGTCCGCCGAGTCGAGGATTTCGTCCACACCCTGCTGGTCGAGGTCTTCAATGCCGGCGAAACCGCGCCCCTGGCCGTCGAGGCCATTCTCCGGGCCGGTTCCCATGATCTCGGCCCCAAGGTGGGCAGGCTGGAAGCCGTCACCGACTGGACCGAAGAGAAAATCCGGGAGAAGGCCGCCGCCCTGGATACGGACAAGGGACCGGAAGGAGACTTTGACGATTGATCGTAAGGGATTGCAGCCGGGAGCTCCATTATACCGCCCGGTTGCGAACCCTTTGAGTGGTTAGGATTGATTACCCGGGGCCGGATGACGACAACGGCCGGCCCTTTCACGAAAAACGGAGAGACTCCCCTTTGAAGACAATCATGATCACCGGGGCCGCCGGCTTCATCGGCATGCACCTGGCAAAAAAACTGCTGGAAGATGGCCGGACCGTTATCGGCATCGACAATCTGAACGACTACTACGATCCGCAACTCAAAAAAGATCGCCTGGCGGAGCTTGCGCACTATCCCGAGTTCACCCACGTCAACATAGATATTGCCAGCCGTCCGGACATGGAAAAACTGTTCAACGAAAACAGTTTTGACGCCGTTGTCAACCTGGCGGCCCAGGCAGGAGTACGTTACTCGCTGATCAATCCTCACTCCTACGTGGATACCAATCTGGTCGGCTTTGCCAATATTCTCGAGGGCTGCCGCCACTCAAAGGTAAAACATCTGGTCTACGCTTCCTCAAGCTCTGTCTACGGCGCCAATACACGCATGCCCTTTTCGGTTCACGACAACGTCGACCACCCGGTGTCTCTTTACGCAGCCTCCAAAAAGGCCAACGAGCTCATGGCCCACACCTACAGCCACCTCTTCGGCCTGCCCACCACCGGCCTGCGCTTTTTCACGGTCTACGGCCCCTGGGGAAGACCGGACATGGCCCTGTTTCTCTTTACCAGGGCCATCTTCGAAAACCGGCCCATCGATATCTTCAACAACGGCAACATGGAGCGGGACTTCACCTTCATCGACGACATCGTCGAAGGGGTGCACCGGGTCATCGACCACGTTGCCCGGCCGAATCCGGACTGGTCCGGCGACAGTCCTGATGCCGCCACCAGTTACTGCCCCTACCGGATCTACAATATCGGCAACAACAACAAGGAAAAGCTGATGCGTTATATCGAGGTGCTGGAGACCTGCATCGGCAAAAAGGCGGAAAAGAACTTCCTGCCCATGCAGGATGGTGATGTGCCCGCCACCTATGCCGATGTTGACGACCTGGTGCGGGATATCGACTTCAAACCCAATACCACCATCGAGGACGGTATCAGTCAGTTCGTGGAGTGGTACCGCAGCTATTACGGTTGTTAGGGAAAATCGGCGGATCCAGCCGGGTAGGTGCTCTATGACCCGTGGCCGAGCATCTCCTTCGCCGTCCGGACGATGGCTCCCTGGTCGATGCCGCCTTTCTCCCAGAGGATCTTTTGCGGCCCTGCCTCGATGAACTCATCGTCATAGCCGAGCAGGCGGTGATCCACCTTGAGCCGGCCGGCGGTAAACAGTTCGGCCACACCACTGCCGAAACCGCCCTGCCGGACATTGTCCTCCACCGTGATGACCCGGCCCGTCCTGTTCGCCCACGAGATAATCAGCTCTTCATCCATCGGCTTGACGAATCGGGGATTGATAACGGCGGCGTCGATACCGGCGGCGGCCAGTTCTTCGGCGGCGGCCAGTGCCGGATAGACGCGGTTTCCCACCGGCAGCAGCAGAATATCCTCTCCTTCCCTGAGCAGTTCTCCCTTGCCCACGGCCAGCTGTTTCAGCGTCTCATCCATCTCCACCCCCTCTCCCGCCCCGCGGGGATAGCGTACAGCTGCCGGTCCGGGCAGGGAAACGGCCGTGAACAGCATATGCCTGAGCTCATTCTCATCCTTGGGCGCCATGAGCACCAGGTTGGGAATAAAACGCAGAAAGCAGAAGTCGAAAACACCATGGTGAGTGGGGCCGTCGTCGCCGACCACGCCGCCGCGGTCGATGGCCAGGGTGACCGGTACCTTGGGCAGACAGACATCATGGATAATCTGGTCCAGGGCGCGTTGCAGAAAGGTGGAGTAGATCGCCACCACCGGACGCATCCCCTCCAGGGCCAGCCCGGCGGCAAAGGTGACGGCGTGCTGCTCGGCAATGCCCACATCGAAAAACCGCTGGGGAAAGGCCTGAGAAAAACCGGTCAGCCCGGTCCCGGCGGGCATTGCCGCGGTAATGGCGGTGATCCGGTCGTCATTTTCCGCCAGTTCGATCACCGTGCGTCCGAAAACCCCGGTGTAGGAAGGCGGGCCTGAAGAGGGCGCCGGTTTTCCGGTTTTGACATCAAAGGGGCCGACGCCGTGGTAATCGCCGGGATTGGTCTCGGCGGGAAGATATCCCTTGCCCTTGGTGGTGAGGACGTGGATCAACACCGGACCGCGGCAGTTATCGCGGACATTCTTGAAGGTTTCGATGAGGGTGTCCTGATCATGTCCGGGCAGCGGTCCGATATACTCGAACTTCAGCGCCTCGAAAAGCATGCCCGGGGTGAAAAAACTCTTGAGCGACTCCTCGCTCTTGCGCAGCACATGCCAGATATTTTCACCCAGGTGGGACATGGACTTGAGACGGTCCTCCAGGTGATACTTGAGACGGCTTAGGGTCTTGCCCGTGAGTTTACGACTGAGAAAACTGGAGAGGGCACCGACATTGGGGGAAATGGACATCTCGTTGTCATTGAGGATGACGATGAGGTCCTGGTCCAGATCTCCGGCGTTATTCAGGCCTTCAAAGGCTAGTCCCGCCGTCATGGAGCCGTCGCCGATCACCGAGATCACCTTGTGCTCATCGCCCAACATCTCCTTGGCCTTGGCCAGGCCGAGACTGTAGGAGATGGAGGTGGAGCTGTGCCCGGTCTCCACCGTGTCATACTCGCTTTCGCTGCGCTTGGGAAAACCGCTGATACCGCCGTATTGCCGCAGGGTATGAAAGGAATCACGCCGACCGGTGAGCAGTTTATGGGCATAGGCCTGGTGCCCCACATCCCAGACAACCTTGTCATAGGGGGTATTGAAGACGTAGTGAATGGCCAGGGTCAGCTCCACCACGCCGAGACAGGGAGCCAGATGACCTCCGGTCTCGGCAACGGTGCGGATGATCTTTTCTCTGATTTCCCCGGCCAGCAAGGGTAGCTGATCTCGTCTCAGAGCGCGCAGGTCACGGGGAGAATCTATGCTATCGAGCAGCCTCGCCGGGCCGCCGTCCTTTGAATTCATGAACTTTCTCTTCCGTTTTCATGGTGCCGCCTGTCGCCCGGATATCACCGTGGTGCAACTGCGGCTATTTGTCGCGATTGATTATATATTCCGCCAGACTGCGAAGGGGATCGGCCCGGTGATCAAAATCCGCCAGGGCCGCCAGGGCCTCGTCTACGGTTTCCCGGGCCAGGGCGCGGGTTTTCTCCATCCCGAAAAAGGCGGGATAGGTGGACTTGCCGCGATGGGCATCGCTGCCGGCAGCCTTGCCCAGTTGCTCGGTGGTGGAGCTGACATTGAGCAGATCATCGGCAATCTGAAAGGCCAGGCCGATCTTTTTGCCGTAACGGCTGAGACTTTCCACCTGGGATGGTTCTGCGCCGGCTGCAAGAGCACCGCTTTTCACCGAGGCGGTAATCAGAGCTCCGGTTTTGCTGGCGTGGATGGTGCGCAGCAATTCATAGGGAATTGCCTCGTTGTTCTCGTTGTCGATATCAAGGGCCTGACCTCCCACCATACCCCGGGACCCGGCGGCCGTGGCGATGGTATGGATGATTTCCAGGCGAACGTCCGCTCCAATGGAGCTGTTTGCCCCATCACTCAGAAACTCGAAGGCCAGGGTGAGAAGACCGTCACCGGCAAGTATCGCCTCGGCCTCGCCAAAGACCTTGTGGTTGGTGGGGCGACCCCGTCGCAGATCATCGTCATCCATGGCAGGAAGATCATCATGGATCAGGGAATAAGTATGGATCAGCTCCAGGGCGCAGGCCACGGGCAGGACCCGGGACGCCGTATTCACATCCGCGCTCACGGTCTCGGCGGCCGCCAGGCAGAGGATGGGTCGCACCCGTTTGCCGCCCACAAAGAGACTGTAACGCATGGCCCTGACATGCCCGGCAAAAACACCTTCTTCCCGGAGCATCAGTTTTTCCAGACCAGCCTCTACGAACTTCCGCTTCCGGGCAAGATAGGATTTAATCTCCATTGTTCTCCCCGTGGAAGTCAACGACGCTCAGGGAGTCGTCCTCGGCAAGCAGCAATTCCACCCGGGCCCGGACGTCTTCCAGTTTTTCATTGCAAAAACGGGTAAGTTTGATACCCTCATCAAATTTTTTCAGACTCTGTTCCAGGCTGAGATCCCCTTCTTCCAACTCACGGGTAATCTCCTCCAGCCGGGCCAAGGCCTGTTCAAAGGTTTTTTTCGCCATTGTTTATTCGACTTTTCAGGAAACTATCTTACAATTCGATATGCCTTGACGAGAAGAGAGGCCGCGGGAATGGACCCGTGGCAGGGATGGAGCAACCATGGAAATGGCCTATCATAAACACTCTTTCTCCGACTTTCAACCCATCTCTGGCCCATGTTTTCCGAATACACTGAACAGTTTGCCGACTGGCTGGCCGTTGAACGGGGCTATTCTCCCCATACGGTAAACGGCTATCTGCGGGATGTGAAGGAGCTGGAAATTCTTCTGGGCGGCGATATCCATCCGGCGGCAATTACCGGAGAGGATGTCCGCCGTTATGTTTATTCGCTCCATGGAAAAAAGTCCAGCACTACAGTGGCGCGGAAGCTCTCGGCCCTGCGCACCTTTTTCCGTTTCCTCAGCAAAAGGGGCGTCATCGAACATGATCCGGTGGCGGCCGTGGTCATGCCCAAACAGGGCAGCTCCATCCCGGTGGTGCTGTCGGTGGACGAGATGTTCACTCTGCTGGAACAGCCCGGTGAGTCGGATACTTACGCCGCCCGCGACCGGGCCGTCCTGGAGTTGCTCTACTCCACCGGCATGCGGGTTTCGGAACTTGTCTCCCGGGATATGAATGATCTTGATTTCGACGCAGGAATGGTTAGGGTTAGGGGCAAGGGAAACAAGGAGCGCTTTGTCCCCTTCGGCGCCGCCGCCGGCGAGGCGCTGACAGCCTACTTCCCCGAACGGGACGCTCTGATCGCCGCCCGCCTCGCCCGTGGCCACCAGGCCGACGGAGAGGCGGTTTTTCTCAACAGCCGCGGTACCAGAATCACCTCCCGCAGTGTCGAGCGAATGGTCCGCGGTTACGGTCGGCGCGCCGGTATAGCCGTGACCGTCACCCCCCATGCCCTGCGTCACTCATTCGCAACCCATCTCCTGGAAATGGGCGCGGATCTGCGGACCGTTCAGGAACTGCTGGGTCATGTGAGTCTGTCAACCACGCAAAAGTATACGCATCTCAATATGGATTACCTCACCAGGGTCTATGACCGGGCGCACCCCACGGCGCGCCGGACATCATCATAAACCCCCGGAAGGCATCCTGCCGCCATTTTCCGAAAAAGCCATGAAAGTACGATCAACAACCATTCTGGCGGTCCGGCACCGGGGCCACGTGGCCCTGGCCGGAGACGGCCAGGTCTCCCTGGGCAACACCATTGTCAAGCAGTCGGCCCGCAAGGTGCGGCGTCTTTATGAAAATACGGTGATCACCGGTTTTGCCGGAGCCACCGCCGACGCCTTCACCCTCTTCGACAAACTGGAACAGAAACTGGAACAGTACAACGGCAACCTGCTGCGCGCCGCCGTGGAGCTGGCCAAAGAGTGGCGTACGGACAAGTATCTGCGCCGCCTGGAGGCCATGCTCATTGCCGTGGACAAAAACAACTCGCTGCTCATCTCCGGCACCGGCGATGTCATCGAGCCCGACGACGGCATCCTGGCCATCGGCTCCGGTGGACCATATGCCCAGGCAGCGGCCACCGCCTTAGTGAAACACGCCGACCTTGACGCCGAAACCATTGTACGGGCGGCCATGAAAATCGCCGCCTCCATCTGCGTCTACACCAATGACGAGATCATTTTTGAACAGATCGAAACAGAAAGGGAATGAAGAGGATAAACTCACTTACCCCCCGGGATACGGTCCGGGAGCTGGACAGATATATCATCGGCCAGGGTGCCGCCAAACGCTCGGTCGCCATTGCCCTGCGTAACCGCTGGCGGCGACAGCAGGTGGAATCGCCCCTCAAGGAGGAGATCGCCCCCAAGAATATCATCATGATCGGCCCCACCGGCGTCGGCAAGACCGAAATCGCCCGGCGACTGGCCAGCCTGGCCCAGTCACCCTTTATCAAGGTGGAGGCCTCCAAGTTCACCGAGGTGGGCTATGTGGGCCGGGATGTGGAATCCATGATCCGCGATCTCACCCAGCTGGCCATCAACATGGTGGAAAAGGAAGAGCAGGAACGGGTCCGGCAGAAGGCCACCGAGTTTGCCGAAGAACGGATTCTGGATATCCTGGTGCCCCCGCCGCCGCGGCAGCGGTTCGGTGAATCGGAAAAACCGCCCCGCCCCGAAGGGGAGCAGCCGCCGGAGGTGATTTCCCTTTCCTTCGACGGCGAGCAGGCCGCCCCCGCCTCCACCCGGGAAAAATTCCGGGAGATGCTGCGTCGGGGCAAACTCGACGACCGGGTTGTGGAGATCGATGTTACCAAACCGCCGCAGATGCCGATGATCGAGGTCTTCTCCACCTCCGGCATGGACGACATGCAGTCCAGCCTGCAAAACGCCTTCAGCAAGATCTTCCCCAAAAAAAAGCAGAAGCGCAAAGTCAAGGTCCCCGAGGCCATGGAAATTCTCAGGCAGGAGGAAACCAGCCGACTCATCGACTTCGACAAGGTGGTGAAAAAGGCGATCCGCCGTACCGAGCAGTCGGGAATCATCTTCCTGGACGAAATCGACAAGATCGCCTCCCGGGGCGGTTCCGGCGGCTCCGGTCCCGAAGTCTCCCGCGAGGGCGTGCAGCGCGATCTGCTGCCCATTGTCGAAGGCGCCACCGTCACCACCAAACATGGCCCGGTAAAAACCGACCACATCCTCTTTATCGCCAGCGGTGCCTTCCATCTCAGCAAACCCTCGGACCTGGTGCCCGAACTCCAGGGACGCTTCCCCATCCGGGTTGAACTGGACGCCCTGGGCGAGAAGGAATTTTACCGCATTCTCACCGAACCGCGCAACGCGCTCCTCAAACAGTACACCGCCCTTTTGGCCACCGAGGGTATCGAACTCATTTTCGAGGAAGAGGCTGTGGCGGAAATGGCCCGCATTGCCGTGGACGTCAACAACAAGACCGAGGATATCGGCGCCCGCCGGCTGCACACCATCATGGAAAGGGTTGTGGATGAAATCTCCTTTGATGCACCGGAGAAAAGCGGTGAAAAATTCGTGGTCAGCGCCGAATATGTGAAAAAACAGCTGGCCGAAATCTCGGAGGATGAAGACCTGAGCCGTTTCATCCTCTAGGATCAGCCACCGATGCGTGACCATTTTCAAGCCATCGAATCCGTTACAAATGACAGTTTTGAAGCAACCTGAATCCGTGACGGAATTTTAATTCTATTTGATATAATTATTAAAATTCGGCATGAATCGGTTACAAAGTCGGTTGCCTGTCCTGCGGGGAGTTACTCCGGAACCCTCGGACCCCATGCGGAAGAGAAGAAGATGAGAGAAGAGGAGGAGCCATGGACCTGATGATAGATCCCGACCTGAAATATTGCCCGTCCTGCGAAGATGAGTATCGGGCTGAAATCGAAAACTGCGCCGCCTGCGGCATGAAGTTGCTCACCGGGGTGGAGATGCTGCGTATCCGCCGGGAGGGCGACCGGCGGCCGGATCGGCCGCAGCAGATCTCCACCGATGACAAACTGGTGGATATCCGCCGCGGCTCCATGGTGGATATCCGCAACCTGCAGACCCTGCTGGAAAACGAAGGCATACCCACGGTTGTCAGCAGCGACAAGTCTTGCGGCAAGGGATGCTGCGGCTCAGAACTCTTCCTGAAAATCCGCGTTGCCGATCTCCAGGACGCCCTCCGCTTCCTGGAGGAGGAACATATCCGCTCCACCGGCCTCGAGGATCATGACCTCAGCCACATGGATGCCGTCTTCAACACCGCGGCAGAGGAAACCGTGTGCCCGGCCTGCGGCTGCCGGTTTGAACCCACCTCGACAAACTGCCCCGACTGCGGTCTCTGTTTTGCCTGACAGGCGGCCGGGAACTTCCGCAACGCGACACTGGTTGCCGATATCACTCGCTGCTGGGGAAAAGCTGCGGCGCCCAGAGAATTCTTCCATATTCCTCCAGCTCGTCCCAAAAGGCCTCGCCGCTCCAGTCCCGCTGCTGATCCACGTAGCCGGAGCGCATCACCTTGATGGAGAGCTTGTTATCGGCATCCATAAGGTCTTCGTGGATCTGGCGGATGGCGTTGAGCGGCGTGTTTCCCAGGTAGATCCACTCCGGGGCCTCTTCGAGGGCCGGGCCGCTCAGCCGATAGACCACAAAGGCTCCCTCCGGCGCCGAATTAATCTTGAAACTCACGGTCCTGTACGAGGCACAGCCGGCGGCCAGGAGCAAAACGGCCAGGAACGGTAAGAGAAGAATGCGTCGGAGATGCACACTGTTGACATTCATGATTACTTCCTTTTGCTGAGTTGGACTTTGATGGGTTTGGCATTGTCAATGGCCTCGTCGATGCTGTCATGTCTGGTATTGACCCAGAAGGAGGTGATCTTTTCATGATAGCCGTGCTTACGAAACTCCACGGTGACATGAACGGGCTTGCCGTCGCTGCTCTCCCACCAGACGGCGATGGGCGTGGTTCCCAGGTTGGTGTCATCCCGGAGGTTGATCACCTCGGCACCCGGAGGTTCGGAATAGAAATTTATCGCCCCGTAATGCTTTCCGCCCAGCCCCAGGGCCGCACAACCGGCAAACAGCACCACCGCCGCCAGCACGACGCATACCTTCAGGGGGTGTAGTATTTGTTTTGATACCGACATTGTTTACTCCTGCTTTCTGGTTGATATGAAAATCCGGCCTACTCCGCCGGTGACATGACCTGCGTCAGATATCCTGCCTGCTCTCGATGGCACGGGCCAGGGTATGTTCATCGGCGTATTTGATATCCATGCCCATGGGAATGCCGCAGGCAAGCCGCGTTATCTTCACGGGCAATCCGGCCAGCCGGTCCATGAGGAGGTTGGCGGTGGCCTCGCCGGGTACGGTGGAACTGGTGGCGATCAGCACCTCGGAAATCTCGCCGCCCCTGACCCTGTCCAGCAATTCCCTGATCTTCAACTCATCCGGACCGATACCGTCCATGGGCGCCAGAACACCATGGAGGATATGATAGCGGCCGCGATACGCAGCTGTTTTTTCGATGGCCATCAGGTCGCCGGGCTCTTCCACCACACAGATCAGCCGATGGTTCCGGGTGGCATCACTGCAGATAGCACATGGATCTGATTCTGAAAAGGCAAAACAACCGGAACAGAGGCGAATATTTTCGTGGAGTTCGGCCAGGGCTTCGGCCAAAGCGCGCGCCTCGGCGACCGGGCGGCGCAGATGGTGGAGGGCAAGCCGGGTGGCGGTTTTCCGGCCGATACCGGGAAGCCTGGTCAGCTCCCGGATCAGTCGCTCAAGGGCCGGAGGAACAACCTGCATGATCAACGGTCACTACCGTGGCGGGCCTACATGAGCCCCGGAATCTTGAGCCCGCCGGTGAGGCCGGCCAGCTCTCCCTTGCTCATTTCCCGGGCCTTACGCAGGCCCTCGTTCACAGCACCCATAACCAGATCCCGCAGCATTTCCGGATCATCGGGATTGATGATCTCCTTTTCGATCACCAGGTCGATCAACTCGCCGCGTCCATTGACGGTCACCGTCACCATACCGCCCCCGGCGGAGGCGGTCACCGACTTTGCAGCAAGTTCTTCCTGCATCTTGCCGAGCCGTTCCTGAAACCGGCGGGCCTGGTTCATCAACTCACTCATATCCATAGCCGAACTCCTTTACAGAGAACTGTTTTCCGTTGTCGTCCGCTGTTCGTCCAGGTGTTTTCTGAACCGCGGTCCCACCCGGATATCGCCCACCTGACCATTAAATATCTCCACCGCCATCACCACCAGGGGATCGTTGGCCAGGGCCTGTCTTTCCCGGCGGGGGCTGATGCCGTTTTCCGGATTCACCTCACAGCCGGAACTCTCCGGCACCTCAAAACTGATTCGCAGATTTTCCTGGAAAAAATCCAGGGCAAATTCGGTAAGCGGCGTAAAGTTGTTCTTCTCCTTGAGCAAGGAACAGACAGTGGTATCGTCATAGGCGATGACAATAACATCGTCCCGCACTGTAACCTGGGATGCCTGTTGCAAGGAATGGGCCATCCATGGTTTCCGCTCCTTGACATAGCTGACGAACTCCGGCCAGTGTTTGCGGACACTGCGACGCATCGAACGGTCGGTCTCCTGCGGCATCTTTGTTTCCGGTTTTTTTCCCTCCCCGCTTGCCACCAATGGCTCCTTGGCTTGCTCCGGTCCGGGTCCGGTTGTTACTGCGGCCTGTTCCACCCGGGGCTTTTGTGCGGCAGATCCGGCCGCATCCGGGCCTGTCCGTGACCCGGGTTCCCCTGCCTCTGCCGCGTCTTTCCGTTCCGCCCCCTCCGCCGGCGCGGGTGCCTTTGGCGTCCGCTGCTCCCGGCTGCCCCCGGCAAGGCCATCTCCGGACGAGACCTGTTTTTCCTCCGTGCCGGGCGCCGCCAGCATCTCATCCAGCCGCGAGAGGATTTCGGTCACCGGCACCACCTCGCCGGCCTGCACCGCCCGGATCATCGCCATTTCCAGAGCCAGACGGGGACGGGCCGAATATGTCGCCTTTTCCAGACTTTCCAGCAGAAGATGAAAATAGGCATACAGCGTCCCGACGCTGTATTGCGACGCCGTTTCCCGCAGGACCGCCAGATCATCCTCGGCATAATCAAGCAGCTGCTGCGGCTGACGGCTGGTGCGGAAAATTACCAAAGCCCGGAACCAGCCGAGCAGGTCGTTGATAAACCGCTTCAGATCCATACCGAAGTTATAGACCGAGTCCAGGAGATGGAAGCTCTTTTCCAGGTCGCCGGCCAGCAGAGCCGCGGCCAACGATCTGATCACCTCCCGGTCCACCAGGCCGAGCACCTCGATAACATCGTCGGCGCTCACCCGCTCGCCGCCGTAGGAAAAGACCTGGTCCAGCAGGCTGAGACCGTCGCGGACACTGCCCTCGGATTCGCGGACAATGAGATCAAGCGCCGCATCTTCCACCTCCACTCCTTCCTGTTCAGCAAGTTTCCGGAAATGGGTGGTGAGCTCCCGGTGGGACACCCGTTTGAGTTCATAGCGCTGGCAACGCGACAGGATGGTAACCGGCACCTTGTGCAATTCGGTGGTGGCGAACATGAAAAAGACGTGATCCGGGGGCTCTTCCAGGGTCTTGAGCAGAGCGTTGAAGGCCTCGCTGGTGAGCATGTGCACTTCATCGATGATGATGATCCTGAAGCGGGAGCCCACGGGCATATAGCGGATCTTTTCCTTCAGTTCCCGGATTTCCTGGATCCCGCGGTTGGAGGCGCCGTCGATTTCGTGCAGATCGACACTGACGCCTTCGGTAATCTCGCGGCAGGTGCGGCAGCTGTTGCAGGGAGTGGGGGTGGGGCCCTGTTCGCAATTCAGCGCCTTGGCCATGATACGGGCCAGCGTGGTTTTACCCACGCCCCGCACGCCGCTGAAGATAAGGGCATGGGCCACCCGGTCCCGGCGCAGTCCGTTTTGCAGCGTCCGGATAACCGGTTTCTGCCCGACAACCTCTTCAAAGGTCTGGGGCCGGGCCTTTCTGGCTAGTACGAGGTAAGACAAGGGATGAGAGAGTCGGCTCTATGGTCAGTGGATAACGGAAAATTAGCAACTTCTCCGGACCGATGCAATACATTTGACCGGAAAGGGTTCCGGAAACGGCCTTCCGTCCCCATTAAAAAAGGATAGCCGGGCACCCCTGATGCACACAGAAAGCTCCACTACCGCTGCTTCCTCCCGGACCTGACGGGGTTCGTGGTTTTCTGTTGCCCAGGACCCGGCTATCACACCGTAATCCAAAACATAAAAGAAATCTGGCGGAGAGGGTGAGATTCGAACTCACGGTACTTGCGTACACACGCGTTCCAGGCGTGCACCTTAAGCCACTCGGTCACCTCTCCTCATTCAACTCTTCCTGAAGACATCGAATGTAATCGTTCTTTTTATCCTGCCGCGGTCTCTTTTTCAAGCACAAAGTCTCCTATCGCTGCTGATATTTTTTGTCGGCCATGTAGACAAAGGACAACAGATCGGCAACGGCCTGATAGAGCTCCATGGGAATCTCGTCACCCGGGGGCACCTGGACCAGCAGTTCCGCCAGCTCCGGGTCATGTTGGATATGCACCCCTGCCTCCTCGGCCCGGGAGATGATTTTCCGGGCGATATTTCCCCGGCCGCCGGCAACAATCTTCGGAGCCGCGTCCTTTTCCGGATCATAGAGAAGGGCAACGGCCTTCTCGGAAGATGTCGGTTTCGCTGCCATGGTTATCCCTGCTTCAGGAAATTGTTTGCACCCACTCACAGGATATCCCGCCCGGCGGTATGTAACCGATCACAGGTAACCGGTCACGGGATATGTAAACCCGCGGTATATCTTGCTTCCAAACTGTAATTGGTCACAGGTGCTGCAGATTTGCACGCTCTCTCCCGGCCGCTATAGCCCACTATGCGGCCGGGAGAGAGCGTGTAAAGATGCGGT
>CAYUNE010000012.1:0-87202 GCA_964446115.1 uncultured Desulfobulbia bacterium | reverse complement strand
TTTGATGAAAACGGGGAGGAGTAAAACTTGTCCCCGAAAAAAGGCTATATCCTCGTGGAGGGACACGGGGAGGTAAAGGCCGCACATAATCTCATCAGCCGCTTGAGCCATGAACTGGATCTGTATCCGCCTTGGCATATTCCGCGACGCTGGCCGAATCTTCACCTGTGGGAAGCAAAAACATCCGGCGGTGTGAAAGCCGGGGCTGAATTTGTCCGTACTAAACCTGATGCCGGTGCGTTGCTTATCCTGCGGGATGAGGATGATAACTGCCCTAAAGAACTGGCGCCACTTATTGCGGGGCATCTCCGCACACTCAACCTGCCTTTTCCAGTGGTATATGTCCTTCTGCATCCGGAATATGAGGTACTGTTTCTGCCCTGCCTGGAACGAATGGATTTTCCACCATGGGACAGAGCGTCATGGGAAGCTCGACGCGGAATCAAGGAATGGTTATCCGGACAACTGCCGAAAGGACGGGCATATAAACCAACAGTTGATCAGCTTCCCATGACCAGGCAGATAGAATTTCAGGCGTTGCGTAAAGCAGAAGTTCCTTGTTTTGGTTCGCTTGAACGTGCTCTTCTCTTCATCAGGGACAATTTTGATACTCCCGGGTCTGTGTACCCATGATTGTCTACACTGCAAACACCATGCTGCACCGAATGGAGGCAGTGGAACATATCGGTTCCGGCATCAAACGCATCCGTAATCTCTGCCGAGAATACGATGTGGATGAACCGGGTATCGAGGTTGCTGAACACTGGTTTACCATGCGTTTCCCAAGGCCGTGGGAACAAAATCTGCAGTATCAAGGGAACAGGGCCAGAAGACGGTTTCCGGGCATCTCAACAAGATTATTCGAGAACTTCTTACCGATGGATATGTAGAATTTTCCCTGCCTGATAACCCTGCCAGCAGGCTGCAGAAATATCGTATCACGCCCAAGGGGAAGGCATTACTGAAACCAGGGAAAATTTTTTATAGGCTCAGAAAACAGAAAAAGTTTATTCGGTATTTGAAAAATCTGGGGATAGAGCAAGCTTCTCGATCCGGCGAAAACAGCGCATGAACTTCGCTTGCATCTGAAGGCACCCGGAGGCATCAAGTTTCCCTGTCCCAGGTGCGGTCATATGTGCAAAGCCATTGATGAGAAAGGAAATTATTAGAGAATAGTTACAATGAATGAACGCGACATCATCGGCATGATTGCCGGGGTTGCCGCTGCCGGCGGGCAGGGAGGCGGCGGGCTGCTCAAGGGGATCGGGGATGACTGTGCCGTGGTGGCCGGGGATGAGGGACGGGTGTGGCTCTACAGCGTCGATACCCTGGTGGAGGCGGTGCATTTTGACTGTGGTTTCCATCCTCCGGAGAAACTCGGGCGCAAGGCCGTTTCCGTTAATGTAAGCGATATTGCGGCCATGGGGGGACGGCCCTGCTATCTCCTGCTCTCGCTGGGATTGCCGGAGGGATTTTCACAATCATGGTTGGAGGGATTTACCGCCGGCTTCGGGTCTGCCTGCCGGGAGTACGGCTGCCTGCTCATGGGCGGGGACACGGTCAGGAGCCGGGAGATCACGATAACGGTGACGGTGGTGGGTGAGATGGCCGCCAGGCAGGTGCTTTACCGCAGCGCCGCCCGACCGGGAGACACTATCTGGGTCAGCGGTGGGCTGGGAAGGGCCGCCGCCGGTCTTGCCCTTTTAAAGCACCGGTCGGCAAAGTCTCCGCCCATGGATGAGGAGCTGGAAGGGCTCATGGAGGCCCATCTGGATCCGGTCGCCCGGGTGGGGCTTGGTCAACTGTTGGCCGCCAGCGGACTGGTGCATGCCATGATGGATATTTCCGACGGGCCGGCAACCGATCTTGCCCATATCTGCAGGCAAAGCGGTGTGGGGGCGCTTCTGGAGGCCGAACTGCTGCCGGTTTCCCCGGCACTTTCCAGGGCTGCGGCCCTGTTGGGGCTTGATCTTCCCGGACTTATGCTCAGCGGCGGTGAGGATTTTGAGCTGCTCTTTACCGCTGCCGCCTCCGACTCCCGCTCCCTGCAAAGGTTGACGGCCGGGGCCGGATATACTATTCAGCGGATAGGCCGCATCGTCACCGGTGATCGCGTCCACCTGGTCTCCGCTGCCTCCGATCGGCGGCAAGAACGGCTCATGGACATCACCGACCAGGGGTATGATCACTTTCGTACCCGTCAGCGTTGATACCCGCCGTCGTAACCGCTCAATGAATATCAATGGTATTTCGTCATATGGCACAAATTTTATATAACATTATCAAATCAACACCATATGATGAAAAGCCGAAATACTTCGAGCATGATTATCGGATACCAGGATGATGGGAGAATGATTCGGCTTTAGCGAAAAAATGGTAGAATTCAGTGATCATATCATCTATGTGGACGAATCGGGAGATCATGGACTTACCTCCATTGATCCCGGTTATCCTGTTTTTGTCCTGGCGTTTTGCATTTTCAAGAAACAGGACTATGCCCAGTACGTGACACCGGCCCTCCAGCTTTTCAAGTTCAAGCATTTCGGCCATGATATGGTCGTGCTGCATGAACGGGAAATACGAAAAGATAAAGGTGTATTCAGGTTTTTGAATACCAAAGCCAGGAAAGACGCTTTTTTTGAAGATCTCAATGCCATTGTCCGGGATGCTCCATTCACCTTGATCGCCTCTGTGATCAGAAAAGATGCTTTGAATCATCAGTATGACCATCCCGGGAACCCATACCACCTGGCCATGGCCTTTGGCCTGGAACGGGCGTATAAGTTTCTACAGGGTAAGGGACAGGCGGAGAAAAGAACTCATGTTGTCTTTGAAAAACGTGGCAGCCGGGAGGATAATGATCTGGAGCTTGAGTTTCGGCGGGTGTGTGATGGAGCCAACCGGTTTGGCCATCACCTTCCTTTTGACATTGTTTTTGCCAGCAAAAAAATAAATTCCGGAGGATTACAGTTTGCCGATCTGGTGGCCAGGCCGGTGGGATTGTCGGTGTTACGGCCAGGCCAGGAGAATCGGGCATTCAATGTTTTGAAAGAGAAATTTTACTGTGACAGACAGGGAAATTGGGATGGATGGGGTCTGAAGTGCTTCCCTTAAAAAACAAAAAGCCGCGATAATCACCGCGACTTCCTGCCGACCGGGAATCCCCAATCCTTAGATATATATTGGGCTTTCTGATGCCATCTGTCAAGCTTTTTTGATGGCGGAAAAATCACTGATTTGCCGGACTGGCTTAGCGGCGGCATTTTTAGGTCCTGCTGCCGCCGGCGGAGAACAAAGTTGTCATTATCTGTCTTTTCCGCCCTCTTAACCGGCCGCAGATTATTCTCCATTCAAGTTTCTGAGTTGCTGATTGTACACTTGGAATTTCAATATGCCTTTGACGTATACCGGTGAGGGAATAAGGGATAACTCCTCGAAGGGGGTATGATCAAGCGAGACCTTGCGAGACCTGTCAGCGCTGATACCCGCCGTCGTAACCGCTCAATGAATATCAACCTGCTCTTCAAACACTGGAGCTATCGGCTCTTCACTCCCGGTACGGTTTTGCGCGAAAAGTATGAGGCCTTCAAGGAGCTGCTGCGTCACGACGCCCGCTGTCACGAACGGATGGCGGAATTCCAGGAGCTCCTCCACGGTGGCAGGCGTGAGGATTTCGCCCGTATCCGCACAAGATACGACCTCTTTGCCGGGGAGGTTGCGGGGATGGTTTCCTGTCTGGAGCGGCTGGCTCCGGGCCGCTATCTCACCCTGAAGGATTACTTCAGAAAATTTGACTTCTATATCCGTTTTCTCCTGGCCCCCCCTGCCATCGACCCGGGTCCTCCCCATGTGGTGAGTCTTAAGGAGATCGGGTCCGACGGCAAACAGGTGGGCGACAAGGCGCGGAACCTGGCCCTGCTGGCAAGAAAGAGCGGCGCGCCCATACCGGACGGTTTTGCGGTTACGGTCGGTGCTTTTCATTATTTTATCGATTACAACAACCTGCGTCCCGCCATCGACGCTCTGCTTGCCGAGCTCTCCATCGATTCGCCCCGCTCCCTGGCGCGGGTCTCGGATCGCCTCCGGCAACTCATTGTCGCGGCCGAGGTGCCGGAGTGTATTGCCGCGGCAATGTTTGCCGCCTACGACCGGCTGGCCGCGGAAGGCGAGCCGGTCGTGGCCGTGCGCAGCAGTGCGGCCGGTGAGGACGGAAGCCGTTCCTTTGCCGGTCAGTACAAAACGGTACTGCACGTGGGCAGGCGGGAACTGCTCCGCAGTTATCTGGAGGTGCTGGCGAGCAAGTATTCACCTGAGGCCCTGGTATACCGGATCAGTTACGGGCTCACCGACGAGGAAACCGCCATGTCCGTCCTGGTGGTCCGCATGGTGGAAGCGCGGACCAGTGGCGTGCTTTACACCAGGGCACCGGTGACAGGGACAGGTGCTGAAGATGACTCATGCCAGCAGTTGCATGCGGTACGCGGGCCGGGTGAACGCCTCGTCAGCGGCGCCGCGGTACCGGAAATCTACCTGCTGAGCAGGGAAGAACGGCCCCGGCTGCTCGAGCGGCGGGGCCGGAAGCAGGGCGGCGATTTTTTACCGGATAAGCACCGGGCCGAGGAAATCGGCCGCTGGGGCATGGTGTTTGAAAAACTCCATGGGGACATAGCCCTGGATATCGAATGGGCCGTTGACAGCCACGGCAACCTCTTTTTTCTCCAGTGCAGACCGCTGCAGACCGGCCCCCCCGCCGCCGGCCCGGCCCCGGAAACACTCCCGGACAAGGGAGGCGTTTTCCCGGTTGAAGAAAACGGCCCCCGGGAAAGCTGCTCTCAGGTGCTGTTGCGGGGATGCGAATGCGCTGCCGGCGGTGTGGGAGCCGGGCCGGTCCACCGGGTGGATGGCCGCTGGTCCGCGGCGGAGGTGCCGACGGGGGCGGTGCTGGTGAGCCGCGATACCCCGCCCTCTTACGTGCAGGTGATTACCCGGCTTGCTGCCGTGGTTGCCGCCGGCGGCAGCCGGGCAAGCCATTTCGCCACCGTTGCCCGGGAATTCGGGGTCCCCTTTCTCTGCGGCGCCGGCGAGGATATCGACCTGCTGACACCGGGGCGGATGGTGACGGTGGACGCGGATCGCGGTCTGGTCTATGCCGGCGTCTCTACGTCCAGGCCCCGCCGGCTGAGTCATGCCGCGGTCAGGGGCGTGACTCCCTATTTCCGCGTGCTCGAATCGGTGCTGAGCTTTATCACGCCCCTGGGACTGGTGGATCCGGCGGGAAAGAACTTTGTTCCCGAGGGCTGTCGCTCCATGCACGATATCATCCGTTTCGCCCATGAAAAGGCGGTGCAGGCCATGTTCACCTCCGCCCGGCCGGGCAGCGGACGCGGCGCCCTGAAGCTTGCGGCCGATATTCCCCTGGATGTCTTTCTCTTCGATGTGGGCGGCGGGCTGCTGGAGGGGAAGGGGGGCCGACAGGGAAATATCGGGCTCGATCAGGTCGTTTCCCGGCCCTTTAAGGCCCTCTGGAAGGGGCTCAGTCATCCGGAGGTGCACTGGAAACGGAAACCCTTTGACTGGGACGCCCATGAGCGGATAGAACTGGCCGGGGGCGTGGCGCCCCGGCCCGACAGTTTCATCTTTGCCAGTTACGCAGTGGTGGGAGCGGATTACCTGCACTTCAACCTGCGTTTCGGCTACCATTTCACCATTGTCGATACCCTGTGCGGCGACAAGGAGGCGGCAAACTACTGCATGCTGCGTTTTGCCGGCGGCGGCGGTGATTTTGATCACAAATCCCTGCGCATCGATTTCATTACCCTGATCCTGGAAGAGCTGGGGTTTGTGGTGGAAAAGAAAGGTGATCTGCTGGAAGCCGGGATTCAGGGAGCGGAGGAGGAAAGCATGCTGGAAAAACTTGACATGCTGGGTCGGCTGTTGGGGGCCGCCAAGCTCATGGACATGGTGCTGGAGGACGACGAGATGGTGAGGCATTGTGTCGCCGAATTCTTCCGCGGCAGGTATTCGTTTTCGGAGCAGGGGTAGAGGCCGTGAGCTATCAGTTGACCTGGATAACCGATCAGTTGGCCGTGGGCCATGCACCCATGTCCTATGAGGAGCTGGATCTTATCCGGAAACAGGGCATCGGCTGCATCGTTAATCTCTGCGGCGAGTTCTGCGATTTGCACGAGCTGGAGGAGGAGTCCGGTTTCGAGGTCTATTATCTGCCGGTCCCCGATGAACACGCTCCGGACATGGAGGAGATGGAAAAGGCCCTGGAGTGGATGGACGAGGCCTTTTATCTCCACAAAAAGGTCCTGGTTCACTGCCGTCACGGCATCGGCCGCACCGGCACCCTGGTCTCCGCCTACCTGGTGCGCCGCGGCCTGGGGCTCAAGCTCACCGAAAGGACCCTCAAGGGAACCAGCGCCCATCCCAGCAGCTATCGCCAGTGGAAACTGCTGCGGAAATTTGGTAAAAAGGAGGGACGCCTCACCATCCGGGAGCCACGCCTGGAAAATAGGCGGACCGTTGACCTGGGCCCCTTTTTCCGGGAGTATGAGGCCCTGCTCCGGGACCTTGATGAACACCTCCCGGACAATGGGGAGTATCTCCCCGGCGGCGGGGCCATCCGGCAATGCTGCTACGGATACTTTGAACTGGACCTTATCGAGGCCATCTATGTCAATCACTTCATGAATCGGATTTTAACCAGCGATGAACGGCGCGAGGCCATCGACAAGGCCTCCCGCAACGCGGCCGCCGTCCGGGTGCTGGAAAAGGTGCTGCCCGGTCCGCCGGGGGGAGAGGAGTTCAACAATGCCTATACCGGGCTGAAAAGGACCTGCCCCCTGCTCATTGACGGCGCCTGCCGTATCTTCGGACATCGTCCGGTCCGCTGCCGGTTGGCGGGTTTCCGGGGTACGGGGATCGACCGGGGTGCCCTGCGGGAGAAAACGGCCCGGCTCTCCCGCAAGGTCTATGAGGCGCTGGCCGGCTCCCCACCTCCGGCAGCCGGGCTCTCCTTTGGTTTTGCCGATATCGTCTCCGGTCGTTTTGTGCAGGATTACTTTCATTACATGTTGGAACACGAAAGGGAGAATCACCGCCAATGACCAAGAACGGTGCGGGCAAGCGCGTACTCATTGTCGATGATGAGCAGGATCTCCTGGCCCTGCTGGAGAAGATCATCGTGCGTAAATGCGGCTGCGATGTGGAAGTGGCCGTGTCGGGGAGGGAGGCGCTGGGGATCATCGACAACTGGCATCCCGACGTGGTGCTCACCGATATCAAGATGCCGGATCTCGACGGCCTGGAACTGCTGAGCAGAATCTCAGAGCTTGACGGCACCATCTCCACCATTATCATGACCGGTTACGGCACCATTGAGATGGCCGTGCAGACCATCAAGGACGGAGCCTACGACTTCTTTGAAAAACCCTTTGACAACAACGAAATCATTCGGGCGGTGAGCCGCGCCCTGGAGCGCACCCTGCTGCTCAGGGAAAACCAGAAACTGCAGCAGCGCCTCACCGGCGAGGAACAGGTAATCGGCTTCATCGGCCAGTCGCCGCGGCTCAAGCAGACCCTGGAACTGCTCACCAGGCTGTCGCAGACCGACGCCACCGTTCTCATCAGGGGGGAATCCGGCACCGGCAAAGAGGTGGCTGCCAAGGCCATTCATGCCATGAGCAATCGCAGCAGCCGGAAGATGGTGACGGTCAACTGTCCGGCCCTGCCCGAACATATCCTGGAAAGCGAGCTCTTCGGCTACAGCAGGGGCGCCTTCACCGGGGCGGACAGCGACAAGGAAGGTCTGTTTCTCAAGGCCGACGGCTCCACTCTGCTGCTGGACGAAATCGGTGATATTCCGGTCTCCATTCAGACCAAGCTGTTGCGGGTGCTGCAGGAAAAGGAGATCCAGCCCCTGGGGCAGACGCGCAGTTTCAAGGTGGATGTGCGGGTGCTGGCCTCCACCAACCAGGATCTCGAGAAGAAGATGGCGGACGGCGAGTTCCGCGAGGATCTCTTTTTCCGCCTCAACGTCATGTCCGTCACCATGCCCTCGCTGGAGGAGATTGCCGACGATATCCCGGCACTGGCCCGGAGTTTTTTACGGAAGTTTGCGGAAAAGTATAACCGCCGTCCACTGGAGTTCACCCCCGAGGCCCTGCACTGCCTCATGAACCATACCTGGAAGGGCAATGTCCGCGAACTGCAGAATACCATCAACCGGGCGGTGCTGCTCAGCAACGGCAGCTATATCACGCCCGCCGATTTCATGAACGCCGAACAGGGTGACGGCACCGGCTCCGGCGCCGCCTGTGTTCATCAGCTTCCCTATAAAAAGGCCAAGGAGGAAATGCTCACCCGTTTCTCCGTCTCCTACCTCACCAACGCCCTGATCAGATCCGGGGGCAACGTTTCTGTTGCAGCCCGGCAAAGCCGCATGGAGCGTCAGGCCTTCCAGCGCCTCATGCGTCGCTATTCCATCCGTTCCGCCGATTTCCGCTAGAGGCGCGGGCCGGCTGCCGCTGGTATGCTTCTGCCGCGGCCGCCACTCCATGCAACTTCCTCCCGCCTTTTCCCGCTGCCGCGCCGGAGGACATATTTTTTCATTCCTTTTCTGCAACTTTTTTGATGCACCAGGGTCTCTTTTTTCCCCCGATTAACGGATTGTTCGTTGTTCAGATCATTGCTGCCTTCAGATAACATTTTGGAATTACTAATATTATGATACCAGTGTAATTCGATTTCAAATTTGGCATTGAATATGCATTGAATACAACAACGGCACCGGTACCGCCGGCACCAAAAGCGGCGGATGCGGGAGCGCATCGGGGAATGCCGCGGCAAAGAGCGTGCTATTTCCACCTGTTATCGTCCAGGCCCCGGTTCGCGGGCCGGGCGGTGGGTGATGGCGGCGGGTAGAGCGGTCCCGCAAGGTGCAACCAAAAAGTGGCAGGAGCTGATGGCGACAAAGAGCGAAAGAGGTTTGACAGGGCCGGGGCTCCGTATTTTCGGGCCCGTCCTGGCAGCGACACTGCTGCTGGCAATGCCCCGCGCCGCCTGGGCCATCCAGACCCACGGGGCGCCCGAGGGGCTCTACGTCCACCAGATGGCGCATCTCTTCTTTGCCGGTTCCCTGGTCTACTTCCACTGGATCATCCGGCGCAACGATTTCACCGGGCGGGGCTGGCGCTACCTGCAGCTCTTCTGCATCTGCATGATCTGCTGGAACCTGCTGACCTTTACCGGCCATGCCATGAACCTGCTGCTCACCCACGATGATTTTTCCGCCGGGCCCGGTCTCTGGCACTCCAGGATGCTCGGGCCGATCACGCCGGTGAAGTGGACCTATTACCTGGCCAAACTCGATCATCTCATCTGCGTGCCGGCGCTGCTCTTTCTCTACCTGAGTCTGCGCGCCTTCTATCATGACGAAACCGAGGGGGAGGAGAAATGAACGATCTTCCCATGTTTCCGGCTGTTATCACCGATATGGTCGGCTCGATGGCCATTATCGTCCTCTCGGTGCTTTCCCTGCGCTACTCTTTTATCCTCACCCGGCGGCAGCCGGAAAATCTGCTCTGGGGGTTTCTCTTCTACTTCTGTGTGGCGCTCACCGCCTTTTCCATTTCCCGGGCCATGGGTCATATCGTTAAACAGATGCTGCTGATGAGCGGCTATCCGGCCGTCTGGAGGAAGATCTCACCCTTTTCCGGCGGATTCAACACCCTGCTGATCATTGCGGTCTCCTCGGTCACCATTTTCTATCACAAGGGGGTTGAGGCCTTCCGCATTATCCAGCGGGAGACCCGGAAGTTGAAACAGGCCAACATTCATTTGGAGAATGCCGCCGACGAGATGATCCGTATGAACCTCCACCTGGAGGAGATGGTGGATGAGCGCACCCGGGAACTCTCCAAATCCGAGAAGAAATTCCGGCATCTTTTCACCAACTCCAAGGACATGGTCTACATCTGCGACATGGAGCAGAATCTCATTGATATCAATCCCGCCGGCCTGGAGATGCTCGGCTATGACAAGGATACGCCCCGGAAGCTGAACCTGCGGGACTTTTTCCACAACGCGGCGGAGATCGACTCCTATATGGACACCCTCAACGAGCAGGGATTTGTCAAGGATCTCGAGGTGGAATTCCGGCGGGCCGACGACTCGATCCTCTACGTGCTCCTCACCACCACGGCCATCCGCGACGAGGAGGGCAAAGTGGTGGGCTGCGAGGGAATCGCCAAGGATCTCACCAATCTCAAGGCCATGATGATGCAGCTGGTCAACAGCGAAAAAATGGCCTCGGTGGGCCAGATGGCCGCGGGGATCGCCCATGAGATCAATACTCCCCTGGGTATCATTCTCGGCTATGCCCAGCTGATGATGGACGATTTTGACGCGGAGGAGGAAAACCATCAGAACCTTGAGGTGATCGAGAGACAGACCAAGGCCTGCCGCAAGATCGTCGCCGACCTGCTCAAGTTCTCGCGCATGTCGGAGGGGGCCAAGGAAAATATCAACATCAACGAGGCGCTCACCGATATTCTCGCGGTGGTGGAACACAATCTCAACCTCAACCACATCGTTGTCCAGCGGGATTTTGTCGAAAACATGCCGCCGGTGGTGGGAGATGTCGAGAAGATTCGCCAGGTCTTCGTCAACCTCATCAACAACGCCACCCATGCCATGGAGCAGCAGGAAGGGGGCACCCTTTTCGTCAAGACCAGATACGACCGCCGCAACCGGGAGGTTGTGGCCACTATCCGGGATACCGGTTCCGGCATGAACGAAGAGGTGAAAAAGCGACTTTTCGAGCCCTTCTTCACCACCAAGACGGTGGGCAAGGGCACCGGTCTCGGTCTCTCGGTCTCCTACGGCATCATCAAGGATCACGGCGGCAGAATCACGGTGGAGAGCCCGGTCTACGATGCCAAGGCCGGTACCCTGGTGCCGGGTACGGCCATGCACGTACACCTGCCCCAGGCGCTGGAAAACGACACCATTTCCGATGTCACTGAGTTTGGCTGATAAAATTATGAATTAAAACAAGGGGCTGTTATGGCTGAGATAATCGCTCTCGATGACGTTCAGGATGCCTGCATTCTCATCGGCAAGATTCTGAAAAAACGTGGCCACACCGTTTATGCCTTCACCGAAGAGGAGGAGGCCATTGAGCATGCCAGGAACAACCGGGTGGATCTGGCCATTCTCGATATCAAGCTCAAGAAGATGAGCGGCGTCGAGGTGCTGGGCATGCTCAAGGAGATCCAGCCGGAGATGCACGCCATTATGCTCACCGGTTATCCCACGGTGGAAACCGCGCGTGAGGCCATCAGACTGGGGGCGGACGAGTATTGCGTCAAACCCATTGACCGGGACGAACTGGAGGAGAAGGTGGACAAGGTACTGGGGGCGGCGGCCCGGCAAGAGGGGTAAACCGCGACAAACCCGGATAGATGATGGAGAAAGAGCACAAGGTGAATTTCAGGGAATATCTGACGATATTTCAACAGGTCACCCGGATGACCAGCACCATCCTCGACCACCAGGAGGTGATGGATACCGTGGTGCGCCGGTTGCCCGAGATTCTCCGTCTTGATGCCGCCACCATCAGGCTGCTGGATACCTCGACCCGCACCTTTGTCCTGGGAGCCGCCCACGGCCTGTCTCTGGAGTATCTCTCCCGTGACTCCATCGATACCGAGGAGACCATGGCCACCATCCGCGCCGGTCTTCCGGTTGTCGGGACCCATCTGGACCGCGATCCGGCTTACTGCGACCGCGAGTTGATCAGAAACGAGGGCATCAAGAGCATTCTCTCCCTGCCCATTCTCTTCCAGGGAACCAATATCGGGGTGATGCGACTGCTCTCCAGGCAGGATCGGATCTTTTCCGATGATGAGATCTCCTTTTCCATGGCCCTGGCCGAACAGGTGGGCATTGCCATTTCAAACGCCAGGCTCTTCACCGAAATGGAGAACCAGATCGACTTTCTCAAGGAGGTCCATGCCGTCACCAGGCTGTTGAACACCACGCTGGATCTTGATGCGGTGCTCCGGATGATCGTTGAAAAGGTACACCTGGGAATGCACCACAAGGGCTGTGCCGTCCGCCTGGTGCAGGCGCACAGTAACCGGCTGGAGCAGGTGGCCGCCCATGGGATGTCGGCGCAGTTCATTGCCGAGACCGGTTCTCGGGATATGGACCTGTCCCGGTTGAGCGCCTCCGGAGAGCCGCTGGCGATCTACGATGTCGCCACCGATCCCCGTCTGCACCACCGTGAACTGCTGCTGCGGGAAGGTGTTCGTTCGCTCCTGATCGTTCCCATCAGAGGTCTCAACAAGGTGATCGGCGTGCTGGAGGTCTTCACCGACATGCCCCACTGTTTCACCAGCAGCGAGGTGAGCTTTGTGAAGACCGTTGCCCAGGCGGGAAGTTTCGCCATCCGCAACGCCCGCACCTACAGGCAGATAACCCTGCTCTTTAACCAGCTGGAGGAAAATGAACGTTTTCTCGCCGATATCCTCAACTGTTTGCGGGTGCAGTTGCTGGTGGTGGACAGCGGCAAACACCTGGTCATGGCCAACCAGGTCTTTCTCGATCATCTGCGGGTCAGTGAAGAGGAGATCCTGGGGATGGAGTATGAGAAGGTCTTTCACGACGCGGCCATTGATATGGAAAACTGCCCGGTGGAGAAGGTGCTGACCAGCGGCAAGGCCGCCTATTCCGTGTACCGGCGCTGCAGTGCCGACGGCGCCGAGTGCTGGTTCGAGCATTCGGCCACCCCCATGTTCGGAGACGACCGTCGGGTGGAGTACGTCATCGAGGTGATCCGCGACGTAACCCTGCGGCGTCGCCTTGAAGAGGAGCGGCTGAAGAGGACCAGGCTCCAGGGCATGGTGGAGACGGCCGGCGGCGTCGCCCACGAGATCAACTCGCCCCTTTTTGCCGCCCTGGGCACGGCCCAGCTTTTGCGCGACGATCTGGAGGATGACGATCAGCGTCGGGATATGGACATCATCATCCGCAATCTCGAGGTGATCGGCGAGCTTACCGGCAAGATGATCAGCGCCACCGGTTTTGAGAGGAGACGTTATGTGGGAGACAGGGAGATGATTGATCTGCGGCAGGGGGCCTGAGGATTTCATCCCGGGACCCGGCGCACGGGAATGGAAGGGACGCCGGTCGCGACCGGTTCCACCGCCGGGCATCAGGGCGGCCCCGATCTCGTCAATGGAGAGAAGAATGAGAAGGAGGTGATGATCGAAAACAGATGCGGCAGCCGGAGCAACGGCAAAAAAGGCGCTCACGGCAGGTGGATGTGACAGGAGAAGAGAGAAGGTGAAAACAGCAGAAGAAGAGAGGCGCATGAATCCCTATTACGACCTGATCAGAACCTATTGTCGGCCGCTGGAGCGGCTGGGGGCGACGGTACCCGCCAGGATCGCCTGGAGTATCGTTAGTGCCGTTATCGGTATTCTTCTTCTGGTGCTGTTTTTTTCATTCTTCATGACCACTGCGGCAATTGTCGGGGTGATGCCCCTTATCTTCGGCTTCAATGCCGCGATGACCGGTTTTTCGCTCATCGACAAGACCGGCGACAAATTGCCGCACCGGATGATCTTTGCCGCCTGCTCGGGCCTGGCAACGGTTCTTTTGGCCTGGCTGGTTCTCAGCTTCATCCTTGATTTTTCCCTCATGATCCGGGGCTCGACCCTGGGGTGGTATTTTCTGACGGGAACGGGTTGCGGCATATTCGGGGGCTGGCTGGCCGTAAAAACACATAGCTTGAACAGAGAGAAGAGGCAAAAGGGACGAGATATCCCATAGACAAATCAGAAACAAAGGAGGAAGGCAAGAACAGCGGTTGTACCTGGGTGTAAACAGGGATGTTTGCATAGTGAGAAAAAAATATGGAGGAGGTTGACACCATGACACAACGTAACTGGCCATCGATATCAATGATGTTTGTGGCGCTATTTCTTTTCGCATTACAGGGCAGTTCTCTGGCGGAGGTCAAAATTTCCGCCGACAAACTCAAGGCGGGCGACACCATCTCGTTTACGGGAACCATCGCCCCGGGCGAGGATCTCTACATCACCATTGCCCAGAGCAAGATGTTCAAGGGCACGGTTACCGAGTTCAACGGCGAAAAATCCATGGGGAACTTCGAGAAAAAGAAGTTGCCCAAGAAGGGCAAGAAAGCCGGCTTTACCATGGATACGGAAATTCCGCCGCTTTTCTACGTCATCACCACCAACCGCGAGGCATTCGGCAAGGATTCCAAGCGCAAGTTCGGGGGTCCCTCTTTCATGAAAAAGATGCTGGGCGGCGGTCTTTACAACACCACCATGTTCAAGCTCAAGAAGAAGTTCGACGATGTCGGCGCCAAAGAGATGCTGGGACCCATCAAGACCGCCGAGCAGTGGAACATGTTTCGTTTCGCCCATGAGAAAAAATACGGCATCAACACCATTGTCAAGGAGGGGAACAAGAAGGGTAAGGTTGTTATCTTTGCCCGTTCCATCCTCGGTGAGACCGGCAATTACTGGGACAAGGGTACCAAGATCAATCTTGACAAGAAAACCGGCAAGTTCACCGCTGAATTCATGACCTACCGTCACACCGCGCCCAACACCGAGTTCGATGTCTATGTCAACGGCCGGAAAAGCGGGTCCTTTGTGGTGGAGAAAAACGGTTTCTGGCTCAACAAGGGTTACCGTTACATGAATCCGCTGTGGATCATCATCGGTGCCATTGCCGTTGGAACCTACTTTTCGATGATCGGTGCCGCCGGCGGTATGCTCATGGGAGCCTTTCAGGCCCTGGTCGTACAGACGGCCGGTCCCATCGGTATCAATGCCGCCAACGTGCTGCGGCCCTCAAACATCGCCCTGACCCTTTTCTCGCCTTTGGGTTCCTTCTACCGTTTTGCGGTGGTGGAAAAGCGGGTCGCCTGGCCGGTGGGTATCTCCTTCGGCCTGGGTATTTTTATCGGCTCCATCTGGCTGGGAACCTACGTCACCCAGTATGTCTCCATGAAGGCATACAAGGAATACCTGGGTATCCTCGTCGTGCTCATGGGAATCAAGACCCTGATGGAGATGACCCCGGCGGCCATGAACAAGCGGAAAAACATCAAGGCCATGACCCAGAAGTTTAACGCTGCTGTCAAGAAGGCCAAGGAAACCGGTGGTGCCGTGGAGATGGGTTCCATCGAACCCATCAAGACCGGGCTCACCGACTACCGCTTCAAGTTCTGGGGCGAGGAGTTCAGGATCAATCCTCTGCTTTTTGCCGTTCTCGGTATCCTCGTGGGTGTTGTTTCCCGTGCCTTCGGTATCGGCGGCGGCTTCCTGCTGGTGCCGATGATGACCACCATCGCGGCCCTGCCCATGTACGTTGCCGTACCCATTTCGCTGATCGGAACCTGTTTTTCCAGTATCGGTTCCTTTATCGGTTATGTGATGAACGGTTATCTGCCGGATATCATGCTGGCCATCGCCATTATTATCGGCGGCTTTGTCGGCGGCATGCTCGGCAGCCGGGCCCAGAAGCTCTTCAGTGAAAAGACCCTGAAGGTCATCCTGGCCTGTACCCTGTTCTTTCTCTTCTTCCGTTTCATGAAGATTGAGTACTGGATCTAGAAACAGCGGAAACCAGCCGTCCCGCCTGATGCGGCGGGACGGCGGACGGATTGCGTGGAGAAGGAAAAATGGACGGATTCATGGACTCCCTGTGGAACGAAATTATGATCACCGTGGGCAACATCGCCTCCCTGATCAACCATCTGCTGTCGCCGCTGCATGTCTTCGGCCCATGGGTTGTTCTGACGCTGCTGGCCGTGTTGACCGCGGCCGTCACCAGGCTGCTCAACCGGGTTGTCGTCACCAGGCGCTACCAAGAGCTGGAGCGTGAGTTCCGGTACTGGTTCAGGCTGCGGGAGGAGGCGATGAAGTGCGAGGACCGCGAGCGCGGCAGGGGGTTGGCCAAAAATATCGACCAGGCAAAGCTCAACCGGCTCTACTACGACTACTTTTTCGAAGGTTTCATGCTGGGGCTGGTGCGCAACGTCTTGCCGATCTTTCTCGTGGTGGCCTATGTCAACGAGTATTACCGCCCCGGGGAGCTCATGCGGCTCTTCGGCAGGGATTTTGTTCTGAGTTTTCCAGGTCGCGGTGGTGAGCCGGTTCCGGTGGGCTCGGTGTTCTACTATCTCGCCACTCTGATGCTGGTCTATTGCGCCTGCCGGCTGGGAAAACGACTGCAGCGCAAAAAGGGGCGCAGAGCAGACAGAGGGCGACAGTTGAAGGCGGCGTCCCCTGACCTGACCGGCAACTGAGACCGGGATCCGCAATCTCCCCGCTGCAGCCGTTTTCAGGGTGGCGGGAAAAAATAGCAGGACCTGACCGGCAAGGCCGCTTTCGTTCCGGGGTATACCGGTGTTCCCGGTTTTCTCTTTCCCTGGGAAGACGGAAAGGGACAAAAAGGCGGCCGGTTAAGGTACCCATTCAGATGAACAATGAGTTACGAGGAGGATGTATGAAAAAATCAGTGTACACCATTTGTGGGATGTGCACGGTGCGGTGTCCCATTCGCGTCGAAGCCGAGGATAACAAGGTGACGTGGATCGAGGGTAACCAGCATCTTCTGGGCGGAGCGTTGTGCGCGAAGGGCTCCGCCGGTCCCGCACTGGTCGAGGACGACGAGCGCCCGCAGCAGCCGCTGATCCGCGAAGGCGGCCGCGGCGCCGGACGCTGGCAAAAGGTCAGCTGGCCCACGGCCTATGACTACATTGCCGACAAGTTGAAAAAAATCAAAAGCGAGTATGGCCCCGAGTCCATTGTCGTCTCTTCCCGGGGCGGTCCCTGGCAGGTCATGTACAAGACCTTTTGCCATGCCCTGGGCAGTCCCAATTACACCAATCACGACTGTACCTGTGGCCGTAACACCCACCATGCCAGCCTTTCCATCAATGGCGTCGGACGCAAGGGATTTCAGTACGATATCAAGAATGCCAACCACCTGGTACTCTTCGGCCGCAACATGTTCGCCTCGCTGCGGATCGCCGAAAACCTGCAGACCATGGAAATGCTGGACAAGGGCGGCAGGCTGACCTACGTGGATGTGCGGCAGACCATGACCGGGCTCAAGGCCACCCGTTTTTTCCAGGTGCGTCCGGGCACCGACTATGCCCTGGCTCTGGGAGTGATCCACGAACTGATCAAACGGGGTGAGTATGACCGGGAGTTCATCGACCGCTACGTCACCGGGTTTGAAGAACTCTGCGAATTCGTTGAACAGTATAATCCCAAATGGGCGGCCAAGGAGTGCGGTATCAAGGAAAAGGGAATCCTGGCCTTTGTCGATGAAATTGCCCAGGACCGGCCCAGGGTCATCTTTCACCCGGGATGGAACCTTTCCCGCTACCGGGATTCCTTCTACGCCAGCCGGGCCCTGCATATTCTCAACGTGCTCATGGGCAATATCGAGATCAAGGGCGGGCTCATCATTCCCAAGGGACCGGGAGACTGCGGGGTCAAGTCCATCCGCAATCTCGATTGTCCCAAGCCCGATATCAAACGGGCCGACGGCGTGGGCTGGAAGTACAAGCATTTCGACAAGGGTCCGGGCCTGGCTCATCTCATGTTCCCGGCCATTCTCAAGGAAGACCCCTATCCGGTCAAGGCCTGGCTGGCCATGCGCCATGATCCCTTCACCTGCATGCCCGATCCCGAGCATCAGAAAAGGGTCTTTGACCAGTGCGAACTGCTGGTCTCCATCGATGCCCATTACAGTGAATTCGGCTGGTACGCCGATGTGATCCTGCCGGAGTCCACTTATCTGGAAAGGGATAATGCCATCTGCGTACAGAAAGGACCCAAGCCACGGCTGGCGGTACGCCGCAAGGTGGTGGAACCGGAGTATGACACCAAGCCCGCCTGGGAGATCTTCAAGCAGCTCGCCGACCGTCTGGATATCAGCGAGTATTTCCCCTACAACACCATCGAAGAGCTGTGGGAATGGCAGCTGGAGCCCACCGGTTTTACCATGAAGGATTTTGAGGAGAAGGGATTCGTTCCCCTCACCGACGAGGTGATCATGTATGACCGCGACAAGCTTGACGGACAGTTCAAGACTCCTTCGGGCAAGATCGAGATCATAAGCAACAAGCTCACTGATGCGGGGCTGGAATCGCTCAAGCCCTACGAGAGCCCGGAGAAGCCGCCCAAGGGGCAGTTCCGGCTGGTGTACGGCCGGTCCGCGGTTCACACCCACGGTCACACCATCAACAACATCATGCTCTATGAGCTGATGCCCAAAAACTCGCTGTGGATCAACACCAAGGTCGCCAATAAGCTGGGAGTTGCCGACGGCGACGTGGTCGATGTGATCGCTTCCAACGGCTTCAAACAGCGAATCCGCGCCCATATCACCGATTTCATCCATCCGGAATGCGTCTACACCGTGCATGGATTCGGGCGGCAGGTCCCCCCGCAAAGCCGGGCCTATCATGCCGGACTTTCCGACCAGAAGCTGATGGTCGGCATGCTTGATAACTGGGATCAGGCCGGCGGGGCGGTCAATCTCTGCGAGGCCTTTGTCACCGTGCGCCGCAGCGCCAGGAATCCGAAGAGGAGGGTGGAGCTATGAATAAATACATGATCTATCTCAATGCCAAGCGCTGCATCGGATGCCACGGCTGCGAAGTGCACTGCAAGAGCAACAAGAACCTGCCCTTTGGTCCTATTCTCTGCGAGATCGACCATGTACCGCTGAAATCGATCAAGGGTGTGCCCAAGACCGAGTTTTCCTTCAGGAGCTGTTACCAGTGCGATGATCCCTACTGTGCGCAGATCTGCCCCACCAGTGCACTTTCCAAGCGTGAGGACGGCATCGTCATGCTGGACCAGGAGAAGTGCATCGGCTGCATGGCCTGTGCCGGGGCCTGCCCCTGGAAAATACCGCAGCTCAATCAGCGGACAAACAAGATGGTCAAGTGCGATTACTGTGTCGATCGCATCGATGCCGGACTGAAACCGGCCTGTGTGACCAAATGCACGACCCATGCATTAAAATTCGTCGTTTTGCAAGAAATATAGATATAACAATTTATAATTTAGTAGAAGGAGAAGGATCGAAGCGGAGATTGCAATCGGCGCCGACGAAATGTTGGCGCTGATTGCCCCCTGAAAATGAGCTGCAATGCGGAATACCGGGGAGATTCATCGATGTAGAAAGAGAGGATTAGCTTCGATAAATCAAATGGATCGAACAAACACTAAAGATCCATTATATTTTTTTATCATTTTTATCAGTAATATTTATTTATCTTATTATATATATTAATTTTGATGATGATAATGCACGGTATTACTTATTTTTCAGACGGCATTTTTTGGAGTACGGTCAGTGGTCATGAGGGAATAATTACATCTTTGAGTGGCAGAAAAAGTATACCCCAAAACAGAGAGAGCAAGGAGGAGCACCCATGAAGAAATCCGTCTATACCATCTGCGGCATGTGCGCAGTCCGCTGTCCGCTCCGGGTGGAGGTGGAAAACGGCAAGGTCGTCTGGATAGAGGGCAACAGCAACGATGGAGGAATGGGGACCAGTATCTGCGCCAAGGCGGCCGCCGCCATTCCCTTTCAGTATGACAACCAACGGCCGCAGTCACCGATGATTCGGGCGGGCGAACGCGGCGGCGGCGAGTGGAGAAATGTCTCCTGGGACGAAGCATACGACTATATTTGCGAAAAATTACAAACAATCATTGATAAATATGGCGGCAGGGCCATGATGCTCACCGACCGGGGCGGTCCCTTTGCCGATCTGCGCAAGGCCTTTGTCAAGGCGCTGGGCTCCCCCAACTATATCAACCATGACTGCACCTGCGGCCGCAATCCCAACCATGCCGCCAGGTCGGTGATCGGCATGGGAAGGAAAGGCTTTGGCTATGATCTCAAAAATGCCGGGCACATAATCCTCTTTGGACGCAACATCACCGAATCCTTCAAGGTCAAGGAGGTCAAGAGTTTTCTCAAGGCGGTGAAAAACGGCGCCCATGTCACCTATGTGGATCCCCGGGTGACCAATACGGCCGGCAAGGCCACCCGCTACTGGCGGATCAACCCGGGCACCGACTATGCGCTGCTGCTCGGTATCACCCATTATCTCATCGCCAACAAGCTCTACGACGTGGACTTCGTCTCCAAATGGGTGGTGGGATTGCCTGAACTGCAGCAATTCCTCGAACCATATACTCCGGAATGGGCGGCGGCGGAAACCGGTATCGCCGCCGAAGAGATCAAGGCCTTCTGCCGGGAGGTCAACAACGACAGGCCCAGGGTCATCTTCCATATCGGCTGGCATCTCTCCCGTTACCGCGATTCGTTCAACGCCAGCCGCATGTTGAATATCCTCAACGCCCTCATGGGCAACAAGGAGCAAAAGGGCGGGCTGATTCTGCCGAAGACTCCCAAGCATGCCGGGGTCAAGGGATTGCGAAGCCTGGGCGCCGATATTCCGGCGGTGGAGGATGGCCGCTGCGACGAGTGCGATTCCACCTACAGCCATTTCGACTCCGGTGCCGGCATGTTGCAGATGGCCTATCACGCCATCGATACCGGCAATCCCTATCCGGTCAAGGCCTACTTTGTTCATCGCCACAACCCGATGATCGCGCTTCCCGATCCCGAAGATCAGAAGCGCATCCTGGGCAAGCTCGACCTGCTGGTTGCCGTTGATGTCAACTACAGCGAGACCGCCTGGTTCGCCGATGTCATCCTGCCTGAATCAACCTTTCTGGAGCGCGACTCCATTTTGCGTACCGAAAAGGGACCAAAGCCCGGTTTCGGCATGCGCAGAAAATGTGTCGAACCCCTGTACGACTCCAAACCGGGCTGGCTGATCTACACGGAACTGGCGGCCAGGATGGGAAAGGGGGAGTATTTCCCCTACAAGAGCATTGAGGATATCTGGAACTACCAGCTCCGGGATACGGGAGTGACGATCGAGGATTTTGAAGCCAAGGGATTTGTCAAGCTCTGCGACAAACCCATTCCCCCTGATCCAGAAAACCTCTCCTTCGGTACCGAGTCCGGCAAGATCGAGTTCGTCAATACCGCCTGGGAGAAGAAGGGGATTGATTGCCTCAAGCCCTATGAAAGTCCGGAAAAACCTCCCAAGGGCGGTTACCGCCTGCTTTTCGGCCGCAAGGGCTACCAGACCCACGGTCAGTCCAACAACAACCCGGTGCTCTCCCAGCTTCTGGGATCCAACAGGCTGTGGATCAATAGAAAAGAGGCGGAGAAGATGGGTATTGCCGACGGTGACATGGTTACAGTCGCCAACGGCGATGTGGTTGGCACCATAAGGGCCCGGGTTACCGATTTCATCCACCCGGAGGCGGTCTTCATGCTGCACGGCTTCGGCACCGATGTTCCGGCCCAGAAACGGGCCTTCGGCAAAGGACTGGCGGACCATGCCTTCATGAAGGGCAAGCTCGCCGAATGGGACAGGGCAGGGGGAGGGCTCACCCTGTGTGAATGTTTTGTAACCGTCAAACCGGCTGCCTGAAAGGAGGGAGTGATGAGCAAGTATTATGTAACCCAGGATGTGGAGCAGTGTATCGGTTGCAAGGCCTGTGAGGTTCACTGCAAGACCAAGAACGCCACCGTGGAGGGAGAGTTTTTCTGCAAGATGATCGAAGTGGGTCCCCAGCTCAAAAACGGTATCCCGGTGATCGATTTCGTCTACATGGCATGTTTCCACTGTGAAAAACCGTGGTGCGTGGATGCCTGCCCCACCGGGGCCATGCAGCGCCGGGAAAAGGACGGCATCGTCTTTGTGGCCGATGAACTCTGTGTCGGCTGCAAGGCCTGCATGACCGCCTGCCCCTGGGGGGTACCCCAGTGGAACGGCGAGACCGGCAAGGTGGGCAAGTGCAACCTCTGCATGGATCGCATCGATCAGGGCCTTGAACCGGCCTGCGTGTCCAAGTGTACCACCGGCTGTCTTTCCTTCGGCACGCCGGAGCAGGCATCGGAGAGAAAGCGGCGGGAATTTGCCGAACAACTGGTCCGGCAGTGAATTTTTCCCTTCCATCCGCCGTCCGGCGGCGCAACCTGGGCAAACGTGCATGAATAACTGAGAGGAGGACGGAATGCCGGGCACATATTTACCTTCCGCATATCTCGCTGTTTTGCTGCTAATTTCGGTGGGGTTGATCATGGGAATCCTGCTGCCCTGGGTGGGCGGGTATTTCCGCATTCAGCGTCCTTACAGGGAGAAGCTGACCGCCTACGAGTCCGGCAATCCACCCACCGAACCGCCGAGGATGCGCTTCAGCGTCAAGTTTTACCTCATCGCCATACTCTTTGTGGTGTTTGACGTGGAGTGCATTTTTCTCTACCCCTGGGCCATTGTCTATGACCGATTGGGGCTCTTTGCCCTGGTGGAGATGTTCGTCTTCATCTTTCTGCTGCTGGTCGGCTATGTCTACGCCTGGAAAAAGGAGGCTCTGCAATGGGAGAAGTAAACGCAAAAGGGCGTCATGGAGATGATCTCGTCGAAGTCGGGGAGTCCGTACGGGTTATTCCCGGGGCCAATACCTTTCTGGCGCCGCTCAACCGGCTGGTCAACTGGGGGCGACAGGGCTCCATCTGGCCGGTTACCTTCGGTTTGGCCTGCTGCGCCATCGAGATGATGGATACCGGTGCCTCCACCCATGACCTGGATCGTTTCGGCATTATCTTCCGGGCAAGTCCCCGCCAGGCCGATTGCATGATCGTCGCCGGTACCATTGCCAAGAAGATGGCGCCGGTGGTACGCCGCGTTTACGACCAGATGCCGGAGCCCCGTTATGTCATTGCCATGGGGTCCTGTGCCTGCAGCGGCGGAATCTTCGACAGCTATGCCGTGGTGCAGGGAGCCGATGAGTTTCTGCCCGTAGATGTCTATGTGCCTGGCTGCCCGCCGCGGCCCGAGGCGCTCATGCAGGGATTGCTCAAACTCCAGGAAAAAATTAGCAAGGAGCAGTATCGATGGAGCCGTTGGAGATAATCGAAAAAATAACGGAGGCCTTTCCCGGTGAGGTGCTGGATTCCACCCTGCACCGGGGACAGGGTGCGGTGATTGTCAGGCGTGACCGGATCGTGGATATCTGCCGCCGGTTGCGGGACGGCAAGACCCGCATGAATCATATGATGTGTCTCTGCGGGGTTGACAATAAAGCACGTGATATGACCGGGCTGGAGCGTTTCGAAGTTGTCTATCACCTCTACTCCATGAGCGAACGCCACATGATCCGCTTGCGGGCCCAGGTACCGGAGGAAGACGCGGTGATCGATTCCATCACCCCCCTCTGGAGCGGGGCCGACTGGCCGGAGCGGGAATGCTACGATCTCCTGGGTATCTCCTTTCGGGGACATCCGGACCTGCGCCGCATCCTGCTGCCCGCGGATTGGCAGGGACACCCGCTGCGCAAGGAGTATCCTCTGCGCGGCGACAGCGAGTGGCAGGGTATGGTCAGGCTGAAGGAAAAGGCCATGCAGCTGCGGCGTTTTGACTTCTATCCCGAGCTGTTGGCGGATTCAAAGAAAAAATAAAGAAGGGTTTTGCCGATCATGAATACCCATTCCTCTGCGAAAACTCCGGATTGCACCACCCTGGAAATTCCGGTCTCCTCGGGCCAAGAGGAGGAATATTACTCCCTGCGCATGGGACCTCAGCACCCTGCAACCCACGGTGTGCTCAGGGTCGATCTCGAGCTGGATGGCGAGACGATCCATCGCTGTACGCCCCGGGTGGGATACCTGCACCGCGGTTTTGAAAAAATCGCCGAGCATCGCACCTACGCCCAGGGCATGGTGCTCACCGACCGGCTGGACTACATCGCCGCCATGGCCAACAACGTCGGCTATTGCGTTGCGGTGGAGAAACTGCTGGGTATCGAGCCCACCCTGCGGGCCATGTACATCAGAACCATTGTCTGCGAGATGTCACGCTGCGCCGGACATCTGCTCTGGCTGGCCACCCATGCCCTGGATATCGGCGCCATGACCGTTTTCCTTTACTGTTTCCGCGAACGGGAACAGCTGCTCGACATGTTCGAGGAACTCTGCGGCGCCCGGCTCACCTTTTCCTATCCCCGCATCGGCGGCGTACGCCAGGATGTGACCCATCACTTCATGGAGGCCCTGGAAACCTTCACCGACGAGTTCGAAGGCTGGATAGAGGAGTACGAAACTCTCATCGATACCAACCGCATCTGGCTGAAGCGAACCATGGGCATCGGCACGATTTCAGCGGACAGGGCGGTGGAACTGGGCCTCACCGGCGCCTCGCTGCGCGGCTCCGGAGTGGACTACGATGTCCGCAAACATCGGCCCTACGATGTCTATGACCGCATGGATTTCGAGGTTCCCATCGGTGAAACCGGTGATACCTATGCCCGCTATCGCTGCCGCATGGAGGAACTCCGGCAGTCGGTACGGATTCTGCGGCAATGCCTTGACCAGCTGCCTCCCGGCCCCATCATCTGCCGGGATGCCCCGGACCTGGTGATGGATATGTCTGTTCCGCAACGCTGCCGGGCCGCCGCCACCGGGGGATCGGCCCTGATCAAACTGGTGGAAGATCGCGGTGTCTACATGGAAGGCGATGTCTACGTCTCCACCGAGGTGCCCAAGGGAGAACTGGGTTTCTACTTTATCAGCGACGGTTCGGGGCGGCCGTACCGCATGCACATCCGCTCACCTTCTTTCATCCACATCGGCGCCCTGCCCGAACTGGCCACCGGCGCCATGGTGGCGGATCTCATCGCCATTATCGGTACTTTGGATGTGGTGCTCGGCGAGTGCGACCGCTGAGGGACCGCGGCTCACCGCCGGGGAGACGGGAACGTAACCGCAAGACCTGAAACAGGGGAGATCAAATGCACTTGTTCTGGATGATTCTTCAAATCGTCATTCTCATCACCATTGCCATGCTGCATGTGGCCTATGCCACCTATTTTGAACGTAAGATCATCGGTCACATGCAGGTACGCATGGGGCCCATGCGGGTGGGACCCCACGGCCTGCTGCAACCCATTGCCGACGGTATCAAGTCCTTTTTCAAGGAGGATATCATCCCGGAATGCGCCGACCGTCCCGGTTTTCTCGCCGCGCCGGTTATCTGTCTGTCGGCGATGATCGCCTCCCTGGCCGTGCTGCCCTTTGCCGCAGGTTGGGTCCTGGCGGATCTCAACATTGGCCTGCTCTTTATTTTCGCCATGAGCTCGCTTGCAAGTTACGGCGTTATTTTAGCTGGTTGGGCTTCAAACTCAAAGTATACCTTTTTGGGTGGAATGCGCTCCATGGCCCAGGTGATCAGTTACGAAATCTCCATGGGACTCAGTCTGGTGGGTGTGATGATGCTGGCCGGTTCCCTCAATCTCAGCGAGATCGTGGCCGCCCAGGGTGATTCCTTTTTCGGTATGTACCTCTTTCCCCAGGCCATCGGCTTTTTCGTCTTCGTGGTGGCCATGCTGGCCGAGACCAACCGGGTGCCCTTTGATCTGCCCGAGGCGGAAACCGAATTGGTCTCGGGTTATTGCACCGAATATTCCGGCTTCCGCTACGCCCTTTTCTTTATGGCCGAGTATATCGGCATGATGGTCATGGCCTCCATCGGGGTCATTTGCTTCCTCGGCGGCTGGCACGGGCCCTTTTCCATTCCCTTTCCGCCCTTTTTCTGGTTCATGATCAAACTCTATGCCATCATGTTTTTCTTCATGTGGATCCGCTCGACCCTGCCGCGCTACCGGTATGATCAGCTCATGGAACTGGGTTGGAAGGTGATGATTCCCCTGGCGTTGTTCAACATCCTTTTGACCGGCCTCTTTAAGACGGTGGTAGGTTGAAGAGAAAACTGCAGCCTAATTGATTTTGAAGTGACGAGGAAAAATACCCATGCTTGTCAACTATAAACCACAACGTAACCTGCTGGAAACCGTCTTCCTGGTGGAGATTCTCAAGGGCATGGCCCTGACGTTGAAGAGAATGTTTTCCAGGCCCATCACCCGGCAGTATCCCGACGAAAAGCAGGAACCCTTTCCCGGTTTCCGGGGCATGCACGCCCTGGCACGCGATCCGCGCACGGGCGGGCCCAGATGCGTGGCCTGCATGCGCTGCGTCACGGTCTGTCCCTCGCGGTGCATCCGCATCCGTTACCGCGAGCAGGAGGGGGGAGCTAGGCTGGTTGAGAATTATGAGATCGAGGCCCTGCGCTGCATCTACTGCGGTTACTGCGAGGAGGTCTGTCCGGTGGGTGCCGTGGTGCTCACCGAACTGTACGAATATTGCAGCTACGACCGGGAATCGGTCCACTTCAGCCGGGAGGATCTGCTGGGTAACTGGGATCGCTTTATGGCGGAGAAAAAGTATGATCCGGCTACCTACATCAATCCTTTCTGGCGGCCCCGCGGTCTGCCCGAAGAGAGAATCGCCGCCGGCAACAGAAGAAAGGTTCCCCGGGAGTGGACCATTGCCGGCCAGCCGGTGGGCCGCTGTCACCGCCGTCCCGGTGGGCAGGCGGAAAGCGGAGATCAAGGAGTGGAGGAATAGCCATGTTTGCCAAATTCTTTTTTCTCTACTGTGGATTCGTCATCACCTTCTGCGGCCTGGCAGCGGTGCATCTTCGCAACCCGGTGCACTGCGTGCTGGGAGTGCTGGTACTCTTCTTCCACATGGCCGGCCTTTACCTGCTGCTCAACGCCGAGTTTCTGGCCGCGGTGCAGGTGATCGTCTATGCCGGGGCCATTCTGGTGCTCTATCTCTTCGTGCTCTTTTTGGTGGATATCAGAAAGGAGCTGCTGCTTCCCCGATATGTGGATTCCAGATTCGCGGCCGGGGCTTTTGCCGTGGGACTTCTCGTCTGCCTGCTCTCCATTCTGCGATCCTTTGTCTCCGGACCCCACGGTAGCTGGTCCATTGCCGCCGTGAGCCGGGTGACCCATACCAGGGCCCTGGGCCAGGAGATCTACTCCAGCTATATTCTGCCCTTTGAAATCGTCGCCCTTATTCTCCTCATCGCGGTGATCGGCGGGATGGTTCTCGCCCGTCGGGATAGTGCCGTGTCCGGGGAAGGAAAGCGACCGGAGGAGGAAAAATGATTCCCTTGTCGTGGTACATGAGCCTTGCCGCCATACTCTTCACCATCGGCGCCTACGGTTTTCTGATCCGTCGCAACGTCATTCTCATGTTTCTCTCCATCGAATTGATGCTCAACGGCGTCAATCTCAACCTGGTGGCCATGAGCCATTATATGGAGAGCCTGCACGGCCAGATGTTTACATTTTTCATTATCGCCGTAGCCGCTGCCGAGGCGGCCATCGGCCTGGGGATCGTTATTTCCGTCTATCGGAATCGTCATACGATCCATGTTGATGAAATCAATCAGTTACAGGGGTAAAAAATGCCGGCCTATCTGCTCCTCATTCCGTTTTTGCCGCTTGCCTCCTTTGTCTTCACCTTTCTCCTGGGCAAGCGCCTTGGCGTGCGCTGTCACTGGGTACCCATTGTCACCGTGCTGCTTTCTTTTTTCTGCGCGCTCATTGCCTTCAACGACGTCAGACACGGGCGGACCCTGAATCACGATCTTTACACCTGGATCAATTCGGGCAATTTCCGGGCCTCGGTGGGCTTTCTGCTTGATGAACTCACCGCAGTCATGCTCATCGTCGTCACCGGTGTCAGCTCCCTGGTTCATATCTACTCCATCGGCTACATGAAAGGTGAAGACGGCTATTACCGATTTTTTTCCTATCTGAGTCTTTTCACCTTCTCCATGCTCATGCTGGTGTTGGGCAACAACTTCCTGCAGCTCTTTTTCGGCTGGGAGGCGGTGGGGCTCTCCTCCTACCTGCTCATCGGTTTCTATTACGAGAAGGTGTCGGCGGCCGATGCCGGAAAAAAGGCCTTCATCGTCAACCGCTTCGGCGATTTCGGTTTTGCCCTGGGCGTGTTTCTGGTCTTCGTCACCTTCGGTTCCCTCCACTATGAGACGGTCTTTGCCCACGCCTCCGCCATGGCCGGGCATAGTTTCTCCATCTTCGGCATGAGTTTCGACCTGCCGACAACCATGGCCCTGCTGCTCTTCTGCGGGGCGGTCGGCAAATCGGCGCAGTTGCCGCTGCATGTCTGGCTGCCCGATGCCATGGAAGGCCCCACCCCGGTTTCCGCCCTCATCCATGCCGCCACCATGGTGACCGCCGGTGTCTTTCTGGTGGCGCGCTGCAACCCCATCTTTTCACTTTCCATGACCGCCCTCAACGTGGTGACGGTTGTCGGTGCCGTGACCTGTCTCTTTGCCGCCACCATCGCCCTCACCCAGACCGATATCAAGCGGGTGGTCGCCTATTCCACGGTGAGCCAGCTTGCCTATATGTTTATCGGTTGCGGTGTGGGGGCCTACGGGGCCGGGATTTTCCATCTCTTCACCCACGCCTATTTCAAGGCCTTGCTTTTCCTGGGCTGCGGATCTGTCATCCTCGGCATGCACCATGAGCAGGACTACCGTTCCATGGGCGGGTTGAAAGAGTATATGCCCATCACCTACATCACCTTTCTGCTGGCTACCCTGAGCATTTCCGGAGTGCCGGGACTGGCCGGTTTTTTCAGCAAGGACGAGATTCTGGCCATGGCCTTTGTCTCGCCCGTGGGGGCCGGTAAATTTGCCTGGTTTATCGGCACCCTGGTGGCGGGAATCACCGCCTTCTACTCCTTCCGGTTGCTCTTTCTGGTCTTCCACGGAGAATTCCGCGGCACCGATGAGCAGCGCCGGCATGTGAGGGAATCACCCGCCGTGGTCACCGTGCCGCTGCTCATCCTGGCGGTGGGCGCCGTAGCAGCGGGATGGTTCGGTATTCCCCATGTTCTCGGCGGTCATAATCGCTGGGAGGCCTTTCTGGAACCGGTGGTGGGACATCCCCCGGGCCATCTTTCAGGGTCAACGGAACTGCTGCTCATGCTGATTTCCATTCTGGCAGGGGCTGTTGGGATCGCCCTTGCCTGGTACATCTATATCTTCAGGCCGACTCTGGCGGCCCGCGTTGCCGGGCGTGTACCCCGCGCCTACCGGTTATCGCTTAACAAATATTTCATCGACGAGATCTATATCCGGGGCCTGGTGGAGCCGACCCTGGTTTTCAGCCGCCGGGTGCTGCTGGGTATTGTCGATCTCGGCATCATCGAAAAAATCGTCAACGGCGTTCCCGCCGCTATCGGGCGCTTCAGCGGCGTACTGCGGAAGGTGCAGGATGGCCGGGTTTCCCATTACCTGGTCTATATGGCCGGCGGGGTGCTCTTTGTGCTGGGGTATACCTGTTTCGGCTTCTAGTGAGTACATAACCGAAAGTCCATTCATGGCCCGCTTTTCTCCGGGCGGCGAAGGTAGAGCCGTCAGGTGATACGGCAAACCGGGAGGTAAATATCCATGTCCGCACCCATCTTATCGACGTTGCTCTTTTTTCCGATCATCGGCGGTTTGTCGTTACTCTTTGTTGATCGCCGCAAGGAGGAAACCATCAAACTCATGGCCTTTCTCGTCAGCGTGATCGAGCTGGTGATCAGCCTGCCGCTCTGGTTCACCTTTGACCGGACTACCTGGCAGATGCAGTTTGTGGAACGTCACAGCTGGATACCGGCCTTTCATGTGGAATACTATCTGGGGGTCGACGGCATCAGCGTCCTGTTTATCCTGCTGTCCGCTCTTATCACCATTCTCTGTATACTGGTTTCCTGGACCGGTATCACCACCAAGGTCAAGGAGTTCTTCATCTCCCTGCTGCTGCTGGAGGGGGCAATGATCGGGGTATTCTGTGCCCTGGATTTTTTTCTCTTCTACATCCTCTGGGAGGCCATGCTGATTCCCATGTTTCTGCTCATCGGCGTCTGGGGAGGTCCCAGGAGGATCTATGCGGCTGTGAAGTTTTTTCTCTTCACCCTGGTGGGAAGCCTGCTCATGCTGGTGGGTATCATTACCCTTTACGTCAAGGCGGGGCATACCTTCGACATTTTGGCCATGGCCGGCCGCCCCATCGATCCCGGCCTGCAGTTACTTCTCTTCTGGGCCTTTTTCGCCGCCTTTGCCGTTAAGGTACCCATGTGGCCGGTGCATACCTGGCTGCCCGACGCCCATACCGAGGCACCGGCCGCCGGTTCCGTGGTGCTGGCCGGTATCCTGATCAAGATGGGAGCCTATGGATTCTTGCGTTTTTCCATGCCCATCCTGCCGGATGCCACCAGTGCCATGATGATTCCCATGCTGCTGCTCTCGCTTGTGGGAATCATCTACGGCGCCGTAATCTGCCTGGCGCAGACCGATCTCAAACGGCTCATCGCCTACAGCTCGGTCAGTCATATGGGCTTTGTTACCCTGGGGATCTTCGCCCTCAACACCCAGAGTGTGGAGGGCGGCATTATCCAGATGATCAACCACGGCGTGGTCACCGGTGCTCTCTTTCTCTCGGTGGGCATCATCTATGAGCGTACCCATACCCGCAAAATTGCCGATTACGGCGGCATGGCCACAACCATGCCGGTCTTTGCCGCTTTTTTCCTGCTTTTTACCATGGCATCCATCGGGTTGCCCGGCACCAACGGTTTTATCGGTGAGTTTCTCATTCTGCTCGGCGGTTTTATCACCCGGCCGTGGGTGGCGCTTTTTGCCGCCAGCGGATTGATTCTCGGTGCCTGGTATATGTTGTGGCTCTACCAGCGGATCTTTTTCAATCCCGTCAATCCGAAGGTGAGAGGATTGAAAAAACTCACCCTGCGCGAGGTGCTTCTTCTGGTTCCCATGGTGATACTGATCTTCTGGATAGGACTCTATCCCAACGCCATGCTGGATTTCATGCATCCTTCGGTGGCCCATCTGCTGGAGCAGGTAACCGGTGATCCGGCGGGTATGGCCGGGGACATGAAGCGGGTTGCCCTTAAGCTTCAACACTAAAGAGCCGGCTCCGGTTACAAAAAACTGTCCTAACGAGGCAATGAACATGACTCTCCCCACATTTTCCTGGTCCTACCTCGGTCCGGTCCTGCCGGAACTGCTCCTTGCGTGTATCACCATAGTGGTCGTCTTTCTCGACCTCTTTGCCCCCCAAAAGCGGGAACTGCTCCCCTGGATGACCGTGGTGGGCACCCTCGGCGCCATGCTTGCGGTGGCCGGTCAGGGCCCGGCAACGACATTTGGAGGGATGTATATCGTTGATACCTGCAGCCTGTTTTTCAAACAGATCTGTCTCATCGGCCTGCTGCTCACCACACTGATGTCCGAGCGGTACCTGCAGGCGGAAAATCTGCGACACGGCGAGTACTACTCCCTGCTTCTCTTTTCCACTATGGGAATGATGTTCATGGCCTCGGCCGGCGACCTGATGGTGCTCTATCTCGGTCTTGAACTCATGGCCCTCTCCATCTACTGTCTGGTGGGATTGATGAAAGGGGACCCGCGTTCCAGCGAGGCATCTTTGAAATATTTTCTCATGGGAGCCTTTTTTTCAGCGATTATGCTCTACGGCATGTCACTGCTCTACGGCATGACCGGAACCACCAATCTCCATGGAATCGCCCTGTACGCGAAGCAGGCCGGCCTGCTCGCCAATCCCGCCCTGCTCTCCGGCCTGGGATTGCTGCTTGCGGCCATCTGTTTCAAAACAGCGGTTGCACCCTTTCACTTCTGGACCCCGGATGTCTACGAGGGCGCTCCCACCTCGGTGACGGCTTTCATGTCCGTGGGGGCAAAGGCGGCCGGCTTTGCGGTATTCGGACGGGTCCTCATGGTCGGTTTTCCGGAGCTCCAAGGTAGCTGGGGGACCATGCTGGCGGTGCTTGCCCTGCTCACCATGGCCGTGGGAAATATCACGGCCCTGTCCCAGACCAGCATGAAACGGATGCTTGCCTATTCCTCGGTTGCCCATGCCGGATACGCTCTGATCGGCATCCTGGCGGGCACACCGGAGGGTATTTCCGCCACCATGAACTATCTGCTCATCTACGGCTTCATGAACATGGGAGCCTTTGCCGTTCTTCTCCTGCTGGTGAAGGACGGCAAGCGGCGGGAGAGCCTTGAAGAGTATCGGGGGCTGGCCGGTAGCAACCCCCTCCTTGCCGCCCTGATGCTGATTTTCATGTTTTCGCTCACCGGTATTCCGCCCACCGCCGGCTTTATCGGCAAGTTTTATCTGCTCAGGGCCGGTCTTGATGCCGGTTACACCTGGCTGGTGATCTGTGCGGTGATCTTCAGTGCCGTATCGGCCTTCTTCTACCTGCGGGTGGTTCGATACATGTACATGGAAGAGCCGGCGGAAGAGATCTGTTTCAAAATGACGCCCGGCGTGAGCGTCGCCATCACCCTGGCGCTCATCGGCGTCATCGGCCTGGGAATCCTGCCCGGACCAGTGGTCGGGCTTGCCTCCCGTGCTGTTTTCGCCTTTTGACGCAAGCGTGGTCTCCTGGCCTGCGGGCAGTGACCCCTGTCAAAAACGGCATTAATCGGGATCCGTTACATTTCACCATTGATTTTCCCTCACTTTGTACATAGTTTAGCCAGTGATCCAACGGGATGCGCGGCTGCGGGACGGGCCTTGTCTTTGTCCGCGGCGCGGTGCTGCGGCGGGATACACCTGCCGCGGCCGGCAGCCGCCGTTGTCCCGCTCCGGAGAAACGCACACAAGGCAGGGGGCGGCATACGGTCTTCTCCTGCCCCCTACTTTGTATAGATGGAGGATTCTGACATGGTGGAACATACGCGCTGGGATGACTGGCTGGTGGCCGAGCATGAGATGATCGAACGGGCCATGGAGGTGTTGAAGAACAACCTGGGAAAGGTGGTGGAGGGCAGGCATGATCCGGTGCAGACCGGACGGGCCATCGACTTCCTCTACGAGTTCGGCGACAAGATTCACAACATCAAGGAGGAAAAATATCTCTTTCCGCTGATGCATGAACGGGGTGTGCCCAAGGAAGGTGGACCCATCGGTGTCATGCTCATGGAGCATGAGATGGAACGGGAGCTGCTGGTCAAGATGCAGGCCGAGTTGCCCGGTCTGGCGGCAGCTGATCATGATGCCCGCGAGGCCTATGTGGCCAAAGGGCTGGAATATTTACAAATTCGCGCCGAGCATATCTGGAAGGAAAACGACATCCTCTATAACATGGCCCGTCAGATGCTGACCCAGGAGGATTTCGCCACCCTGCTGACTCAGTTTGCCGAGAGCGATCTGCAGTTTTACGGCGCCGATGCCGCCGCCAAATTCGATGCCATGCTCAAGGAGGTGGAAGAGGGCGGCCGGCGGAAACGGCTGATCAACAATCTCTCCATGGAACAGCTCGACGCCATCATGGAAACCCTGCCCGTGGAGGTGACCTTTGTGGATGCCGAGGACACGGTGGCCTATTTCAACCGGCTCGACAAGGAGAAGATCTTTCCCCGCACCCGCTCGGTGATCGGTCGCCGGGTGGAGAAGTGTCATCCGGAAAAATCCGTCCACATGGTGGAGCGGATCGTCGAGGGTTTCAAGAACAGGACGATGGACAAGGCCGAGTTCTGGATCGATTTCCGCAACGACAAGGTTCTGATCCGCTACTTTCCGGTCTACAACGAGGCCGATGAGTACATGGGCGTGCTTGAGGTCACCCAGGAAATCGGCTGGATCCAGAAGCTCGAAGGGGAGAAACGTCTACTCGATTAGGAGCCGGGAAATCATTTCGTAACCGGTCACAGGTTTGCAATCCGGCGGTAGTAATCTATCCCTTGGTCGTAAGCGGCCATGGGCACCGGCCGGCGGGTATCTTCGGGGCACGGGGCGTGCCCCTTTTTTGTTTTTTTTTTAGAGATGGTGAACCGCCGGCAGCAGTTCTTCAAGACCGCGGATTTTTTCCTGCGCCCCCTTGACGGATCCTTCAAGACCCGCTTTTTCAACCGCCAGGGCCAGGCTGCGTATTCCCTCGATGCCGAGGCTGGCAGCCGAGCCCTTGATGCTGTGGGCTGCCGCGGCCATGGCGGCGGGATCGTTGTCGGCGGTAGCCCTTTTCAGCCTCTCCAGGTCGGTTGCAAAGGATTCCTGGAAAAGCGCGACCAGTTCATCCAACAGTTCCCCGTCTCCTGCCGTCTGCTCCAGGGCGAACTCTTTATCCCACTGTAATGTATTCAAAGTACTCTCCTTTTTATCTGTGTCGTCTCCCCGGCGACCGCAATTATTTCACCAAAGGGCAGAGCGCCTTCGCGGATGAGATGGAACCGGCCCCGGCGTATTCCCACCAGGGTTGAGGCCGATTCACCGACCGTGGTGCCGCCGTCGAGAATCATATCCACACCCTTGCCGAACTGGGATGCCGCCTGAGCGGCGGTGCGGGCCGGTCGGCATCCGGAGATGTTGGCGCTGGTGGCGGTCACCGGTTTGCCGTCAAAGGCCTTGATAAGGTCAAGGGCAACCGGATGGGGTGAGAGGCGGATGCCGATGGTACCGGTTCCGGCCGTTACAAGACATGATATCGTACTCCGGGCCGGGAAAACAAGGGTAAGGGGGCCGGGCCAGAATTTTTCCATCAGAACGTGAAACGGCGCAGGGATTTCCTCCACCAGGAGGGAAAGCGTATCCATATCGCCGATGAGTACGGAGATGGGTTTTTCCCGGGGGCGTTTTTTGAGCCGATGCAGCCGCCGCAGGGCGCCTTCGTTGAAGGGATCGGCGGCAATACCGTAATAGGTCTCGGTGGGATAGGCAACCAGGCCGCCTTGCCTGAGAAGTTCGGCGGCCCGTTGCAGATTGTTGCCGGATGGAGAGCGGATCGTCATCGGCGGGGATCGGGGGGAGGATGGATCCCACTGGAAAATTCCCAGGCCCCGGGGGACACTAGGTGAGCTTTTTGAGTTGTGCGTTCTTTTCTTCCACCTCCCGGGCCATCCGGTGGCGGAATTCCTCCAGGCGGCGGCGGAGATCGGCAGAGCTCAGGGCCAGAATCCGCGTGGCCAGGATGGCACCGTTTCTGGCGCCGGACTTGCCGATACCCATGGTGGCCACCGGGATACCCGGGGGCATCTGCACGGTTGCCAGCAGGGCATCCATTCCATTGAGAGCGGAGCCGTCCATGGGCACGCCGATCACCGGAATATCGGTATGGGCCGCCAGCACCCCGGCCAGATGCGCGGCCATGCCGGCTCCGGCAATGATGACCCGCAGACCGCGGTCGGCCGCGGTTTCGGCGTAACGGGCCGCCTCTCTGGGAGTACGGTGGGCCGAGGCAATGGTGATATCGTATTCGATCTCCATTTCCCTGAGGAATTCGGCGGCGGCCCGCATGGCCGGCAAGTCCGAATCACTGCCCATGACAATGCCCACCAGGGGACCGGAGGATGCCCGGTTTTCCCGTGCCAGGGCTCGGTGGCCGATGTCGCGGCGCACGTAGCAGCCCTTCCAGCTGATCACATCCACGGCCTTGTAGGCCTGGGAAATGGCGGTTTTAATATCCCTGCCAATGGCGGTGATTCCCAGAACCCTGCCGCCGGCGGTGACGGTGCGGCCGTTCCTGATGGTGGTGCCGGCATGGAAGACGACCACATCCCGTATTTTGCGCACCTTGCCAAGGCCGGAAACGATATGTCCGGTCTCGTAGGATCCGGGGTAGCCCTCCGAAGCCATGACCACGCAAACCGAGGGCCGGGGATCGATCTCCAGGCTGATCTCCGCCAGCCGTTCGTCGATCACCGCCTCCAGCACCTCAACCAGGTCGGTTTTCATCCGCATGAGCAGCGGCTGACATTCGGGATCGCCGAAGCGGCAGTTGAACTCCAGGACCTTGATATCGTCACCGTTGATCATCAGCCCCGCATAGAGCATACCCTTGTAGGGGCGTCCCTCGGCGGCCATACCGCGGATGGTGGGCAGCATGATCTCGTCGACGACCCGCCGGTGCAGCTCGGGGGTGAGAACAGGTGCAGGGGAATAGGCACCCATACCGCCGGTGTTGGGTCCCCGGTCACCCTCATAGACGGCCTTGTGATCCTGGGAAGAGGGGAGGGGAAGAACGGTCTTGCCGTCGGTGAAGGCGATAAACGAGGCCTCCTCGCCCTGCAGGAACTCCTCGATGACGATTTCGTTTCCGGCATTGCCGAAGGCCCGATCGCGCATGATGAGGTCCACGGCCTCCTTGGCCTCCCGCTTGCTTTGGGCAACGATCACACCCTTGCCCGCAGCCAGGCCGTCGGCCTTGACAACGACGGGGGCGCCGATCTTGTTGATGTACTTCTTTGCAGCGCCCCTTTTCCTGAAAACCCTGTAGGCGCCGCTGGGAATATTGTAGGTACTGAGGAAATTCTTGGTAAAGACCTTGCTCGCCTCAAGGACGGCGCCTTTGCTGTCCGGTCCGAAGATCCGCAGGTTGCGTTTTTCAAAGAGATCAACGATTCCACGGGTGAGCGGATCCTCCGGCCCCACCACGGTCAGGTCGATTTCCTCTCGCCGGGCAAACTCCGCCAGGGCGTCGATGTCATTGGCAGCGATATCCACCAGGGTGGCGAGCTGCTTGATACCGGCATTTCCCGGAGCGCAATAAATATGTGAAACCCGCGGACTTTGTTTGAGTTTCCAAACAAGTGCATGTTCACGGCCCCCGGAGCCGATGACCAGAATCTTCATTTTTCCCTCCCAGGATCTCTGATGCGATCAATTACCGGATTGACAACCACACTCGGGGTTCGCAACCCGGCGGTATAGTGTATCTCTCCTGGCTGTGAGCGCTTCCGGGTGGTGTGGATGCGGCAAATATTCACTGCCCCTAAGCGCTTGCCGGGATTGTTTCGTGCTGTTCAACTAGGCACAAACAATAGCAAAAAAGGAATAATCCATCAATCTGCAGTGTGTATATAATCAATTCCAATTATTATTTTCTTGACCGTTTATGATAGGTCTGGTAGGTTCGGAATGAGTGCTCATTCATAAAAAATACCTACAAACTCAGTAAGATAGATAGATGCGTTCAGCTGACAAGCACAGCAAGATCATCAGGGCGGCCACCAAAGTATTTGCCATAAAAGGTTTTTTTAACGCCAGGATATCCGATATCGCCAAGGAGGCCAAGGTTGCCGACGGCACGATCTACCTCTACTTCAACAACAAGTTCGACATCCTCATCTCGGTGTTCGAGGAGGAAATCGGCAGGCTGATCACCCAGGTGCATAAGGAGCTGGCCGAAGAGGACGATCCCCGCCTGCGACTGGAAATCTTTATCACCAATCACCTGACGGCCATGAAGAAAAACAGGTATCTGGCCGAGGTAATCCAGATCGAGTTGCGGCAGGCCAACAAGCTCATCCGTGATTATCGCAACAGCAGGTTCAGTGAGTATGTCAACATCATTTCGTCGATTATCAGAGAAGGTCAGGCCCGCAAGGTGTTCCGGGAGAATGTGGCGCCGGGTATTGCCAAACGGGCTATTTTCGGCGCCCTTGACGAAATCGCCCGTATCTGGAGCCTGAAGCTGGACACCTCCTATTCAGTGGAGGAAACCGGCAGACAGATGATCGAGATTTTTCAGATCGGCATTCTGGCAGCTCCCGATGAACGGGAGGCGCGGGGATAACCGGCAACTCTTCTGATTGCGGTGCCTGCGTGATCAGTCCTTCCGATCGGTTCTCAGGCCACTGCCGAGGGCTTGATATCGATCACCTCGAATTCCCTGATTCCCCCCGGAGTTTTGGCAACCACCTCATCCCCCTCTTCCTTGCCCAGAATGGATTTTCCCAGGGGTGACAGCACCGAGATGGAGCCGTTTTTCACATCAGCCTCTTCCGGACCCAGCAGCTGATAGGTGGTCTCCTCATCGGTATCGAGATCGAGCAGGGTGACCACGGTGCCGAACACGGCCCGGTCGCAGTTGACCTTGGAGCAGTCGATCACTTCGGCCCGGGCCAGTTTATCCTTGAGCTCCATGATCCGGCCTTCGATATGGCCCTGGCGCTCCTTGGCGGCATGATACTCGGCGTTTTCACTCAGGTCGCCATGGGCCCGGGCCACCTCGATGGCCTTGATCACGGCGTGACGTTCCACCTTTTCCAACTGCTCCAGCTCTTCGCGAAGCTTCCTGCGACCTGCCTTTGACATTGGAATTCTCTGCACCATTGTCCTTTCTCCATACAGAATTACAATAATAAAAAAATAATAACCGGTTGTTCCATACACAATCAGGACGGCCAGAAGGCAGTGACGCCTTCTGGCCGTCCTGAAATATCAGCGGATGATTTCCCGCCTGAATTCTATGAGTTGTTTTCCCTTTCCGCGATCTGCAACTGTCGGCCGATTTCCGCGTCATCGGGATAGAGCGAGTGCAGTTCCCGCAACAACGTCAGCAGTTCTCCCTTGCGCCCCTGGCTGCGCAACAGCGATGCCAGCTCCAGGCTGACCCGTTCGTCGAACCGGTCATAGTCATGAATAATCGACAGCACGGTGACGAGGCTCTGCAGCCGGCCGCGTTCCCGCAGCAAATCGGCCATGCGGTGAAAGATTCCCAGCCGGTCACCACCGATCTGGGCAAGATCCTCCCAGAGCAGATGGGCATCGGTGTTTTCAACAATGGCAAGCAGATCTTCGGCGATCATGGTCTGGATCTGCTGTTTCTTGTCCAGTACCATCGGGTTGTCGGGATTGAGCCGGAGGGAACGATTGTAATAGGCAAGGGCCTTGTCCATGCGTCCCCGCCCGAACGAGAGCTCCGCCAGCCGGTTCAGCCGGTCGATATCGTGGATATCGCTTTTCACCACCCGTTCCAGGTGGAGCAGTTCGCGGTCGTCGTCTCCCTTTCGGCGGTAATATTCCGCCAGCCACTCATTGGCCTTGAGGTTGTCGGGGTAGAGTTTGGTCAGCCGTTGCATGCGCGAGAGGGTAATCTCCTCGCTGTCGATGCCTACCCGCAGTTCCGCCAGACGCTGCAGGGAAACCTCGTCCAGGGGATTAACGGCCAGGGCCTTGCGGTAATACTCCACTGCCTTGTCGTTTTGTCCGAATTCCTCGGCCACCAGGGCGGTTTTTTTAAGAATCTCCAGATCTTCCGGGGTGCTGGCGCTGAGCTGCTCCAGAAAGGGGAGCATCATCTTGCGCAATCCCTGTTTTTCCAGGCCGATCAACAACCCCTTTAAGGCGATGACGGCCTGGGGACCCTCGGGTTCGGTCTCGTAGAGACGACCGTAAAGGAAAACCGCCCGCTCCACGTTGTTGCCCTGGAGCGATGCCTTGGCCAGCTGGTATCTGTAGGCGCGGTTACGGGGATTCATGGCCACCAGGTGTTCCAGTTCAACGATGGCGGGTTCCCATTTTTCAAGGCGAACGAGGATGCGGGCGTATTCCCAGCGGGCCTCCTCCAGAAATTCCTTTTGGGCCAGGAGATCCCGATATCTGACCAGGGATTCGCTGTAGCGCCTCTGGCGCGAGAGACGACGGGCCTCGTCCCAGATGGTTTTCCATGCCGGCGTCGTAGCCTGCCGGTACTGGACGTCGCGCTCGGGAACTATGGGGTTGCCGCCGATTATACCGTTGCCCTCCATCTGTCCCGCCCGGCAAGGGGAGACAAAAAAGATGAAAAGGACCAGGATGCTTACGCTCAATGGTTTCATCGGTGGAAATATAGATAACCTACTGATAGAACTCGGCAATGGTTTCCACCACATATTCCTGCATTTCAAGGGTGAGTCCGGGATAGATGGGCAGGGCCAGGGTTTCCCCGGCGGCCTTTTCCGCCTCCGGCAGCCGCAGGCGGTCGTAGCCGAACTCGCGCAGGCATTCCTGCTGATGCAGACAGAGGGGGTAGTAGATTTCGCAGCCTATGGATTTTTCCTGTAAAAATGCACGCAACCGATCTCGCCGACCGACCCGGATAATGAACTGGTTATAGATATGATAGTTATGCCGCTCCCGGCTGTCCATGCCCCGGTATTCCGCCTTGGGCAGTGAAACGGCATGGGGCGTCAACCCCTTGTCGCGGAAGAGGCGACGGTAATTTTTGCTGTTTTGCCGTCGCTTTCGGTGCCAGTTTTCAAGATGGGGGAGTTTGAGGTGCAAAACCGCGGCCTGGATCGGGGCGAGGCGGAAGTTGCCGCCGATGAGTGGATGATAATACTTGGGCGAGGAACCGTGGTTGCGCAGCGACACGAGCCGGTCGGCAAAGGCCTCGTCGCTGGTGACCACCATACCGCCGTCTCCGATGCCGCCGAGGTTTTTGCTGGGGAAAAAGGAAAAACAGCCGGCCAGCCCCATGCTGCCCGCCTTTTTCCAGAGGATACCGCCGTTTTTCTGCGACCAGGGAAATTCGGCGCCGATGGCCTGGGCCGCATCCTCGATAATCGGCACTCCGTAGCGGTCCGCCGTTGATGTGATCCTCTCCATTGCCGCGCACTGACCGAAGAGATGCACCGGCATGATCGCCTTGAGCCGCCTGCGGGCCTCATCATCCCCGGCCAGGAGTTCGTCCAGGTGGTCGGCGGAGATGTTGTAGGTATGCGGGTCGATATCGACAAAGAGCGGTCTGGCCCCGGTCCGCATGATGGAACCCATGGTGGCGAAAAAGGTGTAGGGGGTTGTTGCCACCAGGTCGCCGGGACCCACCCCCAGTCCCATCAGAGTGATGAGCAGGGCATCGGTGCCGCTGGAAACGCCCACGGCCCGGGTGGTACCGCAGTATTCGGCGACCGCCTCTTCAAATTCCGTCACCCTGGGCCCCAGGATGTACTGTTTCGAATCAATGACCCCGGTCACCGCATCGACGATCTCGTCGCGTAACCGGTCGAGCTGGGGTTGCAGGTCCAGCAGGGGAATATTCATACGTTTTTTGCCTGTGCAGTTCTTGTTTCAGCAAAAGGTCCGCCGGAAAAATCCCTCATGCCGTGTCCCGGTCCGCGGAGTTGGCGGCGGCCAGCACCATATACTCGCCGCTGAAAAAATCCTTGATATCCGGAACCACTTTTTCAAGATGTTTTTTAAGTTTTTTTAGGAGGTTGGCCTCGATCTGGCGGACACGTTCCCGCGATATGCCGAAGCGGTCGGCAATATTTTGCAGGGTAAGCGGAGCATCACTGAGCAACCGGTCGTTGAGAATCATCTGTTCCTTCTCGTTGAGGCTGTCCCTCATGTCGGCAAGAATCTCGCCCAGCCGGTTGATGATCTCCTCGCTGGCGACGATATCTTCAATTCCCGGGCCGCCCTGGGGGAGAAAACTCTTCTGGTCGTCATCGGAATCGTTGCGCACCGGGCTTTCCAGCGACACATCCCATGAGTCCATGCGCTGGCTCATCTCAATGACTTCCTGTTCCTTGACATTGAGGCGCTTGGCCAGCACCTTGGAGTCGGGTTTGAATCCCTGGGCCTCCAGGAGTTTTTTTTCCTTGTTGAGGGAAAAGAAGAGCTTGCGCTGGGCCTGGGTGGTGCCGATTTTGACCAGGCGCCAGTTGTCCATGATGAATTTGAGGATATAGGCCCGTATCCAGTAGGCGGCATAGTAGGAGAACTTGACCCCCCGATAGGGGTCGAACTTCTTGGTGGCCTGTACCAGACCGACATTCCCCTCCTGCAGCAGGTCCATGAAGTTCTGCATCCAGTATTTCTGGAAATCCATGGCAACCTTGACCACCAACCGCAGATTGGCGGAGACCAGTCTGTAGGCCGCATCGGGATCGCCGGTCTCCTGAAAACGGATGGCGAGTTCCTCGGTTTCCTCGCGGCTCAGCAACTCGTAGTGGCTGATCTCCTGAAGATAACGGTGGAGAGCGGGATTACTGACCGCAGGGAGATTTTCGTCATCGGAAAGCGCCACCAGCGGGTGGTGCAGCACCTCCTTTTCCTCTCTTTCCTGCGTCTCTTTTTCCGGGGGCATGGGCATATCGATTATGCGGGTTGAGCTCTTGCTTAAAATACTGGATAATACTCTATCCAGCCCCAAGGTCAATATTTTTCAAGGGATGATGGCGGCCCCGGGCAGGGGAAGAGAGCGGAGAAAGAGTAAGATTCAAACAGGATAAGCACCGGAAAACCCCTTATTATCCCTGCAAACCGGTTAAAAGCGGTTTGCTTTTGCCAAGATCTGTGCTATCTCATCGGACAACGGAAATCAGCATGGGAACACCGTAGAGTCATACCTATGAAACATATTAGAAATTTCAGTATCATAGCTCATATCGATCACGGCAAGTCCACCCTTGCCGACCGCATGATCCAGCATTGCGGCCAGGTGAGTCAGCGGGAGTTTCAGGATCAGCTGCTCGATAACATGGATATTGAACGGGAGAGGGGCATCACCATCAAGAGTCAGACCATCTGCCTGCCCTATACCGCCCGCAACGGCATTACCTATACCCTGAACCTGGTGGACACCCCCGGTCATGTGGATTTCAGCTACGAGGTGTCCCGGGCGCTTTCGTCCTGCGAGGGAGCCCTGCTGCTCATTGATGCGGCCCAGGGAATCGAGGCCCAGACCCTGGCCAATCTCTACCTGGCCATGGAAAACGATCTGGAGATCATCCCGGTGATCAACAAGATCGACCTGCCTTCCGCCCAGCCCGAGGAAGTGGCCCTGCAGATCGAGGAGGATCTGGGGCTTGACAGCGATACGATCCGGTTCTGTTCGGCCAAAACCGGCAAGGGCGTCGAGGATGTTCTGGAGGCCATTGTCCAATACCTGCCGCCGCCCGCCGGCTCGCCTGATGCTCCTCTTGCCGCCCTTGTCTTCGACGCCCGGTATGACCCCTACCGCGGCACCGTTATCTCCTGCCGCATTGTCGACGGCAGGCTGCGCGCCGGTGATGAGATTGTCTTCATGTCCAATCAGGCCCGTTACAAGGTCGAGGAGGTGGGGCTTTTCAAGGTGGAGCGGGAAAAGCAGAGGGAACTGGCCGCCGGAGAGGTCGGCTATATCATTGCCGGGGTCAAAACCGTTTCCGATACCAGGCCCGGGGACACCATCACTCACCGGGACGAACCCTGTTCCCGGCCCCTGCCCGGTTTCAAGGAGATTCAGCGGGTGGTCTTTTCCTCCATCTATCCCATTTCCACCAATGACTATGAAGATCTTGCCGCCGCCCTGGAAAAACTCAAGCTCAACGACGCGGCGCTGACCTTCCAGAAGGATTCATCCGCGGCCCTGGGCTTCGGGTTCCGCTGCGGCTTTCTCGGTCTGCTCCATCTGGAGGTGGTGCAGGAGAGGTTGCGGCGGGAATTCGACATCTCCATCATTTTGACCGTTCCTTCGGTGAAGTATATCTTCCATCTCAGGGACGGCCGGACCCTGACCGTGGACAATCCCGCCTATTCCCCGGATCCGGCCGTGATCGATCATGTGGAGGAGCCCTATATCAAGGCCACCATCCATATGCCGGAGAAGTACATGGGAGCGGTCATGACCCTCTGCATGAACCGGCGGGGGGAGAACACCAGTTACCACTTTCCCATGCCCGGCCGCATCGAGTTCACCGTTGAACTGCCCCTGGCGGAGGTGATCTACGATTTTTATGATCGTCTCAAATCCGTGACCCAGGGATATGGCTCCTTTGACTATGAACTCATCGACTACCGCACCAGCGATCTGGTCAAACTCGATTTTCTCGTCAACGGCGAACCCGTTGACGCCCTGGCGCAACTGGTGCACCGATCCCGCGCCAGGGAACGGGGATTGCAAGGGTGCACCCGGCTCAAAGAGGAAATACCGCGGCATATGTTCAAGATTGCCGTACAGGCCGCCATTGGCGGAACCATCATCGCCCGCACCAATATCTCCGCATTACGCAAGGATGTGACCGCCAAATGTTACGGCGGCGATATCACCAGAAAGCGAAAGTTGCTGGAAAAACAGAAGGCGGGAAAGAAGCGGATGAAAACCGTGGGCAATGTGGACATTCCCCAGAGCGCCTTTCTGGCGGTTCTCAAATCCGATCAATAAAACTATAGCTGCAAGGTTCCGCTTGTCGGGACTGATCAGACTTTCCGCAACCAGTGCCCCTGGCCAATGATTTTTGCCGGTTGCGAAAAAAAAAGGTGTTCTGTGCCGGAAACCGTCCGGCACAGAACACCTGAAGGAAAAAACTGTAATGGGGGATGTTACTTGGTCATCGGGCTTGCCGAGGCCTGGTAGAGTTTGCAGTTCTCGTTGCCGAGAACGTCAACCCCCTTCTGGCACATAATGCTGAGGATCTCTTCCTGGCTTAGAATAGAATCTTTCTGCTTGGTCACATAGACCAGGCAGTCCTTGCAGATATTGTATGAGCAGACATCAATATCGCGCATGGCCTCCCAGCACGGCTTATCGGAATGGAAAGCCGCGCATTTTGCCACATCCTCCGGTTTGCACTTCATGATCTCCCAACAGGGCCAGTCCTTTCGTAGCGGCATGAAACCTCTCCTTTGTTGTGATGTTACGCAAACATCTTTTAAAAATTTAAGTCCGTTTAAAAATTTAAAAGACAACTTGAATACTCTGGATTTGCAGCCTCTTCATGTAAAACTACCAGTTTTCAACATAAGAAGCAAGAGCGGTTTGCAACTCCTCCACCCCCAGGCCGCTTTTTGCGGAAAAGATCAGGCGTTTCTCCGGGGACAGGGAGAGGGAGCGATCGAGTCGGAGACTGTGGGTAAAACGTTGATTGGCGGAGAGTTTGTCGGCCTTGGTGTAGACCGTCAGGAAGGGAAGGTTGTGATAGCGCAGCCAGTCGATGAGCTGGCGATCCTGTTTTTTGAGTGAATGGCGCAGGTCGATAATGGTCACCACACAGACCAGCGAAGGCCGGCTGAGCAGATACTCGCTGATCAGATGTTGCCAGGCGGCCTGCATTTTTTTGGAAACCCTGGCATAGCCGTAACCCGGCAGATCCACCAGGTAGAAACGGTCATCCACGGTGAAGAAGTTGAGTCCCCGGGTCTTGCCGGGACTGGAGCTCACCTTGACGACGTTGCGTCGCCCCGCAAGCCGGTTGATGAGGCTGGATTTGCCGACATTGGAGCGGCCGGCAAAGGCGATTTCCGGATAGATGGGTTGCGGCAGCTGCTTGAGGGAGTGAACGGAAACGGCAAATTCGATGGCCCGGAAGTTCATGGGACTCCAGGGATCAGATAACCTTGTTCAACGCATATTCTATGATCCCCTCGGCTCCCAGTTTGATGAGCCGGGGAATCAGTTCCCTGACTTCATGTTCCGAAATCACGGTTTCCACGGAAAACCAGTCCTGCTTGTAAAGTTTGGCCACCGTGGGGGCGGTCACACTGGGCAGGATATCCACCAGGGCGTCCAGCCGTGCATGGGGCACGTTCATCTTGATCCCGACGATGCGGTCGGCTCGCAGGGCCCCTTCCAGCAGCATGGCGATGTTGAGGATTTTTTCCCGTTTCCAGGGATCCTCCCAGGCCGCCCTGCCGGCAATGAGTTGGGTGTTGGACTCCATGAGTTCATGGATAATCCGCAGGCCATGGGCCCGGATGGTGGTCTCGGTTTCAGTGACCTCGACAATGGCATCGGCAAGACCCGAAACCGCCTTGGCCTCGGTGGCTCCCCAGGAGAAGACCACGTCGACGTTGATATTTCTCTGCGCGAAGAAATCCTTGGTGACCTGCACCAGTTCTGTGGCGATCTTTTTCCCTTCAAGCTCGCTGATGGTGGTGATGGGGGAATCTCCGGGCACTGCAATCACCCAGCGGGTGGGTTTGCGACTCACCTTCGAGTAAACCAGATCGGTCACCACATGGACGTCGGAACCGTTTTCCATGGTCCAGTCCTTTCCGGTGATACCGGCATCCAGCATGCCGCTTTCCACATAGTTTGACATCTCCTGGGGCCTGCAGATGGAACAGGAGAGTTCAGGGTCGTCCACTTCAGGGAAGTAATTTCTCGAGGCCAGCTTGATCATCCAGCCGGATTTCGCGAACAGTTCAATGGTGGCCTTTTCCAGGCTTCCCTTGGGGATGCCGATGCTCAGTTGCTTCATTTCGTATCCTTTCCATAAACCTTTTCCGGGTCGAATACCCGGGTGGTGATGATCTGCAGCTCCTCTCCCTGCAGGCGGCGGAAAAAGCAGCTGCCATAGCCCTTGTGACAGGCTGCTCCTCCTAGTTGCTTCACCTTGAAGATCACCGTATCCTCATCACAGTCAACCAGTATTTCCCGGATCAGCTGCACATGTCCGGAGGATTCCCCCTTGAGCCAGAGACTGTTACGGGAACGGCTCCAGAAATGGGCCTTGCCCGTTTCCCTGGTTTTGTCCCAGGCCTCGCGGTTGATGTAGGCAAGCATCAGCACCTCGCCGGATTCGGCATCCTGAACAATGGCCGGCAGCAGCCCATCGGAACTTTTGGCAAAGTTTAACTGCGCTGCAGTCGCCTCTTTCATGCCCTTGCCTCTTTCTTTTTTTTCATCACATTGCCGCCGCGGCTGCAGCTTGAGCTGTTCTCCTTTTCCATGAAGTGAATCATGCAGGAGGGCCGGTATTTGCAATAATCGCCGGGATGCCGGCATTTGGCCTGTTCAGCGGACATGGTATCCTTATATTTTGCGCATTCCAGTTCCATATCGTCTTGGTCATGTTTGCGGAATCTCCGTGCCGCCGCTGCCCTTTCGGGTCTTTTGCCCTTTGCCTTCAAGCTGATAACAGAAGCGGCTCCAGGTCACCACGGTGCCGGAGACCGGACAGCGCAGCGTTACCTTGCTTTCGGTGAGTGCCGTCACCTCCCAGTCACCCCGCCGGGGACCGTCTTCGATTGTGATCCATTCCCCCACCTCAAAGGGGTAGCGGCGGAAGGGGGTCGGCCGCCTGTTTTTCACGGAATCTCCCTGTTGTTTAGTTGCCGCGCCCGGCGGCTTTCCATGGCAGAATCGTCCATAAACCTATCACTATAATATTTATCGATAAAAAATTGTAAAGAAATTTGGGGTCTCGGTCGATATCAGTATCAGAACACCCTCTGTTTCAGGACCACCCGAGAACTATCCCGGAATTTCAGAAACAACACCTTCAAGAATACACAGGAGAACATTGCCATGCTGATGGACGACCCGGAATTGTTGCAGGGGTTTGTCGAGGAATCCCTGGAGCACCTTGCTGATATTGAAAACGATCTCCTCGCCATCGAGGAGATGGGAGAAAATATCGACGACGAACTGGTGAACAAGGTATTTCGTGCCGCCCATTCCGTCAAGGGGGGAGCCGGATTCATGGGACTGACCGTGATCCAGGATCTTGCCCACAATGCCGAAAACGTGCTCGGGATGATCCGCAGCAGGAAACTGGTTCCCAACGGCGACATCATCAATGTCCTTCTCAAGTCTTCGGATGCGCTCCAGGCCCTTCTGGAGGATATCACCAACAGTAATGACGCCGATGTGGGCGATCTCATCGAACAGCTTATCCAGATCACCGAAGGCAAGTTCAGCGCAGAGGCCCCTGATTCCGGGCAGGAGGCGGAACCGGTTCCCGATCAAAAGGAGGCGACCCCGGCGGAGGAAGAGGCCGGCGATGCCGCTGCCGCGGCTGCGGAAAACGTCCCGGCACAGGCAGGGGAGCAGGGTGAAGAGGCAAGCGGATCTCCGGAGACAAGCACCCAGGCTGCTCCGCCGTCATCCCGGTCCGCGGCTACCAAAGATGGGGGCAGCAGCAAAAAGAACGGCCCGACGCCGACTCCCAAGGCCAACAAGGTGGAAACCAGCATCCGGGTCCATGTCAGTCTTCTGGATGAACTCATGAACCTGGCAGGTGAACTTGTTCTTTCGCGAAATCAGCTTCTGCAGACGGTCTCCTCCGGAGATCAGGCAAGTGCCGAGGCCGTGGGACAGCGCATCGACCTGGTCACCTCCGAGCTCCAGGAGGCGATCATGCAGACCAGAATGCAGCCCATCGGCAATGTGTTCAATAAATTTCCGCGCGTGGTGCGGGATCTCGCCGGCAAGCTCAACCGTCAGATCGATCTGGAACTGGTGGGCAAGGAGGTGGAACTCGACAAGACGATTATCGAAGCCATCAACGATCCCCTCACCCATCTGGTCCGCAACTCGGTGGATCACGGCATCGAACCGCCGGATGTACGCATTGCCGCGGGCAAGAATCCCACCGGCAAGGTGGTGCTCAAGGCCTATCACGAGGCCGGTCAGGTGGCCATTGAGATCAGTGACGACGGCAAGGGCATCGACGGCCAGCAGTTGGCAGCCTCGGCGGTCAACAAGGGGTTGATCACCGCTGAACAGGCCGCGGAAATGTCTGAAAAGGAACAGATCAATCTTATCTTTCTGCCCGGTTTTTCCACGGCAAAAAAGGTGACCGATGTCTCGGGTCGCGGCGTCGGCATGGACGTGGTCAAGACTAACCTCGACAAACTGGGCGGATCCATTGAAATCGAATCAGAGGTCGGCAAGGGTTCGACCATCAGTATCAAGTTGCCGCTGACCCTGGCGATTATTCCCTGCCAGGTGGTGGTCAACGGTGGGGAGCGGTATGCCATTCCCCAGGTGAACCTCGAAGAACTGCTGCGTATTCCCGCCGCCCAGGTCAAGGAGCGGGTGGAAAAGGTGGGCGATGCCGCCGTGGTACGGCTGCGGGGGAATCTGCTGCCGCTTATCCGCCTGTCGGACATCCTCGAGGTGGAACGAACCTATGTGGACCCTGAGGATCAGAATGAATATCCCGATCGCCGGGAAAATATCGCCGATCGCCGATCAAAGTCATCCTGGAGCGGAGAAAACGGCGGCGACGCGGTGCAGCGGGAGATGCGTTCCGGCCGGGACCGGCGTTTCCGGGCGGAAAGCGCCCTCAACATCGTCGTGGTTTCCACCGGCTCCATGACCTACGGGCTCATCGTCGATCAGTTGCAGGATTCCGAGGAAATCGTCATCAAGCCGCTGGGGCGTCACATCCAGCATTGCAAGGGATATGCCGGAGCCACCATCATGGGCGATGGCCGAATCGCCCTTATTCTCGATGTCAACAGTCTGGCGCAGATGGCCGATTTCACCTCCCTTGAGGGGAGCGATGCGGAAAAGGCGCTGGCCGAGTCGGCCCGCGAGGCGATCCTGGCCGCCAAGGACAGGCAGGCCCTTCTTATTTTCCGCAGTTCCACCGAGGAGCAGTTTGCGGCACCGCTTAACCAGGTGGAGCGCATTGAAAAGATCAAGGCCACGGATATCGAGGAGGTGGGTGGCCGCCGGGTCATGCAATACCGGGGTGGCTCCCTGCCGTTGATTTCCATTGACGAGGCGGCCATGGTGCAGCCCCTGGCCGACCAGGATGATCTGTTGGTTATCGTCTTCAACTTGGCCGGCAAGGATATCGGCCTACTGGCCATCGGGCCGGTGGATGCCACCGAGGTCGCCGTGGATGTTGACGACGTCACCCTCAAGCAGCCGGGTATCATGGGATCAACCATTATCAAGGATCATACCACCATGCTCATCAACATCTATGAACTGGTGGAAACCATCAATCCCGAGTGGTTTGGCGGTAAGCATGCCCTGGATGTGGCGGATGAGGGTGAGGCTCCCACCGTTTTGCTGGTGGAGGATTCGGCCTTTTTCCGCAACCAGGTCAAGGGATTCATCGAGGAGGATGGCTTTCAGGTACTCACCGGTGAAGACGGGGAGGCGGCCTGGGCCCTGCTCGATGAGCGGGGCGAGGAGATCTCTCTGGTGGTGACCGATATCGAGATGCCGCGCATGAATGGCTTTGAACTCACGGAAAAGATACGAAAAGATCCGCGACTGCAGTCCATGCCGGTGATCGCGCTCACCTCATTGGCCGGATCCGAGGACCGGGAAAAGGGCATGGCCGTGGGAGTCAATGAATATCATCTGAAACTCGACAAGGAACAACTCATGGCAAGCGTCCATCATTTTGCCAAATAGCTTGGAAAGAGACAGCAACCAGCGGTTTCATATTCAGATAATCAACGGGAAGAGGAAAATGAAAATCAAAACAAAGCTCGGTATTTCCGTATTGGCCCTGACGGCCACCATCATCGGTATGTTTGTCGCCACCTGGATTGTGACCGGCAAACAGAAAAGCGACGGACTGATCATCAATCTCGCCGGACGACAACGCATGTTGACCCAGAAGATCACCAAGGAGATTCTCAACTATCATGTCCTGGCCCATCATGATCTGGAAGGGCTGCACGGCACCGCGGACAGCAGCGCCGATAGTGTACGCAATTCCGTCCAGGTCTTCGAGAAGACCATGCATGCCCTGCTCGAATCCGGTGAGGCACCGCTTGGCCTTGATATGAAGGAGACGAAATTCGCCAAGATCGGGGCGGTGAAAGAGCCGGCTCTGGGCCGTCTGCGTGAGGCAGAGGAGTTGTGGCATCCATTCTTTGAAAATATCGAGGCCATTCTCGGCAACCGGGAAAACAAGCATGAGGCCATGAAATGGATTTCGGCCAACAACGTCAATTTGCTCAAATCACTCAATCAGGCCGTGGTAACCATGCAGAAACAGGCGGAAAAATCCGTCCGCATGCTCCTCTTTCTGCAGGTTGCCGGTGTTGTCATCGGTATCATCGGCTCCCTTTATGCCGTCCTCAACGTCTGGTCGGTAATCAGCAGGCTGGAGGCGATCCGCCGGTTCGCCGTCAAACTCGGCGACGGGGATTTTACCGTCAAGTCCCAGGTTACCGGTCAGGATGAACTGGGCGAGATCGGCACCAGTCTGGACATGATGTCCGGCCAGCTCAATACCATTTTCGGTGATATCCTCGGCAAGTCGAATCAGCTGAACGATGCCTCCACCAGCCTGCGCAGTATGTCCGAGCAGGTTTCCGGCGGCAGCGAAAAGGTCTCGGAGATGTCGGTTTCCGTATCCGAAGCCGCGGATACCATGAGCCGCAACATGACCACGGTGGCCGCTGCGGTGGAGGAAACTTCGAGCAATGTTTCCATCATGGCTGAATCCGCCAACGAGCTGACCGATACGATCAAGAAGATCACCCGTGACACCGAAAACGCCAGATCCATCACCGAAAGCGCGGTCTCCCAGTCCGAGAAGGCCTCATCCAGCGTCAACGAACTGGGCAAGGCGGCCAGCGAGATCGGCAAGGTAACGGAAACCATCACCGAAATTTCGGAACAGACCAATCTGCTGGCCTTAAATGCCACCATCGAGGCTGCCCGGGCCGGTGAGGCGGGCAAGGGCTTTGCGGTGGTTGCCAACGAGATCAAGGAACTGGCCAAGCAAACAGCGGATGCCACCGGTGATATCCGCAGCAAGATCGAAACGATCCAGTCTTCAACCTCGCTGACTGTGGGCGAGATCAAGGATATCGCCAATATCGTCCATGAGGTCAACGAGATCGTCACCGGCATTGCCGGGGCCCTGGAGGAGCAGGCCTATACCACCCAGGAGATTTCCACCAATGTTGCCCAGGCCTCCGAGGGTATCCAGGAGGTGACCCAGAACGTCGCCCAGAGTTCCACCGCCGCCTCGGAGGTTGCCGACGACATCACCGAGGTCAAGTCTCAGACCGGGGAGCTCAGCACCGTCAGCAACCGGCTTGCCGACAGCGCCTCGGAGCTCAGCAGCCTGGCCCAGGGGCTCGACAGTCTGGTCAACAAGTTCAAGGTATGAGTCCGGATGAGGGGAGGACCTCCAGGGACGGAGACCTTCCCGAATCCACCCTTCGATATCCAATGGAGAACAGCATGAACAAAGATCACCAGGTCGATAAAAACGTCATCGAACTGTCCACTTTTTATGTCGATGACGCCATCTGCGGCATGGATATTCTCAAGGTCCAGGAGATCAACAAGATTATGGACATGACCAAGGTGCCGCAGGCCCCCGACTATGTGCGGGGGATTCTCAATCTGCGCGGTCAGATCGTTACCATCATCGATCTGAGCAAAAAATTAGGCCTGGGGGAAACCGATGTCAGCCTCGATCCCCGCAACATCATCGTCAATACGCCGGGGGAGCATATCGGACTCCTGGTCAAGAGTATCAGTGACGTGGCCATGGCCGATCCCGATAAGATCGAATCCCCGCCCACCAACATGAAGGGCATTCAGGGAAAGTATTTCACCGGTGTCTACAAGACCAAAGACCGTCTCATCGGTATCCTCGATATCGACCGCCTGCTGAAACCGGATACCTGATATGACGCAACCCGTTCATGCCGCAGGTCTCAGGGTTGGTAGGGAAGGTTTGCGGCGTGTGCCGTCCCGGATCGGAATTGGTTGTCGTGCCTCGTCTTCGCTGGTTGCGGGGAGGGGAGGAGGGCCGGTCAAGGTGAAGGTATTCACGGACCTGGAACATCACCGGTAATATTACAAGTCATAACCCCGGATCACCACATCATGTCAGGGAAAAAATTACGAGTTCTCGTTGTCGACGATACCATTGTCTACCGCAAAGCCGTCAGTGATGCCCTTGCGGCCCTTCCCGGCGTCGAAGTCGTCGGGGTCGCCCATGACGGAAAGATTGCCCTGAGCAAGATAAAGACCCTGAGACCCGACCTGCTCACTCTGGATATCGAGATGCCCCGGATGAACGGTATCGAGGTGCTGGAGAATCTGGCATCCATTGCGCCCGGGATCGGTGTGATCATGGTTTCCACCCTGACCATGGAAGGGGGTGAGATGACCATGCGGGCCCTGGAACTGGGAGCATTTGACTTCATAACCAAGCCGCAGTTGCGCAGCATTACCGAGAACAAGAGGCATCTCAAAGGGCTGCTGGCGCCTCTGGTTCAGGCCTATCGCCGCACCCCCGTACCCGTCGGCGACCGCATCGGCACCCGGAAAAACGGCACCCGCAATCCGCTGCTTTCCCGTTCGCCCCTGACAGGTCGCCGCCGCGACAGGGGAACTGCTCCTCAAGGGTCTGCGGCTGTGACGAAACCGGCGCTTTCCGGGATGAGCCTCTCCAGGCGTACCAACGGTTCGCAAATCGTCACCATCGGTGTTTCCACCGGCGGACCCAACGCCCTGGCCATGATGCTGCCGCAGTTGCCTCCCGACCTTGGCGTGCCCGTATTGATTGTTCAGCATATGCCCCCGGTCTTTACCCGTTCCCTGGCGGCCAATCTCAACGCCAAATGCGCCCTCACGGTCAAGGAGGCGGAAAACGGCGAGGATATCCGGGCCGGCGTGGTCTATATCGCCCCGGGAGGAAAGCAGATGAAGCTGGCGGCCAGTGCCGACGGCCGTAACCGGAAAATCAAAATCACCGACGATCCACCGGAAAACAGCTGCAAGCCGGCGGTGGATTATCTGTTCAGGTCGGTGGGGGATTACTATGTGGGTCGTACCACGGCGGTGATCATGACCGGCATGGGGAAGGACGGCACCAAGGGGCTTGAACTCCTCAAACGCAAGGGCGCCTATATCATCGCCCAGGACAAAAAAAGCTGTGTTGTCTACGGTATGCCCAAGGAACCGGTGGAGAGAAAAATTGCCGATATTGTCGTTCCCCTGGACCGGATTGCCGGAGAAATCATCAGAAGCGTATCAACCAACCACCATGGTCCCAAATGAAAATAACAGCCGCTGAATTCAGGGATATCAGTCAACATATCAAAAAACTCTCCGGCATCCACCTTGAAGAGTCGAAGAAATATCTGGTGGAAACCAGGTTAAAGGACCTGCTCAAGGAGTTTGGCTGCGCGAGTTACGCAGAGCTCTACAGGAAGGCGCTGGCCGATCGCACCGGGAAGATGGATAACAGGATCGTCGATGCCATATCCACCAACGAAACCCTGTTTTTCAGGGACGGCAACCCGTTTAAGCTCCTCAAACATAAGATCCTGCCGGAGGTGATTGATGCACGCAGCAAAGACACCCCGCGGGGCAGGATCCCCATCCGTATCTGGAGCGCGGCCTGTTCAACCGGGCAGGAGGTCTATTCCATTGCCATTACCGTCAGGGAGGTGCTGCCCGATCCGACCAGATACAATATCAAGCTGCTGGGAACGGATATCTCCGACAGCGCCATTGCCAAGGCCAGCCGGGGGCGCTATGACAGTTTCGATATCAGTCGCGGTCTTGATCCCGTCCATCTCAGCAAGTACTTTACCCGGGTCGGCGGATCCGTGGTTGTCCGGGATGAAATCAGGGCCATGGTCAGCTTCAGGAAGTTCAACCTCATGTCCGCGGTGAACGGACTGGGAAAATTCGACATCATTTTCTGCCGCAATGTCGCCATTTACTTCTCACCCGAGGACAGGAAAAAACTCTTCATGCGCCTGGCCGGCGCCCTGGAACCGGACGGTTATCTCATCATCGGCGGCACCGAATCTCTCACCGGGATCTGTCCCCTGTTCAAACCGCATCGACATCTGGGCACCCTGTTTTACCGGCTGAAATAGAAAAAAATCGTGGTCAGTTCTTCCACTGGTCCCTGATCTTCTTCTTTTTGATCTTCTCCAGCAGGGTGGTGCGCTTGAGATTGAGCAGCCGCGCCGCCTCTTTTTTGTTGCCGTTGGTCTTGAAAAGGGCCTGGAGGATAAGCTGGGTTTCATAGTCGTTGACCAGCGATTTGAAGTCGACACTTTCGCTTTCAGGCAGGGGAACTTCCGGAATCACCGGCCGGGTACCTGCGGAGCGCCGGGATGAGCTGTTAACGCCGCGGGACTTCTTTTTTTTGTCCAGGGCGGCTGTCAGCACTTTTTCATCCACATGGGCGCGGTATTTTTCCGGCAGGTCTTCCAGGGTAACTTCGGCCCCGGCATGGAGGACGGCCATATGCTGCACCAGGTTTTCCAGTTCCCGGACATTTCCCCGCCAGCGGTATTCCGTCAGCGCCTGCATGGCATATTCGTCAAAACCCAACAGACCGTTTTTGCGGCGTTCGTTGCTGTTTTTCACAAAGTAGTTCACCAAAAGCGGAATATCCTCCCGCCGCTCCCGCAGAGCCGGAATCATCAGTGGTACCACGCTGAGCCGGTAATAGAGGTCTTCCCGAAAACGGCCCTCGTTGACAAGTTTCTCGATATTGCGGTGGGTGGCGGCCACGACCCGGACATCGATCTTGACCGGTTTGAGACCGCCAACCGGTTCAAATTCCTTTTCCTGCAACACCCGCAGCAGCTTTGCCTGGAGGATGGGTTTCATATCACCGATCTCATCCAGGAAGAGGGTGCCGCCCCGGGCATATTCGATACGGCCGGTCTTGTTGTTGGCGGCACCGGTAAAGGCGCCCTTGACATAGCCGAAAAGCTCGCTTTCAAGGAGGTCGTCGGGGATGGCGGCGCAGTTCACCGGTACAAAGTTGTTCTCTCGCCGCGGGCTGCTGGCATGGATGGCCTTGGCCACCAGTTCCTTGCCCGTTCCCGATTCTCCCTGGATGAGAACAGTGCTTATATCGTCTTCGGCAAGTTTGGTGATCAGGTCGAACAGGGCCCGCATTCCGGGGCTCTTGCCGATTATGCCGTGAAAGTCGTCTGTCACTTCCGGGGTGTTTTTATTTTTTGATCAGTTCACAGGTGCTCCGGATTTTTCCGGATTGCCGCCGGCGGGAAACCGGAGCGGCGCAAACACTCGGACGGCCCGTTACGGGCAGGGTTTTTTCTTCTTTTTTTCCCTCTGAATCTACAGCCGTGGTATAGTCACCGGCAGCGGCGATGCGACAGGATCGGCCGCTATTTACGCATCTCGACGTTTTAAGAATATCACAACCGCACGGACCATTACAAATAAGCATGGAGAGGATTATTGCAATCTGAAGTAAAAAGATGCGTTATTTTCCCTGGTTGCCTGCTGCTATTTTTTCTTGTCGGCTCGGCTTTCGCCTCGGAGTGGAGCGGCCGGGTTGCGGCGGTGATCGACGGAGACAGCATAGAGGTCATGCACGGTGAAAAACGGGTTCGTATCCGTCTCTACGGCATTGATACCCCTGAATATCGACAGCCCCATAGTGCCGAGGCCAGAGAGTTCACCGCCGCACTGACCGCCAACCGCCGGGTGTTGATCACCGAAAAGGATATCGACCGATACGGTCGCACCGTGGCCCTGGTGCGGGTGGAAGACATTCTGGTCAACGCTGAACTGCTGCGTGCCGGGCTGGCCCGGGTATACAGGTGGTACTGCCGGGAATATCCCCTTTGTGCGGACTGGCTGCATCTTGAGGAAACGGCCCGGCGGCAACGGCTGGGAATCTGGAGTAACCCGGGGAAGTGATCCGGGGAAAAGAGAGAAACCACCGCTGATTGTTGGCCTTTTTGGTCCGATTGGAGTATAGGTGGTCGGAGAGTGGAGGCAATGTGATGCCGGAACGAGAAGAGAGGAGGAACAAGGGGAAGGTAATGAAAGGAGTTGGATCAAGGCAGGGGATTTTTGCTGTTGTGTGCTGTTTTGTATGGTGTTTTTCGCCGTCCGGTATGGGGGTGCGGGCCGCTGATCAGGGCATGGTTTCGCCGCGGGCGGTTGTCCGGGATAATTTTCAGCGTCTCATTGCCGATAACGGTTGCCCGGGCTGTGATCTGGCCGGTGCGGATCTCAACCGGGTGGATCTTTCCGGCGCCGATTTGCAGGGGGCCAATCTTGCCGGTGCAAAACTCTTTCTGGCCGATCTTTCCGGCGCCGATCTGCGAAACGCCAATCTCCAGGGTGCCGGTCTGGGTGGTGCCGATCTTGCCGGTGCCGATCTGCGCGGGGCCAATCTGACCGGGGCACTGCTTGAGGGGGCCTATCTCCGGGATGCCAAGCTGGACGGCGAGATTACCACCAGGAGACCCTATCGGGAAGAGGAACTTGCCGGCGTTGAGGAACGGGTTTTCCGCGAGAAGGAATCCCGCTCCAAGCATGTTCCATATACCCAGGATATCCCGCTTGAGCAGGAAAAGGAGGGCGGGCGGGAGCGGAACGTTCCGGCGCCCCAGGCCTCCACCGTGGTCCTTGATACTGCTCCCCGGCTTGCCGCTGCCGACAACAGCGCGCAGGCCTCGGCCCCAAAACAGCTGCCAGTCCTGGAAGAGGCCGTGGTCGACGAACCGCTGCCACAGAAAGGGGATTTCCGGGAGGAGCCGTCTGCGTCCAGCCCTGCATCCACGCCCGGGGAGTCAGACGTCGCCGAATCTGAGGCCGAAAAGACAGGGAAAAGCCGGGGATTTTTCGGTGTACTGAAAAATATTTTTAGCCCCGGCAAGGAGGGTGAAAGCGGCGACAGGGCCGGCCAATCCGGCGGGGATCGGCAAGGGGCGGCAGGCGTTTCCAAGAGATTGCCGGCGATTGCGGAGTTGCCTGGTGTCAAGGAGGTGTCGGCGGATCAGGGAGAGCCGCGGCCCCGGGACACCACGACCATGGCGGCGACCCTTGAGGCCGTGGCGCCGGTTCCGTCTCCGGCCGCTGCAAAGCCGGAGAAGATGGCCCAGGGCGATAGCGGCAAAGTGAGCAGCGGGACCGAAACCATCCGGAACAGGAGCGGCTACGGAACCGTCAAAAGGGTGGAAGCCGCTGCAGAGCCCCATCCGGCAAAACTCGTGACCCGGTTGCTGGACAGCGGCCGATGTCTGGAGTGTAATCTGCGCGGCGTGAACCTGGCCGGGGCCGGGCTCAAGGGAGCGGACCTGGAAAGGGCCGACCTGGAGGGGGCGGATCTGCGCGGCATCGATCTCCGCCGGGCAAATCTGAAGAAGGCCGTTTTCCGGGGCGCCGATCTGCGCGGGGCGGATCTGCGCGGCGCAGATCTTTATAAGGCTGATTTCAGCGGTGCCGATCTTACCGGAGCCAGGCTGGAGGAGGCGATCATCGAGCTCACCGATTTCACCGGCGCCGTCGGCGTCAACCCCGCGGCCGGGCCGCAGAAGGGCGTGGATGGCGCTGTTGCTTCTCCAGGTGATATTCCTTTGAAATAACTTATGATATGCAAAAGTAACGAGATTTACACTTGACATTTACACGCTTTTTCGATTTATTAAAAAAATTTAAGATTACGATAATAACCAGCTTGTTGTAGAGAGGAGGAATTTTTGTGGCCAATCATAAGTCTGCCATAAAGCGAGATAGGCAAAGCAAGATACGACGCATGCGCAATCGCATGAACAAGAAGAGAATGAAAACCGCCATACGTCGGGTGGAGGAGGCTATTGCCGCCGGTTTGGAAGAAGAGGCCCGTGCCAAGCTCCGCATGGCGATTCCGGTCATCCATCGGACGGCGGTCAAGGGATCGATCCATAAAAAAACCGCTTCGCGCAAGGTTTCACGCCTGACCAGAAGGGTCAACAAAATGCAGGTAGCCGCCTGAGGAACAGAATACCATATGATGTGAGAGCCGATACCGGGCCGGCAACTCGCCTGAAGAGTGCGATCAATACCCGTGTCCGATCCGTTTCCATATATCCTTGTGGAAATTTTCGAAAACACGCGCCTGTTTTTCTGCCAAAGCCATGGGAGATGCCTGTCTCGCCCATGGCTTTTGTTTTTTGAGACCCGGTTTTTACCCGTCAATCCCGCCTGATAGAGATGTATTCACCTCCGCAAGCCAATTTTCAGAGGTTCATCGCCTCCCATGGGCTGGTACCCGTTTACCGCACAATCATCGCTGATCTGGATACCCCCCTCACCCTTTTTGCCAAGGTCGCGGATCAGGAGTCCCACGCCTTTCTCTTCGAGAGCATGGAGGGTGGCGAGAAATGGGGACGCTACTCCTTTATCGGCCTGGATCCTCTGGTGAGTTTTGAAAGCTCGGGGCGGACCATTACCACCCGAACCTTTGGGGCCGAAACCACCACCACCCTCACCGTCGGCAATCCCCTGGAGGAACTCCGCCATCTGCTGGAGAGCTTCGATCCATACCGGTCGGCGGAGCTGCCGCGTTTCTACGGAGGCGCCGTCGGCTATCTCGGCTATGATATGGTGCGTTTTATCGAGGAGATTCCGGACCGCCACGAATCCCTGGACCTGCCGGATTCCTCTTTTATGATCCCGCGTCTGGTGTTGATCCATGACCGGGTCGATCAGAAACTGACGATTGTCTGTAACGTCCGCCCCGATCCGCACCGCAGTGCTGAAGAACTGTATGGGGAGGCGGTGGGGGCCATCGAGCAGGTTATCAAGCGGTTGGAGTCTCCACTTCCCGGATATCTGCGACGGGGCTCCTCTGGGTGTGCGCCCCATGTCTTCACCTCGAACTCCGATGAGGCGTCCTTTGCCGCCATGGTGGAGCGGGCCCGGGAGTACATTCTGGCCGGCGATATCTTTCAGGTGGTGCTCTCCCAGCGTTTCCACACAAAAACCTCGCTGCAGCCCTTTACCCTTTACCGGGCCCTGCGCCATATCAATCCCAGTCCCTATCTCTTTTACCTGAAACTGGGAGATGTGATCCAGATAGGCTCCTCGCCGGAGATACTGGTTCGTCTTGATGGAGAGCGTATCGAACTGCGGCCCATTGCCGGTACCAGAAAGCGGGGACGTACCGAGGAGGAGGATCTTGCCCTGGAACGGGAACTTCTCGCCGATCCCAAGGAATGTGCCGAACATCTCATGCTGGTGGACCTGGGACGCAATGACGTGGGCCGGGTGGCCCGGGGCGGCAGTGTGCGGGTTCAGGACCTGCTGGTGATCGAGAGATACAGCCATGTCATGCACATTGTCTCCGATGTGCACGGTGAACTGGCGCCGGGCCGGGATCAGTTCGACGTGCTGGCCGCCTGTTTCCCCGCCGGTACGGTGAGCGGCTCTCCCAAGATCAGGGCCATGGAGATCATCGACGAGCTGGAACCCGAACGCCGCGGTCCCTATGCCGGATCTGTGGGGTATTTCGGTTTTTCCGGCAACATGGACTTCTGTATCACCATCCGGACCTTTGTGATCAGCGGCGATGATCTGTGGATCCAGGCCGGCGCCGGCATTGTCGCGGATTCGGTTCCGGAAAGAGAATATGAAGAGACCATCAACAAGGCCAAGGGATTGCGCCGGGCTGTGGAACTGGCAGAAGAGGGATTCTAGCCGTGATTGCCATTATCGATAATTACGATTCCTTCACCTACAACATTGTCCAGACCCTGGCCACCAGGCCGCCGGGGGCGGGCGATGACTGGCGGGAGCCGGAGATCAGGGTCTTCCGCAACGACAAGATCGATATTGCCGGTCTCGAGGAACTGCGGCCGGATCGGCTGCTCATCTCGCCGGGCCCCTGCACCCCCAACGAAGCCGGGATCTCCATTGAGGCGATCATCCATTTCAGCGGCAGGATTCCCATACTGGGCGTCTGTCTCGGGCATCAGGCCATCGGTGCCGCTTTCGGAGGGAAGGTGGTCCGCGCCGATCGGGTGATGCACGGTAAGACCAGCTCCATATTTCATGACGCCAAGGGGGTCTTCACCGGCCTGGACAATCCCTTCGAGGGCATGCGCTACCACTCGCTGGTGGTGGAGGAGAAGAGCCTTCCCGACTGTCTTCTGGCAACCGCCCATACCGATCAGGGGGAGTTGATGGGTCTGCGGCATACCACCCTGGCAGTTGAGGGCGTGCAGTTTCACCCGGAATCGATCATGACCCGGGCGGGCATTACCATGCTGCATACCTTTCTGCGGGATGATTATCCGCAGCTCTTCGGTTAAGAGCCAAAACTACTGCAACCGCGCGTAAAAGACGAAAGATGAGGAACGAGGGAATGATCAGGGAAGCGATAGGGCAACTGGTGGTCGGCGACGACCTGGGTGAGGAGAAGATGGTCGCGGTTATGGACGAGATCATGAGCGGTGGGGCAACGCCCGCCCAGATCGGTGCCTTCATCACCGCTTTGCGGATGAAGGGGGAAAGCATCGATGAAATCGTCGGCGCCGTCAAGGTGATGCGCCGGAAGGCCACCAGGATCGACAGCGGGGTGGACATGGCCGCCGGTGAGGTGCTGGTGGACACCTGCGGCACCGGCGGGGACGGGGCCGGCACCTTCAACGTCTCCACGGCTGCGGCCTTTGTGGTTGCCGGGGCCGGGGTGCCGGTGGCCAAGCACGGCAATCGCGCCGTCTCCAGCCCCTGCGGAAGCGCCGATGTCCTCGAAGCCCTGGGAGTCAACCTCGACATATCTCCGCAGCAGGTGAGCAGTTGTATCAGGGAAATCGGTATCGGTTTTCTCTTTGCCCCCATGCTGCATGGGGCCATGAAACACGCCATCGGTCCCCGCCGGGAAATCGGTATCAGGACCATTTTCAACATACTCGGCCCCATGACCAATCCGGCCGGGGCCAATGTTCAGGTCATGGGTGTCTTCGACCGTTCGCTGACCGGGGTTCTGGCCCGGGTGCTGGGGCGTCTGGGCAGCCGCCGGGCTCTGGTGGTCTGGGGAGAGGGAAATCTCGACGAGCTCACCGTCACCGGAACCAGCTATATCTCCGAGATGAACCAGGGCAAGGTGGTTGACTATACGGTTGCTCCGGAGGATGTGGGACTGCGGCGGGCCGGGATGGAGGAAATCCGCGGCGGTGACACTGCCGGGGAGTCGGCTCAGATGCTGCGGGATGTGCTGGCCGGCGATGAGGGGGCCAGGCTGGATATGGTCCTTCTCAACAGCGGCGCCGCCTTAATGGCCGCCGGCAAGGCGACGGGACTGGAGGAGGGGGTGCGGCTGGCCCGCTCGGTCATTGCAAGCGGCGCCGCCCTGGATATGCTCGACCGCCTCGTCGCCGCGACCGGCCGGGCGGATTCCTGATTGGAAGGACAATGATACTCGATACCATTGTTGAAAAAAAACAGCAGGAGGTCGCCCTGCTGAAACGCCGGGGCCTGGCACCACCCGAGGGGCCGGTGGACGGGCCGCGGGGCTTTTCCCGGGCCCTGACCGAATTCGCGGGCGTGGCCGTTATCGCCGAGGCCAAGAAGGCGTCCCCCTCCAAGGGGGTGATTCTGGCGGATTTCGATCCGGTGCTCATTGCCGAAAGTTACCGGAGGGGAGGGGCCCGGGCCATGTCCGTTCTTACCGATGTTACCTTTTTCCAGGGCGCCCTGCACTATATTCCCCTGGTGCGTGCCGCCGTGGATCTGCCGGTGCTGCGCAAGGACTTTCTTATCGATCCCATTCAGATCCGGGAGTCCGTTCTCTGTGGAGCGGATGCCGTTTTGTTGATCGCTGCCGTTCTTGACCGCAGTCAGTTACGTGATTTCAGACAGATGGCAGAGGAGTCCGGACTCGACGTGCTGGTGGAAGTCCACGATGAGCGGGAAGTCGAGGCGGCGCTGGAAGCGGGCAGCCGGCTGATCGGCATCAACAATCGCAATCTCAGGGATTTTTCAGTGGACCTGGAGACGACATTCCGGCTGAAGCGGGAGATTCCGGATCACATCCCCGTGGTCAGCGAATCGGGAATCCGCAGCCGTGACGATATACGGCGTCTGCAGCGGGCCGGCATCACCGCAGCCCTGATCGGTGAGGCGCTCATGCGGGCAGGATCCCGCAGCGGGATGGTACGACAGTTTCACGATACATGACAGGCAGACAATGAGACAACGAATACGGATCAAGATGTGCGGTGTCACCAGAGCGGAGGATGCCGGGGCGGCAATCGAGGCCGGTGTGGATGCCCTTGGCTTTATCTTTTATGAGCGGAGTCCGAGAAACATCGATCCGGATTCGGCCGCGGAAATATTGAACCGGCTGCCGCCCTTTGTCAGCAGTGTGGGGGTGTTCGTGGACAAGGAGATGAGCGAGGTGGAGGACATTGTCCGCTACTGTCGCCTCAGCCATGTTCAGCTGCACGGCAAGGAGTCCCCCAAGTACTGCGAGCGCCTGGCCCGTTTGGCCTCACCCTGCCGGATCATCAAGGCATTCCGGGTGGGTGAGGGATTTTCCGCAGAGGAGATCGCCCCTTACGAACCCTTTGTCCAGGCTTACCTGCTGGATAGCTATAAGCAGGGTGTTGCCGGAGGGACGGGGGTTGCCTTTGACTGGTCCCGCATCGGCGGGCTTGACCTGGGCAAACCCTGTATCCTGGCGGGCGGGCTCCGGCAGGAGCTGGTTGCCGAGGCCCTTGAGATCTGCCGCCCCTATGCCCTGGATGTCAACTCCGGTGTTGAAACCGAACCCGGTATCAAGGATGCGGAGCTGATCCGGGATTTTGTCCAGGCCGTCCGTCGGGCCGAGAAGAAGGGTGTGATTTAGCTGCCGCAGCGGCGGGATGGTGGTGTCTGAGAGAAATTCATTCAGCGGGCAATGACAAAGGCGCCGGGAAATCTCTCTCCGGCGAGCTGCTGCTGATAGAGCCGGGCTGTTTTTAACGAGGTTCCGGCAAAGACCTGCACCCGGTAGAATGTCCGATCCGGAGTAAAGAAGGTCTGGATCGCCACGTTGCGTCCCCGGCGCAGGAATGAACGCGCCAGCAGTTCGGCGTTTTCACGGTTGGTGTATGCTCCCACCTGGACATAAAATTTGCCGCGATCAAAGTCCGGCATCTTTTTAAAGCGAGGAGCGGTTTCTTCCCCTTGCTGCCGCGCCTCCCCCTCTGTTTCGCCCAAGGCGATAATTTCCACCCGGGCCGTTCCCCGATCGAGAATTCCCAGTTTTTTTGCCGATTCGTAGGAGAGGTCGATGATCCTGTTTTTGACAAAGGGGCCCCGGTCGTTGACGCGCACCACGGTTTTTTTGCCGTTTTCCCTGTTTTTTACCAGCAGCATGGTACCCATGGGCAGGGTTTTATGGGCCGCGGTCTCGGCGTGCATGTCGTAGCGTTCGCCGCTTGAGGTCTGTCTGCCGTGGAAGTCCGGGCCGTACCAGGAGGCGATTCCGCTTTCCCGGTATCCCTTGGCCGACGGCAGGGGATAGTAGGTTTTGTTATGGACGTGGTAGGGCTTCTGGGTGCCCTTCAGCTTTCCGGCGGAGGAGACCTTGCCGTCCGATCCCTGCATCCGTGCCGACTTGGGCGTGATCACATGCGAGTTGCTGCAACCGGCCGATGAAAGCAGCATGGACACCAGGATCAGTAAGAGTTTTGCCGGGACAGCGGGCTTCATTTCATCTCCTTTTGGGCGGCCTTGTCCGGGATGAGGTGATCGAAACGGTGACGATGGTAGATACCGGCCGGACCGATGGTATGGGGTGTGTAGGGAAGATAGCCGGCGGCCGGAAGGCTGAAGTCGTCCAGGATGACGTTGCCTTGCCCGTCAACGGCTGAGAGATGCAGGTCGAGGATGGGGCGGAACACCTTGATGATGCCGTCAACATCGCGTCGCACCGGTATCTCTTCCCAGCGGCGGGTGCCGTATCCGCGATACCAGATGCCCGGTTTTTTTTCGCCGGTGGGGATATCGGTCATTACCGCCTCCACATCGCTCTCGTCTTCTTCCGCCTGCAGCAGGAGCTCCTCCAGCTCGGCATTTCCCTGGACCGTAAGGTTTGTCCAGGGGTCGAAGTCGTCGCTGTGGCTGAGCAGAAGATGGTCGCCGTTATCCTGAAAGCTCCAGGCGGCATGACAAACAGTGCAGGCGATCTTGTCGTCATATTTCCGGTGGGCGGGATCGCGGCGCGGCGGGAGGGGATGGTTTGCGCCGCTGAGTTTGCCGATGAGGACGCCGCCTTCCCCGTCTTTTGCCGGATGGCAGGAGGAGCAGGAGGGTTTTTCCGCCAGACTGTCTCCCATGAGAGAGGCCCCGGAATGGCAGTCGATACAGGCCAGCCCCCGCTGCCGGTGGATATCCGGCACCAATTGATGATATTCGACTCCGTAGGGACGGAAAAAGTCGTCGCCGGTGGTATAGGGTGTCCGGTACTCGTTGTTGAAGTCATGTTCGAAGCGGCCGTAATAGTCGGCCCCCACCCGGTTGCCGTAATGACAGCTCAGGCATTGGTTGTCATCCGGCAGGCGCTGGAATTTGTGGCTCTGCATTGTGCCGTTTCGAAATCGCAGGTGGCAGGCGGCGCAACCGCTTCCGCGACGGACCAGGGGGTAGGCGTCGCCACCGGTGGAGATGTGGCATCGCAGGCAGCGGCGCCGCAGCATATCGTCGGCCAGTTCCAGGGGGGTCCGGGGCCGGCTGATCTCGGGTATCCGGCCGGGATCCTCGATGTCGGCATTCGCTCCAAAATGATGCCGCACCAGGTTGACGACGTTTTTCAGGGTAAAGTGCAGCGAGCTTGAGTTCATGCGGACAAGGTCGCCATGGCATTCACCGCAGCTCTTTTCCATGGCGTCGGGGTGGGCCGGCCTGAAGACCATCCCGGCATGGGCCCGCTCCTTGTCCCGGGTGTTTTCATTCCCTCCCCGGTGGCAGACAAGGCAGTCCAGGCGGTGATGTTCATCCAGTTCCACCCGGTGGCAGGCGCGGCAGCCGGAGTTGCCGGTTGAACCCTTTTCCGCCGGGGCTGCGGGGATAACGTCGTCCACTGCCCGGCTCCACTCCGGGGGCAGAAAAAGAAATGTCAGCCAGATCAGGGCAATGAATTTCAATTCCATAATCTTGACACTCTACCATAAAATTGCTACATGAAGAAAGTTAAATAATCGCTTCTCTCCCATCAACGCCCCTGTTGCCGATATAGCTCAGCTGGTAGAGCAACTGATTCGTAATCAGTAGGTCAGCGGTTCAAGTCCGCTTATCGGCTCCATCATATGAGGCACCCGTCCCGTGGAGGGCCGGGTGCCTTTTGTTTGTGACGTGCCGGATCCCCGGTCCATGGCGCTCCGGACGAGAGCTTCAGAAACGGCCCGGGTTGCGGCGGGGAAGCGATGCCGCACTTTTTTCCCCTGACTTATTTCTTGAAAAAGACGGAGTTGGTATTATCTTGTTGGGGATTCCGTCAATCCGTTGGTCGATCCGTTTATCCCTTCACCGTTGAACCCGGGGTGGAAGTCTGTGCAGAGCAATAGTGAAAATAACCGGGAACTGCCGCTGTTTTTCGTTCCCTTTGCCTTTTTGGGGGACAGGTGGCTCTACCTCCTGCAGGACCTCGGCAGAATGGGGATATTCCTTGTTCAGGCGATAATCGGTCTTTTCCGCCGTCCCTTTCGTTTCGGCGAGGTGGTCAAACAGCTGCACTTTATCGGCGCCGGGTCGCTGACGGTGATTTTTTTCACCGCCCTGTCGTCGGGCATGGTGCTGGGGCTGCAGGGATACTACTCTCTCAACAAATTCGGTGCAGAGGGCATGCTGGGTTCGGCGGTTTCCCTCACCATTATCATGGAACTCGGACCGATTCTCACCGGGCTGATGGTGACGGCCCGGGCCGGATCCGCCATGTGCGCCGAGATCGGAATCATGCGCATAACCGAGCAGATCGACGCCCTGGAATGCATGGCGGTGGATCCGTTTCGCTACCTCATCTCCCCGAAACTGCTGGCGGCGCTCATCGCAGTGCCCCTGTTGACTGCCTTTTTCGACGTTGTGGGAATTTTCGGCGGCTATCTGGCGGGAGTGAAGCTCATGGGCGTCAACCCCGGTTCCTATCTGAGCGGTATGCAAAAGAGCGTTATCAATCATGATATCATGATCGGAGTGGTCAAGTCCTTTGTCTTCGGCCTGCTTCTCATCTGGATCTGCACCGGCCGCGGCTACTTCGTGCAGCAGATCCGCGGGGCCGGTTTCGGGGCCGAAAGCGTCAGCCGGGTCACCACCCAGGCGGTGGTGCTCTCCTCCATCTCCATCCTCGTCTTTGACTACCTGTTGACGGCTGTCTTGTTATGACGACGCAGAATAGGCCACAATCCGCAGCTTCTCCGGCGGGCGGCACCGAGCCGGTTATCCGTTTTTCCCGGGTGAGCAAATCCTTTCCCGCTCGCAAGGGACGCCATACGGTGCTGGATCAGGTGGACTTTGATATCGCCCGCGGCAAAACCACGGTCATTGCCGGGGGCAGCGGCCAGGGAAAGAGCGTGACCCTGAAGCTGATCCTCGGTCTCATGAAGCCGGACAGCGGCCGCATCACGGTGGACGGAACCGATCTCACCGGCCTGGGGGTCAAGAAACTGAGGAAGTTGCGGACTCGCTTCGGGGTCCTCTTCCAGGGGGCCGCCCTCTTTGATTCGCTTTCCGTTTTTGAGAATGTCGCCATGCCGCTACGGGAGAGGACCAGGATGGCGGACGAGGAGATCGAGGAGCGGGTAACGGCAACACTCAAACAGCTTGATCTCATGGGACATGAGAACAAGTTCCCGGCCCAGCTCAGCGGTGGGATGAAGAAACGAGTCGGCTTGGCACGAGCATTGCAACTCGAACCGGAGATCATGCTCTTTGACGAACCGACCACCGGTCTCGATCCGGTGATGACGAGGGAGATCTATCATCTCTTCCACTCGATTCAGCAACGGATCGGATTTACCGCGATTATCGTCAGTCATGATATCCCCAAGGTCTTCAGCCTGGCGGACCAGGTGATCATTCTGCATAACGGCAAGGTGGATATCTTTACGACTCCCGATGCCGTCCAATGGTCGAACAAACCCCATATCAGGGAGTTTGTGCGCATGACCATGGGCGAAATCTATCAGAGCAGCAATGTGGAAGGTGTCAGATGAGCAGAACATACACAGAGGTGATAGTGGGAATTTTTCTGGTAGTCGGTTTTCTCGCCTTTGGCTGGCTGGCCCTGCAGCTTGGGGAGATTCCCTGGCTGGTTAACGGCAGGACCTATTCGCTCAACGCCCAGTTCGATGATATTTCCGGGGTGAAGGAGGGAGGAGATGTGCAGATCTCCGGAGTGGTGGTGGGCAAGGTCAGTCGGATCTGGCTCAACGAGGATGACATGGCCACGGTTACCATGCAGCTGGATCGCAAGATCGAGCTGCCCATCGACTCCATGGCCTCGGTGAAATCCCAGGGAATCATCGGCGACAAGTATATCCAGCTTACCCCGGGCGGGGACGAGGAAATACTGAAACCCGGGGAAACCATTGTCGATACCGAATCTTCGGTCAATATCGAATCACTCATCAGCAAGTTTGCCTTCGGCAAGGTGGAGTGATTACTATCTTTGATGAGGGGCCCGGAAGGGCTGCCGATTATGATACAGACAACTCCACGGATGACAGCGTACTGCCTGGGAGTTTTTTTGGTGGTAGCCGTAGCCGTTACCGGAGTGACGGCCGCCGACTGCCCACCGAGCCTGGACGGCTCGGACGCCGGGCTGGATTACCTGCTGGATGACGACTTTTATGAAAAAGATGCCGTCAAGGGGTGTGCCAACGATCCCTTTGAAAACGTCAACCGGGTGATGTTCACCTTCAACGACCGGCTCTATGTCTGGGTGCTTGATCCGGTGACAACTGCCTATGCCCGGCTGGTCCCCGATGATGTGCGCGACTGTTTCAAGAACTTTTTCCACAACCTCCAGGCCCCCATCCGCCTGCTCAACTCCATGCTCCAGGGCAGGCTCGATGACGGTTTCACGGTTGTGCGGCGTTTTGTCATCAACTCCACCCTGGGAGTTTTCGGGTTCGGTGATCCGGCCGGCAGGGAATTTGATATCGCATCGGTGGACGCCGACCTCGGTCAGACCATGGCGGCCTGGGGAATCGACTACGGTTTCTATCTCTACATTCCCTTTTTCGGTCCCTCGACGCTGCGGGATTTCAGCGGCAGCATCATCGACTCCCTGACCATGGTGCCGTACTATATCTGGATCGAGGATTGGTACACCAAGATCGGCATTTACAGCGGCAAGCAGATCAACGAACTCTCCTTCCATCTGGGGGAATATGAGGAACTCAAAGAGCTCACCCTGGATCCTTACATTGCCGTGCGCAATGCCTATTTTCAATATAAGGCCAAGAAAAACGCCGGAAAGGCGTATGATTCTCAATACAGCGACGAGGATGAAATCAATGAAAGCAGGTAGGCTCATATTCTCTTTGTTTCTGGCTTGCGTCTGGGGGGCTATCCTCCTTGCCGGAAGCGGCGATGCGGCGGCCAAAGGTGCGGCCGCGCCCCGCGACCAGCTGCGACCGACCATCGACAAGATGATCAAGGTCCTTGATGACCTGAGCCTCAAAGGGGATGCCAAACGCACCGAACGGCGGGCCCTCATCATGGAGATCGCCCATGAACGATTCGATTTTGAAGAGATGTCCAAGAGGGCCCTGGGCAAGGAGTGGCGCCGGCGGTCGGCCCAGGAGAGGAAAAACTTTGTGGAGCTCTTCACCCGGTTGCTGGAGCATGCCTACATCGGCAAACTGGAGAGCTATTCCGGCCGCGAGGTCACGTTTCAGGATCAGCGAATCAAGGGGAAACGGGCCGTGGTCAAGACAACGGTCAGCCATAACGGCAAGGAGATTCCCGTACATTATGTCATGATTCTCAAGGGTGACACCTGGATGGTGTACGACATCATCATCGAGGGGGTCAGCCTGTTGCGGAACTATATCGAGCAGTTCAAGTCGATTCTCCGCAAGGAGAAATATGCCGGACTGGTCAGGCAGCTCGAAGACAAGATCAAGAAGCTGGAAAACGACGATGGTGCCGGACAGGGCTGAGCAGGAAAAAAGCAGCGGGGCGGAGGCGGCCTTTTTTTTTCTCACCCGGGAGGAGCGGGAACTTTTGACTCCTCATCTCACCCGGAGGCTGCTTGCCGCCGGTGAGGATCTCTTTGTCGAGGGTGAGGAGGGAGGCCATATGGGCTTTCTGCTCAGCGGCCGTCTGGCCGTGAAAAAGCCCACCGAATTCTCCGGCAGATATCAGGTGATCGCTCTGCTCGATCCGGGGGCCATTGTCGGTGAAAGCGGCCTCCTGGGCGAATCCCGCGTCCACGGGGCAACGGTGACCGCAGTGCGGGAGAGTTGCCTGCTCCTCCTGCAGCGGCGGGACTTTGTCAAACTGGCCAACGACCATCCCCGGCTGGCAATCACCCTCCTTGAGCACCTGCTGCACATCGTCGGCCTCAGACTGCAACAGACCTCGGACCGGCTTTCCCGGGTGCTGTAGATTCTTCATGGGCCCTCACGGACAACCATATCCTCGCTGAATTTATCCTGCCCTCATGGTTAGGGATAGGTGAATTATAGCGCAGGGTTGTAAATCCTGTGAGGGTCCGGGAGGAGAAAAGGCATAAAAAAATCCCCCCTTTCCAGTGCTGGAAAGGGGGGATTTTTTTATGCATGCCGCGGGTGGGGCAGCGCTCCGGCCCGGTTATGATTTCTTTTTCTTGGCTTTTTTGCGCTGGCGGGCCTTGAGCGGCTCCCCTTCATACCCCAGTTGCTGCCAGTTGAGCCGGCCGTTGGCGCCGTGGCAGTTTGTACACTTGAGCGCCTTGGAGGCCGGGGAGACCATGTGGTTGGTGGGCCACCAGGAAGAGGTGGGCGCAAAGCCGTACTTGCCGCTGTACTTGAGGCCGGAATGTTTTTCACCGGCCCGGGCGGCCCGATCCCAGTTAAAGCTCTTCCAGAAGGCCTCTTTCCCGTCGGGACCGCTGGGAAAGAGTTTGGGGGCCAACAGGTAGTTGTAGACGGCATCGTAAATCTGCTTGCCCACATGTACTTTGAAGGGGTGGATCTTGGCGTTGGGATCATCCTTGCTGCCCAGGGGATGGTTGAGGTGGGTCATCTTGGCCGGGTTGATCTTGTCACCCTTCCGGTAGGCGGCTGCCTTGCCGTTATACCAGGCATAGGTGGGAACAACGTTGTCCTTGTAGGTGAAGCGTCCCTTTTTGAAGATATAGACGGCATGACCGTGTTCTTTGACGATGCGCTCCTCCTTGCTCAAGTTGGCGGGGTTCTGAGCCTGGGACCAGTCCCAGGACATCTTGGTGGCGAATTTCTTGGCAAAGACCGGAATATGGCAGCTCTGGCAGGCCACTCTTTTGGCATGTTTGTTGAGCAGGGGTCCCAACCCCGAGGTTTTGTGCACCTTTTCCTGGTGACAGTTCTGGCAGCCCAGGGTGGAATCTCCCTGGGGCGAAACCAGCAGGGCATGCCCGGCAATTTCATGCTCCTCGGTATGATGGCAGTCCTGGCAGGAAAAGTTGTTGCCCTGGGGATTCATGTGTACGTCGATATCGGCGCTGGGATTGACCAGCGAGAGGTCAATGTCGCCATGTTTGATGGCATTGCCGCCGCCGCCGTTGGCATGGCAGGCAAGACAGTTGGCCCGTGTCGTCTTGCCGGCGTTGCGGGCGATGTTGAGGAGGTTGACGGGTTTTTTATCGAATTTTTCCTTGCCGGTATAGCCGAAGGGCATTCCCGCTGCCGGCGGTGCCTTTTTATAGGTGCCGGTGGTGTCGTGGCAGGCGAGACAGTCCACCCTGTTTTCGTCGGTAAAGTCAAAGCTTGCATTTTTCCAGCCGTAGCCGATGTGGCAGCTGGTACAGCGGGGCTCGTTGCCGCTGACGGAAATACAGAAGTTGTTGATGACGTTTTTCTTGCCGCGCTGAACGGTTTTGCCGTTGATCTTCTGTTCTCTGGTCCATGTCCAGTGGCTGGAGGCCATCACCTGGGAGGCTGCCTGATCATGACATTCCAGACAGGCGGCGGTCACCTCCATGGGCGAGTTGAACGGACCCGTTATTTCCATATGTTCCTGAATCGGATCACCGGCGGCGGCCATGCCGGGACCCATGAGCAACAGTGTTGAAGCAGCCAGGGGCATCAATTTTCTCAAACGCATTCTCTTTTCCTTTTTTTGTTGAAATTTATCTTGACTGGACCAATAAGCGGCAAAAGTAGAGATGTCGTCCCGACAGCAGGAATCCCCCGTACGTCTCACGCAGGAACTGATATTCTCCGCCGCCGGCGCAGTGACGCGGCAACGGGCGGAAAACATCGGCCGACAATCCCTTGTCGACCATGAAATTATTTATAAAATCGTAATGTTAAAAAGAGAGAATTTTTCGGCGTTCCTCTTTTAAAACTATAGAAAACATCCCTGGAAGTCAAGGGAAAGTGGTGTTTTCTCCAGGGGCAGGGACCGCCGATGATCCCCGCCGCAGGGTTTTGTATCAGCGGACCACATTATGGGCTACTCCGTGACAGCCGCCGCAGGTGGCAAATTCCGGTTTTTGCTTAAGCATGGCCTTGGGGTGTTTCGGATCATGACACTCCTCACATTGCTTGATGTTTCCGTGGTTGTCGGGATGGCAGGCGACACACTCAAGGCGCGCGTGCCTGGTGCCGCTTTTCACCAGCATTTCCCCGGCGTGACGATGGCAGTAGGTGCAGATGGAGTTGCTGGTGGAATCCGGATATTTCACCTGCAGGGCCTTGTGCGGCGGGTGACAGGAGAGGCATCGGGAAAAGGGGTGATCCGCGTTCTGCAGCGCTCCTGCCTGCGGCACCGTCCCGGTGTGGGGCTGGTGACATTCCAGGCATTCCGGTATGTAGCCGTGGCGGGAATGGTGACAGGCGGAGCAGTAGAGTTCCGTGTGTTTGGTCTCGGAGGTCTTGATATCGCTGTAGGGCTGCCGGTGACAGGTGCCGCATCCCCGTTCCAGGGAAGGGCCGGCGGCAATCAGCCGGGGAGTATGCCCCTCCCGGTGACATTGACTGCAGCCGGTAACCTCCTCTTCCCCGCCGTGCTGAAGACCGTGGCAGTCGACGCACCTGGGAAGGATATCCCGATAATTGCCCTTGCCGGCAAAATAGCTATGAAACTGACGGTGACATTGCCGGCAGTCGAGCCGGGCGTGTTTTCCCCCGGCGCGGCGTAGCTTACCGGTAACCACCGGATGGCATTGCATGCACTGCTGCCGGGTCAGGTTTTCCGGGTGGGGAGGAAAGGGCGCGCCTCTGATCCCGGCCCGCCGGGATGATACCGCTGCCTGACAGAAAGCCGGAACCAGGATGAGTACCAGCAGGCGGAACAGGATCGCCCGGGCAGGCGGCCGTTTCCAGGTGGGGCGGCGATATTTTTCCCCTTGCATTTCCCTCATGGCGCCCCCCGTTTTTTCGTCGGTCTCCGGTAACTGGCGGGGGGACGCACCAGGGCGCCCAGGTGGCGTCCGGCAAAGCTGCGGAAGTAGGAACCCGGCAGTTGTGCGGCCCGGTTCCTGGCCGGTGAATCCGGCCGCAGGCTAAAGTCGTAGCCGTCCGGATCGGTAAAACGCGGCGGCGCCAGGACATCTCCCCATTGTCTGCCGGAACAGCCGGCGTACTGCACCTTGTCGATGCGGAATGACTTGTCCCGGGAACTGTCCCGGTCAATGGAGGTTTCACCGTTGGCAAAGAGGAGGTTGTGGGTTGCCTGCCTGCAGTTTCCGGTGATGACGCCGGTGGTGAAGTTGTAGGCGATGATGTTGTTTCTGATGACGACCCGGCCGTTGCCGTCGTTTCTGATGCCCGCTCCTTCCTCGTTGCTGCCGTTGGCGACAATCGTGTTGTGGAATATGCCCAGGTTGACGTTTCTGAGACCATCCATGCCCCAGAGACCGCAGGCGATGCCGGCACGTTGGTTATTGTGGATCCAGTTGTTGCTGATTCCCCGGCGGCCGCTGATACCGCTGTGAACAAAGACCCCGGCTCCCCGGTTAAAGGAGATCCGGTTTTCGAACAGGTCCAGTTGCGGCGGCGGCGCGGCCGTGGCATACAAGGCGATACCGGCGGTGCCGTTTTGGCTGATCTCGTTGTTGCGGATAATGGAGCGCACATTGTTGTCAATGCGGATCCCGGTTTTGCGGTTGCGCCGGATACGGCTTTGGGCAATCAGAAAGTCGACGCCGGCACCGGGATCGGTGACCACCTGGATTCCCCCCTGACCATTACGGTAGATGGAGCTCTTCGTTACCGTGAGAACGGCCGGCTCCCGGCCGGCGGTACCGCCTTTCCGGAATCTGATCCCCCCCTGGTCGTTACGGTAGATCCTGCTTGCCCGCACATGGAGGCGGGAACCGTTGTCCGCGGCCACACCGCTTGCGCCGTTGCGGGCAATGGTGGTGCCGGAGACCGTAAGCAGTGCCGCCCTTTCGGCCCTGATGCCCGCCCTGCCGTTTGCACGGATTTCGCAGGAGTCGATGCGCACCGGCAGGTCACCGCGGATGCGTATGCCGCTGCTGTTGTTCTGGGAGATGGTGTTTGCCTCGATGACGATGGCCGGTTGCACCACTTGCCGACGGCCGGTGTCGTTTAAGTCCGGGCTCCCGGAGAAGAGAAAGACGCTGCTGCAGCCCGTCATCGAAAGAGCCATGCCGCAGGCGGCAAGGGCAATCGATCTTGCCGCCTGCGGCAGGCGGAGGAACGGGGAAGCCGTGAGGTCGTTCATCATGGGAGGTCGTTCTTAAAAGGTGTAAGTCAGGCCGCATTGCCAGACCACCCCGGAGGACCAGCCCGAGGAGGGTTTGATCAGCGGGATCTGCACCCCAAGGTCCAGGCGGATTTTCCGGGACAGGGTAAACTGCACCCCTGGGGAGACAAAGAGACTGTGGCCGCCGTATTCGGTATATTCCACGTCGATAATTTGGGGACCGGCGGCTGTTCTCCGGGGTCCGATCACATCGGGGCGGAAGAGATAACCAATGACCTGCCGGCGGCGGCGTACGTCGTCGGTCCAGCGGTAGTTCATCTCGAAAACGGCGTTGACGGCCCGGTTGATGCGGTACACGGCGCCGCAGTCAAAGAGAAACTCGTCGCCCATAACCCGGTGATTGGTGAAGCGATACTGCATGTCGGCATGGAAGACAAAGGGATCAACCCCCAGGGTGAAGGCCAATCCCGGGGTGATGTCCCAGCTGCGGGAGCCGAGCGGCACGGTGCGGCGGAACTCAAAAGTCCTGGTCATGGGTCTGCCCTGCCGGTCGGGAATGGTGCGGATGACCGGATTCTTGCCGACAACTTCCACCAGGCGACCGGTGGGAATGTTCAGCAGGGTGTAGGCGGAGAGGTGTCGGTTTCTCCGGCCCCAGAGATGGTACTTGAGCAGCAGCCCGGTATCGCCGAAACCGTTGACCGTCGGTCTTTCCACCTCCGGGTCCGTATCCAGCTGCATGGAAATGGACCTGGAAAAGTACTTGGGTATGAGGCCGAGGGTGAGGTTGTTGGTGAGACCGTAGCGCAGGGACAGGACAATGAGGTGGATATCCGCCTCCCGCTCTTCCGGCGCCAGTCCCATGGTGATGCGGTCATCGCCGAACCGGTTGCGATCAAGGGGAGAGCTCTGTTGCCAAAATCTGTACCGCAGATCGGCGGAAAAGCTGTTTTCCGGAAGGGTGAGACCGGGCCGGCGGGTGAAGATGCCGTTGACCAGCAGCCGGTTATAGGGAGAGAGCGCGTTATCATAGCGGTGCTGGCGTTTGTAGACGTATTGCAGGTGATTCTGGGCGGCGGCGGAACCGGGATCGATCTGCAGGGCCTTGGCGAACTCCTCGGCGGCCCGCTGGTAATTTCCCTGAATCTTGTAAATCTCCCCCAGGCTGATGGAGGATTCGAGGAAGAGCTCCTTGGAGCGGGAGCGGGAAGAGAAGATGTTGCTGGCCAGCGCCTCAATGCGGGCGCGTTCGAACTGTTCGATGCTCAGCTCATAATGGCCCCGGTTCTTGTAGAGTTCCCCCAGACGATTGCGGGCGGCGACAAATTCGGGACAGAGATCAATGGCCTTCAGGTAGCAGGAGGCTTCGCGGTCGGAGTCGTCGGAGAGGCGCAAACCTTCATCGTACCACTCCCGGGCCCGGTCGCAGTCATGGCCCGCGAGGGCGCCGCCTGCCGGGAAAAGCAGGAGGGCGAGGAGGAAGAACAGATTTTTTATAACGATTACCACTTCCGAAACTCCGTCTGGTCAGTGCATTCCATGGCTGAATATCCGTACCCGGCTAGAAGGTTTGACCGGCAGCTGTTTCCTTTCGTCACCCCCGGCCCCCGTCTCTTTTCGATCCTTCAGCGGCGACAAAGGCGGCATTGCCCTTTTCGGCCGCGGCCAGGGCGTTGTCGGCCTCCCGGTCGGTACCCAGTAGAATGGCGATCCAGCGGGTGCTCTCGTTACCCGACAGGGCGATCTTCAGGGTCATGGTCAGGGGAACGGAGAGCAGCATACCCACAGGTCCCAGAATCCAGCCCCAGAAGGTCATGGAGACGAAGACCACCAGGGTGGAAAGACCCACTCCCGTGCCCAGGACCCGCGGTTCGATGACATTGCCGATCATCATATTCACCAGCACATAGCCGCCGGCGGTGATAGCCGCCTGCACGGCGCCGAACTGGATGAGGGCGAAGAGTACGGCGGGCACGGCGGCGATGATCGAACCGATGGTGGGGACATAGTTGAGGAGAAAGGCGACCAGGGCCCAGAGGATCGGATAGTCGATCTGCATGGCCAGCAGGAAGAGATAGATCAGCAGGCCGGTGGCAAAGCTCAGCATGGTCTTCAGCTCGAGATAACGGTTGATGCCGATCATGATCTCCTGGTAGCGGTCCAGCGAGGCGTCGCGCTTGCCGATGATCGCCCGCAGTTTACGTGGAAATCCGGCCGCCTCCAGCAGGATGAAGATAAAGGTGAGCAGGATCATGAAGGTGTTGGTGAGCAGGCCGCTGAGCCGGTTTAAGGTATTGGCGAAAAGCCCCATGACCTTTCCGGGATCGAACTGGTCGATGAGGGTGCGGTTGGAGATCTGGATGCCATAGCCCTCCAGCCAGTCGATGGAGGCGGCAACCACCTCTTTGAGGCGTTCCTGGTGTGCCGGCAGCTCGTGGGTGAAATCCGCCACCGAGGTACCGATGAGGGTGGCAACCCCGGCCTCGAAGCCGATGATAAGCAGCACCAGAAGCAGCACCGCCGGAACGGTGGGCACGCCCTTTTTCCGCAGCCAGAAGAGGGGAGGGGCGCAGATAATGGCGAGAAATCCGGCGAGCAGAAATGGAATGATCAAAGATTTTGCGGCACTGATGCCGGCCATCACCACCACGAAGGCGGCCGTATTTACCAGAGTCGTTCCCCGTTTACCGATAACGGCTCGCGGTTTCTCCTGCTGCATATTTTTTACTCCTTACCGGGTGGGGCGATAAAGTTTTCGGGATATTCCAGGGCCGACCGTTTCACGGCGCGGATATCCCGTTCGATTTCCGCCAGTCTCTTTTCATGCCGGTTGCACTCTGCTGTAACCGTGTCGAGGACACGCCCATAGAAGCGGCGGAGTCGGCGCCCGGCAACCACGCTGCCTTCCATGAGTCCCCGGCGTGCCGTGCTCCCGGGGTCCGGCCGCAGCCGGAGATGGACGAGCCGGGGAATGAACCAGGCCAGGAGGATGAGCAGCAGGGAGTGGATGACGAAGTTTACCCCGAAAAATTCTGCCCGGCCCCGGATGGCGGCCTGGTATCCGGCCAGGGTCCGATAGACGACATACAGCGCTGCGGCCAGGGGCAGAACCCAGGCAAGCATGCCGGTGATTTTCACGCCCAGGCGGCGCAGCGGTGTGCCGGGCCGCTGCATGGCCGTTGCCATTTCATCCTCCAGGGCGGTGCGGATAATTGCGACGGGATCTTCCCCTTCTTCTCTTTGCCGGGTAAGTGCACGGCGCAGTGGTTGCGTGGGCAGATGCCGCTTTTGTATCAGGTTGACAACGCCACTTTCCAGGTTCCGCAGGCGGCTCCCTACAGCGGTGCCGACAAGATCATCCACGTCCACGGCAACGGCGGCGACATCCTCGCGTTGCCGGATGCCCTTGCCGAAGCCGCGGATTATGGAAGTCGGCAACGGATCCGATGGTGTCTCCGGGATGGCCCGCCGGATATCGGCCTGCAGCCGGGCGCTGAGTTTTTCCATCCCGGCGGCGAGCAGAGTCTCGACCTCCCGATGAACCTCGTCCCAGCGTTCCGTCCCGCCCATGGTCTGACGGCAGTCGGCAATCCAGGCGAGCAGGTCGTCAAAACGGGCCTGGATACCCAGTTCCTGGAGGAGTTGCAGGCCGTATTCCTTGATGGCGCCGTTGATAAGGCGCTGGAGCTGGTCGAAATCATCTTTTCCGCCGGCTGGTGCGCAACTGGTCCGCAGGATGTGGGGGTTGGCGAAACCGGCGGCCTGCAACCGGCTGCGGAAATCCTCCAGCTGTTCGTCCCGCCCCCGGTCCCAGTGGTTCATAACAAAGATCCAGGCATGGCGACGGCCGCGATCAAGCAGGTAGCGCCAGCCCGCCTCGTCCCGGTACCGCTCGGGGCTCACCACGTAGACAAGCCAGTCGATACAGGGGAGCCAGCGTTCGACCAGCCGGCGGTTTTCCTCGGCGGTGGAGTCGATATCCGGCAGATCGAGCCAGGCAACCAGGTGGTGTCGGCTGCGGTCGTGGGTGATGATACGGGTTTTTTCAACCGGCAGTTCAGATCTGAGCAGATCCGGCCGATACTGTTCATGCAGATAGAGGGTAACCCCGTGGGAGGTGGGCCTTTCCACGCCCACCCGGGCAATGGGTTTGCCGGCAAGCCGGTTGATGAGGCTGCTCTTGCCCACCCCGGTGCCGCCGAAAAAGGCGACGATGAGCGGCCGCTGTCCATCGGCGAAGAGATCACTGCCGTGACGGCTCGTCACCTCTCCGGGCCGGGCGGCATGTTCGGCGCTTATCCAGCCGTCTTCGCGGGCCTTGCCGGCCCAGTCGCGGAGGGCGTCAAGCTGCGGGGTCAGGGAAGCGGTGGGGCTCAGGTCCATGATGCGGGATGTGAAGTCAAGGGGAAAATAAACGGTAATGCAATATGTTACGAGATTTTGCCATCGCCTGTCAAGGGGATGATCCGATCATGGAAACATACTCAATGTGAAAGGTGAATGTCACTGAAAAAAAGGGTAACCGATCACCGGAACCGCATCTTCACGCGCTCTCTCCCGCCCGCATAGCAGGGATATCACTGCAGGGAGAGGGCGGGCAAATCTGCAGCAGCTGTGATCAATGACGTTTGGAAGTAAATACACCACGGGGTTGCATACCTTCTGATCGGTTTCAAAAAAAGTCGTCCACGGCCTTAAGCCCTTTGCCGGAGCCGTCCGGGTCAACGGGTGGGAACAGGTTGAATAACGATATGGAATCAGGGGAGAAAATAGCGGGAGCCTTCCGATGCGCTCCCCGGCGGGTCGGTGGCGGATCCTGTTTTGTCCGGGAAAAGGAGGTGGTGGAAAAAAATCTCCTGCCGCCTGGGCAAGATTGCATGATACACTTTTTATAAGAGAGAAACGCGGTCCGGCCGCCCGGGTATCCACAGCGGCCGGATTTTCATATACAAAAAGTCAAGGAGAGAAAAAATGGGTTCTTTGTTTTCACACATTCAGTCCAAGTTGATCAGTGCCTTTGTCGTTGTGGTGATTATTCCCCTGCTGGTGGTGGGCATCTACAGCTACAAGACCACCAGTACGGCACTCACCAGGACCGCCCTGGAAGGCGAACTGGGTAAGGCCAAGGCCCAGGCGGATGCTGTCAGCTCCTTTCTGGAAGGGGTGGAGGACGATGTTCTCTTTCTCAGCAAGGCCGCACCCATGAAGAAACTGCTCAAGGCGCGCCGCAATGCCGAAACCATGGATGTGGACGCCGCCCGCCGGGAGCTGGAGCGGGAGTTCATGGCATTTTCCCAGGAAAAGGGCATCTATTACCAGGTGCGTTATCTTGATGAAACCGGCAAGGAGGTGGTGCGGGTCGATTCCGATGGCCATCATCCCCGTCCCATACCCCGGGAGAAGCTGCAGAACAAGTCCGGGCGCTATTACTTCGACGACACCATGAAGCTCAATATCGGCGGCCTCATGGTCTCGCCCCTGGATCTCAACATGGAGCACGGCAAGATCGAGGTGCCCCACAAGCCGGTTATCCGGTATGCCACCCCGGTGTTCTATCCCAACGGCACCCGGGCCGGAGTGGTGATCACCAATATCTTTGCCGAGCGTTTTCTGTCGCTCATCAAGACCAGGGCCCAGGGCAGCACCAACTTCATGGTGGATGCCAAGGGCTTTTATGTGGCCCATCCCGACGAGTCCAAGCTGTGGGGACGCGACCTGAAGACCGGTATATCGCTGCTCAGGGATTTGCCGGCGGATAAGGCCAACGCCATGCTTTCCGGCAAGGAGGGCACTCTGGAGCACGGAACCGACCTTTACGGGTTTGCCACGGTGATTCCCGCCGGTCAGACCGCCACCAGCTGGAAGGTGATCACCACCAGGCCCAGGAAGGCGGTCCTGGCCCCGGTGATCAAGTTCCGTAACATGTTTCTCGGCCTGGCGGTGATCGCCCTGGTGATCGCCCTGGTTATCGGCCGGATTCTGGGCAAGGCCATCACCGAACCGATCATCTACCTGACGGAAATGGCGGATAACGTCAGCCGCGGCGATCTGGACGGTACCATCGAGATCAAAACCGGCGATGAGATCGAGTCCCTGGCCAAGTCCATCGAGCGCATGCGCATGAGTATCAAGATCTCCCTGGCCCGCCTGCAGAAACGCATGGCCGCGCGGCGCTAGAACGCCACCCGAGCCGCCTCGGGTCGTAACCCCGCGGCAGATCACAGGTGCTGCAGATGAGCACACTCTTTCCCGGCAGCTGTAGCCCCACTATGCGGGCGGCAGAGAGCGTGTGGAGATGCGGCGCCTGTGATCGATTACCACGGGACTTGCAGTCATAAAAGTGTAAGAGCCTCTTCCGCCTCCGCCAGTTGCCGGGCGGAAAGACCCAGACATTTTTCCCCGGTGCCCGCCGGCGGCAGACCCAGCAGTTTTTCCTCCAGCGGCTTCCAGAGCAGCTGCCGCAGTAAAATCAGCTGCCGCTCCTTCAGAGACTGTTCCACCCGCTTCATGTAGCGGCCCACCGAACTTTCGGCCAGCAGCGAGGTAAAGGAGAGCAGGGCAGGGGCCAGCAGCAGGTCGGTGGGGCCGAGACCGCCGGTCTTGATCGCCAGGGCCACGGCAGCGGCATCCGCTGAAAAACGGGCAGCCCTCAGGCTGTTCAGGGTTCCGGGATGCTCCTGCAGGTGACGATACAGCCCCTTTGCAGCCCTGTCGATCTCCGGCTCGAAGGTGCTGCGGTAGGTCGCCGTCATCTTTTGCCGTTGCCGTCCAAGTTCCTCATCTCTTTCCTGCAGCGCCTGCCAGACCTGCCGCCACCAGTGGGACCCCTCGCCGTTGCCGACGGCCCGTTCTCCGGCATAGCGCTGCAGCTCCAGCAGCAGAAAACCGATACCATCGTCAAGGATCTCTGCTTCCCGGTCCGGCTGTTTCTTTGCCGATGCTTTGGCGCCGCGGGCCAGGCCCAGCAGGGTGCGCGCCGGCCAGGTGAGGAGCCGCCGGGTGGTGACAAGCAGGGCGGCGGCGCCGGGAATTTCAAGCAGTTCGAGCAATTTGGCCACCATGCGTTGCAGGGTGTCCCGGTAGCGGGGGTTGCGGAGATAGTCGCGCCGGTAAATCTCCTCGGCCCGGAGTATCAGGGCCTGCACCTTTTGTCGCCAGGCTTCGGCAGCGGCGTGTTCCCGCCGCAGTTCCCCGGTCCAGCCGGTCCAGTTGCCGCGTAGAAACCCTTTCAGCGACGACATGCCGATACCGGGCTGCAGGGCGGCGACTACTTCGGCGCAGCGACGGCGGCAGGCCGACCCGGCCGGGGTGGAGAGCAGGGTGGCCGGATCGCTGTCCTTCTCATGGGTCAGGGTGGTGACCGCCTGGAAAACGATTTTTTCCTCCTGCCATTTCTTTTTCACCAGGGTTGCCAGGGTATCTCCGTTTGCGGCATCCACCTTGTTGATACAGATGAGGAGCGGTTTGTCCACCGTGGCGAGCAGCCGGAGGGTGTGGAGCACCGAGAGATCGGCGTACTTTTCACGGCTGACGACCAGGATGATCAGATCGGCGGTAGCGGCGAGGACCGGCACCAGGGAGCGGTAGGAGGACGAGGAGGTGGAATCGAAATCCGGGCTGTCCCAGACAATGCAGGGCAGGGGAGTGAAGAAACCGCTGCCCTCCACCTGGACGAGGGAGTAGTTGTCGGCTCCGGCTTCCTGCAGTTGCCGGGGCGGCAGCCGCCGCAGCTCCGGAAAAAGTTTCCCCACATGGGCAAGCAGGTCATCGCTGATCTCCCGGTTGCAGAACCCCTGCAGCCGGCGGGTAAAACCGGCAAGACAGCTCACCTGGGCATGGGCCGAGCCGATGAGGAGGTTGACCAGGGTGCTCTTGCCCACCTGGGTGGGGCCGATCACCGCCACCTGCAGGGGCGGGGGCGCTCCCTGCCTCTGCAGCCGCGCCAGGGCGTTGCGCAGCAGGGCCACAGCGTAAACCAGGCTCTGCTCCTCGTGCTCGCGGCCGGAGAGGGCGCGACGGGCGACAAGCAGAGCGCTCAGAAAGTCGTGGAGTGTCCGCAGGCGGGAAAGCGTGGCCTCGTCATATTCATCTGCCGCAGTAATCATGGCCGGAGGATACCCAACTTTGCCGGGAAGTGCAATCCGAAGGGGGCAAGGGAATGGGGCAGGCGCCGACCGGGGCGGCAAAGGGCAGGCTAGCGGTAGCCGTCGGGATTGTTCGACTGCCAGCGCCAGGTGTCTGCGCACATCTCGTCGATTCCCCTTTGGGCCCGCCAGCCGAGTTCCTGTTCGGCCAGGCTCGGATCCGCATAGCAGCTGGCGATATCACCCGGCCGCCTGGGCGCGATCCTGTAAGGGATTTTGCGGCCGCAGGCCTTTTCAAAGGCCCGCACCATTTCCAGGACGCTGTATCCTCTGCCCGTTCCCAGGTTGTAGGTCACCACGCCGGGATTGTCGGTGAGCCTGTCCAGGGCGCAGAGGTGGCCCAGGGCCAGGTCCACCACATGGATATAGTCGCGCACCCCGGTGCCGTCCCTGGTGGGATAGTCGTCACCGTAGACCGAAAGTTCCGCCAGTTTACCGGCCGCCACCTGGGAGATGTAGGGGGCGAGATTGTTGGGAATGCCGTTGGGATCTTCACCGATGCGGCCGCTGGCATGGGCTCCCACCGGGTTGAAGTAGCGCAGCAACGCCACGTTCCAGCCGGAATCCGCGGTGTGCAGGTCCCGCAGAATCTCCTCGATCATCAGCTTGGTGCGGCCGTAGGGGTTGGTGCAGGAGAGTGGAAAATCTTCGCGGATGGGGACTGTGGCCGGATCGCCGTAAACCGTTGCCGAGGAACTGAAGACGATGTTTTTCACCCCGTGCCTGGTCATGCTGCGGCAGAGATGCAGGGTCCCGGTGATGTTGTTATGGTAGTAATCAAGTGGTTTTTCGACGGATTCGCCCACCGCCTTGAGCCCGGCGAAGTGGATGACCGCATCGATATTGTTGCAGGAGGCGAAGATGCGGTCAACGCCCTTTTCATCAAGCAGGTCGATTTCGTGGAAGTTCAGTTCCCTGCCGGTGAGTTGCCGCACCCTGCTCAGGGATTGTCGGCTGGAATTGCTCAGATTGTCGATAACCGTGACCTCATGTCCTGCGTTCAGCAGTTCCAGACAGGTGTGGCTGCCGATATAACCGGCGCCGCCGGTGACGATGATGTGCATACTGTTGTTCTCCAAGGAAAGGGAAGAGGGGGAGACCGTTGTCGGTGGTAATCACTCACATGGGCTGCAAGCCGGTTGTGTGTCGCATATCTGTTCTTTGTTGAAACAGTTGCCGGCACCATAGGGGAGGGCGGCAAAGATACCCCATGATAGCAAAAAAGCTGTTCGACTTCAAAATCAAATCCTGATAAGGTGGAAAATTTGAAAACGCAGGCGCAATCCCGCCGCGATAAGGACGAGTTACGACACCCGGAAAAGCAAGAAACAAGCAGGAGGATGTTATGCCTTATGTCAGTATTCGCGTAGCCGGCAAACTGAGCCGCAAGCAGAAAAAACGCATAGCCCGGGGAGTGACCCGGGTAATCGCCCGGGAGGCGGACAAACCGGAAGAGTCCATTCTCATCTTCATCGACGAGGAAAAGCGGCAAAATATCGCCCAGGGCGGCCGTCTGCTCGACGAGGGGAAATAGGCAGGGGTATGGACGAGGGGGTAAAGGGGCGTCTTGCGGAGTTGCGGCAACAGATCAACTTCCATGACTATCGATATTATGTCCTTGATGATCCGGTAATTTCAGACGGCGAGTATGACAGACTTTTTCGGGAGCTGCTGGAGCTGGAGGCGCGCTATCCCGAACTGGTCACCCCGGACTCTCCCAGCCGGAGGGTGGGCGGCGCCGTCCTTGACGGCTTTGCCGCCGTGGAGCATGTGGTACCCATGCTCAGCCTGGAAAACGTCTTTGACGAGGGCGGGCTGCGCGACTTCGATGCCCGTATCCGCCGTTTTCTGCAAATCGACGGCGAGATCGTCTACGTGGCCGAGCCCAAGCTCGACGGCCTGGCCGTGGAGCTGTTCTACGAGGACGGGGTCTTCACTCTGGGCGCCACCCGGGGAGACGGCCGCACCGGTGAAAATATCACCGCCCAGTTACGGACGGTCCAGACCATTCCCCTGCGGCTGCAACCGCAGGGCAGCGGGCAACCCAGGGGTCTTTTGGTGGTGCGCGGCGAGGTGTATCTCGGCAGGGAGGAGTTTGACGCCCTCAACCGGCAGCGGCTGGAACAGGGGGAGCCGCTGTTCGCCAACCCGCGTAATGCCGCCGCCGGCTCCCTGCGACAACTGGATCCGGGCATCACCGCCCAGCGGCCGCTGGCCTTTTTTGTCTACGGTGTTGCCGACCCGGCAATGACCCCTTGCGCCGGACAGTTTGAACTGTTCGAGTTTTTCCGGCAGCTCGGTTTCCGGATCAATCCGCTGGTGCGGCAATTTCAGGGCATCGGGCCGGTGGCCGATCATTATCGGCATCTCCTCGATATTCGTCACAGCCTTGCCTACGAGATCGACGGCATGGTGGTGAAGGTGGATTCATTCGGCCTGCAGCAGCGGCTGGGCAACAAGGCCAGGGCGCCGCGCTGGGCCGTTGCCTACAAATTTCCGGCCGGCCGGGCCACCACCGAGATCCTGTCGGTGGATTTTCAGGTGGGCCGTACCGGTGCCGTGACCCCGGTGGCGGTTCTCAGGCCGGTGGAGGTTGACGGCGTAACCGTGAGCCGGGCCACCCTGCATAACGAGGATGAGATCAGGCGCAAGGACCTCCACCTCCACGACCGGGTGCTGATCCAGCGGGCCGGAGATGTCATCCCCGAGGTTGTCAAGCCCATTGTCGAAGAGCGTCCGGCCGCAGCGCGCCCCATCACCTTTCCCGCCGTCTGCCCCCAGTGCGGCCACAAACTGCTCCGACCGCCGGGGGATGCGGTCACCCGCTGCGTCAATCCCCACTGTCCGGCCCAGCGGCTGCAAAGCCTCATCTACTTTGCCGGCAAAAACGGCCTGGATATCGAGGGGCTTGGCCGGAAAAACATGGAGCAGCTCTTCCGGCTCGGGTTGGTGAAAGATCTGGCGGATATCTTCACCCTGAAGGAAAAAGATCTGGCCGGGCTTGACGGCTGGGGGGAGAAGTCCGCGGCCAATACCATCCGGGCCATCCGCGCCGCCTCCAACCCGGGACTTGCCCGTTTCATTACGGCATTGGGCATCCGTTTCATCGGTGAGGCAACCGCCGATCTGCTGGCCCGCCGTTTCAGAACCCTGGAGAGACTCATGGCCGCCCGGGAATCGGAACTGCTGGAAATCGACGGTATCGGCGAGCAGGCGGCCTCCAGCCTGGTGGATTACTTTGGCGATCCCTCGGTGCGGCAACTGATTGCCCGTTTTCTGGAAAACGGCGTCGGCGTCAAGCCGGTGGACGAGGAGGAACGGCCCCTTGCCGACCATCTGTTTCTCTTCACCGGTACTCTCTCCTCCATGTCCCGCAGCGAGGCCAAGCAGCGGGTCAGGGCGTTGGGAGCCGGGGTGGCCTCCGGCATCAGCCGCAAGGTGACCCATGTGGTGGTGGGGAAGAAGGCCGGAGCCAAGGAAAAAAAGGCACGGGAAATGGGGTTGACCATCCTTTCTGAGGACGAATTTCTGCATCTGATCAATCAACACGACAAACAAGGAGGAGACCGGTGACAGTCAAGCGCAGGCACGCCATTGTCCACGGCCGTGTTCAGGGGGTGTTCTTTCGGGATTATACCCGTAAAAAGGCGGAGGAACTGGGTCTTGTCGGATGGGTCCGCAACTTGCCGGATTCCACTGTGGAGGCCGTCTTTGAAGGGGAGATGGAGGATATCGAGGCCATGACTTCCTGGCTGGCCCAGGGCTCTCCCATGTCGCGGGTAACCGGCATCTCCGCCCGCGACAGCGAACCCGAGGGTGAATTCAGCGACTTCACCATACGGTACTAGAAAACGCGGGACTCATACGGGAAAACGTATCTCATCCAGGAGTTGCCCTCCGCCGGGATCATGTGCCTCCCGGCCGCACAGCGGGGATAGAGAGAGCGGGAGAGATTCAAGCAAATCTGCAGCATCTGTGACCAACGACGAAAAAAGGTAAGGAGCGATCATGATAATCCGGGATCATGCAACCCTGATCGACCGGTATGAACAACTGGGGCCGGAGGATGTCATTGTCGGCCGCTTGCGGTTGCGGCGGGGCGAGGAGCATCTGCTGCTGGACCTGGCGGCCCGGCGGATACGGATGATACCCTCGGCCCGTTCCCAGCTGCTGAGCCGCTCCAAGGTCTTTCAGGCCCGTATCCTCGGCAGCTTCATGGTGCCCGGCACCATGCCCATTTACACCATCCACGATATCATGGCCGCAATCGGCGAATATGGATGCCGGTATCCCGGCCCGGTTGTCTGCAAGCTGGATCGCGCCAACGGCGGCAGGGGAATCCTGCTCTTCTCCTCCATCGAGGATGTCTATACCCAGGCCTCCCTGCAGGTCCTGGCCTTTCCCTTTGTTATCCAGCCGCTGCTGGAAGACTGCCGCGATGTGAGGATCATCCGCCTGGGTGAGTATACCGAGGCCTACCAGCGATACAATCCCGACAACTTCCGTCACAACCTTCACTGCGGCGGCTCCAGCATGGTCCGGCATCTCACCTCGCCGCAACGGGATCTGTGCCGCCGCGTTCTCGAACGTGCGGATTTCCCTTACGGCCATGTGGATCTGCTGGTCACCGGTTCGGGCACCAGCTATCTTTCCGAGGTCAACCTGCGCGGCGGTCTGCGCGGCGCCCGCATCAGTCCCCGCCGCTACGCCGAACGGATCCGGGAAATCGAACAACAACTCCTGGCAGACCCGGGGCCATCCTAACGATTCCCTACTCCTCAGGCCGTTTCCGGCGGCTCGAGGCGCAATTTTTGGAGACAGTCATGTCCGGTGAACAACCTTACGATCTTGGCCGCGACCGGCTGATTGACCGGCTGGAGCGTCGCATCAGGCGCCACTTCGACCCGGAAACCCGTCACATGGACCGCTCCCTGGTCATCGGTGTCTTCGGTGAATGGGGCAGCGGCAAG
>CAYUNE010000011.1:0-95207 GCA_964446115.1 uncultured Desulfobulbia bacterium | reverse complement strand
AGTGACCAAAACCCACTCAAGACCGCATGTCAGCAATGACAACCCCTATTCAGAGGCACAGTTCAAAACCCTGAAATACTCACCATCCTTCCCGGACCGATTCGGGTCCATACAGGATGCACGGGCATTTTGCCAAAAGTTCTTCAGCTGGTACAATTCCGTTCACAAGCACACCGGTATCGGCCTCATGACGCCTGAACAGGTCCATTATGGCCTGGCGGAAAAAATCCAGGCGCAACGCGCGGCAGTGCTTGAAAACGCCTTCAAAGAACATGAAAAACGGTTCAAGGGCAAAATGCCCAAACCGTTCCCGCTGCCAGAGGCCGCGTGGATAAACAAACCAGAGTCGGGCCTCGGCCGCGACTCTAATTTATGACATGTCTGATCCGGACAACCTGGCTGCCCTATACGCAGCAGCTCCCCAAGGCATTGCGGGAAGAGTTCATTGAGGAAATAGCCGCCGACGGAAAAGTCCGCGTGGCAATGGTGCGTCTCGAAGTGGAGGCGGAAAGGCCTGTCCGGAATCGGCTGCCCACTGGGAGGGGCTATGGTTTGCGTCCGCGGCAGATGATGACCGGCGTGTAGGTGAAGCGGCGCGGGTCGTTGAAAAACTCTTCAAACTCCCGGTAGAATTCGTCATAGCCGCCGTCATACTCTGCGAAATCATAACCGCAATTTTTGGCGGCAACCATAACCTTGCGCGTCCAGTTGAAGGCGGCGGCCGGCTCGAGATCGCCGTAGATGAGGTGGTGGGCGTCAAGTTTGAGCCTGATATCGGCAAACTTGAGGTCATACAGGTAGGAATAGAGCTTGCGCCCCATGTATGGGTCGAAATCGGCCCTGGTCGTCAGGGTATGCATGATGCCTGAAATGGCCCGCTCCAGCCGTTCCGACAGTCCGAAGTGGCTGAGGCAGTTGTAGTCGAGATCCACCAGACAGAGAATGCCCCCCGGCTTGAGGATGCGGATGACGTTTTGCACCATCCGGAAACTGTTTCTGCGATGGTATTCCAGGACAAAACGGATCCAAATGAAGTCGAAGAGACCGAGATCTTCAAGGGGATCGGCGATGTCGCGACAAATAAACTCCACCCCTTCCCTGCCGTAGCGCTCGCCGGCAAAGGCAATCCTGCTCTCGGCAATATCGACTCCCAGTGCCCGGCCGTGGGGGGCGGCAACCCGATAGAGGTGACTGGTTGTCTTGCCGGAACCGCAGCCCAGATCGGCAAGCCGCATGCCGGGACGCAGACCGGCCCAGGCGGCATGCCTCTCCACAACCCGCCCGTCGGTTTTCACGTCCAGACGTTTGACCTCGTCGTCGCTTTCCATGATATATCTCTTGCGGCTCACGACAACTTCATCTCCCGGTTGACCTTGAGGGAATCCCAGGCCTGGCAGACGGGCATGACCTCCAGGCGATTGATGTTCACGTGGGCCGGCAGCGATGTGACCCAGTATATAATTCCGGCAATATCTGCGGGAGTCAGGGGTTTGGTGTCCTCGTAGACCTTGTCGGCCTTGTCCCGGTCCCCTTTGAAACGGACAACCGAAAACTCGCTCTCGGCCAGTCCCGGTTCAATATTGGTCACCCGAATATTCTTTCCCAGCAGATCGGCGCGCAGGTTGTTGGTGAACTGCTTGACAAAGGCCTTGGTGGCCCCGTAGACATTGCCGCCCACATAAGGCCAGTTCCCGGCCACCGAACCCAGGTTGACGATATGTCCCCGGTCACGGGCCACCATCAGCGGCAGGATGGCCTGGGTGAAATAGAGCAGCCCCTTGATATTGGTGTCGATCATCACCTCCCAGTCATCCACATGGGCATGGGGCGCCGGATTCAGTCCCAGCGCCAGTCCGGCATTGTTGATGAGAATGTCAACGGTGGCGGAAGCAAACCCCCGGCTTTCCAGCAGTGCGGGAAGCGCGGCGGCAAAATCGCCCACCGCCTCCCGGTCGCGAACGTCCAGGACCTGAGTGTGAATAACCGCCCCGGTATGGGCCAGGGAATCCCGCACCTCCTCCAGCCGTTCACCCCGCCGGGCCACGAGAATGAGGTCATGACCGTTTGCGGCGTACAGTTCGGCGCAGGCGGCACCGAAACCGGCGGATGCGCCGGTGATGAGAACAGTGCTTTTCATGCTGAACCTCCGGTAACCGGACACAGGGCATCTAACCCCGCGGTATATCGTGCTTCTAAGCTGTAATTGACCACATGTTCAGATCTCCCCCGCAGCATAGCGGGGCTATAGCGGCCGGGGTAGATTTCAATGGAGATGCGCTGGTGGTGATCAATTACAACCTCCGTGGAAGGCCTTGTCAACAAAAAGGCCCTTTCCGGTGGAAAGGGCCTGGGAAGAATCTACCGGAATTTCTTGCAATCCAGTATCATGCCAGTGCCTTGTCCAGGGACTTGGCCGTTTTCTTGGTGATCAGCTCGTCGATATGTTCGCGCGTCCAGATGCCGTCCTTGCGAACCGCCTTGGTGGCGTTGCCGAAACTGATGCGGACCTTCTGGTTGCTGACGGCCTGCAACCCCTTCTGCAGCCGCTCCCTGAGCTCCTCGGGGCTCAACCCCTCGGCCTCGCCCAGGGGACCCAGTTCCCTCATCTGCCGGGTGAAATCGGTGATCAGACTGACAAAGCGCGGCGCTTCGGCGGCCGAAGCCCACTGCAGGCTGAAACGTTCCTCCCGGATACCGATATCACCCAGTACCTTGCGGATCAAGGCATCCATTCCCATTGCATCGTAATTACCAACCTGGTAATGGCATTCACCCAGCTGTCAGCCGCCGGTGAAGATGCCGTCCGCACCTTCGATAAAGCCGCGGAGGATAAAGGAGGGATCGACTCTGCCGGTGCACATGACCCGTATGGTCCGCAGGTTGGGCGGATATTGGAAACGGGAAACCCCTGCGGCATCCGCGGCCGCGTAACAGCACCAGTTGCAGAGAAAACCAAGAATTTTCGGGCTGAATTCGTCACTCATTTATGATACCTCAGCGGTTTGTTTTTCAGTTTCCCCAAACGCCGTGATTTGAGAGTTGATCTGCTCATTGGTGAAACCGCCCATGGAAATGGCAAAAGTGGGACAATGGCTGGCGCAGATACCACAGGCCTTGCAGGAGGCGGAAATGGTCTCGGCCTTGCGCTTCTTGTTCACCTTTTTCATCTCAATGGCCTGATAGGGACAGAGAGCGGCGCACAGGCCGCAGCCGATACAGGCGTCCTGGTCCACCACCGAGACAATGGGTTCCACGGAAACATGCCCCTTGACCAGGGGAATGGCAGCCTTGGCCGCTGCTGCCTGGGCCTGGGCAATGGTCTCGTCGACGGGCTTGGGCGCATGGGCGAGCCCGCAGACATAGACGCCGTCAACGGCCAGCTCCACCGGCCGCAGCTTGACATGGGCCTCCAGGAAAAAACGGTCGTCGGTGAGGGGCGCCTTGAACAGTTTGCTGAGCTCCTCGGTTCCTTCGGGCACGACCCCCACCGAAAGGACGACCAGATCAGGGGTCAGGTCCATCTCCTCCCGGAGGATGGAATCAAAGAACCTGATATGCAGCCGTCGGCTTTTGGTGAAGACCTCCGGTTTGCGGTCAAGCTCATAGGGAATGAAGATAACCCCCTTCTTTCTCGCCTCCAGATAGGCATCCTCGGCATAGCCGTAGGTACGCATGTCGCGATAGAGGACAATAACGCGGGAATCGGGATTGATCTCCTTGATCTGCAATGCATTTTTGACGGCATGGTTACAGCAGACCTTGGAGCAGTACTTCAGGTCGTCTCCGCGTGAACCGGCGCATTGAATCATCACCACACTGTTCGGCGCCCGGTTCTTGGCCCTGCCGGCAAGGCGTTTTTCCAGCTCCGCCTGGGTGATCACCTTTCTGGATTCCTCCAGCAGATATCCCCCGGGACGATGCTCGCGACCACCGGTGGCAAGGATAGCCACACCATGATCAATGGTCTCCTCCCGGCGTTTTTTGCCGCTGCCGATGCTGATCACCGAGGAAAAGTTGCCGATAAAACCGGAAACCTGCTCCAGTTCGGCATTGGTTATCACCTCGATGTTCTTGTTCTTTTTGACGCGGTCAACCAGGGTGCGCAAGTGCTCGGCCGTGGCCTCGCTGGCCAGGGTGTGGTTGAGCATTCCCAGGTTGCCGCCCAGACCGGCGCCCTTCTCCAGCACCACGCTCTTGAATCCCTGTTCGGCAATGGTGAGCGCCGCGGTCATCCCGGCAACACCGCCGCCGATGATCAACGCCTTGGGGGTCACCGGCACGGTCTGTTCGGGCAGCGGCTGCATGCCCCTGGCCTTGGCCACCGCCATGCGCACCAGGTCCCGGCTCTTGTCGGTGGCTGCCTGAGGCTCGTTGGCATGCACCCAGGAACATTGATCGCGGATATTCACCATTTCAATGAGGCAACGGTTGAGCCCGGCATCCTTCAGGGTTTCCTGGAAAAGCGGCTCATGGGTGCGGGGCGAACAGGCGGCGATCACCACCCGGTTGAGATTATGTTCCCGGATCCGATCCTTGAGCACCTCCTGGGCATCCTGGGAACAGGAGTAAAGGCTGTCGGTGTGATAGACGACGCCCTCCATATCCTCCACCGAATTTTCCACATGATGCACATCCACAACCGATGAAATGTTGATGCCGCAGTGGCAGACGAAGACACCGATGCGCACCTCGTCATCCATCTCCTTTTCATCGGGATAGGTCTTCTCCACCAATCCCAGACCCCGCTGCTTTTTGAGGATTCCGGCGGCAAGACCGGCCACGCCGTGGGCCTGGGTGACGCTTTCGGGGATATCCTTGGGTCCCTGGAAGGCGCCGGCCACGTAGACCCCCTGGCGGTTCGTTTCCAGCGGCGCAAAGGTTCCGGTTTTGCAGAAGTCATAGCCGTTGAGCTCGATGCCGGTGACCTCGGCAATACCGCGGGCGTCCCGCGGCGACTCCAGACCGACGGAGAGCACTACCATATCATAGGGTTCGAAGTAATGGCCCCCTTCCAGGGTTGAATAGGTGATCTGCAGTTTTTCGTTCCAGGGAGTGATATCGCCGACTTTGGCACGGACAAAGCGGATACCCATGTTCTCCGCCCGCTGCCTGGCGGCATCGAAATCCTTGCCCTGGGTGCGGATATCCATATAGTAGATGGTGATCTCCACCTCGGGATCATGCTCCTTGGTAACCAGCGCCTCCTTGATGGCGTACATGCAGCACACCGAAGAGCAGTAGCCGTTGTTGCAGCCCAGATCCCTGGACCCGACACATTGAATAAAGGCGATGCGCTTGGGATGGCGGCCATCGGAAAAACACTTGATCTCGCCCTGGAACGGACCCGAGGCCGTGGTCATGCGCTCATATTCGATGCTGGTGACCACGTCGGGATGTTTGCCGTAGCCGAACTTTTCCAGGGTTTCCTCGCTGATCCTGCCAAATCCGGGGGAGAGGATCACCGCCCCCACCTTCAGCTCGCGCACCTCGGGTTTCTGGTGAAAGTTGATGGCATGGCTCTGACACACCGGCACACAGATCTGACAGGTGTCGTGCTGGATGTGCAGACAGGTGGAGGGATCGATGTAGTAGGTTGCCGGTACTGCCTGGGAATAGTCGATATGGATGGGTCTGGTGACGGCCAACCCCTCGTTGTAGGGATCCACATGATGTTTTGGGCAGTACTGGGTGCAGAGTCCGCATGCCGTGCAGTTTTCCGCGTCGATGTAGCGGGGACGCAATCTGATCTTGGCGGTAAAATCACCTGGCTCGCCCTCCAATCCCTGAAGATCGGCGTTGGTGAGCATCTCGATATTGGGAGACCGACCGGCCTCTACCAGTTTTGGCGCCAGAATTCAGAGGGAGCAGTCATTGGTGGGAAACGTCTTGTCCAGCTGGGCCATAACACCACCAACAGCCGGTGACTTTTCCACGAGATAGACGTAATAGCCCAACTCCGTCAGGTCAAGCGCCGCCTGAACACCGGCGATACCGCCGCCGACGATCATGACCGATCCCGCCCTATGTTCCATTCCTTTACCCATCCGTAGTCTCCAGTGGTTTTTTTTGTATATGATTGTAACCGATCACAGGGTTCGTAACCCCGCGGTATATCTTGCTTCAAAGCTGTAATTGGTCACAGGCGGAGCAGATTTGCCGAGACCTCCTCCGCCGGCCGCTACAGTCCCTCTATGCTGCCGGGGGAGATTCAAATGCAGAGGCGGTAGTTGTGATCAATTACGTGTGATTGTGTCGACGTTATGCCTCAAGACTCGGAGCCTCCGCTTTTTCCAGGACCTCGACCCTGATGGAACAGATCTTATACTGGGGGCTGCGCGACAACCGGTCAAGCCCGTTCAGGGTCAGCATGTTGATCGGCACCTCGGCAAAATGATAGGGAACAAAGATGGTTCCCTCCTGGGAGCGCTCGGTCACCAGGGCCCGCACCTTGACCGTGCCGCGTCTGGAGGTCAGCCGGATCCAGTCTTTCGTTCTGATTCCATATTTCTCCGCATCCGCCGGACTCACCTCGGCAAAGCATTCGGGGCAGAGTTGTTCGATGGTTTCGGTCTTGCGGGTCATGGAGCCGAAGTTGTACTGTTCAACCTCACGTCCGGTGGTGAGGATCAGCGGATACTCTTCATCGGGCATCTCCATGGGCTCGGTGTAATCTTCGGGGATAAAGAGCCCCCGTCCCCGGGTGAAACGACCCACATGCAGAACCGGGGTGCCGGGGTGCCGGTGATCCGCCACCGGCCACTGCAGCCCCTCGTGTTCGATCCGCTCGTAGGTGATGCCGGCGTAATGATCGTTGAGCGCTGCAATCTCGTTGAAGATATCCTCTGCCGAGGAGTAATCCATCTTGTAGCCCATCTTGGCGGACAGAGCGGAGATAATCTCCCAGTCGGCCCTGGCCTCACCCGGCGGATCGACCGCCTTGCGGACCCGTTGTACCCGCCGTTCGGTGCAGGTGAAGGTGCCGTCTTTTTCGGCGTAGCAGGCAGCCGGAAAGACCACGTCCGCCATCTTGGCGGTATCGGTCAGAAAGAGGTCCTGGACGATAATGAGATCGGCCTTTTCCAGGGCCTTGACCGCATGACCGGCATTGGGATCGGCAAGCACCGGATCCTCACCCATGATATAGAGGCCGCGGATCTCGCCTTCCAGCAGGGCGTCCCACACCTCGGTGGCAGCCTTGCCCTTGCGCCGCGGCAGCCTGACGCCCCAGAGCTTTTCGTAACGGGAAAAGATATCGTCCCGGTCAAGGCCGGTATAACCCGGCAGGGTGTTGAACAGGGCACCCATGTCACAGGCCCCCTGGACGTTGTTCTGTCCCCGCAGCGGATTGACGCCGCCGCCGGGCACGCCCATCTTGCCGCAGAGCATTGCCAGGTTGGCGATGGACTTGACGTTATCGGTTCCGGAGGCGTGATGGGCTATACCCATGCCGTAGAAGATGGAGCACCTCTTCCCCGGCGAGGCGTAGAGCCGTGCCGCCTCCCGCAGCAGTTGCTCGGGAATGGAGGTGATCTTCTCGACATATTCAGGGGTGTACTTGTCAACGACGATCTCCAGCTCTTCAAAATTCTCGGTGCGCTCCGCCACGAAGCTGCGATCATACAGATCCTCTTCGATGATGACCCGCATCATGCCGTTGAGCAGAGCAACGTCGCTGCCCGGCATGTGCCTGAGCCAGACATCGGCCCGCCGGGCAAAATCGGTGCCGCGCGGATCGGCAACAATGAGCTTGCTGCCCCGGTTCACGGCCTGGTGCAGACGAAGACCGATGGTGGGATGCCCGGTATCGGCATTGGAGCCGATCATGAAGATCACATCCGATTCCCTGATATCGGCGATGGAGTTGCTCATTGCGCCGCTGCCGAAGGAAAGGGCCAAACTGGCCACAGTGGGAGCGTGTCAGAGCCGGGCGCAGTGATCGATGTTATTGGTGCCGATGGAGGTGCGCATGAACTTCTGGAGCAGAAAATTCTCCTCGTTGGTGGCCCGGGCGCAACTGAATCCGGCAATGGAGTCGGGACCGTACATGGCCTTGAGATCAAAAAGACCGGTGGCGGCCACCTCCAGGGCCTCCTCCCAACTGGTTTCCACCAGAATCCCGTGGCGCCTGACCATGGGACGTTTCAGCCGATCCGGATGCTGGATGAAATCGAAGCCGAAGCGGCCCTTGACGCAAAGCGCCCCGTAGTTGGGGGCCTGCTCGGGATCCGCGGTCACCTCCATGATGGTGCCGCCCTTGACCTTGAGGATGATCTGGCAGCCGGCACCGCAGTAGGGGCAGGTGGTCCGGACCTCCCGCACCTTTTCCGCCGTGATCGGTACAATCCGGTTTTTCTTGTTGAGGGCGCCGGTGGAGCAGTTGTCGACGCACTTACCGCAGGAGACGCAGTTATCGCCAAAGATGATTTCCAGTCCCAGGGGTCGTCCCTTATCGTCAAAGGAGGCGGCTTTCACCTCAAGGGCGTCATATTCACAGCTCCGCACGCAACGCAGACAGTAAATACACTTGTTACGGTCAACCCTGATGGCGGCATGGGAATCGTCGATGGGATAAACCGGCACCGTGCCCATACCGGTTTTGCGGAGATTGATTTTATATTCGATATCCAACCGTTTGAGATCGCAACGATCATAGGCCGTACAGCCGCAGGACAGACAACGGTCTGCCTCGCGCTTTGCCATGCGCCGGGTGTAGCCCAGTTTCACTTCATCGAAATCCTGGATGGTGATATCGGCCGCCCGTTCGGGCATCCGCTCCCGCAGTTTCTCGGCAATGCCTTCGAAGTTCTTCATATCCACCTTGTCGAAGCCCTTGCCGCGGGTGAAGTTGAAACGGTTTTCAGCCGCGGGTTTGGGTACGCCGGTGACATACGAGTGGATATTTTCCGCCGCCCGCCTGGCCGAGGCAACCGCCTGGATAACCGACTTGGGGCCCGAGGCAGCATCGCCCCCTGCGAAAACGCGGTCCACCGAAGTTTCGGCGGAACGGTTGGTGACGATGATGCCGCGATCCGATATTTCAAGGTCGGCCTCCAGCTCGCCGTCGATTCCCTGGTCCGCGACTGCCGTCTGACCAAGAGAGCTGACAACCGTATCGATGAACAGGGTTTTGCTGGAGCCGGGGATCGGTTCCGGATGGCGCCGGCCCCGTTTGTCCGGCTGCCCCAGTTTCATGCGGATGAGGTCGAGCTTGATTCTGCTCTTGCCCTCGGGCGAGCCGCAGAGCTCGGTGGGAGATGCCATGAGCAGAAATTGCACGCCTTCCTTCTCGGCCTCGCGGATATTGCGCTGGTGAGCGGGCATTTCCAGTTTGGCGCGGGGATAGACCACGGTAACCTCGTTGGCGCCTAAACGAACAAGACAGCGGGCGATTTCCATGGCCGCATTGTTGCCGCCGATAACCGCGGCGCGTTTGCCCACGTTGATCTTGCGGCCCTCGTTGACCTTGCGCAGGAAAGAATAGGCTGTATAGACATTGTCCTGTACGGCGCAGGGAATATTCAACGGTTGATCCACACAGGTACCGATGCCGATGAAAACGGCGTCGAATCCCTCATCAAGCAGGTCCTGCAGGGTAAAGTCCCTGCCCCATTTCTGGCTGAGACGCACGGAAATGCCCATGCGCAGGATCATATTGATCTCGTAGTTGAGCACGTCTTTGGGAATCTTGTACTCCGGAAACCCGTAACGCAGGGCCCCGCCGAGCATGGGCGCGGCCTCAAGGATGGTCACCTGATGTCCCTTTCTGGAGAGAAAAAAGGCCGCGGTCAATCCGGCGGGGCCGCCGCCGATAACCGCTATCCTCTTTCCGGTTGCCGGCTCCTTGGGAATCTTCAGATCGATTTCCCGGGACATGCACCAGTCGGCGACAAATCGTTTGAGATGGTTGATGGAAACCGGTTCATCCACCAGAATCCGCCGGCAGCGGGTTTCACAGAAGCGGGGACAGACCCGGCCGACGGAAAAGGGCACGGGGTTGCGCTCCATGATCAGGCGGGTTGCCTCCTCATATTCACCCTTGGCAACATGGGCGATATATCCCTGAACATTGATCTGGCCGGGACAGGTCAGGTTGCAGGGTGCCCGGCAGTCGCCGAAGTGGGTCTCGCTCACCACGGCAAGCCTTTCCTGCCGATGGCTGACAACGGCCTTGGATCTCGTCTCGATCACCATGCCGTCCCGGGCCCGGGTGACACAGGCGCGGAACAGGCCGTCGGTGGCAAGGGATGATTTCAGGCCGAATTTCTCATAATCGGCAATCTCCACCACGCAGATTTCACAGGGTTTATCCGAAACCGTATCCTTGAGATAGCAAAGGGTGGGAATGTCGATTTCCGCGCGTTTGGCGATCTCCAGGATGGTTAATCCCGCCTCGGCAACGATTTCATTACCATCAACAGTCAGGGTGATTGTAGACATACGCTCCATTTAAAAAGTGAAAAATGTGTACTGGCTTCTCCTCTGCACTCGTCTCCAGGGGCTAGGCCGCCGGTTTCCACTCCTTCAGAAAGGCCGGCAGATGGCCCGCCTCCCGGGGACCGATGGTAATGCTCCAGTCGGGCAGCTCCTCTTCGAGTTCGCCCTTGATGGTCGCCAGGTAACCGGGAATGATGAGCTCGTGGTGTTTGACCTTGTCGCCGATGCCGCTCTTGTTGACGAACTGGGCAATGAGATCGGCGCCGAACTTGCCGGCGGCCCAGGCCGTCAGGACCGAAAGTCCCTCGGTATCCTTGATCAACAGCCAGGAGGGAACCTTGGAGCCCTCTATTTCACCGGAAACAATAAAGTAGGTGAGCGAGAAGTTGCAGGTGATCAGTACCGGCGAATCCTCACCCGGGCCGCTGATGGGATAAATATCCTCTTCAACGACCATGGGCCGCTGCGGATCGGTAAAGATATTGAGCTGTTCCAGCAGCAGCGGGAAGAGAATATCTCCCTGCAGGTCGGAGAGAACCACGATCCCCGCGTACTTTGCCATGAGCACCGAAGCGATCATCGCCTCCATCATGGCGTCGTCTGTCATCTCGCAGGGAAAGGTGATGGTGGGAAATCCCAGGGGTTTGAATTTGGCGTTGATGGCGGAACGCCTGGCAACGATATTGTCCTCAAGCGCCGCCTTCATGGTACGGGCGCCGGTGTCGATCACCAGGTCCTTGAGACCGGCGTTGATCAGCTCCTCGGCAACCTGGACGGTATCGTCAAGGTCCTTGCCCCGGACACCCAGGGGGCACCCGGTCTCCTGGGCCACCTTGGCCATGTCCGCGGCATTGTCGCCGGTGGCGCCATAGAGCAGCGGAGTATTGTCACCGCAGATGCCGGCGGCCGCGGCCAGGTTACCGCTCCGGTCACTCATAAGAATCAGGGCCGCCTTCGGCGCGGTGTCGATCACCTTCCGGACAAGGGCGGTGAAGGCGGCCTCATCACCGTTTGCATCCCTGACGGCTATGAGGTTGGCGCGCATGATCACACCCACCCGCTCATATTCCATGCTGTTGAACCGTTCCAGACGACCGGCAACATCGTCATCGCTCATGTCCGTGCCGACCAGGACCGCGATACCGGTGGGATTTTCGAACCGCTTCTCATGCCTGAACAGGCAGGTCTCGCCACCGGTGGTGAAAGCGGAATCCCCTTTTCCCAGTTTTACGGTCCGAATAGGAGGAGCGGAAGCCTCGCCGATGGTCGCCTTGGCCTCATCGCTGACATAGGGACATTCATCGATTTCCGACTGACCGGCGGCTACCTTCATGGCAAAGGCAAGGCAGGTTGGAATTTTACACTCGCCACAATTTTTCTTGGGCAGCATTTTAAGAATCTGAATACCGGTTAACGCCATTGTTTCCTCCTGAAAATAGGGATTAGGGGTTAGGAATCAGGGATTTAAGGCCATGGTCGAAAAATTCCGCACATGTCGGCAGCATCAAATCCGCCCGCTCATCCTCTTTTTTGTCTCCGTTTGCAGTTCCATCTCTACGATCAACCGATCGCGGTTTCCATCTCCAAGGCGGGATGACCTTTTTCCTTGAGAAATTCGAGGATCTCCTCCTCGGTGGTTCCCTGCTCCTCGGTGGCGATCATGTCAAAGAGCTCGGGCATGCCGATGGCCTCGCACTGGGCCTTTAACTTCTCGGCAATCTCCTCCTTGAGCATCTTCGGCAGCCACACAACGCGCTTGAGGCCGCCTTCGGCCAGAAAGAGCTTCTTACTGGTGAGGTAATGTTTTGAAACTCCCATAAAACCGGGGGTCTGCATACCGCCACCGGCCATACCGGCCAGGGTGGTGAATTTCATGCCTGAAGGAGTCATGCCCATGTAATCCCGGTTGACCACCATGATACCGTTGCACTGGGGCAGCATGGCGGCAATGGCCTCGAAACAACCGCAGGCGGTCATGGGATTGTTCATCAGCGAGTAACAACTGACCTCGTTGACGGCTCCGCGGGAGGCCTGGGCCACAAACTCGTTGATACCCTTGTAATAGCCGTTGACCTCGTCCAGGCATTCTCCCTTGGGAATGGGCTGGTTGGGACCGGTGGGATTGATCTGGTAGGACGCCTTGCCGTCGAGCCAGTTGTAGGCGCCGCACATACCGATGCGTTCCGGCGTGATAACGCAGACATGACTGGGGGCAAAGGACTGACAGAGGGTGCAGGAGTAGAAGACATCCTCTGTTTCGTCGGTCATGGCTCCCAACCGCAGATCGCGTTCGGCATAGACACGGCGGGCCAGTTCCTGCACCTTCTCCACCTTGTCGAGCTCGGTGTAGATCTTCACCTGCACCTTGTCGAGAATGGCCCCGAACTCCTGGTGGAGCTTTCCGTGGAGTACCTTCCCTATGTGTTTGAAAGAGAATCCCTTTTCAACAGCGGCCTTACCAATGCGTATCCACATGATATTCCGCTGGCCAATGTGCATGATGCCCTGGATATAGTTGATCAGGTGGTGGAACTGCCGTTCGAGAATCGGTTCGAAATCAGACTGCATCTCCCGGCCCGCAACCTCGACCTGGATGCCGATGGGCAGGTTGTGCCCCTGTTCGATATCGGCAATATCAGGTCCTTCCATCATTATCAGGCCATCTTCCACCTCATCCATTTCCTTGGAGATCAGCACCTCGACACCGCTGGTACGGCCGCCGCCGCACTCCATGAACAGGTCATCCTTGCGGATTCGCTCGCCCTCGAAGGCGGGACCGAAGGACATGGGAATATCGATCTTGGAAACCGTTACCTTGAGACCGCGCACCTCAATGGCCTTCTGGACGATCTCGTCATGGGGTACCTGGGAAACCACATGCTCGTAGGTGCAGATACCGGTGGGCAGAATCTCCGGAATATCCCAGTCGGAAATGGTGGGGAATCCCCAGTTGATGGCACCGGCGGCATTGGCGTACCACTCGTCGCTCACCTCGCCCAGAGCCATGACAAAGGCATAGGTCCGGTCCTTGTTGTAGAGAAGATTGCCCAGGGAATCACCCGGCTTGATACCGCCAAAGGCCAGGGCCACGCGGCAGGCGAAGCCGATGGCGAAAACCGCGGAGGTGTAGCTGTCGCCGAAGGGAACTAGACGCGTACCCCACCCCACCTGCACATCGTTGTCGATGAGCTGGCGGGCCATGTGCACACCGTTTGACTGATCATGGAGAAAGATGTAGAGGTTTTTTTCCTGCAGCTCAATGGCGATCTTGCTGGCGGTTTCCTTGTCCGGCGGCGCCCCCATGATGGCGGCAAAACCGGGGGCGGTGCCGTCGACGAATTCGACCCCGCGTTTTCTGAAAATTACGTCATCGGCGGCCCCGAGCCAGAGATTGTCTCCCACCGGATCCTCGGTCTTTGTATAAAAGTCGGGCTGGTTCAGATAGCGGATCGCCTCATACATCTCCTCGGCGAAAAAGGTGGCCATACCGGCGTCAAGGGCCGGGGCCAGGTAGGGAAGCCAGATGTCATCGGCAACCACCGGCGGCAGCAGACTACGACATTCCTGGAATATTTCCTTCATATCCCCAAGCTTCTCAACCTTGGCGCCGAGCATCGAATAGATTATGGGCAGAAAATAGGCTGTATTCGGAAAAGAGACCTCCTGGTCCGGCCCATATTTTTTCAGGGCCTCTTCAAAGGTCTCTTCAGCCATGTCAATGATTTTTTTCGCACCTCGAATCGCTGCGGAACAAATGATCTTCGACATGTGTATACTCCCTTCAGTGATTGTATTTGAGTAAAATAGGAAAAGTTATATATGGAAACAGGCCGGAACGGGACCCGGGGTTAGCCCATGAGTCCGTCGATCAAGGCCTTTGTCATGTTCACGGCTTTGGGATGACGCATGATCAGCACCTCACCGCCTGCCTGCAGCATACAACTGGCGGTCAAGGCCTCGAGCATGATGCCGCGGCGCTCCTGGTCACCCAGCTGGTCATCGGAAGGCAGGTTGACCTCCTTGGTCTTCCAGACCTCACGACCGAGATTGCAGATAATGGGCACCTGCAGTTTTTCATCCTGCTGGGTCAGGGCGGCGATGCGGATTCTCTCCATCACCGAATAGGTGTATTCGATGCCGTATCCCAGGGCGCCGATGGAGGGATCCATGAGAACGGTGTCCAGGGGAACACCGAGATTTTCAAGTAGAATATTGAGCTGTTTCGCCAGGTTTACGTCAATGGGCGAGGCAGCGACAATGGGATGATGAAAGGCCATGGCCGTGGCCCCCACCGCCTTGTAATTGGCATCTTCCAGCGGGGCAAGGCAGACCTTTTTATCGCCGATGATCGAGGTGATCTCCCGCAGGGTTTCGGTATCTTTTTCATTGTTGCCGCAGCCCCAGACAATGATGGGCACGTCGATCTCGTCGATCACAGCAGCCGCATCCCTGGCCGCGTCCGCCGAGGGACGGTTCTCGCCGTTGGGATCGGTGCCGATCAGGTAGATGTTCAGGGCATCGGCCTGGTAATCATCCACACATTTTCTAGCCCAGGCAACGGGATTGTCCATGACACCGTCGAAGTGGCGGGCCAGGCTATCGGGCCAGTTATCGGGCTTGATATCCTGGATCTCCATGGCCACCAGCGGTTTTCTGGGCATATTGCCTTCAAAGAGATGGAAGGGCAGAACCTCGGAACCTCCCACGGTGACGGCGTTGCCCTCGTTGCCGAGAACAACCTCGCGAACCGCGCCGTTATAGGTCTGTTTATAGGAGGATTCCGGAACCTTGGCGGCCCGATCCTGCAGACTTGCCTCCGGGGTTGCCAGAGGAGCGACGGCCAGATCAGCGGAAACCGTTGTTGCCTTGGCGGCTTCCTTGGCCGCGGCCGCTTCGGCAGCTGCCTTTTCGGCCTCCTTCTTTTTCTCCTCTTCCGCCTTTTTCTTCGCCTCGGCTTCGGCGCGGGCCTTTGCCTCCTCTTTTTCCCTGGCCTTGCGCTCCGCCTCTTCCCGGGCCCTGGCTTCTTCCTCGGCCTTGCGCTTTGCCTCGGCCTCGGCGCGGGCCTTTTCCTCGGCCTCCTTCCTGGCCCGGGCGGCCTTGGCAGCCGCCTCTTCCTCACGGGCCCGGGCTTCCCGGTCCTCTTCCATGCTCACCGCAGCAGCCGCGGGTGCAGCCGTCGCCCGGGCCGGTTCCGCCGCAGCGGGCACCGCCGTTTTGCCGGCCTCGGGCACCGTATCCTGCCTGGCCGACACTTTCGGATCGCGTTTGAGAATGGTCTCGGCATCCATAAACTTAAGAAGCGCCTCGAACTGATCGTCGTTCAGACCAAAGGCGCGTTTCAATGCCGCCAGCCCGTTCTTGACGGACTCAAGGGCCATCACGCGTTCTTTTTCATTCATTTCATGTTCTCCTACGTCTGTTTCATCACCAGCGGTTTCTACCTGACCAGTTGCCTGTGCCACGGGTGCTGCGGGCGGTTGCACGGCCGCGGCCCGGGCTGCCGTTCCGGCGGCCTCCTCTTTGGCGGCTGCTATGATCGCCTCGGCCTCGGCACGGGCCGCGGCAAGAATTTCCTCTCCACGGGCAGCGAAATCGTCCTCGGGTTTGGTCCGAACCTCAATGACTTCAGCTTCCTCCCCGGCGCTCTCCCGGGCCGTATCGGGTTCAAAGCTCGGGCGCGGACCCAGTTCGGCCCGACTGATAATTTCAGGGACGGCACTTTCCCACTCAATGGCCATCACATGCACACCGGAGACCCCCTCGATCTCCCGGACCTGATTGATAATATCCACACAGATATTGATGCCTTCGTCCTGCTTGTCTTTGGCATCCTGCATCCGGCTGATCACCTCGTCGGTGACATCCATACCCGGCACGAACTTTTTCATATAGCGTGCCATTCCAAGGGATTTGGGAGGCGTGACCCCGGCAAGGATATAGGCCTTCTCGTGCAGACCCATGTCGCGGACCATTTCCATGAACCTGGCGAACTTGTCCACGTTGTATATGATCTGCGTCTGGATAAAATCGGCGCCGTTGTTGATCTTTTTTCCCAGGCGGACGGCGCGGAATTCAAAGGGATAGGCAAAGGGATTGGCGGCGGCGCCAAGAAAAAACCTGGGTTTTTCTCCCTTGATCTCCTCGCCGCACTGGAATTTCCCTTCATCCCGCAGGTCGCGAACCATTCCCAGCATCTGGATGGAGTCCATATCGAAAACGCCCTTGGAGCCGGGATGATTGCCGAACTTCTGATGATCACCGGTGAGGCAGAGCAGGTTTTTCAGCCCCATGGCCGATGCCGCCAGGAGATCACTCTGCATGCCTATTCTGTTTCTGTCCCGGCAGGTCATCTGAATCACCGGTTCCACCCCTTCCGACATGGCGATGAGACCCGCGCCGATACTCGACATCCTGACAATGGCGGTCTGGCAGTCGGTGATATTGACCGCGTCCACATGCCCCTTCAGAATGCGGGCTTTTTTTCGCACGACCTCGGGATCGCTGTTTTTCGGAGGGCCCAGCTCACCGGTTACGGCAAACCGACCACTCGTCAGCACCTGCTCTAAGTTGCTCCCCGACTTCATCTATCCTCCCTCTGGCGATTCATATTTACAGTGGAGCCGCCTCTCACTTGCATGATGATCACGGCATTTCTGATCCGACGGAACCGACAGCGTCTCAGTGATGACCGCCTCCGCCGCCGCAGCCGGCACCGGCCAGCGGTTTGCCGCCCTCAAGATCGCGGCGCATGGCCATATCCATCAGTACCCGCTCCTGCTTCTTGTTGATACCCAGGGCCTCGCGTTTTTCATCAATGGCCTTGATCATCTTGCGGGCAAGCTTGATGGGATCTTCCTCGGTATCCCAGCAGGCACCGTAGAGCTCCTTCATGCCGCCCTTGATAAATTCGGTGAAGGCTTTGGCGCCCTCGATGGGCAGGCTCTGGAAAATGACATGGGCTCCGCTGGTGACGAAATACTGGCCAATGGCCACCGCCTTTTCACTCATGTAGAGCGGCGCCGTGCCGCAGGCGGGAAGTTCGGAGATATCCTCGCCCAGCCCCCCCTCTTTGACCATCTCGGTCAGGGCGATGAGGAGGCGGGAGTTATCGACGCAGGAACCCACATGCAATACCGGCGGCATGCCCACGGTCTCGCAGACCTCGCGCAGTCCGTCCCCGGCGTATTCCGCGGCGGCTTCGGGCCGCAGCAGGCCGCGTCGTCCCAGGGCCTGGGCCGCGCAACCGGTGGCCAGCACCAGGACGTTGTTCTTGATCAGCTCAACGGCGATCTTGTAATGGACGTCATCGGCGTATTTGTAATGTTCACAGCCGACAATGGCGCCGACCCCGTGGATGCGGCCGTTGATGATGTTGTCATTGAGGGGCCGGTAGGACTGACGGAAACGACCGCCGAGCATGTAGTTGATGGTTTCATGGGAAAATCCGACGACAACGTCGAGCTTTTTGTCCGTGGGAATATAGTAGTCGCCGCGTTTCTTGAAATTGGCAATGGCGTGCTTGAGAATTTCCTTGGCCGACTTGTAGGCGTCATGCTCTTCAAACTGGATGTGAATGGCATCCGGCATCTTGGCACGGTAATTGGTGGTGATAATGTCCGTATGCTTGGCCTTGACCACCTGGGCCACCGACTGCATGACGCACTGGACATCGACAACCATGGCCTCCACCGCACCGGTGGCCAGCACCATCTCCTGCTGGATGAAAGATCCGGCTACCGGGATGCCGCGGCGCATGAGAATTTCGTTGCCTGTACAGCAGACACCCGCGAGGTTGACCCCCTTGGCCCCGACCTTCCTGCACTGGGCAAGGATCTCCTCGTCCTCGGCCGCCAGGCAGAGGGATTCCGCCAGCAGCGGTTCGTGGCCATGCACGGTGACGTTCACCATGTCCTCCTTGAGAACCCCGAGGTCAACGATGGCCCGCTTGGGCACAGGGGTGCCGAACATGATGTCGGTGAGCTCCGTGGACAGCATGGAGGCGCCCCACCCGTCGGCGAGGGCGCAGCGGGCCGCCTGCTTCATGATGTTCCGGTACTCCTGGTCCACGCCCATATGGGTCCGGTGCATCATCTCCACCACCTCGCGGTCGATGCCGCGGGGGGTCACCCCTTCCCGCTCCCAGATCTCCTGTTGCTTGGCCGGAGCCCTTTTGGTCATGGTGAGAACCCCCTCCTGCTGGCCGAATTCGGCCAGGGCTTTTTCACCAAGTTCCAGGGCGATCTCGTTTTTGTCCCGGCCTTCGGTCTCAATGCCGAATACCTCGGCGAGCATGTGCAGCTTGTTCTCATCCTTGATCTCGTGCGGGGTTTCGCCCTTGGCCGTGGCAATGAATCCCCTGACCATCTCCCGGGCATGATCGGTATGGGAGGCGGAACCGCCGGCGATGATGCGGGCAAAGTTCCTGGCGGCCACGGTATCGGCGGTGGCGCCGCAAACCCCGATCATCTGTTCCACACCGTCGATAATCTGGCACGGCCCCATATTGCAGATACGGCAGCAGGTGCCGCCGGAGCCGAAAAGACAGGCGGACATTCCCCGGTCCTCAAGCCGGTCATAGGCGGTTCGCACCTGTTTGGCCAGTCCCTGGGAGAGGAGATCCCTGGTGGACGCGCCGGTTATATCATTACATCCTGAACAGCCGTCATGTTGATTAGCCATGATGAGCCTCCTTCTAGAGGAATACGGGCACAACCCCGTTTCCCCGAATTTACGTAATCTGTTGCTTTGAACGAACGTCTATGATAATCCGGCCGACTGCTTTGCCGCCTGCACGGTATTTTTCATGAGCATGGTAATGGTCATGGGACCGACACCGCCGGGTACCGGAGTGATGGCGGCGGCCTTTTCCTTGACGCTTTCGAATTCCACGTCACCGGCCAGGATGGCCTTGCCGGTCTCCTCGTTCCTGCCGATGCGGTTTACCCCCACATCGATGACCACGACGCCGTCCTTGACCTGATCTCCCTTGATCAGGTTGGCCACTCCGGCGGCGACAATGAGGATATCGGCCCGCCGGGTATGGAAATCCGTATCCCTGGTGCGGGTATGACAGAGGGTGACGGTGGCGTTGCCGGCATCTCGCTTCTGCAGCATGAGGTTGGCAATGGGTTTGCCGACAATGTTGGAACGGCCGACGATAACCACTTCGGCGCCGCTGGTCTCCACACCGGTGCGCTGCAGCAGCTCGAGGATTCCGTGAGGGGTACAGGGAAGGAAACACTGTTCGCCGAGAACCATCTTGCCGACGTTGACCGGATGAAATCCGTCCACATCCTTGTCCGGATCAATGGCGTAGAGGACCTTGTTTTCATCAATATGTTTCGGCAGGGGCAACTGGACGAGAATGCCATGAATATCGTCATTCCTGTTGTACTTTTCCACCAAGGCCAGGAGGTCTTCCTCGCTGGTGTCGGCGGGAAGGGTCACCTGTTCGGAGTGAATTCCCAGGGCGTGAGCGGTCTTGTTCTTGGCACTGACATAGGATTGTGAAGCCGGATCTTCACCGACAAGGATGGTTACCAGGCCGGGCACGAGGTTGTGCTTTTCCTTGAGTTCACCGACCTCGGCTTTCAGCTCCTCACGAATGGCCTTTGCCGTTTCCGTACCGCTTATGATCTTTGCGCTCATATTTTTCCCCTAAAAACTGTAAAATTAAAAAGTTACGAAGATGCCCGTCTCCCCGGCCTCCGGGTCATTTTTTGACAAGAAATTGCAAAGTAATAAATAATTGACATTTCTTCAACAAAAATCCTAGGCAGCCGCCCCCTATACTCGCCGTTTATCAGGGTCATCGGTCCCTCGTTCCCTTGCCGTCCCCTCCCCTGCCGGGAACGGTTTCCCGCAGCAGAATATCCAGGGCGGTCTGACGCTTGCTGCTGTCCTCGGTGGAAACGGCCATGACCAGAGCCCGGCGCATGCCCACAAGCACCGCAAGCCTGCGGGCCCGGGTGAGCCCCGTGTAGAGGAGATTTCGCCTGAGCATTCGGTAATGCTGGGTAAAAATCGGCAGAATGACGATTTCGAACTCACTTCCCTGGGACTTGTGGACGGTAATGGCAAAGGCGCGGTCAAGCTCGGTCATCTGCTCCCGCCTGTATTCGACCCGGCGGCCATCGGGAAAAAATTCCACCGTACAGGTCAATTCGCTGTTGTTGACCCGGACAACCCTGCCGATATCGCCGTTGAACACTCCCAGGTCATAGTTGTTGCGCCGATGGATGACCCGGTCACCCACCCGCAGGATCTTTTCACCGATGGTGATTTCCCCCTTACCGGCGGCCGGCGGATTGACGGCCTGCTGGATCACGCGGTTGAGGTTGGCGGTGCCCAGGCTGCCCCGCACCATGGGCGAGAGTATCTGGATTTCGCATTTGTCGCCGTAATACTTGGGAATCCATTCCGTATAGAGCTTACGGATCACATCCAGGGCCGTGAGCCCGTAATGCAGGGCCGACCAGGGATGCACCCGCTTGAGAACCGCCCTGTAGGACTGGGCCGTATTCTCGGCGCTCACCAGCGTTCCCAGGTCCACGTGGCTGAACTTCTCGGGCAGCAACGGAGCGGGATGATCCGCCTGGTCATCGTCAAGGTAGGGATCGCGGTGGCGATTTTGCCGTTCCAGCTCCCGGGCGGTATAGCCATGGCGGCGACGAACCCGGTCGATGAACCGCACCTGTTCCCGGGTGGCCTCTTCGACATCAATGAAAAAACAGTCGCTCCGGAGCCAGATTTTCGGTTCCCTGAAAGGAGAGGCGATTTTCGGTACCCGACCCTGATTGACGCTATGGGCGAAACTGATGATCCGCGACTTCCTGGCCTGCCGGAAGATTCTGGTGAGCCGGAAACAGGGAATGCGGCCCGAGGCGATCATATCGTGCAACACGCACCCGGCGCCCACCGAGGGCAGCTGGTCGCTGTCGCCGATGAAGAGCACACTGCATGTCGGCGCCACCGCCTTGAGCAGAGAGGCGGTAAGTCCGATATCGAGCATGGATGATTCATCGATGATGAGAAAATCGGCCCGCAGCGGCGAGGACTCGTTCCTGGCGAAGCGCCCGCCCTGAAACTGCAGCAACCGGTGGATGGTTCCGGCCTCCAGGCCGATCACCTCGCCCATGCGCTGGGCCGCCCTGCCCGTGGGAGCGGCCGGCAGCACCCTCCTGCCCATGGCGGTGAGCAGATCCACCAACACCTTGAGCGTGGTGGTCTTGCCGCAGCCCGGACCGCCGGTGAGGATGGCCAGGCGCAGAGCGGCTATGGCGCGGACGGCAGCCTCCTGCTCATCGCTCAGTTTCAGACCGCTGCTCTTTCTCAGGCAGCGGGCAAGGCAGCGACGGATCTCTTTTTCATCCACCGGAGCCGGACCGCAGAGCAAGAGGAGTTTCTCTGCAACAAAAGCCTCTTCGTAGTAAAGGGTATTGGAATAGTAGCAGAGTGTGGGCTTGGAATCATTTCCGGGAAGTTCCCTGACCCTCAGCTTACCGGAGACGGTCATATCCCTGAGAAACTGCGGCAGCCTTTCGGCAAGATCCAGTTTGAGTAACTCGGTGGTGCCGGTGAGGATCTGCTCGTAGGTGAGATAGCAATGTCCCTGGTCGCGGCTCGCTGCCAGAACATGGCGGATGGCGGCGGTGATCCTGGCCCTGCCGTCGGGCCGGTGACCGATGCTGAGCGCAATGCGGTCGGCGGAAAAAAAGCCGATACCGTAGATATCGTCGGCCAGGCGGTAGGGATTGTCGCTGACCCGTTCAATGGCCCGGTGCCCATACTCCTTGAAAATCCTCACCGCGAACAGGGTGCTGATACCGTGGGACTGGAGGAAGATCATCACATCCCGCACCGCCCGGTGTTCATACCAGGCCTCCTTGATGGCCGCCAGTTTCTTCTGGGCGATCCCCGGGACCTCGAGCAACCGGTCAATATCTTTTTCAAAGACATCCAGGGTGGACTTCCCGAAATGGCGGACGATCTTGCGGGCGGTCTTGGGTCCCACCCCCTTGATCAGACCGGAACCCAGATACTTCTCCAGAGCGGAACTGGTGGCGGGCTTCAACTCCACGGCACTGTCGGCCCTGAACTGCCGGCCGTACCTGGGATGCTCCACCCAGGCACCGGTGAACTTCATGGTGGCGCCGGCAAAGACCCGCATCTGATGCACGGTTACCTGCACCTGCTGCAAATCGTCGCCAAAGGGCTTCAACCGCAGAACCGACCATCCGGTGTCTTCGTTGTGGTACCTGACCCCTTCGACAATTCCCTTAAGCGTTTCCCTGATCATTGTTGCCTGCATGTCCTCAGCATGCTATATAAGGCACGAAACTTCAAGATTGATACCTAACAACAGGGGAAAATGAAAGAAAAAATCGAAAAGGCTCTGAACCAGGTCCGGCCCACCCTGCAGCGGGACGGCGGCGACGTGGAACTGGTGGAGGTGACCACCGAAAATATTGTCCGGGTACGACTGACCGGGGCCTGTCACGGCTGCCCCATGTCGCAAATCACCCTCAGGGACGGTATCGAGAAGTTCATCCGCAGCGAGATCCCGGAGATCCGCGGCGTGGAAGCGGTTGAATAAGCTAAAAATATTTTATTCCTTGTAAAAATAATATGTTACAAGGGTAAATATTTTTTTTCTTGCAAAAAAATATTTTATTTAATATAATTTAAAAGTTTAAATTGATAAATTTATCGACAGAAGCACCGTCCATTGGGGTTCACAGGTTATCTTCAATAGCTACGGAGGGTTAGACAAGATGAGCTTTCTCGAAGGACTTTTATGGCTGACACTCAATGTCTATCACGAAGCACGCAGCGAACCCGATATCGCCCGGCAGGCCGTCGCCCATGTCACCCTCAACCGGGCAATCCAACAGCATACGACCCTGGAGGAGGTGGTCACCTCACCCTATCAATTCAGCTGGGTCCAGAAAAAACGCTCCTACCTGCCCACGGAACCGGACGCCTTTCTCACCTGTCTGCACTCCTCCCTCGTCGCCCTCACCAGTGACGACTTTACCAAGGGAGCGACCCATTACCACCGCTACGACCTGCATCCCGGCTGGGCGGACCAGCTCAACTATGTTGCCCGGTACGGCACCCATAAATTCTACCGTAACTGATCTCTCCCCCTCCGGCGTTTTTCCATCGCCGCAATAATCTCTTCATTTTTTTTTGTTATTTATTCTAGAGTATTGTGACCATTTAATCAATTGGTCACTCTATCAGGTGAGATGTAATTTCAACCTGAAAGGATTACCGGATCCGATCCGGCTCACAGTAAAAATGAAGGGAGGGACGTATGGTCATTCATGGAAAAACAACCCAGCCCCTGGCAATTTTGGCCGGGGCTATCCTGCTTGGCGGCTGCTCGATGCTGCCCTGGAGTAAACCCGCCGTTACAGCCGGCCAGGACAACAACCACGAGTTGCAGCTCAAGGAGCAGCGCATCAAGAGCCTTGAGTCCAGCCTTTCCGCCAAGGACAGGTCACTGAAGGCGGCCAAGGCCGCGCTGGCGGTTCATAAAAAGGAGAGCACCGCCGGGGCCCGGGCGGTCCGTGGAACCGCAGGAGATTCGCTGCTGCCGCCGGCAAAACCCGGTGAATGTTATGCCCGGATTCTCATTCCGGCAAAATATGAAACCCGCACCGAGAAAATCCTCAAAAAAGCCGCCTCGGAACGCATCGAGATTATCCCGGCAAAGTATGACTGGGTCGAGGAGAAGATCAAGGTCGAGGACGCCTCCTATGACCTGGTGCCGGTGGAGGGTGATTTCGCCACCAAAACCGTCAAATATCAGACCAGCGAAGGACGTCGCTACTGGGCGGTGAGCCTGAAAGCGGGTGCGGCCGAGGCCAACGACAAGTTGCTGGAGGCGGCCCGTCAGGGAGGTATAGATCTGGACGGCGCCAAGGTCGGCACCTGTTTCCATGAACATTATATCCCACCGCGCTACAAGGTCGAAAAACAACAGGTTATCGACACCGAGGCCTATGAGAAGGTGGAGGTGATACCGGCAAAGTATGAATGGGAGGAAAAGAAGATCCTGGTCAAGGAGGCCTCCTTCAAGCTGGTCAATGTTCCGGAGACCTACAAGACGGTAACCGAGAAAGTACTGGTCGAACCGGCGAAAACCGTCTGGAAGAAGGGACGGGGACCGGTGGAAAAACTGGATAACTCCACCGGCGAGATCATGTGTCTGGTGGAAATTCCGGCCAAATACACCACTGTTACCAAGAAAGTTGTGGCCACTCCGGCAACAACAAAGCGGGTGGAAATTCCGGCCGAATACAAAACCGTCAAGGTCAAGAAGCTGGTTTCCCCGGCCAAGGAAAAACGCATCACGGTACCGGCCACCTACAAGACGATCTCCAAAAAAATTCTGGAAAGCGAGGGGCGCCTGGTCTGGCACGAAAGCCATGACAAGAGCCTTTCGGCCAAGTCACAGACCGGTCACCAGATCTGTCTCCAGGAAACCCCGCCGACCTACGCCTCCTACACCACCAAGGTGCCGAAAAAAACGCCGAGTATCAAGAAGGTGGTGATGGAACCCAAGTATAAGACCATCAAGGTTCGCAAGCTCGTTTCTCCGGCCCAGACCAAACGTGTCAGGGTGCCGGCCGAGTACCAGACCGTGACCAAGCGTATCAAGGTGGCGGACGAGCATATGGAATGGGTGCCCATTCTCTGCGAAACCAACTTCAATGTTGGCCTCATCACCCAGTTGCAGAAAAAACTGAAGGCCGCCGGCTACGATCCCGGCAAGATCGACGGTGAATACGGTAAAGAGACCTATGAAGCCGTCACCAAATTCCAGAAGAAAAACGGCCTGGCCAGCGGTCACCTCACCATGGAGACCCTGCGCGCCCTGGGCGTCGCCTACCAGGAAACCCGGTAAACGGCGAGACAGCCGCCGGACAATCCCCAACCGGGAGGGTGGAGGCTTTTTCTCTTCCACCCTCCCTTTTTTTTCACACCTGCAGCTCAGCCACACGGCCGTCCATGGCTGCCTCGGCCTCAAAGGCGGCGATCACCGCCGTTTTGTTCCGGACATCCACGACAGCGGCCGGACGCCTGCCCGCCTCTTTCTTGCCGAATCTCACCACCAGCTCTGCGGCCTGCCGCATCACCCTCTCGCGGGCCGCGGGAATCCGGCCCGCACCGCAGCCGGAACGCAGAATTCCGGTGGGTCCCGGTCTCTCCCGCATGGTGATGAGCAGATCCCGGTCACCGGCAAGCGCACAAATTTTCTCGTTCTCCCGCTGATCACGTCCAAGGATAAACCAGGAACTCTCGGATAACAGGAAGTGGCGCCCCAGGAGCAGAAAACGGATATCGACTATGGAGATCTCCTCTGCCGCTGTAGGGAAAAAACCGTCGTACAGCAGACGAATACGCCGACTGAGATTGGGATCAGCCAGAATACAGCCGCCGGCGGGAGTGGGGTAATCGGTGATGGAAAACTTCTCCGCCAACCTGATCTGAACCCGCCTGCCGCGGCCGGATACGGTGGGAAGCCGCTTCGAGTCGACCAGTCCCCGGCGTTCGGCGGCGGTGGGCGGCAGCAAGCCGGCGCTCAACGGCCGCAGGAGGTAATCGCTTAAACCGCTGTCCCTTTCGATGATCCGCAGGGTATCGCGCCGCTGGGACATTGGCCGCTGGCCCAGAACCTCGCCGGTGATGATAAAGGAGGCCCCGTACCGCTTCATCAGTTCGGCGGCCTTGCCGAGCATGAGGATCTTGCAGTCGATGCAGGGATTGAAATACCTGCCGAAACCGTGGGGGGGATTTTTCAGCAACCGGATAAAGTCGTCGCTGATATCCACCAGCTCCACATCGATGCCGTATTTCTCTTTCACCTCCCGGCAATACTGTTGCCGACGCTTGAGCAGGTCATAGTCAAAAAAAGGGCTGACGCATTTCAACGCCTTTACCCGGATGGACTGCTCCATGATGAGCCGGCAGGCGAGAATCGAGTCAAGTCCGCCGGAGAAAAGGGCCACCGCGGTAACGGATTTTGTCTTTTTATCCATTTCTCACCAAAGGTTATTCCATAATCAACGGCGGTCAAGCAATTCCCGCGCATAGGCGGTCGTCTGGCTGGTCACCGACTCTCCGGCCAGCATGACGGCCAGTTCAGCGACTCTCTCTTCCCCCTTCAGCCTGGAGATCATTGTCCTGGTACGGCCGGAACGAACCTGTTTTCCCACCCGAAAATGCTGGTCGGCAAGGGCGGCGATCTGCGGCAGGTGGGTGATACAGAAGACCTGGTGGTGACCTGCCAGTTCCCTGATCTTTTCAGCCACGGCCTCGGCGGCCTTGCCGCTGATACCGGCATCCACCTCGTCGAAAACCACGGTCTCCACCTGATCCCGACGCGCCAGCAAACACTTCATGGCCAGCATCAGCCGGGAAAGTTCACCTCCTGAGACCACCCGGCTCAGGGGTTTGAGCTCTTCCCCGGGGTTGGCTGAAAACATAAATTCCACCTGATCTCCGCCGCTTGCCTGCAAATCAGCCATCTCCCGCCTGTGGTTGTCGTTTTTGAACCAAACCTCGAATCTCGCCTGCATAAACTGCAGGGATCGCAGTTCGTCCTGGAGCAAACGACTCAGCCTCCCGGCCACCCGTCGCCGTTTTTCGGATAATGCCTCCGCCGCCTTCAGCAGTTCCTGCTCCAGGCCTTGCCGTTTTTCGGCCAGCCGCTCCAGCTGCTGTTCCATATTCTCCAGCCGGGACAGCTCCTTTTCAGCATTTTGTGCAAAATCAATGACCTCTTCAAGGGTGGGGCCATATTTTCTCTGCAGTTGCCGCAGCTGGGTGAGGCGATGACCTATCTCGTCGAGACGACCGCTGTCCAGGGGCAAGCTGTCCCGATAATCCCTGATCGCGGCGGCAAGATCCTCGCTTTCAAAGCAGAGGGAGGCCGCCCGGCTGCTCAGTTCCCGCACTTTCCGGTCGTGGATCTCGGCCTGCTCCAGATTTTTCAGCACCTGTACCAGGTTATCCCGTACCGCTCCGCCGAGGAGATCGTGACTCCTGGCGGCCAGGGAAATCAGAGTATCGGCGGCCTTGAGCCGGTCACGCTCTTCAGCCAGGGAACCGTCCTCCTCGGGCCGGATGTCCACCTCCCTGATCTCCCGCACCTGGAACTCAAGGAAGTCGCGGCGCTGCTCCTTTTCCCGCTCACTGCGCTGCAGTTCATCCATCTCGTCGACCAGCAGCCGCCAGCGGCGGTAAAGGCTGGAAAATTCGTGCCGCTGCTGCCAAAGTTCCCCGACGCTGTCGATAAAATCCAGATGTCGCCGGGGATCGAGCAACTGCTGGTGCTCATGCTGTCCGGCGATGTTGATGAGGTTTCGCGTCAGCTCAGCGGCCAGTCGGGCGGTGGCCATCCTGCTGTTGATGTAGATACGGCTGCGGCCGGTGCGGGAAAAGATTCTCCTGATGATCACGCTGTTGCCGTTTTCCAGGTCCAGCTCCCGCAGCCGCTCCCGTACCTGTTGTTGATCGTCATCCACCTCGAAAAGGGCCTCGATCTCGGCGCGGTCGCAGTCGCTGCGGATCCATGCCGCTGAACCCCGGCCGCCGGTCAACAGATGAAGGGCCTGAAGGATGATGGATTTTCCGGACCCGGTTTCACCGGTGAGGACGATGAGCCCGGAAGCGTCGGAATCCGGTTTTTCTGATTTCCCCGGGAATTCAAGGTGGAGGGCATCGATGAGCGCAAGATTTTCAATTCGGAGTTCTCGTAACATACAAAGGGGATATGATCAGATATTCACATTTCACTTGACGCTCAAGCTATCAGGCTGTATCGTATTGAATATTCATAAAAACTGAATTTTCCGGCCCACTGTCTTCATCCCCTTGCCGTCGGTTTTCGGGGAGGCGCCGGAGACAAATCCGGGCAACCGGAATCAACTGCGCGCAAAAATCCACCGCTTCCATCCATTTTGCCACCGGGGGACCGAATGACGGAACTGATACAACTCACCGCCAGCCTGGAAGACTACATTGAGACAATTTATCATATTGTTGAAGAGAAACAGGTGGCACGGGGGAAGGATATCGCCTCCCGGCTGGGGGTGAGCCGGGCATCGGTGACCGAGGCGCTGCGCTCCCTGTCGAAAAAAGGTCTGATCAACTACGCCCCCTACGAGGTGATCACCATCACCGACAGTGGACGGGCAATTGCCGAGGATGTCATCCACCGTCACAACACCCTGAAACGCTTTTTCATCAAGGTGCTGGCCCTGGATGAAGAGATTTCGGAAAGCGGTGCCTGCAAGATCGAGCATACCGCCTCGCCGGAGATCATCTCCCGAATGATCAGCTTCATCGATTTTCTGGAAGAATGTCCCCGCGGCGGCGATGACCTCCTGAAGGGATTTGCCGATTTCTGTCAGAGGGGGGCCAAGGCCACGGATTGCAACGAGTGCATTGCCCGCTGCCTGCCGCCCAAGGCCGCCTCAGCCTGAAATCCTCCGCCAGGGCCCTGCCGCTACCGCCGGCCTGCGAACCCTGCAACCGTTCTTTTTTGTCGGCCCGTTTGCTTGGTCCGCTTCGGTTGGTCGCCTAGGACGATGTCAGCAGCCGGATGATTTCACCCTCGGCCGGAAAACGACCCAATTGCTTTTTCGAAAAGATCAGCCTGCCGTCCACCGTCACCTCATAGACACCGCCGGAACCCGCTATGAGACTGATCTCCGCCTGGGAACCGAACTGCTTTTTCAACTCTTCCTCCAGCCTGGAGGCCCGTGGCAGGTAATTTCACTTCCGGCAATACTCTATGGATATCTTCATCGCTCTTCCTTCACCATGATGAACCGATGGGTCCACACCTTGCGAACCTCATTTTCCGGCAGCAGATATTCGTTGCCATTCACCTTGACGATAACATTTCCGTCAAGCAATCCCACCAGCACCGCATGAATCGTTGAGGCGTCCGCCTTTTTTATTTCCAGGATAACCGGTCTGTTAAAGTAGAGTACCCCGGGCCAGTTGGCCTGTTTGGTCACATATGCCAGCCGGTGCTCCCGGGCAACCTCCTGCGGCTTTTGCGTCGACTGCAGCGGATAGTCTATATGCCATTCGGCAAAGAGATCATGCAGGGCCTGGCGCCGGTTCTTCTCGGAATCGTCCACCTGCAACCAGGCGGGTTCCTCTTTCTTGCTCCCGGCAGGGACCGTACTCTTTCCGGCAACCGGTGCACCCGAATCCTGTTCGCGCTTGATATTGATTTCCCGGTCGTCCCGGCTTGCCACCTCACCTTGCTGCGAAGACAAACCCGTGAGCCGTCCCAGTCGGCCCTGCAGATAGGGAAAGTTGAGATAGGTCAGCATGGCGAGTATTCCCAGAAGCAGCAAGAGCAACAGGTTGAGGGGACAGCCGCCCGGCCGCCTCCTTCGTTTTTTTCTCCGAACAGTGGAAATGCCGTCCAGCTCGGAGGCCGCCTGTTCCACAACCGTGGGGGTGAGTTTATCAAAACCCCGCGAATGGGCCATTTCAAACGCACGATCACAGATTGCGTTGATGCGGCGCGGGATACCCTTGCTCTTGGCCGCAACCATGCGCAGGGCATCGGAACTGAAAATCTCCGGATCGCCTCCGGCAATCTTCAGCCGGTGAAATATGTACTGGCTCACCTCCTCCTTGTCAAGCGGCGGCAGGCGGTATTCCGCGGTCACATCGTCCAGCAGCGAGGCCAGCTCCGGTTTTTTCAGGGTTCCACGCAGCTCGGGAGATCCGATCAGAAAAACGTGCAACAGTTTCTGCGGGGTATTTTTCGAATTGGTCAACTTCTGCAGTTGAATAAACACCTCCGATGAAAGTTTATGGGCGTCATCGATAATGATCGCCGTCTTTTTCCCGGTGGGCAGCGCCTGGAGAAGATAGGAGTTTAAAGCGGCAAGATATTCTTCATATGTTCTGCTTTTGGCATTATAGTCAATTCCCAACTCGTCGCAGATAGCGGCGAGAAAATCCATGGCGTTCAGGTCGCTGTTGAGGATGAGAGCCACGTTGATATCAGATGAGATCTCACTGATGAACCTCCGGCACAGCAGGGTCTTGCCCACGCCTTCCTTGCCGGTGAGCAGGATAACGCCGCCGTTTCGATTGAGTCCGTCCCGCAGGTGTTTGCAGGCCTGCTCGTGGGACTTGCTCAGATAGAGAAACCGCTGGTCGGGAGCATTGGCAAATGGCTTTTCCTTTAAGCCGAAGTGTCGAGTATACATTTGAGTCGTTCGTCCGGAAAGAGACAGGGTTGAAAATATGCCGTATATGCCGTTATGGGAATCCGCTCCAAAACAGAAGTTGCGGCCGTATGGAAATTCGCGGCAAAAAACCTTTATCCCCAACCCAATCATCGGCCCGAACCGCACCGTTTAGGGGCTTTTTGTTGTGAGGAGATAAAAATACCTGTATAAGGTATACGAATCCGTACCGGCCCTGTGATCGGTTACTTTTTCCCGTACTCTGTCGTATTAAATAATTATTTATAATAATGCAACATTTAACACACTTTCTTCCCCCAAAGAATATATTTTCATGCCGGTTTACGAATATAGAGCTCTCAACCAGTCGGGAAAACAGGTAAAAGGTATAGTCGAAGCCGAGAGCAAAGGCGCTGCCCATCGCAAGATCAAGGCTCAGGGCAGCTATCCGGTGGATATCAGCGAAACCGGTGGTCAGCCTTCAGGCGGCAAACCTGTCCTCAACCTTGGGGCCCTCTCCCCGACCCCCCGCATCAGACAGCAGGAGATCCATGTTGCCACCCGCCAGCTGGCCACCCTGCTCAACGCCGGGGTGCCACTGGTTTCCGCTCTCGGCGGTCTCATCGATCAGACCGCCAACCAGGGACTGAAAAAGATCCTTGCCCAGATCAAGGATTCCGTCAACGAGGGCAACTCCCTTACCTCGTCGCTGGCAAGACATCCGAAGCTTTTTTCCAAAATCTATGTCAACATGGTCCGGGCCGGCGAGGCATCCGGTTCCCTGGATATCGTCCTCGAACGCTTGGCCGAGTTCGGTGAAAGCCAGCAGGCCATGAGATCGCGGATCAAGGCCGCGCTCATTTATCCCCTGTTCATGGCGGTTGTGGGTACGGTTGTGCTCTTTATTCTCATCACCTTTATCGTCCCGAGCATTACCCAGGTTTTCGACGACATGCAGCAGACCCTGCCCCTGCCCACCCTCATGTTGATCTCGGTGAGCTCCTTTCTGCGCCGATTCTGGTGGCTGGTCATCATCGGCGTCATCGCCTTTGGGGCTGGGGTCAAAATCTACGTCAACACCGCAGCGGGGCGCTTGGTGCGTGACCGGTTACTGCTGAGCCTGCCGCTCATCGGGCCCCTGAACAGGAGAATCGCCGCCGCCCGTTTCGGCCGCACCTTAGCCAGCCTGCTGCGTTCGGGCGTGCCGATGATCACCTCGCTGCAGATCGTCAAAAACATCCTCAACAACGTGGTCCTCGCCGGGGTCATCGACGTGGCGGCCGATGAACTGGAAAAGGGAAAGAATCTCTCCGGAGTATTGAAACGCAGTCGCTGGTTTTCACCCATGTTGACCCAGATGATTGCCGTGGGTGAGCAGAGCGGCGCCCTGGAGGAAATGCTTGAGAAGGTGGCGGACAGCTATGAACGGGAAATCGAGAGCAAGATCATGGCCCTGACCTCGATGATCGAACCGGTCATGATCCTTGTCATGGGCCTGGCGGTGAGTTTCATCGTTATCTCCATCCTGCTGCCCATTTTTGAAATGAATCAACTGATACGTTAGTTAGTCTCCGGCAACAACAGGAGAGCTCGCTTTGGGCGGGTGCCCGGGAAGCCGGGGGGATCAGTCCTTGGTGATGCGGAAGACCTCTTCCAGAGTGGTGATGCCGGCAAGCACCTTCCTGAAACCGTCCTCCCGCAGGGTGCGCATCTTTCCGGAACCTGCCAGGGCCTGCTTCCTGATCTTGTTGGCATCGGATGTGGTGAGCAGCAGGCTCTTGAGCTCGTCATCCATGACCATGATCTCGTAGATGCCGATTCGTCCCTGATAACCGGTCTGCAAACAGCTGGAACAGCCGCGGCCCTGGTAGATGGTCCTGCTGCCCAGCTGTTTCCGGCTCAACCCCACGGTGGCCAGATATTCATCGCTGGGCTTGAAAGGCTCCCGGCAGTCCGGACAAATCTTGCGCACCAGCCGCTGGGCGACAATGGCATTCACCGAGGAGGAGACCAGAAAGGGCTCCACCCCCATATCCACCAAGCGGGTCACGGCGCTGGCCGCATCGTTGGTGTGCAGGGTCGAAAAGACCAGGTGACCGGTGAGAGCCGACTGGATGGCGATCTCGGCGGTCTCCAGATCACGGATCTCACCGATGAGAATGACGTCCGGATCCTGCCGGACGATGGTACGCAGGCCGTTTGCAAAGGTAAGGTCGATCTTGGTATTGACCTGCACCTGGCTGATACCGTCGATCTGGTATTCGATGGGATCCTCGACGGTGATGATATTGATATCCGGCTTGTTGATGACGCTGAGCGCTGCATACAGGGTGGTGGTCTTGCCGCTGCCCGTAGGGCCGGTGACCAGAATGATACCGTGCGGAGCCCTGATCAGACGGGAAAAGCGCTCCAGATCGTCCTTGAGCATGCCGAGCTCGGAGAGGGAAAGCAGGACGCTGGACTTGTCCAGAAGGCGCATGACGATGCGTTCACCAAATGAGGTGGGCAGTGTCGATACCCGCAGATCAACATTTTTATCGGCGATGCGGATATCGATCCTGCCGTCCTGGGGCAGCCTCTTTTCGGCGATATCCATCTTGGCCATGATCTTGATCCGCGAAATCAGCTGGGACTGGGCATGCTTGGGCGGGGTGAACATGTCATAAAGGATGCCGTCGATGCGCTGGCGGATCTTCACCCGGTCCTGGTAGGGTTCGATGTGGATATCCGAGGCGTTTTCCCGCACAGCCTGGGAGAGCATGAGATTGACCAGCTTGATGACCGGGGCATCGCTGGTGTCATCCAGCAGGTCGGCGGTCTCCTCGATTTCCGAAAGGATGGCCTCGGGATCTTCCTCGTCCATATCCTGAATAACCTGATCCGCCGAATCGCGGCCCAGGTCATAGGCGGTGTTGATGGCGGAGGCGATCTCGTCCGGCGGGGCCAGGACCACCTTCATCCCCCGCCAGTCAAGAACCTGAAGCAGATCGTCCAGTTGCTGAAAAAACATGGGCTCGGCCATGGCCACGTACGATTCATCCGGCGTGGCCACCGGGATCATGGAAAATTTTTTCAGGAAGTGAATGGGAATCCGGCCCGTGAAAAAGGGATCCACTTCCCGCGGCAACCGCTCCACCACCGGGATGCCGCACTGCCTGCTGCGGGCCGCAAGCAGATCCGCCTCGCTGATCAGTTTCTGCCGGACAAGGATCTCGCCCAGCCGGCCTCCCTTTTCCCGCTGTATCTCAAGGCAACGGTCGATCGCCTCGCCGGCGACCCCGCATGTTTCCTTGACAATGGTGCCCAGGGGTCTCATCTACTCCACACCCAGATTTTCGAGATTCTGCCGGGCGATTTCCCTGATTCTCGCCTCCATCTCCGGTAACGGTTTGTTTTCTCCGTCATCACTCTCCCCGGTTTCCCCGATCACCTTCCGATACATGGCAGCGGCCTGCTGCCGCCGTCCCTGTCGTTCCAGGAGCAGACCCATGCCGACCAGAGCGCGGGGATCAGCCGGTGCCAGGGTCAGTGCCTGCTGAAAAAAGGCCTCGGCCTGTTCATCCCTGCCGGCTTCAAGCCCGGCATAGCCGAGATCCAGGAGCCCCTGGAGAGCATCGGGGGTGTTGATTCGCCTCTGGGTGTCATCGATGATGGTGGCCGATCCCTCCTTGACCCGCTCCATGACATTCTTTTTGTCACGGTACAGCCGGGCCAGTTCTGCGGGATTTTCCACAATCCGCGGGGTGATGAAGATGAAGAGGTTGGTCTTCTGCAGCGATTCGCTGCGGGTCTTGAAAAGCCAGCCCAAAAGGGGAATGTCGCCAAGCAGCGGCACCTTGTATTCCCCGGCCGCCGTATCCTGGCCGATGATACCGCCGATGACCACAGTCTCCTGGTCATGGATGATCACCGTGGTTTTGGCGGTGCGTTTCAGGGTGGTGGGGGTATTGCTGATGGCGTTGGGATCCTTGAGCTTGATAACCTCGGCGGCAATCTCCAGCCGTACGATATTTTCCTGGTTGATCTGGGGGGTGATCTCCAGGGATGTACTCACATCCTTGTACTCGTAATTGGTGTAATCCTGGTTGGCGGCCGTGGTGTTTTTGCTGGTGATGAAGGGAACGTTTTCCCCCACCTTGATCTCCGCCTTGGTGTTGTCGGTGGTCAGCACCTGGGGGGTGGCGATGATGTTGACATCCGAGTCATCCCGGTAGGCGTTGAGCACCGCACCCAGGTTGGGGAAGGTGATTCCACCGATCTCGATTCCCTTTTTCAGAATCCCGAAGGCGAAACCCGCGGGCAGGGCAAAGGGATCGTTTCTGACACCTGACAGGGTGTTGTAGGGTTCTTTTGGATTGCCCGAAAAACCGGCCGCAACCATGCCGGTGTCGTTATGAAAGGAGCCCGGCCCGCCCCACTGCACGCCGATTTCAAAGGACTTGTCCATCTTGACCTCCATGATCAGGGCCTCGATGTAGACCATGCGGCGTGGAATATCCAGCTTTTCGATGACGTTTTTCAACACAGCATATTCATCGCGGGGCGCGGTGATGATCAGCGAATTGGTCTCCTTGTCGGCCATGATCTTCATGTCCTTGGAGATGACCGGTGCCTTGCCCTTTTTGCCCTTTTTTGTCTTGGTGGAGGGCAACCCCATGAGCACCTTGACCAGTTCTTCGGCATTGGCATGCTGCAGATAGTAGACGTTGATCTTGCCCTCGCCCTTGGGCGTCTCGACATCGAGCTGGGCCAGCAGCTCGCGGATTTTTTCGATATTGGTCTCCGATGCCAGGACAATCAGCGAGTTGGTCCGTTCATAGGGTACGATTTTCACCACATCTGCTGAAATACCCTTTTGCACACTCCTTCTCTTCTTGCGGAGAAAAATGGAATTCAACGACTTGGCGATGGTGTCGGCGGCGGCGTTTTCAAGGGGCAGGATGACCAGTTCCTCGCCGATGGAGGGTACATCAATGGCCTCGATGATCTCCAGCAACCGCTTGATATTGGACTGCACATCGGTGATGATCAGCATGCCGGACGGGGTATGGGCGATGACCACGGATGTCTTGGAAATAAGGGGTGCCAGAATCTTTTTGACTTCACGGGGATCGGTGTGTACCAGGGAAATGATACGGGTAATCACCTTGTCTTCGGGAATGGCGCCGTTTTCCTCCCAGATGGTTTCAACGCTCTTGGAGCGCGCCTGGACCGCCGGCACGATCTTGATAATGGAGCCGCTGGGAACCGTGGTGAAACCGTGCACCTCCATGACCGATTCAAAGACGCGGTAGGCATCGTCCACGGAAATCCGGGTGGGCGAGATAATGGTGACCTTTCCCTTAACCCCCCGGTCGACGATGAAGTTTTTGCCGGTAAGGTCACTGATAAACTTGATAAAGAGATTGATATCAACGTCATTGAAATCAATGGTGACATAGCGGCCCTGGGATGCGGGTCTGTCCCCTGGTTGCGGTTCACTCCATCCCGCTGTGGTCCCGAGAGCCAGGAAAATAATCAAAATTGCGATGTAACGTACGGCTGTCTTCATTTTTTCATAACCGGTTGCGGAGTTGATTTCTCCGCATTTTCTCTGTGATCCGAGGCGATTGCACCAACCAATTTGTCATTCCCCGGGTTCGGCCACGCGACTTTCAATTTCATCCTCTTCGTCCATCCGCCCGGGGCCTTCATGCGCTCGGGGCTTTCCCCGCTCCTTTGCCGCATCGTTTTTGGCGGATGCGGCACGCGTTGCCTGCGGCGGTCCTTCCTCTTCCCCCTCCTCGATTTCTTCGGGCGGAAACTCCGGTGGCTCCGGTGACTCCGGGGGAGCATCTTCCAGGAAGCCGCTCTCCTCCCCGGGACTTTTACCGTTATCCTCCTTGACCCGGGGTTTGCCGTTTCGCACCAGCGGCGGCCTTCCCAGGGGCGGTCTCTTGCGTACCACAGCCCGGCTTTTCACCGCCGGTCGGGTCGACGGGGTTGCCGACAGCCCGGCCGGTGGGCCGCCGGCGGAGGCGGGTTCCTCGATCAGCAGAATCTCATCCCGGCCGTTGAGCCGCAAAATCACCCTGCCCCGCTCGATCTTCCTGATGATGGCCTTCTGGACCGCATCGCCCGCCTGGTAGATATCCTGTTTTTTGGTGACCTGATCAAGAATAATGGCCCTGGCGCTCCTTTGGCTGCCGGCCGCGGTGCCCAGCAGGGTCAGCTTGAGGGTTGTGGGCACCGGTTCCTCCTTCTTCTGCGCTTCCGCCCCTGAGTTGCTCTCCTCCGGTTCCGCCGGTGCCTGAAAGATGTTACGGGTAACAATGATATCGTAATCCACCTGCTCTTCAGCGGCAATCCGTGGGGCCTCGGCCTGGGGAGAAGCGGCCTGCCGGGCCAAAACCTTTTCCGCGGGAACAACGGCAAGTCTCTTTTCCAGCCGGTCATAGAAAAATCCCACGGCCAGGTAGAGCACAAGGAAAATCACTCCCAGTCGGGCAACAAGACGAACCACGGTCAGCCCCCCGACCCGGTGGCAAAGGTGATTCCGGGCTCAAGCAGCGTTCCGCTGATGCTGAAGGGCAACTTACCGTCCCTGAGCTGTCCCCGGATAACATCCACCTCCTGTTTATCGGCCAGGCCGGTGAACAGTTCCGGCCTGGGTTCGAGCGTGCCGTCGATGAGGAGGCTGGTGAGACGCAGCTGACCGGCCGGATGAACTTCCCCGCTGAACAATCCCAGGAAGAGACGGGAATCAATTTTTCCGTCGACAATCAGGACCTTGCCCCCCTCGATCTTCAACCGGGAGGTGAGCGAGTTGAAATCGATCGCGCCCAGGCCGAAGAGCGGCCGCTGCAATTCAATGCCGCCGTTGTCGATGGTGATATCCGCCTTGCCGGCAACATCGCTGATCCCCCCGGGTCTGCCGGTGAGCGTGACTTTGCCGGAGAGCGAGCCGTTGAACTTTCTCTTCATCCGTGATCCCAGACCCCTGAAGCTCTCCAGGGCGATATCATGAAAATCGCCCTTCAACTCCGGGGGGCTTGCGTCTTTGCGCTGTCGGATCCATCCCGTTGCCTTGCCGCCGTGTGCCCGGCAGCGAAAGGTGACGATCCGTTCTCCACCGGTGGCCAGGCGGAGATAGCGGGGGCGCAGCAAGAGACTGTCGATCTTCATGAGCGAAACGCCGTCGCTGCCGGTCGTCTTAAAGCGTATGTCGGAAAACTGGAGCCCCCCCGTCCAGGTGGGAGCAAGATGGCCAATAGTGCACTGAAGCCGCGACTGGGCGGTGTTGAACCGTTGCTCCATCCAGGTCCGCACCGTCTCCCCGGGAAAGCGCAGATACAGCAACAGGCCCAGTACCAGCACTGCGTAAAGCAGATAACCGGCCACCGCCGGCAACCGCCTGAGAATAGCCGTGCCCCTCATGACGCCGCCCTTTTCAAAGTGACCACCTGCATTATCGCGTCAAGGCCCTGGCCCTGTTTCCTGTTGCGCATAATCGAAATCCGCCTGATACTGACGACGTTTTCCGGGGATTCGATCCCTTCGAGGAAATCCACCAGCTGCCGCAGGGTGACGCCCTGCAGTTTCATCTCCACCACCGACTCCCGAAAGTCGCCCCTTTCGGTCTGCTCCGAGGGTTTCATATAGGCGATTTTATCCTTGACGGCAATTTCCGTGGCCTTTTTTTCAAGAAAGGAGAAAAGGGAAAAATCACCATCGCGGGCTTCAAGGCTCTCCTCCAGCTCCCCACCCCGATCGTTGAGCTGCCTGTACCGGCGGCTGAGTTCCCGCATTTCGGCAAGATTGGCACGGCGGGAGGCAATTCCCTGCTGCAACCGCCTGGTCTCGGCAAAAAAGGGCAGCAGGACAAACTGGATCATCACAAAGACCAGCACAGCCACCCCTCCGATGATCAACGCGGTTCTGTCTCGCCGGCCAAGCTTCATCCTACCCCCGATTTTTCTCCGCCAGACTCAAACGGATCTGGAAACGGATACGATCCCTGTTCTTGTCCGCGGTTGCGGACATGATGGCAACCTCGCTGTAAAGCGGCGATTGCCGTAAACGATTCTGGATGCTGTCCACGGTGTTGAAGGTATCGGTGGTCCCTTTGATCTGGACGGACTCCTCATCCACCAGCAAGCGGGCGACATGGATCTCCAGTTCCGGCGGAATGCGCCGGGAAATATCGGCAAGCAGCTCCAGAATGCGTTTGTTGAGGCCGATAGCGGGAGCCGTAACTCCGGACTCCTCGGCGCTGCGCAGGTTGACCTTCATCTGCTGCAGGGGATCGACAATGCGGCCGGTGCCGGGAAAGGTTGCCAGAAAGAGCTGGTTCATCTGCCTGCCCAGGGCCTCGTAGCGATTCTTCAGTCCCATATAGCCGAAGAGAGAATATCCAGCGGCAGCAACCAGCAGAAACAGAACCAGAGCCGCGGCCAGGGCCGCCTGCCGTTTGGAGCGCAGCAGCCGGAATTTTTTTCTGAACTCACCGCGCCGCAGGTTGATACAATCCCTCTTTCCGCTGCCTGCGGTCAGGGCAAGGGCAAGGGCATGGTCAAAGAGCGGCGCCTGCCATTGTCGCGCCACCGGGTCGGCAAGGCTCAAACCCCTCTCCTGTCTGAGATCGGCCACCTCCACCGGCACTCCCAGCCCGGTGTGGACACCATCGGTGACCATCTCGGCCAGGGCCAGTCCCCCGGTCAACAGACAACGCGTCACATCGCCGTCGATGTTATGTTCGCACTGCAGAAAGGCAAGGGAACGGTTGACCTCCTTGCAGAGTTCGGCAATGCACAGCATGGCGTCATCGGTGTCCGGCGAGTAGAGCACCCCCTTCCGGAGTACAAAGGGCATGGTCCCGAACAGATGCTCCGGATAGGAGAGGAAACGGGCGAAAACAGGTTTGCCCCCACGATAGAGCGCCATGGTCGCCGAATGGGGATCCAGGTTGAGAAGCAGGATATTCTCCTGCCCTTTTCCCCGGGCAAGGAGACTTCCCAGGGTAAGACTTCTCAGGGTTACCGGTTCCGGATCCCGGCCATGCCCGCTAAGTAGTTTAAGGTATTCCCCCACCTCGGTGCGTCGCATGGCCGCGACTAGAAGGTCGCTGGTCTCGTTGCCGCCGCTTCCCATGAGAAAATCCATCACCAATTCATCACCGCGATGGAGGAGCTGTTCCTCAAGCTCCAGCGGCAGGATACGGCTGATCTTTTTCCGGTCCCGGAAGGGCAGTTCGATATTGCGAAGAAAGGCGCGTGACTCGGGCAGACCAAGACAGCTTGTCTCGGCGCGGATGGTCTGTTTCTTCAGCAGTACATCCACTGCCGTAAACAATTCATCCTCCAGCCGCACCGTAACATACTCGGCCGCCCGGATGATGCCGCCACCGGGCCGGCGTTCCACAACAACACCGGCAACCCGCTCCGGGCCGATGTCGAGCCCCAGGGCACGCCTGCCGAATATGTCAAGCGATATCGTCATCTCCTCCTACTCCAGATGCCACTCCAATACACTGGGTCCATTGATTTTTTGTTCTATAACGGCTTTCGCCCTTCTGGTAAATATTTTTTCATGGATTAACCCGTTTCCATCAACCACCCCGCTTTGGTCGGGAGCCGGGGCCGTAATACGCACCGCGACGATCTTGTCCGGGGTTGTGGTCATGGTCAGTCCCTGGTCCACCGCCACACCGTAACCTGCTAAAATGGCAAGGCACCAGTTGGTGTCGGCAAGGGCGTCGGCATTATTGCGGTCGCGGCGGAATGCATCGATCTCCCTGATGGCCTCTTCGGTGATACCGTCTCCCAAAACCCGCAGCACCGGCGGTTCCGCCTCGATGATATTGATGATGTCGCGATTGTCGGGATCCCGATAGATGGTGAGATAAGGGGCGATCCTTTCCATAATACCGTTTAATCCCTCGATATCGGCCAGGGAGCCGATATCACCAATCCCGCCCTCCTGCCGGATCTTTGTGCGGATGGCGCCGACAATGGTTGCAGCCCGGATGGAATCGATGTCAAAGGGTTCCAGGAACCGCCGCCAGATATTTTTCTGCACCTGCTTGACATTGCCGTTTTTGTCCAGCAAAGCGTTTACCTGGATCTTTCCCAGCACATCGGCAATGACCAGGTGACAGGTATCGCCGGAAAAAAAAGACGGGGTATACTCCAGGCTGCCGCTGACGGTCCAGTCCCGGCGCTGAACAACGGCCAGCGCGTAGTTGAGTCCACTGTACAGAAGGCTGTCCAGCCGCACCGTTTCCGCCATATCGGCAGCCGATCGAATCTCCATCCGCACCGAAGTGACCAGACGCAGGGTGACGACCGTAAGAAAACTGACGGCAAAGACGGTCAGCAGCAGGGCCATGCCCGAGCTGTCCTTCAGGCGGGCCAACATCGATTTTTCGAGGAAATCGCCCATCACGGTTACGGCTCATCTTTTGCCGGCAGGCAGGCTGATTTCCGTCCTGAAGACCAACGGCTTCTCATCCGCGGTGCCGAGAAACACCAGGGTACAGCGCACGGCATGGGGGATTGAGGCGGATCCGGCCGCCTTCTCCGCAGAAGGAAAATCATCGCTCTCCTCACCGTCCCGGTCGATATAGGTGAACCGCACCTCCCGCAATCGGTCACAGAGAAGATAGCCCTTGTCTTCCTCCCCGGCCCCGAGCCCATCTTCCCGGTCGCTTCCCAGGACAATATCACGGCGCATCAGGGCCAGCTCCCCCTCTTCTTCCTCGTCCAGCGGCACCACCTCATAGGTGATAAGGGCCCGCACAGGCGGCGGCTCCGCCTTTTCCTGCTCCGTTTCATCCGTGACCGTAACCCCTTCCTCCCCGTGGGAAGGGGCCGTGAAGTCAATGTGAGCGGTGGAAACAAAGCGCATAAAATCACCCCGGCGACCGTTGACTTCCCTCTGTTCCCCTAGAAAGGGAGAGTCGCGGTTTGGCAGGGCCGAGGCGATATCCTCTGTAATCCGCATCATCGCCACCCGGGCCCGATGGTAGATTTCACTCTGATCACCGACAACATCCATGACCCGGATCGATCCGGAAAGCGACATGGTGACGATGGAGACAACCAGGCCCAGAACGACAATGGAAATAAGCACTTCAAGCAGGGTGAAACCGTGCCGGGTATCTCCGGGCAGACCGGGAAAAGAATGAAAAAAACGGCAAAGGCCGGCGCTCATTTTGCGGCCAGAAATTCGAGGGAATAGTTGTATCTGAAACCATCTCCGAAGAGAATCGCCAGGTCGACCAGTTTGAACCTGCCCGCCGTACCGATGATACCGACCTCATCTTCCTCCAGGTCCCGGACGTTCAGGGTCCAGGAGTAACCTGGAAACTCCTCGCCAAAATCACCGGTGGCGGAGACCAGCAGACTGAAGTCTTCCCGCTGCAGCCGGGCCAACCGCTCCTGGGCCAGCAAGGCAGCGGTGGTAAGAAAACGTGAGTCGGCGGCCACGGAAATACTGTGTGACTGGGAACCGAAAAGAGTGACAAAGGTAACGGCGATGATCGCCACGGATATCATCACCTCAAGCAGGGTGAAACCCCGGTCACCCGGCGGCTGAAGACATCCCGGCAGCCGGGATCCGGATCTCCGGCCGGTCTCACAAAAGCTGTTCATCGCGAAAATCAACGGCGGAATCAAATACCCTGGTCACCCCAAGAAAGGGGGAAAGATAGATCGACAGCTCGTCTCCGTCATCGTCTCTCAGATGAATGAGCGTTCTGGTCACATATCCCCGTGACGAAAAGAGCACTGCCGCCTCTCCACCGGCGATCCGGTTGCCCCCCGGGTTGCCCGGCTCATGAATGGTGATATCGACCAGATCGACATCGTCGGAGAGAGTCAGCGACATTTCCTTGTCCTCCCCGAGGTTGACACGGATTCTGTTTTCCGACATGTGGAACCACAGCTGATAACTCTTCTGCTCGGTAGCTGCCCTGGCACCGGTGCGGTTGATGAGCCCGATGAGTCTGCGGCTGTCCTTTTTTAATGAATTTTCAAAAATCAGCCGGCGAAAACGGGGCGCGGCCACGGCGGTGATCATGCCGATAAGAAACAGCACCACGACCAGTTCAAAGAGGGTGAAACCCTTTTTCCCCCGGGGGATCGTCCGGCAAGAAGAAAAAATAATAGCTCTACTCAATTTCCCAGCTGGTTATATCCTTGGCCTTGCCTTCACCCCCCGGTTCTCCGTCCGCCCCGTAGGACATGATATCGAAATCCCCATGCAGGCCGGGGCTGAGATAGATAAAGTCGTTTCCCCAGGCGTCCTGGGGAATCTTGCCCTTCTCCAGATAGCCACCCTGCCGCCAGTGCGGAGGCAGGTTGCCGACGGTGGGTGCTTCGACCAGGGCCTGCAGTCCCTGCTCCGTTGAGGGATATGTGCCGTTATCTATCTTGTAGAGCTGCAGGGCGGTGATGAAGTTCTGCACCTGCACTTCGGTCTTGGTCCGCCTCGCCTCATCGGTGCGGCCGACGATACGGGGACCGATGAGCCCGGCCAACAGGCCGATAATGACCAGGACCACCATGAGCTCGATGAGGGTAAAGCCCCGCTGATCACCCGCCGCCGCAAGTGGTCGCCTCCCCCAAGCCGTCCGGCGATACATGATCCGGATGGCGGCCGCACCGGCAAAGAACAGGGCCGCAAGGGCAAATAGGCCGGCCACGGCGTTGAAGAGAAAAAGCGATCCCAGGACGATAAAGGGCACAAGCAGCAAACGCACCAGTAGCCGCAAAAGCGGATGAGCCGCCACAAGCTCGGCCAGGGGGGGCGAGTGGCGATAATAGGAGCGCACCAGCAGCCGTCCGGGGCCATTGGTCAGCAGGTAGCGATCCCGGAACAGGCGGAGTATGGAAACATGCGGATCAAGGAGGGAGCCGTAGGCGGCGGTGGCGATGAAACAGGCATCGGCGGTGGAAAAGCTGATCTGGTTGCCGTAATGGATATCGCCGTCGGCGGTGCGGGCATAGGCACGCAGATAATAGCGGGTGCCGATCTTCAGACCGGAAATCTGTGAACCGTAGCGACCGGCACCGGAGCCGTCTTCGGTGTGACACGCACCCAGGCCGGGATTGGTTTCAGGCCAGCTCCCTCCCGTCGCTTTGACGGTGCTGTTGGTAACAGGGGTGGATGAGGCGGAGGAAGAGCTGTCGCCGGTTGCCCGGCAAAGGGGAGTGGCGCCCCCAGATCCCTCGGCATCTCCGGCCTTATACACCGGGTAGGGAGCAATTCCCACGACCACGCCGCGCAGTTCATAGGTGATTCCCGGCTGCTGGGTGATTGTACCGCCGCTGAGTACGGAGTTACGTGTCAGGCCGCTCACCGGTGTGGTGATGATAAAGGGTTTTTCCTCGCCGTCGTCACCGCCCGTTGATGATTTCTCGGCTGCTCCGGCAACAACGGCGTCTCCATAACGGGCCAGGGCGAATCTGCTGCCCACGCCGTCCCGGCTGAATCCCACTCCCACAACCTTGCCGTCGGCCTGCACGGCCATGCTGCGGCTCTCCTCGTCCCCGGGACCAAATTCCACCGTGGATGCCGTGATTTCGGCGATTCTGGAATGATTTCCGGCCCAGACATATTCCAGCCTGAGGAAACGACGCACCCCTTCCTCGGTGGTGAAGCCGGCAACCACCAGGGAATCGTCAAGTGCCTTGACATCGTAGCCCACGTCATCCTCCGGACCGATACCGGCAACAACCACTCCGTGATAACCAAAACCCTCATCCACCTCTCCGTCGGGGGTGAAGCGGAAAAGGGCAACATCACGGTTGCCGTCGATCTCCACGGCACCGACAAGGAGGATGGAGCCGTTTTCCTCCACCTCAAGGCCGTAACCACTGGAATCGGGAGTTGCCTCGGGGACGACGGCTATGCCGCCGCTGCCGAAGGATTCATCCAGGCTGCCGTTTTCAAGATAACGCAGCACCATGACATGCCGGCGATCGCCTTCGCTGAAAATACCTCCCACCAGCAATTTGCCGTCAGCCAACAGGGTAAGACCCGTGGCCTGAGCACTCTCGCCCACGGCACTGTAGACGATACCGTTTTCTCCAAAATCGGGATCGGGAGTGCCGTCCGGCAGGTAGGCGGCAAGGATGAGTATTTTACCGCCGGTACCGGTGGAATAACCGGCGGCAATGATACCGCCGTCCTCCCTGGCGACCAGGGAGACGATCTCGTCATCCTGATTGCCGACACTGTCCGTGCGCATACCGTTGAGCCCGAACCCGGGATCCAGGCTGCCGTCCGGCAGGTAGCGGACCAGAGCGAAGTCACGATCCGCCCCGTTCCAGCTGTAGCCGCCGGCCACGATGCGTCCGTCGTCGAGGACGATCACGGCCCGGGCCTCGTCATCCTCGCCGCCCACCGCGGTGATCACCTGTCCGTCGTTGTTGAAAGCGGTATCAAGGGCGCCATCGGCCGTGTAACGGGCCAGGGCGAAATCGAGGTCTGCGGTCGTCGATGAAGAACCGGCCACAACAATCTTGCCGTCGGCCTGAATGGCCACGTCATAGGCACGGTCGCTCACCGGTCCCAGGGCGGTAACCACCTGACCGTTCTCGCCGAATGCGGTGTCCAGCACTTCGGCTCCGGCAGTCCGGAGGCGGACGGGACTCGCCAGAAGCAGGAGAACCGCCAAAGAGGCGAAACAGTGTTTCAGATATCCACGGATCATGATTTCCTCCAGGTTCGGGATATGGTCATGACAGCTTCATTCTCAGTGTGAGAAGCAAACTGGTAATTATAGAATTTTCCATTTAAAACGGCAACCACAAACTCTGGTCTGCCGGGAAAAAATCAACCTGTTTTCGCGCCCTGGTCCTATTTGTAATTCCCCAGCACCTTGCGCAACATATCCGGCAGGTCGTTTTTTTGCCTGGAGCTGCGGCGGAGCTGGTTTCTCACCTTGGCAAAGGTCAGCCGTTCCCCTAAAAAAATATGCCGAAGAATCAGGGAAACAAGTCGGGTCAGGGCAGTGAGATTGGCAATGCGCGACTGCAGGTCGAAATCGTTATCCATGGCAGTGGAGGCAAAAACCTCCACCGGCTTGTTGCCATACTCCGTCACCACCAGGTACCAGGAATTGGCCTCCCGGTCCATGGTCTTGTAGCGTTTGCCGAAGAGCTCCTCGGGCAGATCGCTCTTCCAGGGGATCTTGATCTGCCGTGCCTCCGGCAGAATGGCGTAATCATGGAACATGGGCCAGGCCTTTTCCACGGTGGCGGGATGATTCTTGACAACATAGAGGACACGTCGGCAGCGGCGGCAGGTGGCGTGCCTGTAAGTACGGACGATCCGGGTGGTACTGCCGCAAAACTCGCATTTCTTGTGCATGATGGCTGGGTGTGTGGGAACAGGGATACAGGAGTTGGTTATCAACTTCTAGATTACCCGATGACGCCCCGGAAGTCACACCATAACTCCGTAAAAACATCAATATGTTGCCGTCCCTCACAACCTCCCGCAGGCACCGGCAAGGTGAATTTTCCATGAAAAAACCGGGCTGCCCGGTAACGGGGGAGCCCGGTTTCCAGTACCAGCCGGCAGACAAGAGAGCCGGTGGTGTTTTCACGGTTCAGGCACGGAGGCTAGTTCCTGCACCTCCTGCCGTTGGCGTACACCAGGGCATAGCGGCCGGAACCGCCCCAAAGCTTGACCTTGGCATAATCGGCAAATGCACCGATGATCCGGGCCTCTCTGCCTTCGCAGGAGTTGACCGGGCGCCAGGGAAGGCCTATTTCATCCTGCTTGAGGATAATGGGCCAGGTACGGTTGGGGGCTCCCTTGATCACCGGCATGGAGACGAACATCGCCTCATCGCTTTCGTGATGCAGGCCCACCCGAAGCACGTATCCCTCGGCAGTAACGGTTTTGCCGTCTCTGTCTGCAAAGGTGATCTCCTGGATAAACTGCGGCATGCCCATCTCCGTCAGTTCCGGCTTCAGATGCTCGGGAACGAACATGGTGACCAGCCGGTCGCGGGGACCATTGGCTATCTGCTTGACATAGGTTGTCTCCTTTTCCTCCGGAGTCAGATAGCGCTGGTTGATACCGGGCAGTTCGGCACCCTTGACGGTTTCCTCACCGTGCAGATAAAAGAGATGCTCCGCATGATGCTTGGAGAGCTCCAGGACCTCCTCGGCCTTTGCCCCGAGAAAGTGCAGACCATTGCCGCTGACGGGCTTGATGTAATCCACCTCGCCGTCAACGATAAACAGAGCACCCTTCCCGTCGGTACCGCTGTTGCCGGTGGGCTCCATCCGGCCGCTTTCATGATTGAAGGCAAGCGCCCTGTTTTCCTCGGCAAACCAGGGGGGTGCCCAGGGCAGGAAGTTGATCAACCGATCGGTGGTCCGGTAGGCACCCGGGGTTCCCGGATCGGTTTCAAAATGCCCGGTCACCTCGTTGTACTCGCCGTGACAATCGGTACAGGAGGTAGCGCCCAGGGCCTTTTCCTTGGGCTGAACGCCGTGGGAATCGGAGAAATAGTGAGCGGCCATGAAGATCATGGGCATGGGATTGACCACGCCCTCGGCCTTCAGCACCTTGACCAGGGCCTCCTGCATGGCGCGAACATCCTCGGTATACCAGATATCCGGATACATGTCACCGGTATGGTCAAAGATCACGTAGCCGGAATCCTTCAGGATAACCTTGCCCACCATGGGATTCCGGGCCCAGTTGGCATCGTTGGGCGGAATCGTTGCCAGGTCCATGGGATTGGCGCCCAGCATGGTCGGGGCCTGGTAATCCTCGATGGCAGCCATGATCTCACGCAGGTAGAGAATCTTGGCGCCGCCGTAGGGAAGCCCGCTCATGTCATGCTCGCCGTTATCGGGATTGGCATCCACCCAGGTCATGATGGTGATGGGATTACCGATGACGACCTGGGGATAGCCGTTCTGGCCGTTTGCCCAGTAGAGCGGCGGGAAGACCTCGTTATCCCAGGTGGGATCATAGCTGAGGGGTATTCCGGCCGCCTGCCGCATGTTCAGACCCATCTGGTAGAAATATTTCCAGAAATCGAATCCGGGGTTGGTGGGCATACCGTTGACGATGCGTCCCGGATCCCCGGACTTGGTCAGATGAAAATAATCTACCATTTCACTGACATAGTCCATTGGAACCGTTCCCTTGCCATCTGCATCAATATGCTGGGCCAGCATATTGAAATGGGGGATACCGTATCCCGGCGAAGTTCCGTACACCGGGCTGATGGCATATTCTCCGGGAAAGGCCATCAGCTTGAAGTCGCCGCCGGGAAGGACATTGTAGCCCATGCGGTTATCAAAGTTGCCGTAGTAGCCCAGGGTGTCGTCGAACGCCCTGAAACGCCAGCTCTTCTTAAAGGGCACGTGACAGGTCTGGCAGGCGATGTTCTCGATGTGCCGGGCGGCATATTCACCAAACCTGGCCTTGTGGGCCCCGGTTGGATCGGCAGCTCCCGGATCCTTGCCGGCCAGATGACAACTCTCGCAGGTCTTGGGACGGTAGTTGTTGTCCAGATCGTTACGCACCATGTGGGCGGTATCGGTTCCCTTGAGGAAGTTGTGCAGCTTTTCGAGATCCTTGGTCACGTGGTGGCCCGCCTGGGCAAAATGGCAGGATCCGCAACTGAGCGCTCCTTCGGACATGTGGACATCGTAGCCGGCAGCCTCGCGGTCGGAAGTCAGATTGACGAACTGGCCGTTTTTCACGAAATCCGCCTTCATTCCCAGATTGTAGAGGCGAACCACATCCACTTCGCTGTTGCCGTTGTCATGGGTCATCACATGACACTCGCCGCAGACCTTGACCCAGCGGGGATCATTGGCATCGTTGCCGCCGCCGAAGACCTGCTGATGGACGGAACGGTGGCTGATCTCATCAACCTCCCAATAGGTCTTGGCCGTCCACTCGCCGCTTTCCTCGTCCTTGACCAGCTGAACATAGGCAAGGGGCGACCCATCCTGGTCAAGGTCAAGACCCATGAGCTCGGCCGTGGGCATGACATTGAAAAAGTTGGGCAGGTAATCACGCAGCACCATCTTGATATTTTCCTCGGGGATGACGCCGGACTGATAATCGGCAACCACCTTGTCGGCCATGACCTGACCGCTGGCAGGGTCGATATAGGTTGGATCTCCCTGCATGGCCAGGCCCATGCCGTACATGGTCGCCTGCCAGGCAAGTCCCACCCGGCCGGAATAGGGAACGCCCTGACCCTCGACCAGCGGCGCCCGCACATAATCGCGCACCGAGGCGTTGGGGTTGTCCCAGTCGGTGTAGAACCGGCCCTGGTCATAGGCGCGCAGCCCGATGGGAATCGGCATGAGGCCTTCATTGGGATCCATGCTGTTCTTGATCTTGTAGGCATAGATGAAATCGTTGAAGAACATGTCCATCATCATCTCCATGTCGGCATTCTCCGGGAGAAAACCGTTGCCGATCAGGTAGTCGAGAAAACCGGCGAAGAGATTGTTGATGGCATCCTGATTGGCCATGAGACGGGCCATCTCGTCGGCGGGCCCGGCGGGGTTGGCACAGTATTCGGCGCGAATGCCGTTCATATCCCAGATTTTTGCGACATTTTGTCCATAGAGGGCATAGGGAAGCCGCGTTTTTCCGGTGGCGATGTTGTTTTCCTCGATCTGTTTCAGACCGTTTGTCCACATCTCCATCATTTCACCGACGTTCTCGGCAGGCAGCCTGGTTAGGGCCATCATCGGCGTGGGCCTTCCCATGCGCTGGAGATCGTTGGTGTAAGGCATGGCGCTCTCATTGACAAGCCCGGTGTGCAGCGGCGTACCCATGGAGATTTTCACCACTTCGCCGGCCTCGTTGCGCTCGGCAAAGACCATGAGGCGGGGCCGGTTAGGATCGGTTCTCAACCCGTCTGCGGCCATGAGCGCCGCCGGGGTCTCCGGATCGATGTGACACATGAGACAATCCGCCTCCATGACCCCCGACTTGCTCCAGTCATGGGGCGTGGGTTCGCCGGCCGCAGCTACCGATTCCGCGATGGTATCGCCGCCGTAATAGGCGCGAACCGTGGCATCGGCATCATAAGAGTAAAAGTCTCTGTCATAGCTGTGCGTCGGTGACAGCCCCGGGTCGTCATAAGGAATGACCGTCCCGTCGGCCTGGACAATCCCCTCGGTGGGCCCGCCGCCGATATGGCAGGAATTACAGGTTGCAAGCTCATCCGCCGTTCCCATGTCGAACCAGGACGGTTTTCCTTCGGTATTGATGGGGTCGTCTTTGGATCCCCGGCTCTCCTTAGCCGCCAACTGGCGGTAGGAGGGCGGTCACCAGGCACCATACTGACCGGCGCTGAGCAGGTGGCCGTAGGCATTGGCAAGGTATTTGTAAGGTTCTCCATCCTTGTTTTCGTCAGACCAGTGGTCGGACAATCCCTCGCCATTGGGTCCGGTTCCCTCGCGGAAGTGGTAAGCCTTGGTAATGGCCTCGTAGTCATGGCAGGAGCCGCAGGTGGCCTTGGGGCTGTAGGCGGGCCCGGCTGCGTAAAGGGCACCGTTTGCCATGGTGATGGTATCGTCCATGTCCAGTTGCTGGTTGATGCGCACCCCATCCCGGGATCGCAGGGCATAGTCATGTCTATCCGGCGGGGCGGAGCGGGCCGGAGCCGCGGCCATCAGAAGCACGCCGGCGGCAAGGCATGACAGGTTTCTGCTGAGATAGCTTTTTTTCTGCAATTTTATCCTCCTTTTACAGAGTTTCCACTGTTTTTGATGCACGTCTTCCGACGCCAAGGATTTTCCTTAGTTCACTTTCACTTCACCTTGTCCAGTTGAGACCAACACCTCCTTTTCTTTGATTGAAATTTTATTGTCTACAAACCATAACTATATGAACAAACCAGGAAATTGAAATATGGGTGATATAAAAAAAGCGTGAATGGAATGTGTGGCTGGGAATAAAAAAAGCCGGACACCTTGATCAAGGCAGCCCGGCTATCCACCATGAGGCGGACCCGTAACTTTCCGTCCCTGTCTTGCGGCAGGTTTGGCTCAACTTGCTTACCTATTTTAATTATAGAGTAGATGCAAAGTGGAAGTCAAACCCACGGCAAAAGAAAGTACAATTTTTTTTAATTTGATTACTATCTGCTTATCTGTGCGAATTTTTCAAAAAAATAAACAAAACATGTGTCATTTTCTTGACATTGTTGTCTAGATTAAGTACAAAAATTTATACAGAGAAAAAATCAGTGCATATTCCGTGGAGCAAACCATGACAGGCGCGTATTTCAGAGCTCTCCTTTTGGCGATTTTCCTTTTCTCCCTTCCACTGTCCGGGCAGGCGGCCCCTTTTTCCGATATCTTTGTCTTCGGCGACAGCTTGTCCGATAACGGCAACCTTTATCTGGTGCTGGGAGATACCACCCCGACTCCCATCAGCGGCAACGACTTTATTCCATCGCTCCCTTATGACCGCGGCACCGACCTGCTGCCGGCACTTTCCAACGGCAGAACCTGGGTTGAACAGCTTGCCGACAAGCTGGGACTTGACCTGACCCCTTCCCTTGCGGGCGGCAACGACTATGCCTTTGGCGGCGCGCGCATGGCGCCCAGCGGCAATCCCTCGACACCGCCCAGTGTCCGGGAACAGGTGGGGATGTTTCTCAATGAGATCGATATCACCACCGGCCCCGATGCCCCTGCCGATGCCCTCTACTCGGTTTGGGGCGGCGGCAACGATGCCAGGGATGCGGCGGTTGCCGTTCTGACCAGCGGCGACGCCCAGGCAGCTTTCCCCTTCATCAGCGCCTACGTCGACAGCCTTGCCGCCAGTATCGAAGCGCTCGCCGCTGAAGGGGCAAAAAACATCCTGGTACCGAACATACCGGATATCGGTAAAACTCCGGCCATCCTCGCCGCCGGACCCCAGGCCTCGTCACTGGTCGGCACCATGACCGCCGGGTTCAATGCCGAAGCCGGGACAATGTTGGCTTCCCTGCAGAAGACACTGAATATCAATCTCATCGATTTCGATACATTCGGCCTGATCAACTATACCGTCAGCCATCCCGGCGCCACCGGCTTTGAAGATATCAGCAATGCCTGTGCCGTTAATCCCGACTGCCTGGCCGATGCCGACGCAACATTTTTCTGGGACGGTATCCACCCCACCGAGGCCGGACACAGCGCCATTGTCCAGGCCGTATCCCTGCAACCGCTTCCGGAACCGGCCACCATCCTGCTCCTGGTGCCCGGCCTGGCCGCCACTATGCTTCTGCGGGGCAGAAGCCGCCGCAAGGGCTATCCGGCCGGCTGACAATCCCGGGATCAATCTCGGCCGCTGCATCTCCAGGCGTTCAGTCCCTCCCGCGTTGTGGGGATATGGCGACCGGGAATTTTTTCCGCTTCCCGCACGACGGCCAATTCTCATCACCCACCACTGTGAAACCGATCACGGGCTCAATTCCCGGGATCACCTCTCTTCTCCCTGGTCTTTTTTTCAAAAAAACTCAACAGCCCCGCCTTGGTTACCGATAAGCGAGTATGATATAATCTTATAATCCTGTTTATCCGTGATCGTTGGCCTCTTCACCGGTCTGATCACAGGCTGGGAGCATGATATAACGCCGGGTTACGTGGTAATAACCGGTAACTATCGCCGGGAAGGATCCGTAATCCATACCGACGTTCATGGTTGCCGGCTCTGTTAACTAGGGACACCAGTAAAGACTCCATGACTTCAGGGAAGAATATTCGCCACCATATTCTCGTGGTTGACGACGAAGAGATTACCAGGGAACTGACCCGGACCGCCCTGGAAAAGGAAGAATACCGGGTAACCGTTGCTGCAAGCGGCAGGGAGGCCATGCAGCGGATTGAAAAAAAGCGTTTTGATCTGCTGATTATCGATATCCAGATGGATGACATGGACGGAATTTCCCTTTGCCGCTTCATCCGCCGCCGGATTTCACCGGTGCCGCCGATCCTGATGATCACCACCCTGGATAGCGAGGATTCGGTGGAACAGTCCTTTGCCGCCGGTGCCGCCGACTACATCAGAAAACCCATAGACTGGACCATTCTGAAGAACAAGATAAAGTATATTATCGGCGATCATGCCGACAGGCAGAGACAGAAACGGCTGGTGTCCAAATATGAGTGTATTTTCAATGCCGCCGCCAACGGCATGTGCGCCGTTGATCATCAACAGCGTATCACCTTTATCAACGCCGTTCTTCTCAATATGCTCAAAATGGAGGCCGGAGAGTGTATCGGCCGTTGCTACCGGGAGGTCATCAAACTCACCGACCCGGAAAAACCGGAAGAAGCTGTGGAGTGTTTCCCCTCAGACCAGAAGCGGCCAAGCAACTGCCGCAAGGCCAAGCCATTGGGAACATTCAAACTCTTCCAGGCAGGCGGACACCACCTCCTGGTTGAGTGCACCACCACGCCTCTGAGCAACAACAAACGGTTCAGCGGCGGAGTTCTGCTCTTTCAGGATGTGACGGAAAAGGTGGACATGCTTGAGCAGCACCGCTACGAGGCCAATCACGACGCCCTGACCAAACTCCCCAACCGAAAATACCTCAGTGAAAAACTTCCCCAGGCCATCTCCCTGGCAGACCGTAACAATCGCATTCTGGCTCTGCTCTTCATCGACCTCGACTCCTTCAAACCCATCAACGACACCTATGGACACAAGGTTGGCGACAAGGTGCTGCAGAAGATCGCCACCCGCCTGGTGAAGTTGCTGCGGACCTCGGATACGGTATGCCGCATCGGTGGTGACGAATTCGTCATTATCCTGGAAAGCGCCACCTCGCGGCAGGGAGTGAAAGATGTGGCGGAAAAGATCATCGCCCAGCTCAACAAACCGATGCTCATCGACGGCCACAACTGCCGGCTGGGGGGGAGTATCGGCATCAGCCTCTTTCCCTATGACAGCCGGGATGCCGACTCGATGCTCCAGCACGGCGATGTCGCCATGTATGCCGCCAAGAACGGCGGCAAGAACAGATGTGAATTTTATGAAGCCGACCAGCGTTCGGTACTGCCGAGATGGCATAAAAAACGGCCGCGCATGGTTTCGGAATCCATCGGTCGGGTTTTTCCCAGCAAGCTCACCTGTACGGCCAGGCGATAACCGCCTCAGGCCAGGCCCAGAACCATTCCCGTCTGGTAGATGACAACGGCCAGGAAAAAGGCCAGTGAGGTGTTGAAGGCCATGGAAAACAGGGCCCAACCCCAGGACCCGGACTCCCGCGCTATACAGACCACCGTGACCGAACAGGGCGCATAAAACATAATAAAAGCCAGCACGGCCAGGGCCAGCACCCGGTTCCAGTGCGGATCAGCGGCAAGTCGTTCGCTCAACCCCTTGCTTTGTTCCGGATCGACCTCGCCGATGGAGTAGGCGGTCCCCAGCGTGGAAACGATAACCTCCTTGGCCGCAAAACCGCCGAGCAGGGCAATGTTGGTCCGCCAGTCAAAACCGGCCCATCGGCTGACGGTTTCAAGCGCGGTGCCCAGACGGCCGGCCAGGGAGTATCGCAGACGTTCCTCCGCCGCGGCATCGTCGATTTCCAGCAACCCGGCAGCCAGCTGCCGCGCCCGGGGCGACAGCCCGGCCCTTTCTCCCTGTTCCAGCTCATCCTTAATGGTCGCGGAAACCCGTGCCAGCAGTTGCTGCCGCTGCTGTTCATAGTGCTGAATCCTGCCTTCCGGCAGAGCGGGAAAACTCATCAATCCCCAGAGCAGAATCGAGATCGCCAGAATAACGGTTCCGGCCTTTTTGATATATTGCCAGGTGCGTTCCCAGGTATGGATGAAGAGCCCCCGAAAGGTGGGAAACCGATAGGGCGGCAGCTCCATGACAAAGGGAGTCGAACGACCGCGCAGTACGGTGGAGCGCAACAGGCGGGCGGCAAGCAGGGCCACCAGCCAGGCGGCCACCGTTGCCAAAAACATATACCAGGCCTTGTGGTCGGCAAAAAAGGTGCCGATCAGCAGGGTGAGCACCGGTATCTTGGCGCCGCAGTTCATGAAGGGAACGGTGAGCAGGGTCGCCAGACGTTCCCTTGGAGAGCGCAGGGTTCTGGCGGCCATCACCCCGGGAACGGCGCAACCGCCGGCAATACCGCCGGAAACGATGAAGGGCATCACCGATGAACCGTGCAGACCGAAGATCCTGAAGATCCGGTCCATCATAAAGGCGACCCGGGCAAGGTATCCGGAGTCCTCGAGAATGGAGATACCGAAAAACATGAACATGATCAGGGGAACAAACCCCAGGACACCGCCGACACCGTCGATGATTCCGGAAATGATCATGGATTTGAGCAGGCCGTCGGGCATGAGCAGGTCCACCCGGCTGCCGAACCAGCTAAAAAATGCCTCGCACCAGGCAACGGGAATTTCACTGTATGAAAAGGTGAACTGGTAAAGGGCGAAGAGCACACCCACCATAATAACCGGTCCCAGCAAACGGTTGGTCACCACCCTGTCGATCCTGTCCGAGGTATACAACCGGTCGGTATCGTACTTATGGGCAAGAACCCCCTGCCTGAGGATGGATTTGATGAATCCGTAACGATGGTCGGCGATGATCGCCTCGGGATAGGCGTCAACGGTATTGCGCAGATGCCCCGTGATTCTGGTCACCACCTTTTCCAGTCGATCCGCCGTCCGGGAATCTTCCCGGAAGGCACGATCGACGATGCGATCATCGTTTTCAAGAAATTTCAGCGCAATCCAGCGAGGCGGATAGGTATCGGTGAGCAGCCCGGCTTCTTCAATGAGGGGGATAAGCTCAGCCAGTGCCAGGTCGATATCCTCTCCGTACGAGATGTTGAGGGGTTGCCGGGCGGATTCGGAAAAATCCCCGTTGACGACGGTATCGAGAAGCTGGTCGATGCCATGGCCGGAACGGGCGATGATGGGAACAACGGGCACGCCGAAGAGCTTGGATAACCTGTCGGGCCGGATTTCGATACCGCGATCACGGGCCACATCAATCATGTTGAGAGCCAAAATCAGCGGTATGCCCAATTCCCTGAACTGACAGGCAAGATAGAGGTTGCGCTCCAGGTTGGAACCATCGACGACGTCGATTACCACATCCGGTTTCTCATTCACCAGATATTCGCGGGCGACCAGTTCTTCCTCGGAATAGGCCGTCAACGAATAGGTTCCCGGCAAATCCACCACCCGGAAATCGATACCGCCGCGGCTGAAGCGTCCCTCTTTCTGCTCAACGGTGACACCGGGATAATTCCCCACATGTTGCCGGGCACCGGTGAGACGGTTGAAGAGTGTGGTTTTGCCGGCATTGGGATTGCCGGCCAGGGCGATTTTTATCTCCGCTTTCATTGCTTTCTCTCAGCGGTGAGCGGCTGCGGCGATGGAGGGCGAAAACCGGCAACCGGTCAATCGTCCGCCAGCAGCTTCACCTCAATGTAATCAGCCTCGTTATTGCGCAGAGTCAGGGTCTGACCGGCCACCTTGATCATGACCGGGTCGTACAGAGGTGCCCGGCCCTCCACCCGGAAAACCGTTCCCCTGGTCAATCCCATTTCCCGCAGCCGCAACCCCAGTTCTCCCTGCACGGTGATGGCGACGATTTCTCCCCGCTGTCCCCTGTGCATCTCCCGTAAAGTCATGATTGTTACCCGATCTTGTGCAGGTGAGTCATATCCCGAACCGACAAACCGCTATGTAACCGGTCGCGGGTTTACATACCCCGCGACCGGTTACATAGCGGTTGATTTACCTTCTCCTGTTGAATTGTAGCATCTTTTCCGGGGCTGACAAGTTGTGCCGCAACCATCACAGCAGGACAGGCAGTGCGGACGCTTTACCATCCGTACCAGCCTCCTCGCCAGCCAGAAGGCGGATACAGCCAGGACAGCGCTAATGATCAGGGTTTCCATGGGGCCTCCTTTTTCAACACCCTTTGACATAGACGGCTTTTTCAAGGGGCTCTTTAGGTATTCGAACAAGTTTAGCCATACCTAAGACATAAATCAAAAAAATATCAGATAGCGGTAACAATGATATTTTCCGAGGTTTGTTCATCGAGAGTCAAAACTCCGTCGCCGAGCTTGACAAGACAATTTTCACCGCTTCCTGAACAGATTAGCTGCAACTCTCTTCCGGGGACCAGGCCCAGATGGGCCATCCTGGCGCACAGACGCCGATCTCCCGTCAGGCGGCAGACCCTGAGCCGGCTGTTGCAGCAGGCCCGGGACAGACTGGTCTCGCCCCCGCAGGATCTGTTGCGCAGACATTTTTTCGCCTTGTCCAGAAAGGAACAATATGTGGTCAATACCTGTTTGGTCATGGCAGCATCGTGGGTGGAGAACGGAATGTTAGTTACCCCAAACTCATATGCATTGTCAATCACTTTTACAAGGTATTCCCCCCGATTTTTCCGTTGTGGCCATAATTTCATTTTCCTCCGGGAGATATTGGGATAACCTGATCCCGGCACCTTGTGCGAAAACCACAACCGCTTTCCGTACCATACCCATGTCTTCGCAATCAACCCTGGCCGAGTTACGCGCCGCCCGACGCCGGGCTCTCATCTCCATCGGCATCAACCTGGCTCTCACCCTGGGCAAGGGGGTGGCCGGTGTCGTTTCCGGCAGCACGGCGCTTCTCGGCGATGCCATTCACTCGGCCACCGATGTCCTGGCCTCCACAGCGGCATTTATCGGCCTCTGGGTTGCCGCCCGGGAACATCCATCCTTTCCCTACGGGCTGTACAAGGCGGAGACCGTCGCCACCCTGATCACCTCCATCGCCATCATCGTCGCCGCCTATGAAATCGCCAGACAGGCCCTTTTCGGCGCCAATCATCTGCCCGATATCGCCGTTGCCCTGCCGGTTGCCTGCATCTCCTTCATCGTCACCCTGGCCTTCGGTTTTCTGCAGTTGCGGGCCGGCAGGCGTCTCAACTCGCCGGCCCTGGTGGCCGATGCCCGGGATTATCTGGCCGACGCCCTTTCCACCGGTATTGTTCTGCTTGGCCTGCTCGCCGTCTTTTTCGGCTATCCCCTCGACCGCTGGGCCGCGGCGGTGGTGGCTCTGTTTGTCTTTAGGGCCGGCAGCATGCTGCTGCTGGACGCCCTCAAAGACCTGCTCGATGCCTCCATTGACCGGGAGACAGAAAGGGAAATCATCCGGCTGGTGGAAGAGCATCCGCGCATCACCAGGGTCAAACGCTGCCTCAGCCGTACCGCCGGCGGCAGGTTTATCGTCGATCTCGACGTCATCATGCGCACGCCGTCCCATAAAATCGCCGACCAGGTCTCCGATCACCTGGAAGAGCTTATCCCGGAAAAATTTCCGCGGGTGGTCATGGCCAGGATCCGCCCCCATTATCAGGCGGACTATGTCATTTGCCGCATCACTCCGGTGGCCGGTCCCGAAGGCGAGCCGACAAACCACCTTGCCGGAGCCAGATGGTTTCTCCGCGAGGTCATCGATACCAAGCACAAAAAAACCATCCAGCGGGAGTTTATGGAAAATCCGTACTGGCAGGCCAGGAGAAAGAAGGGACTGCTGGTGGGTCAGTGGCTGCTCAACTTGAAACCGGACGAGGTGGTTGTCTCCGGCAGGCATGACGGCACGGCCATGACTCTGCTGCAGCAGGCGGGAGTGGACATCAGGAAAGAGCGGCCCCGGTCTCCCATGGGGAACAAAGAGGGAAACGGCAACCCCTTGCAGGGGAAATAGCCCCCACCCACTTAATGGATCCGCAACCCGGCGCTAATGTGGTGACCGGTTACGAACGGTTCCCTTCCCGTATCCGGCGCCCGCACGAACACTCCGGATTCAGGTCTCAACAAAAAGGGAAAGGCGGGGCAGACGGACCGGAGCCCTCCTCCTATTTTCCCTGCTTTTTCCCAATACCGTACATATGGATGCGGCAGCTGTCCGGAGACAGGAAGTTAAGGGGATGACTGTTAAGATCTTCAAGAAAATAAAGGGAAAAGGAAGCCTCCCCGGCCTTTCCGCCTTTTGCTGCGCCGCGGGCGGAAACAAGCTGGTAGTCCACGGTGTAATTGGCGATCTTCTTGGTCTCCCACAACGGGGCCAGAGTATTCTCCCGCCAGGTGAGTGCGGCTATGGAACTGCCCTTGAAAAAGCGAAGGCGCTCAAAATAGGAAAAGGCGGCCAGCTGATTTTTCCCAATGACGATCTCGGCCCGGTTGTCGCCGTCAAGATCCATGGCCAGCAGCCTGGTGGGCAGGTATATCTTCCGACGATCGTCGTCGAGATCCGACATCATGGTGCCGAAATAATTGCGACCCGCGCCGTATCCCCTGTCGCTGCGCCACAGCAGGGCGCCGGCGGCGTCCATCACCCGAATCCTGTTCTCCGGATCAACGGTGATGATCTCCCGGCGACCGTTGCCGGTGATATCAGCGGTCACAAAGTCAAAAATGTGCGTTGATCCGGGCACCCTGATCCTGGGTCCGGTTGTTACCCTGCCGTTGACAAGCTGCAGCCGGTATACTGCGGTGGCGAGTTCCTCGCCGACGCCGCCCGGCTGTCCCAGGAGCATCTCTTGCCCCTGCATCGGAACGGGCCGCAGATAATAGGGAATATCCCCCTGGATTACCCCGTAACCGGAGCCGCCATGCTCCACGATCCAGGAGGCGGGTTTCTTGCCGTTGTTGGCGCTGACGTAGATCTCGGGTATGCCGTTACCGTTGATATCAGCGATATTGACCGCATGCACCCGCAGGTAACGGGCAAGGGGAACCGTGGCCACGGGTTGGAAGCGCTCATCCAGATGGCGATAGATGATCAGCCGGGTATCGGCGGCAAGAACGATTTCGTTGCGGCCGTCCCCGTCGATATCTCCGACGTCCATGGAACGGATCGATTCCTGAATGGCTTTACTGCGGCGTCCGGACACAAAGAGGAAATCCCCGCCGGAACCGGATTCCAGGCCGCTGCCCTGATACAGGCCTTTTCTGAAGGCGCGCTCCGGGTGCGGTGTCCGGAAGCGTTCCGCTGTTGCAGCTGAATCCGGGGTGGCGGGAATTATGGGCGCAGGTCTTTTCCTGCCGAAACCCCTTTCGGCGATATCCCAGGCCACCTCATCCACCAACTCCAGTATGCGTTCCATGCCTGCAGCGCTGCGGGAAACGGTGAGCGGCGCCTGCTGTTTCATACGGTTGTAAAGATATACCGTCAGCGTCACCTTGTCCCCTGCGGCGGTGAGGGTGCCCACCGCCAGGTACTCGGCATCAAGAGCCGCCAGGGCCTGCCGGAACCTCTCCCGCTTTCCCTCTTTCAGGATGGAGGACAAAGCGTAGGCCTCGGGGGTATGAATCCGGGTGACGACCCCAGCCCGATTGGCCACCCTGGTGGAAAGCATGCCCGCAAGCCCTTCCTCAAGATAGCCATACCTTTCCGGAGCCTCAATGGTGAACGGCAGAAAAAGCACGCCAACGGCCGGTCCTTCCGCTGCGTTGTCCGCCGTCGCGGCCCATGTCGTTGCACACGGCTGAAGGAAAAACAAGCCGAACAGACAGAAAAGCAACTGAACAGCGGAGAGTTTCGCTGCCGTGCCCCTTGGGCCAAATGGGAGATTTTCTTTCACATTCACCTCAAACCTCTTTTTCTTCCTGGGGATCGTCATCCGCTGGGGTGTCTTGAAATGTAGACGGGGGTGACGGTTTTCAGGGATGGTACACCCGATTATCTCTCTTTATCATTTCACCACCATTTTATAAACCCTTTGTTAAAGATTGCTAAAGAATTCCGCCCATCCGCTCGATGGTAAAAAAAGTTGTACTCCAAGTAAAAAAAACTTGACGGCAAGGCCGAAGTAATATATTTTTTCAACTAATTTTAGGTTAAACTTGGTGCAATAGCGGTACGTTTAACTCGTCAAAAGATAAAAAGGAGAGAACAATGAAAAAAGTACTCGTGGCCGGAGCAGCACTCCTCATCGCTGGTTCAATGGTATCAGCGGCACAGGCCGAAGTGAAGTTCGGTGGTGACGCCCGTTTTCGTGGCATTACCATGAAGGATTACTCCCCCGATGCGGACTCCAAGTCCAAACTGGATTCTCGCGTACGCCTGAAAGTCAATGCCAAGGCCAAGGGCGGGGCTTCCGTCAATGCCAGAATCAGGATGACCGACGGCATGTGGGACGGCGGTAAAGGCGCAACCGGAAACGCCGCTGATCCCAAGAACATCTATGTCGATTACGCGTACATCACCGTTCCCATGGGACCCGTTACCCTCAGCGGTGGTCGCCAGGTCAAAAACTTCTCCAAGTGGTTCAGCTGGGACGGTCGTGCCGATCGTCTGAAAGCGGTCTTCAAGACCGGCGGAACCAAGATCGTCGGTTTCTATGACAAGAATGCCGAAATCACCGATCCGGTCGATCCCGAGATCCCGGGCGATGTCAGCACCGACTGGACCGATGATAACGACAAGAACGGCTACGGTCTCGTTGTTGTCCAGAAAATGGGAGCAGTCAAATTCAAGGCAATCGCTGTTGCCCTGCAGGACGAAACCCCGGTCGGCAACGATGGTCTGGTGGGATCAGTCAACCTGGCAGGAAAAGCCGGAGCCGTAAACTTTGAAGCTGAACTGGCCGCCAAGGACTTTGACAAGAAAGACGATACCGCTCTCGGTGGTTTCGCCACGGTGGGAAGCAACTTCGGAGCAGTCTCCCTCACCGGTATCGCCGGTTTCACCAAAGACGGTTATAAGGCCGATGATGACTTCGGTCTCATCATGCTCGGCGGCGGCACCGGTATCACCGCTGTAAAACAGATCGGTACCGGTGGAGACACCACCTTCTTCGGCGCCATTGCCGGATTCAAGGCCTCCGACAAGCTGTCCCTGGGTGCAAATGTCCTCTACGCCACCATCGACGACGGCCCGGATCTTGTCGAGGTATCCGGCAGCGCCAAGTATGCCATCTCCGACGGCGCCTATGCCAAGGTGGTTGCCGGTATGCTTGACAATGATCAGGCAGACGACACCGCCATCGGCGCCTACTTCGAATTCGGCGTCAGCTTCTAAACTCCGACCGTTTACAACGGCTAAGTACGTTTCACGGCAGGCGGGTCCCCATTGGGGACCCGCTTTTTTTTGCTTTTAAATCCTGGACGGAAGAGCTTTCCCGGAAAAGTGAGCGGTCACAGTCCCCGCTATGCGGCCGGGAGAGATTTTTGTATCTACTTGATCTTCTTGTAATAGTTTTTCAGATCATGATCCAGGAAACGGCGGATGCGTCGCAGGTTGCGGGAATGGGTGGAACCCATTTCAGTTATTTTGGCAGCCGAAACCAGATCGCGCACATTGGCCTCCACCGACTGCCAGAGGTTTTTCTTGTACTCGGTATCCAGGCTCACCAACCCCACGCGCTCCTCCATCCATTTTTTCTTGAGACCCGGGAAGGTAAAACGGGTGAACCAAAACAGCGAAAGCAGCATAACCACAAGGGCGCCTGCAAGGGGGAAGAGGAAGTGTACCGGTGCAACCGAACCGTCCAGGATGGCGCTGATCAGTACCTCCTTGGGAGTATCGAACAGCACCTTGCAGATGGGTCCCAGCAGAAAGAAGGCCAGGACCGCAATCAACAGGGTGACCCGGCCGTTGGCGTAAAATTTCCGCCGTACCTTGGCGGCAAAGGAGGCCATGGCCTCGCTCACCAGGGCCAGCTCGTTAACCTGCCGATCCACATCCTCAAGAATATGATAAAGGCGGAAACTCGGTGCCTGGAGAATTTTTTCCTTCAGGGCCTCGCGCTCCCCTTCCCAGGATGAGAGGGCCTCGGTGGAACGGGCCAGTTGCGGCGCATAGGTGAGGTAGATGTAGGGAATATCCTTACGACCGGTCATCTGCGAGATATTCCAGCACAGGGTACCGTAGGACCGCACCAGATCACTGAGGTGATCACACTCGTCGATGCGATTCATGACAAAGATTATGCGGTCCTCCCCCGATGATTCCGGCAGGGTCGTGCGGATGGCGCTGTAAGTCTCCTTGATGGTACCTGCCTTATGGGGGTCGAACATCAGGACAATGAGATCGGCAAGTTTGGCAAACTCGCCAAGTACGGTCATATAGTTGTATCCCCGATCTTTCTCGGCCACGGAATCGAGCATGCCGGGGCTGTCGATGATGACCATGTCTTTGAGAAAATCCGCCTTGACCCGTTTCATGCAGAAATGGGAGATAAAACGCTTGCCATAGGCCTTGAAAGAGGTAAACGGCAACGATTCGTCGTTGACTAGGTTTGCACCGGGAACCTCTGTTTCCCCTTCACCGTCGTCCCAGGTGATGACCGTAAAAGAGTCGTCCGTGGGCGATTGTCCGGTGCGCTGGAGATTCTGGCCGATCATTTCGTTGATCAGGGTGGACTTACCGGATGAGTAGTTACCGATGATCAGGACAATGGGCTTCCATTTAAGGACCGATTCCAGCCCTTGGAAGTCGATGTGATATCGGGAAAATAACGGCTGCAGCTGGGACTTGACTTTTTTCTGGAGTTCTTTCTGCACGTTGGATACCCTCTAGCTTTTTTTTGTCTCAGCACATACTGTACGATACAAATCCGGGAGAAACAAGGAGAGAATTCTTGTCCGCTGGGGCAGGCTCTGTTTTATCATGTATTCACGTTCACTGTGATCATGTTCACCGATGGGGCCCAACCCATCAAGAACGGGAATACCGGCCTCTGCAAGGGTATTGGCATCGGAAACTCCCTGTCGTGACTCCTCGCGCACCGGCAGGCCCAGGGACTCCGCCCGGCGTCGGTACAGCTCAAAGAGGCGGTGATTTTCCCAGCGCTGTTCCATGACCGGCCGGGTATTGGTCACCTGCAGAGCGGTTTGCGTGCCGTTGACCGTGGCCCCCGAGGAAATCAGCTCGATTTTTCCGGCCAGCCATTCCCCGCTCTCCTGTGAGGGGAAACGGGTGTCGATGAGAGCGCTGGCCGAATCCGCCACCGTGTTGGGACCGATGCCGCCCTCGATCTTGCCCACATTGACCACCACCTGACGGTCCGGATCGTTCAAGGCCTCAAGCCTGTCGATCTGACGGGCCAGCTCCAGAATGGCGCTGGGTTTATCCGTTCCGGCAAAAGCGGCGTGTCCGGCGCGACCGTTGATCTGCAAACGGTATCCCCGTTTGCCGCGGCGACCGGTCACCACCTCGCCGTTTAAACCACCGCACTCAAAGACCAGGGCGCAGCAGCTCCTGCCGGCCTCATCCCGGAGCAGCGGCGCCGAGCTTGGCGAGCCGATCTCCTCATCTGAATTGAAAAAGAGCGTCAACGGAATTTCGCCGAGCAGATTATGGGCCGCCAGCGCCTTTACCGTGTAGATCATGGTTACAAGGCCGCCTTTCATGTCGATGACACCGGGACCGGTGATCTTTTCCCCATCATCTTCATAGCCGTTGAAACCGCAATCCTTAGGGAAAACAGTATCCATGTGTCCTGTCAGCAGGATCTTTTTCGTGCCGTTTTTCCCGCAGGCAGGCGTGGAAAAGAGCAGATGATCGCCGAGGTCGCGGTTGCCGATCCGTACACACCTGAGGTCAAGCTCTGCAAGGACCGAGGTAATGCACTCCCCCACCCGGTCAACCCCGGTCTTGTTCCCGGTTCCACTCTGAATCAGAACAAGTTCCTCGAGCAGGGAGAACATGGCATCTTCCTGCTCGGACAGATAGCTGGAAAGCGATTCATCATCCATCATCACTCCTCCACTTCATATGCGGCAAAAGAAAATCGGCTGTCGGCATAGAGATCGGGATCCGCATCCGGATATTCCACCTCTTCGCCATTCCAGGGTTTACGCAGCAGAAAGGTGTTACCCCGCCGTTCCACCACATTGGAACGATGCATGGGTATCTTGCCGCCGGCGGTGGCAATGAACCGGGGAATGGCATCACCGGATATGTTGCCGTACATGGACTCGACAATATCCCGGCCCCTTTCCAGCGGCACACGAAAATGGGTAAACTGGGGATTGCGATAGGAACAGTTGAAGATGTAATAGGGCCGCACATGGGCCTCCTGGACCGTTTCGCAGAGTTTCCACATCTTGATCCTGCTGTCGTTGATTCCCTTGAGCAGCACCGCCTGGTTGAGCAGAGCGCTCACCCGCCTGGAAAGCAGGTAGAAGGCTCGACGCGACTCCGGGGTGATCTCCCGGGCCGTATTGATCTGCGTCACAACCCGCACCGGCCCCCTCTCGTTGCTCGCCTCAAGGATGTCCAGCAGTTCATCGTCCACCCGCATGGGCGCGGTCACCGGAATCCTGGTCCCCAGCCGCTTGACGCGGACGTGATCGATATCGTCCAGTTCGTCAAGCAGCCGGCGGATCATGGCGTTGGGGAGTACAAAGGCGTCCCCACCGGTAATGAGCACGTCGCGGATCCGTTGGTTGCGACGGATATAGTCCAGGGCTTCGCCATAGGCCTGCTTGGAAAAAATCCTATCCTTGCGGCCGATATGGGCAATCCGCAGACAGTGGGTACAGTACATGGCGCACATGTTGGTGGATTTGATGGTCAGGGTACGCGGATAGAACTGATCCACCAGTCGGGCCGGGGAGTGATCGGCGGCCACCGGTGGAATCTCGATCCCGCCATTGTCCAGCATCTCGCCGGTGGGAACAGCCTGCAGCATGATCGGATCATTGACCTTGCCCGGCATGATAAGACTTGTGTAATAGGGAGTCAGACGCATGCGGTAATTTTCGGTCACCCGCGTCACATCACGCACTGCCGACGGAGACAGATCAATCAACCGGGCAAGTTCGTCAACGGAGGAGATAACATGACGAAGCTGTCCCTTGTAGGAGTGCCATTCATCATCGTCCATGCCCAATGCCCGTTGGATACGCCGGCGGTTTTCCCGGATGGAATCCCTCAGTTCGATACCGCTGGGCGCCTCATGGCGATGACGGGCAAGGTACTCATCCACCCGCAGATTGGCCCGGGAAACCAGGGGCAGGGCCCGGTCGACCCGGCCGCCGATGGAGACAAAGTGTTCGTCCAGCCGCTGATGGCGCCGGGCAAGCTCCAGGAGCTCATCTCTGCCGATACCGAACTCCTCCGGCGTCAACCCCTTGGTCTCCCTGGCCTCTTTCAGGGCAACGAAAAGGTCGACAAGCGGCGCTGTTTTCTCCTTTTCCTCTCTTGTCCGGGCCCGCAACCCTGCGATTCTGTCCCGCAGCCCATCATCGGGCGGCTGCACCGTGCCCTGCTCCGGTTGTTGAAGGTGCTCCAACAACGCCACGGTATATCTGTCCAGTTCTTCCCCGCTATCCATGTTCTTTCTCCTTGTTCCCTGTTGACAAAAGCCGTTATCAACCTTTGCCGTTGCCGGACGGCAGATGCCGCCCTCAACCGATTGTCCCCCGAATACAGCGTTGAGCCGATTTCAATCCGTCCCGCATTCCAGCACGATTCTTTGCCACCGAAACCGCCCTGGCCAGAAAAACACCTGCGGCAGCCGCCTGGCCACTGCCTATATGTTCTATGATAACATAATCCTTCTCCAGCCCGGTGCCGGCCACGGCGGCAAACATCCGCCGCTCGCGGTTGGTTTGGGGGATATATCCCCTTGTTTCAATATCCTGCATAATCTTGTCATTATACGTACCCCAGTGCAACTCATCTCCTTCCCGGGCCGGTTCCACCACCGAGTCCGGAAAACGGTTCTCGACAACGGCGCAATATTCGAGCTCCGGCAGCAGGGGAGCACCCGGCGGCAGGATCTGTTCCAGGGTGTAGCAGAACTCCAGTGTGGTACCCTGCTTGCGGGCATTGACCTCGAGAAAACGAATCTCCCCGTCCCTATCGATGAGATAGTCGCAACCGAAGATACCGCGATACCCACACCCACCCAGTATCCTGCCGGTTTTTCTGGTCAGCTCCCGCAGCCGCTGTCGGATTTCCTCCGACAGGACCGAGGGATAGGTGGAGCCCACGAAACGGTTACCGTCGACAATGACCTGATCGGCAACCCCGGCGATAAATACCTGCCGTTCATTGGCAACCACTCCCAAAACCGTGGGATCATGCTCATGGGGAAGGTAGGGAGAGATGAGATAGGGCTCTCCATCGGCACACCCGTGGCAGAATTGCTCCACATCCGAAGGGGTATGGGTTATGGCGCTGCCGATTCCGGCGGCGCTGTAGGCCCGGCTGACAAAGATCCCCTCCCGCCAGCGCGGCCGCAGCGCCCGGGTCATATCGAGGAGTTCATCGCGACCACGGCAGACCCTGAAATCCACCACCGGGACAACCTCTTTCAATGTTTCATATTGAAATATCTTGTTGTTGACGCGATCCGCCACTGCCTTGTCCGGGCCGAGGATGGAAACCTCCGGCCGTTCATCCAGGGTCAGCTCCGGCTTGCTCTCCCAGAGCGAGAGATAAAGATGTTCCTGATTCTCCAGGATCCGCTCAACGAGCCGTGCCACTTCCCGGCCGGTGGAAACCGCCCGCATGAAAACCCCTGAAGGGGGCCGCCTGCTCACCATCCTGCCCGCTCCGTCCCTCCCGACCAGGGGGTTGACGACCAGGATATTGCGGTAGTTGTACTGGGCCATAATGTCCGGGACTATGGCGATGAACTCCACACGCCTTTGCAGCCTGCGGCTCAACGTCTCCCGGAGCAGCTCATTAAGCCCATACCCCTTCAGATCGCCGAGGTAGAGGAAATAATAACAATCCGGATCAAAGGTGAAATTGGTAAAGAGAAGATCGTCACTCATGGCGGCTTTCCTGAAAGAGAGCTGGCTGGACGGCGGGAAGATGAATGAATGGCTATTCCGGTCGGATCAGAGAATCTGGTCGAGAAATTGAGCGGTGCGATCATGCACTGGGGCCGAAAAGAAGGTATCGGGATCGGCCATCTCCACGATGCGGCCCTCATCCATAAAGACAACGACATCGGCCACCTCGCGGGCAAATCCCATCTCATGGGTGACCACCACCATTGTCATGCCCTCCCGGGCCAGGGTCACCATCACATCGAGCACTTCGCCGATCATCTCCGGATCGAGCGCCGAGGTGGGTTCGTCAAAGAGCATGATCTTGGGATTCATTGCAAGGGCCCTGGCAATGGCCACCCGCTGCTGCTGGCCGCCGGAAAGCTGGATGGGATAGGATGCGGCCTTGTCTCCGATCCCCACCTTTTCCAACAGCTGCATCGCCTGTTGTCGGGCCTGTGACACGGGTATCTTCTTGAGCTTGACAGGGGCCAGGGTAAGATTTTCCAGCACGGTTTTATGGCGAAAGAGATTGAAACTCTGGAAGACCATGCCCACTTCCATACGAATTTTATTGATATCCTCACCGGGATCGTAGAGATCATGGCCGTCGACGATAATGGTACCGGAATCGATGGTTTCCAGCCGGTTGATGGTCCGCAACAGGGTGGATTTTCCGGAACCGGACGGTCCCAGCACCACCACCTTCTGGCCCACCTCAACCCGCAGGCTGACATCGTCAAGGGCCGTAAAGGAACCGAATCGCTTGGTTATGCCGCTGATGTCGATGATTGCCTCAGCGTCGTTCATAATAACTGAGCCGATACTCCATGATGGAAAGCAGCTTGGAAAGGATCAGAGTAATAATCAGATAAATCAAGGCGATATACGTATAGGTTTCAAAATAGTTGAAAGACTCGGCAGCATACTCCCGTCCCCGCCGCAAAATATCGGAAACAGCCAGGATGGAGACCAGCGAGGTATCCTTGAGCAGGGCGATGAACTCGTTGCCCACCGGCGGCAGAATGGTGCGCCAGGCCTGGGGAAGAATCACATAGGCCATGGTCTGACGATGATTGAAGCCCAGCGACAGGGAGGCCTCGGTCTGACCAAAATCGATGGAACTGATCCCGGCCCGGAACACCTCGCCCATATAGGCTCCGTAACAGATCGCCATGGCAATCACGGCCGCCACCAGATCGGGAACGCGGACAAATCTACCCAGGGCGAAGTAGATGTAGAAGAGCTGGACCAGCAGTGGAATACCGCGGATCACCTCCACGTAGGTGGAGGCTGCCAGATTGAAAAAACGGTTGCGGGAGATACGGCCCAGACCGGTAATCAGGCCGATCACCATGGCCAGGGAGATGGAGGCGCAGGTGACCTCGAAGGTGATGAGGATGCCGTCGGGGAGAAAACGGACAATACGCAGATAGGGATCGGGCGTGGTCAGGGGCAGGCCGACAAGCAGCAGGATGGTGCCGATGAAACTGATCCACCAGGCGGAAAAAAGACCGGGATCGCCGGGATCTGGTATGGCGGCTCCGTCGCCGATTTCAACGACCTCTCGGGAGGAGCTTTTTCCTTCGTCCATTTGTATGAAAACGCCCGGAAGCGTGCCTGGGCGGGGAACCGCTCCGCGGCTCCCCGCAACCTGGTCAGGTCTCCTCCCGGAACATGTGGATTTTCTGCGGCTTTACTGACCGATCCACTTCTTTTTCAACTCTTTGTCAAGTCCCTTTGCCTTGACCGCCTTGATACCCTTGTTGACCAGGGAAAGAACCCCGGCATTGCCTTTTTTTACGGCAATACCGTAGTGTTCGACCTCGCCGGTGTCAAGAATAGTGACGATTTTCAAGGTGTCCTTGTACTTGATCATAGCAAAGTTGGCGGCAACCGGATCGTCGCAGACCACGCCGTCGATCCGGCCGACGTTGAGATCCTCCATGGCCAGACCCACCTCATCATACGACTTCGGCTCCACACCCTTATCCGCCTTCAGGGCGAAATAGCCGGTGGTGCCGATCTGGGCCCCCACCTTCTTGCCCTTGAGATCGGCAAGCCCCTTCACCTTGGCGTCTTTCCTGACAATGAGAGCCTGGTGCACCTGAAAATAGGGCTCGCTGAAATCCATGCTCTTTTTCCGTTCCTCGGTGATGGAGACCGAAGAACAGATGGCATCGTACTTGCCGGCTGCCAGCCCTGCGAAGATGCCGTCCCAGGCTGTATTTTTGAAAACCGGTGTAAAACCGGCCTCCTTGCCGGCGGCGGTCATGAAATCAATGGAGTATCCGACAATTTTCTTGTTGCCATCCACAAACTCCATGGGAGGCCAGGTGGCGTCGACGGCAAAGATAATCTTTGTCTCCGCCCAGGCGGAAACAGCCATACCGAGAATCAGCAGTGCAACAAAAAGCGTTCGTTTCATCATCCCCTCCTCCAGTTACCTTCTTGGTTTTCCATACATTGCCCATATCTCTTCATCTACCACGCAGCCGGACAGAGCTCAACAAGAATAAAAATTTAAAATTCCCTTTGGAAACGATTTTGTTTTGTAGATAATAAAAAGGATGGAATTTGAAAAGAGACATAAGGAGAAAAGCGCCCTGGAAAGGCTGCAGTCCTTCCGCCTGGGCGATATACAGCAGGGTCCCCGCGACCGTGACCGCATGGAGACCATCCTCACCTCATCGCCGGTTTTTGTGGTTGGTGACTCCTTCTACCGCTCCCGAATCCCCAAGTCCACCCACTGGTCCGTGGCCTGGTCGGACCTGATGATGACCATGTTCATCCTCTTCCTCTCGCTTTTCGTCTACCAGGTGGCACAACGGGAGTTTCTCAGTGAAGATAACGTGGAAGTGGTATCCGGCAGGTCCATGGACCTTGCCGCCGCCGACAAGCCCTCCTTTCCCATCGTACCCATTGCTCCGGATATTTCCGGGAAAAGGGGAGACGCCCTGAAGAGAACCGAGCCGGTTGAAGTGATCGACAAGGCAAAGGAGAGCGTGCCGGCGGCCAAGAGAATCGACGTCACCATCCGCGAAAGCGACTCCGGGGCCGAGGCGCGGAAAAGCCCCCCCGGGCAATCCCCAAGCGGCAACGTCAGGAAAAAAGATGATCCCATGAACAGTGTAGCCAGAAACCAGGATGCATATCCCGCTTTTCCCCCGGCAATGTTGCAGCCCTTTCCGGCAGATACTGCTCCGGTCACGGATGACGCCCCACCCCCACAGGAAATGCAGGAGCATAAAACGCAACAATCACCGGCAGGGGAGGAGCAGCAGCACGGAAAGAAAGATGAAATCATAGCAGAGCTCTACGATCTCAGCCGCTACACCCTGCTGTCGGAGAAACTGGAAAAATTCGCCTCCGTGGAACTGGTTCCGGACAAGGCGGTGCGGATCATCTTAACCGGCGACCTGCTCTTTGCCACCGGCCAGGCGGAATTGACGGACAGCGCCAGGGAATCACTGTCAAAGTTGACGGAAATTCTCAAAAAAACTCCCTATACCATCAACGTCAACGGCCATACCGACAATATCCCCATGCACTCCGACCGCTTTCCTTCCAACTGGGAACTGTCCGTGGCGCGGGCCAGCCGGGTGGCCAGATATCTGATCCGCGAGACCGGGCTGCCCGGCAGTCGCTTCCGGGTCTCCGGTTTTTCCTTTTTCCGGCCGGTGAAGCCCAACACCAATGCCCGGAACCGGGCGGCCAACCGCCGGGTGGAGATTGTTATCTCCCGGGAGCCGCAGTCGCCGCAGCCGTAAAAATTTGTGATCCGACTCCTTTTCCCACGCCTTCCATCTGACAGGTACTGAGCATGAAACAACGAAATATTCTGGCCTGTGTCCTCTGTCTCCTTGTTTTCCTGGCCGGTTTTCTCATCAAGGGCAACATCAGCCTCTACTTCAATATCGCCGCCCTGATGATCGTCGTTGCCGGAACCTTTGCGGCAACCATCATCAGCTTTTCATTCGACCGGTTGAAAATCGTCTACAAGGTGGTCAGGTCCTCATTTTCCTCGCAACCGAAAAACGAGGCGGAGATCGTCGATATTCTCATCAACCTCTGTATCAAGTCCCGGATGAAGGGGCTTCTTTCACTGCAGGAAGAGGAAAACGAGACCTCGATTCTTTTTCTCCGGAGGGCGCTGGGCTGCCTGGTGGACAGGTACGAACCGGAGCAGATACGCGACATCTTAAACACCGAGATGTACTTCTTCAAACTACGCCGGGAAGACAGCGAGCGCGTCCTGCGCACCATTGCCGACTTTCTCCCCGCCTTCGGCATTATCGGCAGCGTGGTGGGACTTATTTCCATGCTGGCGGGAATCGGCGACACCTCGGTCATCCTGGCAACCGTGCCCGTCGCCCTCACCTCCACTCTCTACGGCCTGATCCTCTCCAACTTTCTCTTCATCCCCTTTGCCGCCAACCTGCGGGAGCGCACCAACCACGAACTGCTGCTCCAGAAGATCATCATGGAGGGGGTCATCGCCATCGAAAGCGAACTCAATCCGGTCATCCTGGAAACCAAGCTGCAATCCTTTCTCACTCCGTCGGAAAGGGACACCAAGCTGGTCTCCTATCAGAAAATCCGCGAGCGTTTCCAGCTCATGGAACAGCAGCCGGTTTTGGCAAAAAACTAAGAAAAAATGGGGCACGGGGAAGAGGCGGGAGCGGAAATCAGGCAGGATCCTTTTGTTGCGGGGCTCCTGAAGCGAATTCCCCGGCAATACCGTTCATCGTTTACCAATGAACAGCTCCTTTCGCTCAAGGTGGCGTTCAGCGGACGACGCTGGGGCCGACATGCCCTCGATATCCGCGGCAGTTTCGGTTTCCGGACCTGGAAATATTACTACGTCATCCTGGCGGGACGGGAAAGGCGCAAACTCAGCGCGCGGGAAGAGAAGATCCACCACCTCACCAACACCATCTTTCTCTTTACCTTTCTCGTCTTCTCCACCCTATTGGGCCTGCTGATCCTCTATCTGATCAAATCCGCCGTGGGCATCGATATTTTTCACGACTATCACCTGAAAATCATCCCCGGCTATGACGGCAGTACCTGGAAATGGTTCCAGGAACACGTCTTTTGATGAGAAAAGCAGGTTTCCTGCCCCGCGACTCAGAGTCACGGCGAGGTTGAAATTTCAGTCAGTGGCGGATGACAACCGGCTTGTCATTGATCCCAGGGAAGGCGACCGGTATAACCTACCTCTTGGCTGTCAGCGCTCACGGGTGCCGAAATTCACGGTCGGAGTCTCCTGCTGTGCTTCCGGCGTCTCGTAATAATCGGCGGCCTTAATGCCGGCAAAGGAGGCGACAAAGCGGCCGAAAAAGGTACGGATATAGGTGTTGAGCTGCCTGACCTTGTCGTTATAGCGTTTCCGTTCCACCGCAATGCGGTTTTCCGTGCCCTCAAGGCTGTCCTGGAGTTTGAGAAACGATTCGTTCGCCTTCAGCTCCGGATATGCCTCGCGTAACAGCAGCAGCCGGGAAAGAGCACTTTCGAACGTACCGATTTCCTTCACCTTCTCGCTTCTGCTTGAAGCCTGGAAGTAACGGGTCCTGGATGCGGCGATATTCTCCAGAAGCTCCTTTTCATGCCCGGCATATCCCTTCACCGTTTCCACAAGATTGGGAATAAGGTCGAAACGGCGTTTCAACTGGTTTTCAACCTGGGCCCACTGGGCGTCCACCGCCTCGTCCAGGGCCACAATACGGTTATACTGCCCGATTCCCCAGAGAATCACTCCGAGAATCAGGACTGCGATCACCGCGAAAAAGAAAAATCCCGACCTGGCTCTGCCGTTCATACCGTCCTCCCTCTCATATCAACAGTGAACACTTTTCAAGTTACCCCTTCCACAATCTTCCGGTTCAATAGGCCCTGGATAAGCAGATCATCGCCAAGCCGAACCACCTTTTTTTCAACCAGCCGCACGGCCTGATCGGCGGAGCCGACAGCATAACCCTCCACAAGCGGTATCCCATCCTCACCGATGAAAAAGGGCGCCATATAGAGGTAGATCTGATCAACCAGCCCCTGGCGCAGGAGCGCGCCATGCAGGGTTGCCCCCCCCTCCACCAGAACCGAGAGAATCCCCTCCCTGCCAAGCAGCCGCAATACCGCCTCGAGATCAAGCCGTCCCTCGTCGGTCAGCGCCAGTTGCTCCACCCGGACGCCGGCCTCCTCCAGCGCCTCTTTTTTTGCCGCTGCGGCCCGGGGTCCGCACAAAACCCAGGTGGCGGCATTGGAGTGTTGGCGCACCAGCTTCGCCTCCGGGGAGAGCCGCAGGGTAGAATCGAGTACGATCCGCAGCGGGTCGCGTCCGGGTCGTTCCTCATCATCCGGAAGCCGGGTGGTCAAAGCGGGATCGTCGATCAAAGCGGTTTCCACGCCGATCATGATGGCATCGAGCCTATCCCGCAACCGGTGCGTATGCAGCCGGGATTCCTCACCGGTAATGCGACCGCCTTGTCCACGCCTGTAGGTAATGCGGCCATCGAGGCTCATGCCCGCCTTCATCACCACCCAGGGAATACCCTCCCGGCAACTATGTTTGATAAAGGGATAGTTGAGGGCCATGCAAGCCCTCTCCAGCACTCCCGTTTCAATCTCGATTCCCCGATCGGCAAGATAACCGCACCCGCCACCGGCAACAGCGGGGTTGGGATCGGTCATGCCCACCACCACCCGTTTGATGCCAGCCTCCAGGAGCGCCCGGGTGCATGGGGGGGTCCTGCCGTGATGGTTGCACGGCTCCAGGGTAATGTAGATAGTCGCCCCCTCGGCCAGATCGCCGGCCGCGGCCAGGGCGTTGACCTCGGCATGGGGAGTGCCCGCCTTCCTGTGATACCCGGAGCCGACGACCCGGCCATCCCTGACAACCACCGCGCCCACACAGGGATTGGGAGAGGTTCTCCCCTGTCCCTTGAGCGCCTGGCGAAGGGCCATGCGCATGTAGCGGTAATCTTCCGGCAACCTCATGGCGACGCTCCTCCCCTACTCTTCATCCGCCGACCGGCCCCGTGAGGCAAGCAGCAGCTTCAGTTCCTCGACAAATTCGCTCACGTCCGTAAACCTCCTGTACACCGAGGCGAACCGGACATAGGCCACCTCATCCAGCTGCGGCAACGACTCCATGATCCACTCTCCGATGGTGGTGGTCGACACCTCCTTGCTGCTGCTGTCCTGCAGTTGCCGCTCGATGCCGTCGACAAACCGGTCGATCTCCTCCCGGCTCACCGGTCGTTTTTCACAGGCCTTTTCCAGGCCGGCCACCACCTTCCGCCGGTCCCAGGCCTCGCGGCGACCATCCTTTTTGATGAGCATGGGCATCATCACCTCAAGGCGCTCGTAGGTGGTGAAACGCTGCTCGCAGGTGCCGCAGAGACGCCGCCTCCTGGTGATGGTCTTCTCCTTGTTGAGCCGCGAGTCAATGACCCGGTTATCAAGATGACCGCAGTAGGGACACTTCATTACCCAGTCGCCCTTAGCCGCATCTTAATCATCCAGCCGTTGCATGCCGGGATAGAGGGGAAAACGGTCGCAAAGGTCGCGGACCTCCTGGCGGACCCGCCCGATCTCCGCCGGGCTGCGCTCCTCGATGACCCGATCGATCCATTGGGCGATCAGTACCATCTCCTTTTCCTTTAAGCCGCGAGTGGTGACGGCGGGGGTGCCGATGCGGATACCGCCGGTGACGAAACGCGACCGGGTATCAAAGGGAACGGCATTCTTGTTGACGGTGAGACCGGCATCCTCCAGCAGACGCTCCGCCTCCTTACCGGTGATGGACCTGGTCTGCAGGTCAATGAGCAGAAGGTGATTATCGGTACCGCCGGAAACCAGTCGGAATCCCTTCTTCATCAGCTGTTCCGCCAGGGTGGCGGCATTATCCACCACCTGTTGCTGATAGGTGTTGAACTCCTGTTGCATGGTCTCCCTGAACCCCACTGCCTTGGCGGCAATGGTGTGCACCAGAGGCCCTCCCTGGATGCCGGGAAAGATCTTGCTGTCCAGTTTCTTGCCGTACTTTTCCCGCGCCAGAATCAAGCCGCCCCGGGGCCCCCGCAGGGTTTTGTGGGTGGTGGAGGTGACGAAATCGGCCCATGGAACCGGCGAGGGGTGGACACCGGCCGCCACCAGACCGGCGATGTGCGCCATATCCACCATGAGATAGGCGCCGATGGAGTCGGCGATTTTCCGGAACCCCTCGAAATCAATGAAGCGGGGATAGGCGCTGGCGCCGGCGACGATCATGCGGGGCCGGTTCTCGAAGGCGATGCGCTCCACCTCCTCCATGTCGATCTGTTCGGAGACCCGGTCCACGCCGTAGGAGATGAAGTTGAAGAGCTGACCGGAAAAGTTGACGGAAGAGCCGTGGGTCAGGTGTCCGCCATGGGCCAGATCCATGCCCAACACCTTGTCCCCGGGTTTCAGCATGGCGAAGTAGACAGCCATGTTCGCCTGACTGCCGGAGTGGGGCTGGACATTGGCATACTCTGCGGAAAAGATCTCCCGGGCCCGGTTGATGGCCAGGGACTCCACCTCGTCGGCATAATCGCAGCCGCCGTAATAGCGGCGGTTGGGATATCCTTCGGCATACTTGTTGGTGAAAATGGAGCCCTGGGCTTCCAAAACCGCCGGGGAGACGATATTTTCCGAGGCGATGAGCTCTAGCTGATTGGCCTGTCTTTCCAGTTCCAGCCGGATAAATCTGTAAATATCGGGATCAAGCTGTTGTAATGGCGTCATGGTTCTCTTTTCTCCAGTTTCTTCGTCCCCGCTATACAAAAAACCGGCAACTCCCTTTAGCTGGAGATTGCCGGCACTCCTGCGATCCGTGCAGCATGGACAGACGGCATCGCTTCAACTGAACATGTCGATACGCCGCTGGTGACGATCACCGGTAAACTCCGCAGCGATCCAGGTGCGCACGATATCCACGGCGAGTTCGGGACCGGTGACCCGGCCGCCGAGGCAGAGGACATTGGCATTGTTATGTTCCCGACTCATACGGGCGGAAAAGGGTTCGTGGCAAAGTGCCGCCCGGATACGCCGATCCCGGTTCGCGGCAATGGACATGCCGATGCCGGTGCCGCAGATGAGGATACCGCATTCGCAATTTCCAGCAATGATCCGTTCGCAGACGGCAAAGGCAAAAGCGGGATAATCCACGGAATCAAGGGATTCACATCCAACATCGACGATCTCGTGCCCCTCTCCCTGCAAAAACGCCAGCACCACCTGTTTCAGCTCCCAGCCGCCGTGATCGCTGCCCACTGCAATCTTCACCCTTCCCTCCTCCTTGAGCCGCCTTTTTTAACCGGTAAAACGTTTCATGGCCACCACGGCATTGGTGCCGCCGAAGCCGAAGGTGTTGCTGATCGCCGCCCGTACCGTGGATTCCCTGGCGCTATTGGGAACATAGTCGAGATCACAGTCCGGATCGGGATTTTCGTAATTGATGGTCGGGGGTATCACACCGCTGTGGATCGTCAGGGCGGTGAAGGCCGCTTCCACGCCCCCTGCCCCGCCCAGCATGTGGCCGATCATCGACTTGGTGGAGCTGATCTGCAGCCGACGGGCATGATCTCCGAAAACCGTTTTGACGGCTGCGGTTTCACAGCGGTCGTTCAACGGCGTGGAGGTGCCGTGGGCGTTGATGTAATCAACATCCTCGGGGTTGAGGCCGCCGTCGTTCAGCGCCATGGCCATGCAACGGGCAGCGCCCTCGCCGTCGGCGGGAGGAGCGGTGATGTGATAGGCATCGCTGGTCAGACCGTAACCGACGATCTCGGCGTAAATTTCAGCACCACGGTCCCGGGCATGGTCCAGCGATTCGAGGATGAGCATACCCGCCCCTTCGGAAATGATGAACCCGTTCCGGTCACGGTCAAAGGGGCGCGAGGCGGTCTCCGGAGTGTCGTTGCTGGTGGAAAGCGCCTTGGCCGCGGCAAAACCGCCCACGACAATGGGACAGATGACCGATTCGGCCCCGCCGGTGATCATGATATCGGCGCCGCCGTAGGCGATCTTGTGAAAGGCCTCGCCCACGGCATGGGTTCCGGCGGCGCAGGCGGTGGAAAGGGCAAGATTCGGCCCCTTGGTGTTGGCGCGCATGGAAATATGGCCGGAGACCATATTGGGAATAACCATTGGAATAAAAAACGGACTGATGCGCCGGGGCCCCTTTTTCAGCAGGATTTCATGATATCTCTCAATGGTGGGCAAGCCGCCCATACCCACTCCGGTGATGACCCCGGCCCGATGCGCCTCATGGTCGGCAATGGTCAATGCCGCATCATCCAGGGCCATCTCGGCGGCGGCGATTCCATACTGCACCAGCAGTTCGAGATGCTTGCGCTCCTTGGGGGAGACATACTTCTCAGCAGGAAAATCCTTGACCTCGGCGGCTATCCTGGTTCTCTGCTGCGAGGCATCGAAACGGGTAATGGGCGCCACCCCGCTTCTGCCGGCAACCAGGCTCTCCCAGGTGGTCTCCTTGTCGTTGCCCACCGGAGTGACCAGGCCGATGCCCGTTATCACAACCCGTCGCTTCACGCCTACCCCTTTTTCAGGTTGTCGATATAGTCGATGGCGTTCTGAACCGTGGCGATCTTTTCGGCATCCTCATCCGGAATTTCCACGTCAAACTCCTCTTCCATGGCCATGATGAGCTCCACCAGATCCAGAGAATCCGCGCCCAGATCATCAATGAAAGAGGCCCCGGGCACGACCTTGTCCCTGTCCACGCTCAACTGCTCAACGATGATGTCGATCATTTTGCTTTCAGCTGCCATCGTAACTCTCCTTGTCGATTAAATATGTATTGTGTTTAGGTTTTCGGATGCCTGGTAAAGCCCGGCTCCCGACAATCTCTTGGCTGACCAATTACGCCGCTTCAAGGTGTGACACCACTGTTCCCGACCCTGCCGCGGCCGCGGGCCGTAACAGCTATCCCATATACATACCGCCGTTGACATGAATCACCTGTCCGGTCACGTAGGCGGCCTCGGGGGAAGCCAGATAGCCGACGGCAGCGGCAACATCCTCCGGACTGCCCAGGCTTCCCAGGGGAACCTGGGCCCGGATGGCCTCTTTTATGTCATCGGACAGGCCGGCGGTCATATCGGTAACAATATATCCGGGCGCCACGCAGTTGACCGTGATATTGCGGGCGGCGAACTCCCTGGCCATGGAGCGGCTCAATCCCACCATTCCCGCCTTGGCCGCGGCATAGTTCGTTTGTCCGGCATTTCCGAGAAAACCGATAACCGAGGTGATACTGATGATCCTGCCCCGTCGTTTTTTCATCATCTGACGGGCCGCCGCCTTGGAGCAGTTGAACATACCCTTGAGGTTGGTGGCGAGAACCGCGTCCCAGTCGGCGTCTTTCATGCGGGCCATGAGACCGTCGCGGGTAATGCCGGCGTTGTTGACCAGGATGTCCACCGGACCATGGTCGGCGTTTATCTCCTTAAAAGCGGCCTGCACCGCCCTGGAGTCGGCAACATCAAAGCCGACGGCAAAACCGCTGCCGCCCGCATCCCGTATCAGAGACAGGGTTTCCTCGGCGGCTGCGGGATTGGCTACATAGTTGATTCCCACATAAGCTCCCATGGAGGCGAGCCGCAAACAGACCGCCCTGCCGATTCCCCGGCTGCCGCCGGTAACCAGGGCTATATTTTTTTCCAAACTCATTGTCCCCGCCTTTCCCGGATTTTCTTGATAAGCAACGGGATCACCTCGAAGAGGTCTCCCACCAGCCCGTAGGTGGCGATGTCGAAAATGGGCGCCTGCCGATCCCGGTTGATCGCCACAATGGTCTCCGAGGACTGCATGCCCACGGCATGCTGCACCGCCCCGGAGATACCGCAGGCGATATAGAGTTTGGGACAGACGGTCTTGCCGGTCTGGCCCACCTGGTGCGGATAGGAAATCCAGCCGGCGTCCACCGCTGCCCGCGATGCCGAAACCGCTCCGCCCAGTTCGGCGGCGAGCTCGCGGATCAGCTCGAATCCCTTTTCATCTTCGAGACCCCGGCCGCCGGCTACCAGGATATCGGCTTCATGGATATTGACCTGTTCCTCCTCACCCATGACGCTTTCCAGCACCTCCACCCGGGAACGCAGCAGCTCGACCTGGGGTTTCACCGCGATCCTCCTGCCGCTGCGCTCCGCATCGGGCTCCAGCGCCTTCATGACCCGGGGTCGTACCGTGGCCATCTGCGGCCGGGAGTCCGGACATTCGATGGTGGCCATGATATTACCGCCGAAGGCCGGTCGTGTCTGCAGCAATGCCCCATCCTGCCGACGGATCTCAAGCCCGGTACAGTCGGCGGTGAGTCCGGCCCCCAGGGAGGTGGCCACCTGGGGAATCACTGATCTGCCCATGGCCGTAGCCCCGGCAAGGACAACCTCGGGCCGGTGGGTACGGATGAGATCCTCAAGCACGGCGCCATAGACATCTTCGCGAAAAGGGGCAAGGGCCGGATCGTCAATCTCGTAGACGACATCCGCGCCTGCGGCGATGAGCGATTCCGGCAGATCGCCGAGATCGGCGCCCATCAGCACAGCGCTCAGCTCAACGCCGCGCTGCTCGGCAAGTCGGCTGCCGATTCCCAGCAGTTCATAACTCACCGGCGCAACTTCGCCGCCGCGCCACTCCGCATAAACCCAGATGCCGGACCACTCATCTTTATCGACCCGGGCGATTCGGCCGTCATCCTCGATATGCAGGGCCTCGACCTCGCAGTTATCCACACAGGATCCGCAAAGAGTACAACCATCACCTACCACCGCCAAGCCGTCTTCAACGGTAATGGCCCCAAAGGCGCAGGTTTCCTCGCAGACACCGCACCCGATACATTTTTCGACGTCAACAATCAGCATAGTCTACTTTCTAGAGATAACTTTCCAGTCTTTCGACCAGTTGCTCCACCTGCTCCTCAAGGGTGCCGGCAAAGACGGTGCGCTCTCCCCGGGGTTGCGGTGCAAAGACATCAACCACGCGCGTCGGGGATCCGGCCAGACCGATGCAGGCTGAATCCGCCTGGACATCGGCGGCGCTCATCACCCTGATGTCGGCTTTCCTGGCCCGCATCTTGCCCTTGAGCGAGGGCACCCGGGGCTCGTTGATATCCTTGACCACGGTGAGCAGGGCGGGCAGCGGCAGGGCCACCACATCATACCCGTCATCCATCATCCGTTCAACCTGTAAAGAGGAGTCGGTCGATTGCCGGATCTTCTGGACACAGGTGACATATGGCAGGTTGAGACGACCGGCCACTCCGGGCCCCACCTGGGCGGTGTCGCCGTCGATTGCCTGCTTGCCGCAGAGCACCAGATGAAACTTTTCTCCGTTTTCCGCCTCAATGGTTTCGATGGTGCGGGCCAGGGTATAGGATGTCGCCCAGGTGTCGGCCCCGGCAAAGGCGCGGTCCGACACCAGCACGCCGTCATCGGCGCCGCATGAAATCGCCTCCCTGAGTACCTCCTCGGCCTGGGGCGGTCCCATGGAGAGCGCCGTGACCCGGCCGCCGTGTTCTTCCCTGAGACGTACCCCCTCTTCCAGGGCGTGACGATCAAAGGGATTCATGATGCTTTCCACGCCGCTGCGGGCGAGGGTGTTGGTTTCCGGATCGAGCCGTACATCCTTGGTGTCCGGCACCTGTTTAATGCAAACGAGTATGTTCATGGGGCGCTGTTCTTGAATAAAACGCGGGTTGACCGGTGGACGACCTGATCAGGAATACTCCTTGTTGAGCTCCTGGCCGATGACGTTTCTCTGGATCTGATTGGTTCCCTCGTAGATCTGCAGGATCTTGGCATCCCGCATCATCTTCTCCACCGGATACTCCTTCATATAGCCATAGCCGCCGAGCACCTGGACGGCGTCCGTGGTCACCTTCATGGCCATGTCGGTGGCAAAGACCTTACACATGGAAGAGGCCTTGCTCATCTTCTTGGGATGGGCGTCGATATGCTTGGCCGCCGCGTAGACCAGGGCCCGGGCCGCCTCCAGCTGCATGGCCATATCGGCCAGCATGTGCTGAACCGCCTGAAAGGAAATGATGGGCTTGCCGAACTGGATCCGCTGCTTGGCATAGGGAACCGCCTCGTCCAGGGCGGCCTGCCCCAGACCGAGACCCAAAGAGGCGATACCGGGGCGGGACACATCCAGGGTCTTCATTACCGTGATGAAACCTGTTCCCTTGCGGCCGACAATGCGGTCGGCGGGAATCCGGCAATCCTTGAGTATGAGTTCGCGGGTGGCGGAGGAGCGGATGCCCATCTTGTCCTCCTTCTTGCCGTATGAAAAGCCGGGGTCGCCATCCTCGACAACGAAGATGGAGGCGCCCCGCGCCCCTTTGGTGGGATCGGTGAGGGCGACGATGGTGTAGATCTGCGATTCTCCGCCGTTTGTTATCCACTGTTTGGTGCCGTTGAGCACCCACTCGTCGCCATCGAGCACCGCCGTGGTCTTGATGCCGCCGGCATCACTGCCCGCGCCTGCCTCGGTGAGACCGAAGGCGGCCCATCGGCTGCCGGTGGCGATATCGGGCAGATACTTTTCCTTCATCTCCTTGCTGCCGGAAAAGAGAACCGGAAAGATACCCAGGGCGCTGGCGGCGTAACTGGTGGCCACACCCACGCATCCCCTGGCCAACTGTTCCAGGGCCAGGGCAATCTCGAAACAGCCGCCGCCGAATCCGCCGTATTCCTCGGGGACAAAGAGCCCGAAAAGGTCGGCCTTGGCAATATCCTGCATGATCGAGGTGGCAAATTCATTTTTTTCATCGAGTTCAGCCCGAACCGGAATGATTTTTTCGTCGGTGATCTGTCGGGCGATATCAACGATCATCTGCTGTTCTTCAGATAAAAAATAGTCCACTTCTCTCTCCTTTTCACGATTCATGCGGGGAAAAACCGCGCCGGACAGGCCGGCCCCCTTCTCTGTTTACCATTTCATCAGCAGGGCACCCCAGGTGAACCCGCCCCCGAAGGAACAGGTCAGCAGCAGGTCGCCGCCGGCCAGACGGCCCTGACGGTTCGCCTCGTCCAGGGCGATGGGAATACTTGCCGCCGAGGTATTGCCGTACTTTTCAACATTGACGAAGACCTTTTCAGCGGGGATGCCCAGGCTGCTCATCACCTTGTTGAGGATACGGATATTGGCCTGATGCGGGATGACCAGCGCGATATTCTCCACCCCGAGGTCCTGCCGGGCAAGCAGGGTCGAGACGGCATCGGTCATTGCCCTCACCGCATGCCTGAAGACATCCCTGCCCGCCATCTCGATAACGCAGTCAGCCTTTCCCTGGCGCCCGATATCGGGGTTCATGCTGGGCGGCGCATGGGTGTAGAGCAGTTCGGCCAACCGGCCGTCGGCCGCCAGCACGCTGTCGATCACTCCGGCCCTGCCGCTGCCGCCGAGCACACAGGCGCCGGCGCCGTCACCGAACAGAATGCAGGTGTTGCGATCCCGCCAGTTGACCCGTGCCGAGAGATTTTCGGCACCGATCAGTAAAATTGTCATCTCCGGCCGGGTGCTGATATAGCGGTCCGCCAGATCAAGGCCGTAAACAAAACCGGAACAGGCCGCATTGATATCATAGGCAAAGGCGGCATGGGCACCGATCTCGGCCTGGACATAGCAGGCACACGACGGCATGATCATGTGCGGCGTCATGGTGGCGACGATGATCAGGTCGATATCGTTTGCATCAATCCCGGCCATATCCATGGCCTCGGCGGCGGCCCGGGCCGCCAGCCGGTGGGTCTCCTCTCCCGGTCCGGCCAGGCGGCGCTGCCTGATTCCGGTTCTGGTGGTGATCCACTCGTCGGAGGTATCTACCAGCTCTTCGAGATCTTCGTTGGTCAGTATCCGCTGGGGCAGAGAGGATCCGGTACCCAGGATGGCGGCGTGTTTCATGGATGCAGATTGTTCCGGGCAAGGGTGGCAACGATGGAATCGTTGACCCGGTTGTCGACCATATCCACGGCAACCTTGATGGCGTTTTTTATGGCCAGGGCCGTGGATTTGCCGTGGCTGATGATTCCGATACCGTTGATGCCCAGGAGGGGCGCTCCTCCATATTCGGCATAGTCAACCCGTTTCCTGAAATCGCGGAAGGCCTTTCTTGCCAGCAGATAGCCCAGCTGAGCCGGCAGGGATTTTTTTATCTCCTGCCCCAGCATCTTCATGGCCGCCTCGGCCAGCCCTTCGCTGATCTTCAGACAGATATTGCCGACAAAACCGTCGCAGACGATCACATCGACGTTGCCCTGGAAAACATCCCGCCCCTCGACGTTTCCGGCATAATCGAGGGAACTTTTTTTCAGGAGATCATGGGTTTCCTTGATCAGGGTGTTTCCCTTGCCCGCCTCTTCACCGATACTGAGCAGACCTATCTTCGGTGATTGGTTCCCAAAGAGTACATGGGCGCAGGAGGAGGCCATGACCGCAAACTGAAAGAGGTATTGGGGGCGGCATTCGACGTTGGCCCCCACATCCATGATAACGACGGGAGATTTCAGGGTGGGAAAAATACTGGCAATCCCGGGACGGATGACGTTGTCGAGTCTTCCCAGTTTCTTGATTGCCGCGGCCATGGTGGCGCCGGAGTTACCTGCCGAAACCAGGGCATCCGCTTTTCCCTGCTTCACCAGTCCGAAGCCGACCATAATGGTGGAATCCTTTTTTTTGCGGATCGCCTCCACCGGGGATTCTTCCATGCCCACGGCCTGGGAGGCATGCTCAATGTGAATACGGCGGCGTCCGGACTCGGGGCATCCGGCCCGGGTCAACTCCTTTTCGATCAGCTCACGGGGACCAAGGAGGATCGTCTCCAGGTCATATTCGTCCACCGCCAGCAGAGCACCGCGGATGATCTCACCCGGTCCGCGGTCGCCACCCATCACATCAAGAGCAATTCGCACAAATCCAACCCAACGGCCCGCAACCCGGTCTCGGCAGCAGCCATGACAGTGGAACGGGTTGCTGATTTTCAGAAACTTCGTTGCTGTTTACCTTCTCTTTCCTAAAGCTCATCTTCGAGATGAACCACGCTCCTGCCCTTGTAAATGCCGCAGCCGCCGCAGAGCCGATGGGGCAGCTTGGGTTCGCCGCATTCGGAACACTCCACCACGTTGGGTTTTTTCAGGGCGTCGTGGGAACGACGCTTGCGGGTCCGGGAATGAGAATGACGTTTTTTCGGTAAAGCCATGGTACCCTCCGTACGTATATAACTTCTACTTGGATTCTTTTTCTCTTTTCTTCTTGAACGCCCTGAAAGCCGTTGTTTCAGGGAATTTTTATTTCAAAACCGACAAAATCGAAAACGGCGAGTCCGGAGTCTCGCGGTCGCAACCGCAGGGGCCGGAGTTCAGATCAGCGCCGCATCCGGCGCACAGGCCCAGGCAATCGGAGCGACAGAGGCGCTTGTCCGGCAGGGCAAGATAGAGCTGCTGGCGCAGGACATCGCCGAGATCGATCACCGGTTCCCGGGTCATCACCGTGTCGAGATCACTCCGGGAGCACTCCAGGTTCTGCACCTGCCACGATCCGCTGTCCGGGCAGTGGAAAATCAGGTGCATGGATACATCCACGGCAAAGGGCCAGGCGGCCAGGCAGCGGTCGCAGACCAGTTCCACCGCAGTGTGTAACGAACCCGACAGCTCCACCTTGCCGGCTTCTTTTCCGGTGAGAACGATCTCCGCCTCGACGGGAGCGCATCTGCGTAATTCCAGGGCCGGAAACCAGGAGTTATCCCTGATTTCAAAGCGATTGGAACCGGTTGAAATCTCGTCGAATCTAATTTTCAAAAACGACCCCGCCATCCCTTTGCAGGTATTGGAAAAATTGCTCAAACTGGGTGATATTATACTAAAAGAACAAGAGACGCTATGATAAAATAGCCGTTGACTATAAATAATATCCCGTCCCTGTCAAGAAAGGAAAAAACAAACAGCTCCCCCGGTCCGTGCAGCCGTGATCGCTTACTCGCTTTTTTCCCGGAAGTCCTCTTTGCTGATGGTGAAATCGGTTCCGTGACCCTGGTCAAGACGCAGGACAACGGTCATATCATCGCGGATCGGAGGATCAAAGTCGAAAAGTCCCTCCTTGTCGGTGGTTCCTTCCAGGAGCTTGTTCCCCGCCGCATCCACCACGATGATCTTTCCCCCCCGGATCTTTTCTCCTCCCATGAAAAAGGCCTCCACAAAGACGCGCCCCTTTTCCACATAGCACCAGAGCACGGCCGAATGGGCCAGGGCAAGACCGGCGGCGCCGGCAATCAGCAGAAAAACCAGGACCAGACAGAGCAGGCTTCCGCGCCGGTCTGCAGCTTTGATCATATCCTTTTCCTCCTGTTTATGTGAGTGACACCGCCGCGCAGATGCGGCCACAGCCCCGGAAACCGTTGCTGACGGTTTTGATGATTTTTTTACCATTCACAGAATTTACAACCCGGCGGTATAAGCTACCTCTTGGCTGCACGCGCTCGCCTTTCTTCGGTCACGGCTGCCGGAAACGCACCCGGTTCAGCAGCGGCCGCAGCAGCAGCGCCAGATAGAACACCAAGGCAGAAACCAGGGCGATCACCGCACCGCTGGGAACGGGAAGCAGCCCGGAAAGCAGCAGGCCGACCGTGGTACTGAAGGTGGAAAACACCATGCTGAGCCAGACAAAACCACGCAGATTGCCGACCACTGTCTGGGCCGCCGCGGCCGGCACCACCACCAGCACCAGCACCAGCAGGGCGCCGATGAGTTTGAGACTGGCCACCACCACCAAGGTCAGCAGACAGACAAAGACATATTCCAGCAGAACCGGCGACAGCCCGCGGGATCTTGCCAGAATTGCATTGAAGCCACCCAGCATCACCTTATTGAAGTTCCATGAAAAGAGTATCCAGACCAGCAAGGAGGCCACTCCCAGGGTGATCAGATCCAGATCGGTGAGGGTGATGAGGCTGCCGAAGAGAATCCCCTCCACCTGGTGGATATTGAACTGGCTGGTGACGAAAATCATCAGGATGATGCCGAGCCCGAAAATCTGGGCCAGGACCACGCCGATAACCGTATCGTTGGCCAGCCGGGAGCGATTTTTCACATAGGTCATAACCAGGGCAACCAGGAGACAGAAGCCGTAAAGGCCGCCATAGGTCGCATCCACCGGTTCTCCCATGAGCAACCCGATGGCTACGCCGGACATGGCGCCGTTGCCGATGGTCTGGGTGAAAAAGGAGAGTTTCCTGGTCACCACCACCGTACCGATGCCGCCCAAAAGCGGACCGATGATCAGCGAGGCCAGCAAACCCCGGATCATGAAGGTATGTTCGAAGATTGACGGCAACCAGCCTGTTTCGGCCAGGTTGCGGATCAGACCGTAGATGTATTCCATACCGTTTACCAGCGGAATTGCAACCGAAGAATCGACACCGATCTCTCCGCTTACGTGGCAATGGTTTTCAGGAGATCGGAAAGAGTCAGCTCCTGTGCGTCTCCCTCATAGATGACCCTTCCGTTGATGGCAGTTACCCGATCGGCGACATAAAGCACGCTCTGCATATTGTGGCTGACCATGAGGATGGTCAGGCCCTGCCGCTTTTTCAGCTCCACCAGCATTTTTTCAAACCGCCTGGCTCCCACCTCGTCGATGTTGCTGGCAGGTTCATCAAGGAGCAGCAGTTCCGGTTTCGGTTCCAGGGCCTGGGCCAGCAACACCCGGCGCAGCTCGCCGCCGGAAAGGTCCCCGATCCGTCGCTCCATCAGATGCTCACAGCCGGTGGCGGCGAGAATGCGGTTGATCTTCTCCCGCATTCTACGTTTGCCCCCGAGAAAAATCGGCGTTCTTTTGAGCATGATATAGAAAAAGTCAAAGACGGTGATGGGCATGGAGCGGTCAAATTCCAGGAGCTGGGGCACATAGCCGATCCTGCCGTTTCCCCTGAAGAAAAAGCGGATCAGACCCCGGTGGGGAATCGCTCCGGTGATGCTGCGGATGAGAGTTGTCTTGCCGGCGCCGTTGGGACCGATCAGGGCATGGATATTTCCTTTCCGCACCTGCAGATCGACCCCCCGGAGGATGCGGTTTCCCTTCAGGGTGACGGATAAATCGCGGATCTTGAGGAGCGGTTCGTCACCGGGGCTTCCCAGCCCCGTATCCGCCTTTTCAACGTCAACCGCCATGTCCCACCTCGGTCAGGGCCCGGACTATGGTCTCCAGGTTGCGGCGCATGGCCCGTTCAAAATAGTCCCGTTCATACTTTCCCCTGGAGACATGCGACAGCTTATAGATCCGGCAACCGGTTTCCTGAAAAATAATATCCACATATTTCTTTTCATAATCCAGCTCGGCAAAGAGAACGCCGACACCGGCCTTTTTGATCCGCCTGATGGTATCCTCCAGCTGTCTGGGGCTGGGTTTGATGCCGTGCCGCGGCTGCACCACCGCCGAGACCTTGATCCCCAGTTCCTGGAAGAGATAGGCATAGCCGTCATGAACCGTGGCGATGCGCAGTTTACCCATGTCCACCTTAGCCAGCTCCTCCAGGGCCCGGGCCAGCATTTTCTGCAGGGAAGAGGTATAGGCACGGGTGTTTTTCTTAAACAGCGCGGCCTGGGCGGGGCATCGTTTTTCCAGCTCGCGGCTGATCATACGGATCTGCCGCGCCGCACCGTTGATGCTGATGTAGGTATGGGAGTTGAACGACTGCTGCCGTCCGCCGCCTTCAAAGGCGTATTTCTTTGTAAAGACGCTGATGAGCGGCAGACCCTTGTTGGTATCGATGACTCTGAGCCGGGGGTTGTCCGCGGCCTTGAGCATGGAGGAGACAAACTCGTCATGGCCCAGGCCGTTGATCACCACCAGATCAAGCTTTTTGAGACGCTCGATATCCCGCGGCAGCGGCTGGTAGGAGTGGGGATCGGCCTCAGAGGGAATCAGGGGAACCACCCGCGCCGTGTCGCCGACGATATGCGAAACCCAGGAATAATAAGGATGCAGGGAAACACCGATGGTGAGGCCGCATTTCTCGTTTGCCTTGTCGGCAAAAACTGAACAGGGCGAAAAGGGGATGAGCAGCAGACAGAGACAGAGGATGACTGGAAAAAACTTCATTGTCTTGCATTACCTATAACCTGAGTGGATGCCTGAACAGCGCCCGGCGGCGGCCGCGGCTTCACGGCTGCCGGTCACAAGATCATCCGGGACCTTCAACGATGCGCTCACAGTCGCGGGCGCCGGCGCCGTAAATCCACTTCCAGCCGCGTTTGATGGGGTCGGAAGCGGGATAATCGGTTTTCCGGGAATTGAACCACACCTGAATATCATACCGCTCCGGAGTGGTTTTCCGGCAGTGGGGAAAGGGGGGATCATCACTTTGCAGATCAATGATCCGCAGCAGAAAACTGTTCTTCAGGGGATCAGCGTTTTTGCGGGTGGAGCCCACGGAGGCGTCGACACCGAAGTAGTCGACCCAGCCCGATCGCCGATGCATCTCCCAGACAAACCCCCTCAGGCCGGTGGGCAGGAGCTCGGCGGCAAAGGGCGGCAACCCCTCTTGTCGGAGCTGGTCGATATCCGGCCAGCTGCCGTCAGCCGATCGCAGATAGAGAATATCCATGGCGCTGCCGAGCAGGGCCCGGTAAAGCGCCGGTGCCTGATTTTTCAGCCTGACGTCGGCGAGTTGATAACTTTCGGGACCCCGGGCGCCGGCGCTCCGGTGCAGGAGGGTAAAGCGCAGGGCCATGGCCGCCAGAATCAACGTCACCGCCAGCAGCAGATAAAGCGTCTCGCGTCCGGCGGCGCGCGGGGCAACCACCTTCTCCCGATACCTTCCCGGTGCCGCGGACTCACCCATTGTTCCGCTCCAAGGGCAAGGACGATTTAGCGGATTGATAAAACGCGGACTCAGCCATTCTACGACAGGTTTGATGTTGCAGGAATTGCCGCCGGTCGCCGCAGAGGAAAACGGCAAGGTCGGCGGGGTTTACTTCATGTCCAGAAACTCGACCCACAGCACAGCCCCCAGCTCCACCTCTTTTTCCTGATTCCCCCGCTTGATGGTCTCATCACCGGGGTTGAGGGCGGCAAAACCCCACCAGCCGGCCCAGGGGGCCCCATAGGTGAAAACGCCGTTGTCGTCGGCCTTGATTGTCTGGGTGATCATGTAGTCGTTGGGAGCCTTATATGTACCATTTTCATTGTAGAATTCAACCTCTACTTCGGCGTTGGCCACAGGGTTACCGTCCAGCAGCACCCTTCCCTGGAAGACGTTGCCGCTGTAGAGGCCATAGGGCTTGGTCAGGGGGACGATCTCGGTTTTCAGACCCACCGGCTCGTCCCAGCCCTGGTCATTACCGAAGGCGGTGACCACCACCTTGGTGTAGTGGATGATGTACTTGTCTTCGGCGGCTTCCCAATAGGGTTGGGGCTCCATGGTGAAGACCAGCAAGCCCGGACGCTTCACCGTGTATTGTGCCTGCCAGGTCCGATTCTCGCCGATCATCTTCGGCGTCAGGGAGCCAAGCAGGTCAATGGTCTTGCCCCGCTCCTTCACCTGAAACTTCAGCGGCTTGGCCAGCGACATGCCGATACCGGTCATGGGGTGCCAGAAACGCAGATCCAGGGAGACGGTTCCGTCCTGGGGACGGGTGATCATCTGGGCCGACGGGATGATCATGCCGTAATGGGCATGGGCGTCGAACCCGGAAAAGAGCAGCCCGGCCATTGAAAAAAATATCATCAGTGTACGAAATCCCATATTCACCTCCTCCAGCAAAAACCCACCTTTCTCATCGTAACCGATCACGGGCACCGCATCTTTATTTACATTTCTCCCGGCCGCACAATGGGCTTATAGCGGCCGGGAGAGATGTAAGCAAATCTGCAGCACCGGCGACCGATTCCTTCTTATCCGCCGGAATTGCATTCCATCATTGTGTTGAACAGAAATCCGGATACAACGGCAAACCACTCCATGGGAGCATCAAAGCTAACTGCTACCCCCTGGTCATCGTCACGGACCACCCGGCCATGGAGCCGGTCGATCCTCAGGCGGCTCTCTTTACCCTGCAGGGTGATGATAACCTCGCAGGACGCTGAAATCTCGGGAACATCGCCCGGATCATCCAGCTTCACAAAGAGGCCGCACAGGCTCATATCACGCAAAATACCCGGATATCGCCGCGAGTTCACCTTGATTTCGCAGCTGATCAGTTGCGAAAGAGACAGGAAGGGGGGCCTGAATGCCTTTCTACGTTCCGGGGGAGGATTATTCATCCGCCTTCTCCTTACCATCAGCAGGACGAGGTGATTGCCGCGGCGCCGCGTCCCCCTGGTCCAATGCCGGGGGCAGTTCGGCAAAAGCCTCGGGCTGGTGGGTGTATCCCCGACCGGCGTCGCCTGTGGCCGCTGCAAGGTACTCCTTCAGCCGAGGACCCGTCTTTCCGGCAAATCCCGGGTCCCGGTTGAGCGTATCAGCCCCGGGCCGGCAGCCCACATGATCCTGCTGGTTGTTCCAGAGCGTATTGGCCGCCAACCGCAACCGGGCGCCGCTGCTCTGAAAATTTTTATGACCCGTATAGTTGAGGATACCGGCAAAGCCGTTGTTGCTGACGATGTTTTTCTCGACCAGGGCCTCGTAGACGGCGGGTTGGGGATATCCGAAAACCAGCCCGCCCGCTCTGATCTTCCTGCCGGCGCCGTTGTTGTGATCAATGGTATTGTTGCTGACGGTCACCGGACTCAGGTTAAAGGATGAAACGGCAATGCCGAGATGCCGGTTCCTGACGATGAGATTGTTATCGATGAGAATGCGCTTGAAGGCGAACATTTTGATGGTGGAAAGGGGGCTGATCACAATGCCGTCAACATTGTCGTGGACGATGTTTCCCCGGATGGTCGGCGAGGCCGTTTCCCGGGCGCCGATGCCGAGACGGTTGCCGTAGACCTCGTTGAATTCGATACGCGGGGTGGCCTTGCCGCGGCAGCCGATGCCCACCACCTTGTTGTTGTACACCCGGTTGTTGTAGATACGGGCGCTGCTGTCCTTGCCGTTGCCGATACCCACCAGATTGTCATACACCAGGTTGCCATGGATCCTGGCCTTGCCGGTGAGGGCGGGGGAACCGTGGATGCCCATGCCGTGATTGTTGCCGGTGATGCGGTTGTTGAAGATATCCGGGGCCGAATCCCAGATATTTATCCCATGCCCCAGGTCGCCGACTCCGCCGCCGGTGATGACGAAACCCTCGATCTTGCCGGCCCGGTCGCCGAGATAGTAAACGGCAATGGTGGACTTGTCTCCCTTACGGCTGCCGCCATCGATAATCGGCCAGTCCTCACCGATGAGGTTGACGCTTTTGTCAATCACCAACAGCTCGGTGTACCTGCCCTTGCGCACGATGATATCATCGCCCGGAGCGGCCGCGTCAATGGCGGACTGGATGGTTGGATAGTCATCCGGGACCAGCCGTTTACCCGTTGCTTTGGTGGTTTTGGTACTGATGATCAACTCCGCCGGATCGCTTTGGTTCGTCCCGTCGCCGACCACTAAGCGCACCACGTAGGAGCCTTCCCGGTCAACGGCCAAGACCGTTTTCTCTTTATCTGCGGAAGACAGCTCCGCCCGGCTGCCCCGGGGCTTGCGGTCCAGGGACCAGGAATAGGTAAGGGCCGCACCCTCCGGATCCTTGGAGCCACTACCGAACAGGGTAATGGTATCCCCCACCGAGACCTGCGATAGAACTTCGCCGATCACGGCCCTGGGCGGCCGGTTATCAAGGGCGGTAATGGTCACCTGCCCTGCCTTGCCGGCCTTTCCCAGACTGTCGGTGACGATAAGCTCCACTTTGTAGGTACCGGGCTTGTCCGGGGTAAAACCGGTCTTTACCCGCTCTGCCCTTTTCAATGTCGCCCTGGATCCTTTCGGTTTACGGCTCAAGCGCCACCGATAGCTCAGAGCATCGCCATCGGGATCACTGCTGGCCGAACCGTCAAGGATCAGCCTCTTGCCGACGAAGACCTTCCGGTCCGTCCCGGGCATCGCCCGGGGCGCCCGGTTGCCCTTTCTCTTCTCGGGCCGGGTGTGGGGACCGCCATAAGCGCCGATATCGTTGATCCTGGTGCCCAGTGAGGGAGGAAAGGAAACATCGTCGAACTCGGTCTTTTTCACTCCACCATCAATGGCGGGTGAGCTACCGCGCAGGTGAAAATCACCGTTTTCGGCATCGACAAACAGGGGATCTGCGATGATATTTCGTTGTTTTTTATAACTCTTTTCATCACCGTAACCGCCAAACTGCGCCTTGACACACCAGAGGTAGCCGGGGTTACAGTCACCGGTGTCGCTGTTGGCAAAGAGCAGGTTGTGATCATATCCCTTGGCACCGCCCTGGATACCGGCAAAGCCGTTATGGACGAAGATATTGTTTCTGATTGTCGCAACCGCCTGGGGATCCTCCACCAGGATCCCCGATCTGCCGTTGCCCGTCACCGTGTTGTTGATGACCGACACCGGCATGGGAATACAACGGATTCCCGACCAGGTGTTATTGTATATCAGGTTGTTGCGTATCAGACCGGTTGCCTTCTCCGCGTTGATGCCGGAGCGCTTGTTGCCGTGGATACGGTTGTTGACAATTTCAAACTCTGAATTTTTCAGATTGTTTTTCGCGGACGTATCGCTTTGTTCTTCGGCGGAACCGATACCGGAGTAGCCGTTGTTCCTGATCTCGTTGAAACTGATCTTCACCCGGGAGCCATCGAGTAGATAGATCCCTGCCTGTTGGTTTTTCTCGATACGATTTTCACTTATCGTCGCTGCACTGGCGTTGCAGTAGACCCCGGCGGGCTCGTTGTCCCTGATAATGTTGCGACTGATAACAGGCGAGGTTTTCAGGCAGTAGATCCCGGACCCCAGGTCGACGCCATCCTTTTTCAGCAGGGTACCATGGACAATGGTAAAACCCTCGATCACCGCCTTGTCGGCACCGATGACCACCGGTCCCTTTTTTTTGATACCGTCAATAACGGTTTCAAAGGCGACAATATCGCGTTTGGAATAGTCGCTACTCCAGCCTCCCTCCAGCTTCACACCCCTTTTCAAGGTGATATGTTCAAAATAGGTTCCCCCGGCAACCCGGACGGTATCACCGGAAACCGCCGCCTTGAGGGCCTGAGCAATGGTGACATGGCCGGCGGGAACACGAAGAACCGCGCCATGGATCAGGGAAGGCGAAAACAAAAACGACAAAAGCAGAAAAAACAGATAACGGCTTTTCATTGCATAACTTTCATATCAGGGTAATTGATCGCAGCCACCGCATCCTCACTTAAATCTCTCCCGACCGCATAACGGAAATATAGCGACCTGGAGAGATTTAAGCAATCTGCAGCTTCTGTTAACAATTACAGTTTGGAAGTAGGATATACCGCGAGGTTACAGACCCTGGGACCGGGTACACATTTATTGCTTTAAATTCTGATTGTATTTTCTAATAAAATCTCTTGGCGATAATATTTCAATATAACATATTTTTTTATATCTTTCAATTTTCTGTCCCAGAAATAATAATTTTGCTGTCCAATCCAACAGCCCCTTCTATAAACAATTGGTTACAATCTGCCAACCGGGGCAACCCACCAGAAGCGTCGGGCAAATCACCTGTGCTCCTTTTTGCGTCGGCTGATTTGCAAGGTTGGTCCTATAAAGTGACAGTCATTACCTTGCGCATTGGCATTACCGTATTACGGTATTTTATAAATGGAGCACATCATACAGATAGTCATAAGCAAACTTACAAAAAAATATCAGGATACCGTTCACTGATTCAGCTCAAACAAAAAGAAGAGCTGCCCTGGTGCTGTCACAAAGTGCAAATTTCGGAAATAAAATCGGACAATTCATATTGGCCATGATGAAAAGCAAAAAAACGCTCCTTTTCCATTGGACTGCAAAATTAAGAGCAAAAAAATGCCGGGATTGGCAGCCCCATCGATTGTCAGGATGAAGCTATTTACCCTCGACAATAGGTTTATAAAAAGAAAAGGTCATTTATCGAAAGATGATCAAAACCAAGTCAGAAACTCCCGGGTTACCCGATTAGCTTTCTATTATTTCCATAAGACCGCAAAAACCATAAACAGCAGGTATTCTTCCTTTAGCAGGTGATATTATTTTTACGATATCTTGCTCCGTGAGGTTTTTGAGAACTCTTGCGGCATGTGGCTTGGATAAACCTGATGCAATCGTGAAATCTGGTGTTTGAAACATTATTTTTGAAAATAAAAAATCTTAAATCTGGATTGAAGCTTTTGTTTTTGTAACCAGCTGAATAGTGTATTTTAATTCTTCGTATAAATTCGCTACCTGTTTTGCTCGTTTTGAATTGATTTCTGCCTGTGAAGTTACTGCTAAAAGAAAATATTTTATCCAATTATTCCAATCACCATTTTCTGTTATATTCCGTAAGTGCTGGTAATATTTTTCTCTGTTTTTCTCAAAAAACTCACTGACATATAACGATGGGAATGTAAGTAAATTTTTTTCTTTCAAGAACAACGGAATGATGATTCGCCCAACTCTGCCATTACCATCCAGGAACGGATGGAGAATCTCAAATTGTGCGTGAATGACGGCTAGCTGAACAAGTCTGTCCTTTTCGTCATAGTGGCAATACTTTTCCCAATTTGACAAATAGTTAAGTAAATTTTCCGGTGATGGTGGCACAAATGAAGCTGTTTCAATTTTAGAGCCTGGTGGGCCAATCCAATTT
>CAYUNE010000010.1:0-20553 GCA_964446115.1 uncultured Desulfobulbia bacterium | reverse complement strand
GAGGCAGTACAGGAAATCCTCCTCTACCTTGAGGAACAGGGATACCTGCGGTAGGTAGGAGGGCAATGGTCGCTGACTGCAGGCCGAGCATCATTTCCCTGAAGCCGGAGCACCGGTGATGAGATTGGCTATTTTTTCCCTGAGAGCAAGAATGAGGTCGGGATCATATTTCGGGGTCCAGAAAGCCCGCCCACGGCTGGGATTAGCAAAGATGGAATCCACCACCCTATCAACCGGCTCTTTCCCCACTCTGGCGGCAGCCAGCCTCATGTACTCCAGATCCTCCTGACAGTCGCGGATATATTTCCAACGCATGGAAGCTACCGGAATATCGTGACTACCACCGATTACCGGCGTGTGTTTTCCTTTCCCTCCCGGCCAGGAGCGGCCGGAACGGGTGGTGATCCCCGGATAGAGCAGAGTACCTTCGCCATTTGAACCAAACGCCCTTGTGGCAAAATAGGGGTCGCCCTCGCCCTGTTGATAATTGTGGTCCACAGACCAGAAAAGCGTGCCCGTTCCCTGGTACTTCCACATCAAAAAGGAAAACATCCGATGGGAGGCGGCAGGCGCATCAATGGAGGCGGGGTCCATCTGTTCGGTAAAAGGTTTTCCGCCGGTAATTCCGCAACCATGACTGTCACAGGCCATGTAAGGCCAGATTCGATCATGGGGATAGCCGGGATAATTCTCCCGCGGAGCAACGGGCCTGCTGCGACGGCATTCATGGTCCCACGCCGGACAGGCCAGCGAGGCAAAATTGGGGGAATAAAAACCGTATTCACCAAAATCGGTGAGCCCCTTTCTGGCGTTATGGCTGTGAACATAGACGTTTTTCCATATTCCTTTACCGCCGGTATCCACTGAGTTGACATCCCTTGCCTGCAATTTGACAATCTCGCAGTTATTGCGGATGCGGCCCCGAAATCTTCTTTTGCCGCTGCACTTGGGTTCATCGGAGACGTTGACATAGAGATAGTTGAAGGGATCCCATCCCTTTTCCTCAAAATGGTCATAGATCTGTTGCAGGTACTGCCGCGTCGCACTTTCCTTGTCCGGATCGGCGATCTTGGGATTAACATCCACCCACTCCGCCCGGTGCAGGTTAATGAGAGGGAATCGAGCTCCGGCATAAGGACCGGACCTGATCGCCCTGCCCTCAATGCCATCGACATAAAACCGTTCCCATGGGTTCCAGTCGAGAATCGTAAGCTTTTTTTTCGCAGCATCCCATGAATAGCGATAGGAGTAACCGTCACCCCGTATCCATGAGGCGGTACGGTGATAGAGAAAACTCCTGTTATAGGTTTTCATGAGCTCCACAGCCGTCTCGGAGGTGAGATCATGACCCAGGCCATGGCCGAAGAGGATACCGGACGCATGAGCCAGATAAAGAGCCGGATAGGAGGCTGTGGACGGCAAAACGAAATCCCAAACCCGCAGGGAAACAGGTAGTCGCTCTACCTTGCCGTCGGCGGCGGTGACGGTAACGGTAGCGGTGTAGATCCCCGGTCGGGTGGCCGGAGTGGTGCCGATCTCCACCCAAATACCCTGGACTGTTGCAGCGGCGATATCAAAGGGAAAGGTGGAACGCGTTTCTCCGTAGAAGCGGTCGACCTTGGGCAACAGGGCATCCGGATATGATCCGGGCAGATAGTCGATACGCGACTTTTGGGCACAGAGGGTGTAGTGTTGGCGATAAACATGAATATCGTCGATCTTCTGCGATCCGTTGACAAAATCGCCAACCCTTACATCGACCCCCTGAAGTGACGCGCCGGCGGCATAAATAAGCACCTGGAACCCCTCAAATTCATTGCGCGCCATGGCCAGAGAAAGAGATTTGCTACCGTCGGTGCCGTCCTCGCCATGCAAACGATATTTTTTCACCGTGTGATCCAGCCAGACATTCCAACCTGTATCGGCACCGTATGCAACGATGGGTCCCGGCAAGACAAGTCCCCATAGACAAAAACACACCGGGATAATTATTTTTGCCGTCAAACAAAGTCTCATCTTTCCTCCTTCCGCCGAAATCCTGCAGCCACCCAACGATGAAGCTGCAGGGGAGTGTACTGCGGCAGTGCACTTTTCTGACGCCCGTCGGTATCATCATAGCCGTTCATGGCGGCAAAGGCGTCTGCCGCAGCCTCAACAGTGACGGCCTTTGCACCACTGATCACCCCACCGGTAATATGGGCATAGTAGGCAAGAAAACCCCGGTGCGGGTCAGCAAGAGCCTGATCCGTTGCCTTGCGGTCATGTCTCTGTTCACCAATCACCATTATGCTGGGATGATAAGGCTGTTCAACATTCCAAAACCGATTGTTGTCACTATGTGTTATGCGGGCCCGACCCGGAGGATTGCCATTATGAAAAAATGCATACCTCCCTCCGACGACAATATTTTCCACGAAGTGCAGCGGGTAGGAGGGCAGCCCGTTTTCCGAAAGGAAGAGGCCCGGAACAACCATACCGGTATTATAGACAATGTTTCGTCGCACCAAAGTGGAATGGGAGCCGGCATGATTGCCGACGTTGCTTACCAGGGTTGCGGAACCGGTGAGGATGTTCCCTTCCACCAACAGGGGAACGCCTGCCAGGGAAACGGCATTGGCCTCTTTGGTGGTGGGACCGTATTCGAAAATATTGTTGCGGATGATATTTTCCCCACTGGTGGTACCGCCGGTGATGGTGTGATCATTCCAGTGGACATCGTAGATGTAGTTTTCCTCGATTCTGATCGGCTGCTCTCCGGGAATCACATAGACGACGCGGTGATTTTCTTTCATGGAGGTATCATGGATGTGGGCAAAAAGGTTACCACATAGCAGATGGCCGCCGGAGGAGGAGATTGTCCCCCCTGTATGTTCCAGTTGCAAGACGGAACTGTCGATAAAGACATTCCCTATGATTTCCGCCCCGTCCCGACGCTGGATCCGCAGACCCTGACCACCGTTGATGCCGACAAAGGTATTGGCATCGATGAGCAATCTACCTCGATGCACTCCTTGGCGGCCATGGATGAGAATGATATAGTTTACCTGCTTCCCGTTCCCCGAAACCCTTCTGAAATCGCAGTGGGAAATGGTTATTCCCGCGCTGGTGGGGGTTACCAGTGGTGTACCGATGCGTAAGGTCTCCTGATCCCTGAAAGTACAATGCTCAAAAAAAACGTTGCCCCCGGAGGCCATGGGTACCCGTATCCCGCCCCGGTTGGAAAAAGCGATATAGCTGCAACGGCTCCCTTCGGTAATGGTGAGGCTCCCGCGACCATCCACCGCGGCCCAGATCGTTTCCCCGGTTCGACTCCGAAGATATCTGCAGGTCACCCCCTCCGGCGGAATCGTGATGGTATGACCGGCGACAATAACAACCCTGTCATCTGCGGTCGGCACCCTGTCTGACCAGGTAGCTTCATCGTTCCAGGCGCCGGATTGCACCGAGACGATATCCCCCCACACCAAAGACGGACCCTGAAACATCAGCAGTAATGCAAAAAAAATCAGGCGGCTGCTATGCAGGGAAAGCCGGGATTCAATAAGGATCATTGCGGCGACGAAGAACGATAACAGCGGATAAAATCAATGCTCTTGCCAAGAAAGGCTACAAAAGTCTGCAGGGCATATCCCAAAAGCAGCGCAGAGACAAAGACCACAATCACCGAAAAGGGAAAGGTGAGTTGCGAATCACCCACTGTGGCAATTACCCGCGGATGTACCAGGTAGACGGCCAAGGAGCTGGCGGCAATGGCCTTGATGCTACTGTGGAAAGGTGACGGATCGATCCTCAGAGACATAAACAGCAGATAAAGGCCGAGAACCGATAAAAAGTTGAGATAAAAATTGAGATAGATAACTCCATGACCATGGGAGTGGACAAACCGGTGCAGAATCTGCAAGCCGATAACCACCAGGAAGGAAAGCAAGGCAACCTTTCCCCTGCCAAAATCCATGACCCGGTCAAGCAACCCTCTGTTTTCCGCCGAAAGCATGCCCAGGAGAAAACAGACAAGACCGTTGAAGGTAAAAAAGATATCTTGAGAAGGCAGGTTGGTGGGGACAGTGGTAAGGGCGCGGATGCGCAACTGAAAAAGAATAAAAGCCGCCGCCAGGACCAAAGATGCCAGCAGAAGCTTCTGTTTTCCACCCAGGCGAATCAGCCAGGGGAAAACAAGGTAGAGGAGCCACAACACCGGCAGAAAGGCCTCGAGCTGCGCTCTTGTATGCCAGATGAGTTCATAGCCGATATAGTCGAGAAAACGTTGCAGATCTCCCAGGGAAAGAACCCCGCAGATCACCACCAGTGAGACGACAATCTTGGAAAAGCGTCGTCGGTACCAGGCAATGGGAGCCAAAGGTTTGCGGCGGTGACTCAGGGTGAGGCCGAATCCGGAGAGAAAATAGAACAGAGAGTTTCCCAAATGTCCACCAAAGGCTAGTTGGGGGAGGGGCCAGATCGTGCGGAGATGGGAGTTGACAATCAGCAAAATTGCTAAAATTCTGAGCAGGTAGAGCTGAACGATCATGGGACGATTTCTCCTTTGGTATAGACTGCGGGCAACAGCAGCGCTTTAAGAACGCGACGGCGGAACCGAGCAGATTGTACTCCACGATATTCATCCAGAAAACGCACTAGATATCGTCCGCCGGGATAGTATATCCGTCCCCTCCACTCGATGATCGGCACTCCAAAGCGCCTGATGAATGCGGCCGGATCACCGGGCCGGTTTTTCACCGGAGCGGGATCAGCGGAACCGAGGGTAACCGCCCTGTAAATCTGCAGAGCCATTGTCCGTGCGGTTTCATCGTATCCACCGCCGGGCCAACAGAGAAAATCCGTGGTGATCCCCAGTTTCTCTTCGATGATGCTTTTGGCCTCGGAAAGTTCATACCGGTATCTGTCGATCTGTTCTTCCCGGCTTTCCAGTCGACCTCTGGTTTGCCTGGCTGCCCGAAATGCCGCAAGCTGGTCGAATAACTCCTTCCGCCACTCCGGTTGCCGAAAAAAGTCAGCGCCACCGTTTTGCTTCACATACGCCACCAGTTTTTCCCCTTCACCGGGATCGGGAAAATAACGTCGGGTCATCAAGGCCTTGCCGTGTTCATACACCGGCGTACCCAGGGGAACGGCAGAACCGCGGGGATTACGGAGGTAAAAGGGTTTGTCCTGGGGGCGGTTGTTCCAGTCCAGCCAGTAACGACCATCGCCGGGATAATGAAAGTCGATGACCTTTTCACCACTGGGGTACCAGGTGTGGGTCACGGCATGAGAGTGAACAGCAATGGGCCCTTGTGTCGACAACCTGTGCAGCTCAGCCCAAGACATAAAGCCCCGGACCTTCAAATCCGCTTCCCGGCAGCGACCGGCCCAGACATCTTCCAAGGTCGGCCTCAGCAGATCACGGGGATCGACGAAGTCGGGATTAACGAAAACCGTTCCTTTGAGTCCGTACCGGGACAGCAGCGGCGCCACATACGTCCAGGTGTCGAGATAGCCGTCATCGAAAGTGAGCACCACACTGCGTTCGGGTAGTGATCGCCCACCGGCGACATGTTCATGGAGTTCGTTCAGATCCGCTGTCTGATATCCGCTTTTCACCAACCAGGCAAGCTGATTCTCGAAGACGACATGGGGAACGGTGAGAAAGGACCAGTGCCAGTCAGGGATCATCCGGCCGACGCTATGATACATGATAACGGGAACGGCCCGGGCCTCGGTATTCATCCCCTTGCCTCTCCTTCCATCTCGTTGACCACGAATCGATGCTTTCCGGCCCGAGTACGATTGATCTCTGATACGATACGTACCTGAAAATCCTCCAGTCTTCCGGTTTTCTCCTCGATTAGTGGCAGAATTTTCCGCCGCAGGCGGCGACGCCTGGTTTCTGCCCGGCGATCAGCTACCCTCACTTCCAGATTGAGTTCCAACCTGGCCGGGGCTTTCTGTACGAACTGGAAGGAGCGGACCCACTCCTGTTCATCCATGAGGCGGGTAAAAAAACCGGGATAGATCTTACTGCCGCTTTGCGACAGCAAAAAATCCCTGGAACGGGCCACGTTGAGCTCCATGAGCGGATATCCCCGGCCACAACGGCAGGAACCCTCCTTGGGCCTGCCCATATCTCCAAGCCGATAGCGCAGCAGAGGCTGGGCCCTGCCATAGAGGGGAGTGACGACAATTTCCCGATCACCGTTTGGATCTCCATCCACATCGACAAATTCAACCCTGTTGAGATCACAGAAGATATGCATCTCGCCCTCGGGACACTCACCGGCGATGCATGGTGCCTCGCGGCTGCCGTACTGGTTATAAACCTTGCAGCCGAAAACCGATTCGATAAGCTGCCTCTGTCGGGGATAGAGGACCTCGGCGGAACTGAAAACACCCTTGATACCCGCTGGTTTTACTCCCTCGCTTTCCAACCAGCGGGCGAAATCGTCCAGCACGGAGGGATAACCATAGATGATGGTTGGCCGCATGGTACGTATCACCTGCCACCATTGATTCAGCTCACGCTCAGTATACTCATAGACCGGAATGGTGTAACCGCCGGCCAGGGATGCCCGAATCCGGTCCCAAAGAGTCGGCGGCAAGGTGCAGTGTTTACCCCCCCACAGGTTAAGTCGCAGCTCGCCCGGCCGCCATCCGGCCCAGGTATAGGTAAGGTCCATCCAGGCAACCATCCGTTCAAACAGGGTAAGGTCGGTGAGGAAGCGGACCGGGGAACCGGTGGAGCCGCCGGTGTGGTTAACGTAGCTGTTTTTCCCATGCCGGGAGGAACTGATCATCTCCTCATAATGATTCCGGAGAATATCCTTATCCAACAGGGGCACCATCTGCCAGTCTTCGGGAAAATCCAAGGTCGCCGGGTCCAGGTCAAGACGACGAAAAAGCCGACCGTAATACTCGGTTGCGGTAACGGCGTGGGTTACCAGTTCCCTGGTCAGCCTGTCGCATTCATCCAGTATCCGCCGGCGGTCCCACCACTGGCGTCTGGAGAATCCACGCCGCATGGCAAAGGTCTTGCGACGGCGGACCTTGTACACCAGGCCCCGCAGGGGACGGGAAATATCAGCAAGGAAACTCATATTGCACTGTACAACGCCGCATATTGGGCGGCGATTGCTTCAAGGGAATGGTTCCCGACAATGAACCGACGACCGGCATGGCCCATTTCCACTGCTCTTGAGCGGTTATCCAGCAAGGTATTGATGGCCGCCGCCAACCGCCGGGGATCACCCGGTGGCACAAGAAGACCGTTTTCACCATCACGGATGATTTCCGGAACGGCTCCTACGGCGGTGGCAACTACCGGCAGACCGGATGCCATGGCTTCCATGATTACCATGGGCAACCCTTCCCTTTTGGATGAGAGGACAAAGAGATCGCCGGCCGGCATCAAATCATCCACATCGGAACGGCTGCCGGCTACGGTAACATTGTCGCTGAGTTCCAGTGACCTGATCTGTCTGCCTATCGTTGAGCGCAATTCACCATCACCGATGAGAACCAGGTGAAAATCATTTCGCTGTTTCCGCAACATTTTCAATGCATTCAACATGGTGAGGTGATCCTTAGCCTCTGCCAGCCTGCCGACACTGATCATGATGCGGATATCTTTACCGCTGTTTGCAGGGGCAAGGATGTCGGTCAGTTTTCCTCGTCCCCGTCGAGGGACAAATCGCTCGGTGTCAATCCCGTTATATATGACTCTGATGAGTTGCTCCGGGATATCCAACTCTTCGACAAAATAGTTTTTCAGATTATTGGAGACAACCGTAAAAATATTTGCCCGGCGTGCTGTTTTCCTCGACCAGCCCTGCAGACTTGCCGACCGAGATATGGAAAATTTGGCATGTTCGGTAACCACGACACCCCTGACGCGGGACAATCGAACCCCCCGTGCCACCCGTCGGTAGAGATGGACATGGTGAACATGGAGGATATCTATGCGCAGTCGGTTGAGATGCGCCGCCACCAAAAAAGGCCGTACCACCAGACTGCTTCTGGTAATATTCAGACCATCATGAGCCACCCCCAGCCGGGAGAGAATCTGCGGCATGGAGCCCCGAGATTTGTAAAAGAAAAGCAGCATGGGGTCAAACCTGTGACGGTCCAGACGGCTGCAGACATTGGCGGCCACGGTTTCTGATCCGCCGACTTTTTCGGAGTATATCAGGTGGGCGACACGGATCCTGGTGTCTGCGGCTGCTTTCATTCTTTCCCTTTGGCCGCTACTTTGGCCAGTATAGTCTTTCTCAGGTGACGAAGATTTTCTTTCATGTAAAGGGCGTTTGTGTCCCGCCATTGCCGGGCCCGGCTGCGCTGTCGCTCTGCGGCTGAGTGGGCTTTTTCAATGGTGGCTGCAATGGTGGCCGGTTCATGGGTGGTATATAAGGCTCCATCACCGAAATAGTCTCGCAGTGCCGGGGTGTCGGAGAGAACCAACACCTGTCCCAGGGCCAGGGCCTCATAGGCGCCGCAGACGAGGCAGTCGTCCCATTCAGTGAGATCGACAATGACCGCACAGTTGCCCATGTAGCGCCAGTAGGTCCGGTCATCAACATATCCCAACAGGGTCACCCCCGGAAACTGCCCGGGATCAAGATCCTTTTTTTTATAGTTACCGGACACATAAAGATGAAATCCCTGCTGACGAAGGGTCGAGAAGGCTGCAAAAACCTGCTCATAGGGCTCATCCACGGCAAAATCGCAAACCAGAAATACGGCTCGCTCCATTTCCATTCCGGTTGGCGGTTCCAGATGCGGGACATCGGGTAGGGGGTCCTGGCAGATAAAGGCGGTACCTCCCAGCGATTCCACATAACGGGCATGGTTGTTGTTGGTGACAATGACCAGATCGGCTCTGGCGTTGATAAAGTTGAGAATTTTCTGCAGCCAGTCCCTGTTGTTCACCGGATGGACCCCACCGAAATGGGCATCGGAAACCATGACAAAACCCATCAGCGGCCGCAACAGAAGCATGAGCAAATTGAGCGGTACCGCCGGATTCATGACAACTACCGCTGCCGGTTTTCGGGAAACAAGAAATCGCAGAGTGGCGAACAATGCCCGGCAGTATCGGTTAAGGCGGCCGCCGGCATAGTCAAGCTCCACGGGCTCGGCACCGATACCCAGGGCCATGGATCGATTACGCCTCTGTTGCTGCCAGGCTATCCAGACAATGCGTAAACTTTTATCCATATCCCCATTGTATCACAGTTCTTCGTCAAGATTGGCATGGGCCTGCAGATAGGCCTCATATCGCTCATCACCGACCATCTCGCGTATCTGCTCGGGGATATCAACTTTTCTCACGATGCGCATGGGGTTGCCGGCAACATGACAAAAGGGTGGTACATCCCGGCTGATATGAGTACCGATGCGGGCAACCACCCCATCACCCACCCTTACCCCGGGATAGACCACGGTATCCAGTGGCAGAAAGCAGAAATCCCCTATGTGGACGGGGCGAATATCTTCCTCAGCCGGTAAACCACCGCTTGCGGTAATCCGTCGCATGGTGTCGCGCATGGAATGGCCGGGATTGTCGGTGACGATACGGCTGGTGATGAGGCAGTGGGAACCGATGGTGATCTTTTTACCAACCATGATCCTCACCAGGGGACCGAGATAAGTATTATCCCCCACATGCAGTTCGGGCTTGTCAAAAACCTTAAGGCCGGCGAGACCGGTATTGTCGAACATGGTGACGTTATCTCCCAGATAGATCTGTAAATCACCAAAAACGGTTGCGGTGCCGTTTCCCGCATAATGCATGGTGAACCCCCGGCCCACCCGAACGCATTGGGATTTGAAAAGCGGCTCATAGTAGACGATACGCCAAAAATTATGCCAGAGAGACAGCCGGGTGAGCCTCTCTCGATACAGAAAAGCATGCACAGGTCGTATTGTCGGCATGGATAGAGAACTTACCCCTTTGGCAAGGCGGTAGAGAAAGGCATAGAAAGGTGTTTCCCGTCGGCGGATGGCTGTTGATATTTCCCGTAAAGTTTTCATTGTCTCTACCTGGATTTTAGAACATCACGTAACAGTACTATATTTTCCCGGCTGATAAAGCCTGTAATCAGTAGTGACAGGGGATAGACAACCAGCAACGTCGCCTTGACGGCAACAGCTCCGTAGACATTGGGCAAGTGCACCGCAGACAGGAGTCCCAGAACAACGGCCGCCGTTGCGGTAACCAGAGTAATTTTTTTCCATTCAAAGCTCACCGGCAAATAGCGGCAAGCCAGCAACGCGTCCATGACCACCAGAAACCCGAAGGTGCCCAAAGTGGACCACGCCGCTCCCCGCATTCCCATGACAGGAATGAGAATACGGTTGCCGGCAATGTTGATGGCGCAGGCGGCCAACACCACCAACAGAATAACCCTGGTCTTTTTGTGGAGCAACAGGCCGACGCGGACAATGGAGTCCATTCCGAAACAGACATAGGAAAAGGCGACCAGCGATACAATCGGCCAGGCAGCATGGTATTTTTCTGCGGTCATGATGGTAACCATCTCCCGGGCCGTTCCGGCCAGTCCCACGGCCATGAAAAGCAGCAGAGCATAAAGATAGGTAAAGACCTTTCCCAGCTTGGCAGAGGCATTTTGCTCCTGGGCGATTTCGTAGCTCTTTGGTTCCCAGATAAGCAAAAAAGGTCCCAGAATCAGCATATTAACCAGAGTCCCAAACTTGTAACCGATACTGTAGAGACCCACTGTTTCCGGTCCCAGCATGAATTGGAGAAAATAACGGTCGATGTTATGAACTGCGGCCATTGCCAGAGCTGATGGCACCAGAGGCGATGAAAATAACAGCAGGGAGCGGAGAAGCCGGAAATCGAGGTTAAGCCGGGCCCGCCGAAGAAACCGCGGCAGCAGCAAGGCGACGATAACCGCAAACGTCAGCATCTGGCCCAGCAGAATGCCCCAGATTCCCCAACCAAAGACAACCACGAAAAAAATATTCAAGGCCGCAGATCCGAAATTCTGGCCGATCTCCAGCATGGCGAACAGAGTCGCCTCGTTGCGCAGGCGCATCTCGGCCTGCATGACGCCGAGCAGAATGGCCAATTGCTCCGTAAAGAGCAATATACGGATATAGTCCCCGTAACCATCGATGCCCATAAAACTTGCACAGGAATCCGCAAAGACATAGAGCGGCGCAAAGATCAAACAGGAAAAGAGAGTTGGAAAGACAAGGCCCAGACCGGAAAGACGCTCCTTATCGTCTTCGTTTTGCGCCGATACCCAGAAACGATACATGGCGGCCGGGATCTGACAGAGAACCAGAAGAACGGCAAGATCCCCGGAAATCATGAGTAAATTGAGAATACCCCACTCTGTGGGAACAATATAGGCGGTGTAAATGGGCAGGAGAAGGAAGGAGACGGCTCGGGCTCCCATGCGGCCAAGCCAGTAGATAAAACTGTCTTTGATGAACCGGGCCGTCTTCATTTCTTTTCAGGGATGAAAATTACGAAACTGATGTTCATAGGACCCAAAACCGCTCATCGGTCTCCTCAGCAAGCAAGTGCAGGGCGCTGGAATAGGCCATGAGCAGAGGGATCATGGCGGTATAGGCTTGGGAGAGAAAAAGGCTGCAGGTCAGGTAGCCGAGCAGGGCGATCAGGGCGGTCTGCGGCAATACCACGATCCTGCTTTCAGCGGATGTTTTCGCCAGCAGCGTTCGGGCAGTTTTAAGATTTTGCCAAATCCGCCTGAGAATGGCCGAAAACAGTACGATACCCGGTATTCCCAGGTCACCGGCTACCTGGACAAAGGAGTTGTGTGCGGTTCGCCAATATTGGGAGCCGAAGGTCTCGCCCAGAGCCGTGGCAAATTGCCCCGGTCCCACCCCCAGAAAGGGATGCTGTCGAAATAATTTGACTCCCGCCTTCCATATTTCAATACGGCCGAAGTCGCTCCCTTCCCCATTACCAACCGGTTGCAGATTATAGTCGCTCCCGGACAAAATGGCCTGAAATCGTTCCCAAAGGGACTCCGGGGCAATATTGAAGATAATGACGGCGGCAAAGAGAGCGAAAAAAATCCTTTTTCCCGTACCGGCATCCCAGACATCGGAAAACAGGAAGGTGATACCCACCACACCGAAACCGATAAATCCGCCCCGCGACCCGGTCTTGAGCAGGGCCACTGTGAGAATGAGCATGATAAGGCCATAGTTTATCCTGGCTCTGGGCTGTTTGGAGAAGAAAAAGGTCATGACAAAGGGCAAGGTCATAACGATGATCATGGCCAGATCATTGGCATCATAGGTGGAACTGGCAGACAGACGGCCAGCCTCGACACTGGTGGGAGAGAGCAGCACCTTGGCCGCCAAGATGACGACGCTTGCGATAAGAGCATTGCTGAGTACGATAATTTCCCGTGGAGACCGCATGTTGGCTAGACAGGAGAGAAAAAAGAGATAGTTAATGGAAACCACTATCTTCCAGACTCTGAAGGCATCACCGGGCCAGACCGAAAAAAATATGGTGAAAAAACTGAAAAACCAAAAAAGACCCAGAAGCTTTGATGCCTTTGAACCCGTAATCTCCGATGAGAAACGACCGTTGCTGTAGGTGGCGATCATGGTCACCAACAACAGTAACAGACCAGGCTGCAGGGGCTGCAGAAACAGGAAGATCTCCTGAATCCGGCCGATAACCACAAAGATCAGAGCGGCGCAGCAGTATACCGAGAAACGGACTGATTCGCTGTTGGGGGATTCGGTCGGTGCCATGCGGTTATCGACGTACTTTTTCCCAGAGGATTGGCTGCCGTTTGAGAATGAATCTCAATAGACCTACCAGGGATGCACCATTAATGCTGCAAAAATAATAAGGTAGGTAAAAAAAGTGGTTGTTGCGCAGACGGGGCAGCAACAATCCCGCAAGTGCGACACCATAAAAAATCACCTGGCCGGCAAAAAACAGATTGTAGGGATAGTCGGTCATTAGTGCGATATTGGTCACAAAGGCGGTGATCATGAATACCGGTGCCTTCCACCTGAGTACCTTTCTGGAAAAAAAGGAGAACAGAGCGGCCGGCGGCATTGATTTCCCGGTTCTGACAAACCAGGCAAGATACTGGTATCCACCGGCGATTATCCTGGCTTTGCGGCGAAATTCATTGGCCGTTGATGCTTCGACCTCTTCCACACCCCGGGCATCCTCGGCATAGACTATCTTTTGGCCGGCCAGGACCGCCTCCATGGCCAAGGCAAAGTCATCAAGAACCCATTCCCGGGGCAATTCCCTGAAAAGTTCCCGTCGCAGGGCGAAGAGAGCGCCATCAATGCCGACCATATTCCCGAAACGGGCCTCGGCCCGCTGGATCATACCCTCCAGCCGCATGTAAAGACTTTCACCGGCGATCTCATTATCACCACGCCCCCTGACCAAAATCCTACCGCAGACCGCTCCAACCCGGGTGTCGGCAAATCTTTCCAACAGGCGTGCCGGAGCGTCGCGGTCGAGAATGACGTTGGCATCACTGAAAATGAGTACATCGCCACTGCTTTGAGCGAACCCGACATTGAGCGCATGGGCCTTGCCGGCTCGCGGCTCATAGGTGATGATGCGTAAATGGGGCGAGGCGTGGGCATAGCGGGCGAGAATCTCGTTTGTCTTATCGGTCGAGCCGTCTGAAACCATAATGATTTCATAGTCGGCATCCCCAAAGTCGAGCTGCAGACAGTTGTCCAGCTTTGCGGCAATCACCCCTTCCTCGTTATGGGCGGCGATAATCATGCTCACCTTGCCGTGGTACGGTGTCCGCCGCATAGTGATGGGTCGCAGGCGGCTCAGGCCGAGAATCACCAGAGGATAGAAAAAAAACGTCCAGAGAATCAGGAAAACCGACAACCAGAAAACAATGGTAAAAATCATTGGTTAGCCCAAAAAAAAGGAAAAGGTGGAAAGGAGGGCCAAGGTCTCATACCGGCGAATTGGAGAGGAGTTCCCGGTAAAGAGCAAGCATGCATCCCACCCTCTTTTCGGGAGAAAAATCGGCCCTGATGCGTTCCCGACCGTTCCGGGCCAACATTTCGGCTTTTGCGGGATCGTTCAAAAGTCTCTCCACGGCCAGAGCAAGGGCCTCCGGATCCCCAGGCGCCACCAGAAGACCCTCTCGGTCGTGTCGAATCACTTCGGGCGTGCCGCCAACCCGAGTGGCAACAACCGGTTTGCAAAGGGCCATGGCCTCAAGTGCTACATTGGGGATTCCTTCGGAGCGGGAGGGCAAAATTACGATATCGGCTTGCTTCATATAGTCACCGGGGGTCTCCGAATAGCCGGTGAAGATAACCAAATCTTCCACCCCAAGACGCCGAGCCAGCCGGACCAGATCTCTCCTCTCCTGGCCGTCTCCGACCAGCACAAGCCGTAGATCCGACCTGTGATGCACCAGGCGGGCAAAAGCTCTCATCAAAATGTCGAAACCCTTTTCCGGGCTGAGACGTCCCACTGCCACCAGCCAAATATTTCCGTCCTTGCGGGTCGCTGGTGGACCACCATGCCCATCATCTGCTGAAACCCGGACCGGCTGCTCCGGATCGATGGCATTATGAAGAACACGCACCCGTTTTTCGTTGCCGCCGCCGAAAAGCCGGCGCCGCTGGGCCTCTGAAACCAGGATCACCCGATGGGCAAAAAACTGCAAAACCTGATCAAGCAGATGATAGATTCTGACCTTCAGATTTTCCGTGGTGGTCCCATGCAGAAAACAGATCCACCTGACCCGACAGAGATATTTCAGCACGAAACCGATGAAGCTCGGCTTGAACCCATGGGTCTGTACGATGTTGATGCTTTTACTCCGCACCTCTTTTCTGGCCTGCAGCAGAATAGAGAGATAGGATTTTCCACGCTGTTCCAGAAAGAACACATCGATATCCCGTCGGTGCGCTGCCCGAATAAACTTTTCCTGCGGATCGCCGTTTACCCTGAAATTGTAGAGAAAAAATGGAATCTCGTGCAAACGCAGGGCCTCAAGCAGTTGCAGCACTCCTTTGGCGGGACCGGAAAGTTCCGCGGTGGCAATAATGATCATTACCCGTGGCAGGCAGTGGGACATATCCGGACTGGAGAATCAGCTGGGACGGGGAACGACCTTAAGCGGCCATTTAAAAAAAGCCCAGCGTCTGATAATTTGACCGGTGTGCCTGAAGCCGCACCGGCGGATGACGGTCATCAAAGCGATGTTATCCTCATGGGTAACGACGGAGATAAAACGGCAACCTTCCTCCTGAAGACAATGGGACAGAAATGAAACCGTGGCGGTACAGAGATGTTGTCCCCGGTACCGGGGTATACAGAAGATATGATTCATCTCGGGATGGAGTTCATCGGCGGTGACAAAGCCACTGGAAGGGGTTGGACTGATCCATATAATACATGCCGGATTGTTATCGCTGGTGGTGGCCAGAAAACAACGCTTCTCGGTGCCGATCCGGTCTCGGAAAAACTCGGATGTGAGGCCGGGCTGATCCTTTCTAAGTCGATCAAGTTCACGAAAAGTTCTTTCGCTGATGGTCAATGTGGAGGAAGGCCCGAACTTCGGAAGCGATGCGGCCAGGTTCAGGGTAAAAACATAGAAGGAGTTGACACGAAAACATCGGAAGCGAAAACGACGCCATAGCTCACCTGCCCCTTCCTGCTTATAGACAGTGTACAGCATTTTCATGGCAACATCAAATTGACGACTGCAAGATAATTTCCGGGGAAAAATCTTTGGATGGACAAGCGCAGCAGCCTCTGAGCATGAGCCGGATACGGAGACTTCCCGGACAAAATAGTGCCGCTTTCGGTGGTGACGCACCCGGCAACCCTACATTGACAATATCCGGACAGGGAAGAAACCGGAAAAACCGCTCCCGGGATGATTTTTTTTTGATGCTCATCCACAGGCCGGTCAATCGAAGCGGGAAAGCCATTTTCCTATATTACCCAATTTCTGTATATCGTTTGCAGACAGCAGCGGATGAAGGGGCATGGTGACGAGCAAACGGCTGGCCCGCACCGCTCCCGGGAAGGTCTTTTCACCGAAATCAGCGGCAAGCGCATCAATGCCGTTAATCGCCGTCGGATAGCTTCCCATAATACCCAGACCCCTCTTCTCAGCTACGGAAAGCAGCCGTCGCCGCATCTCTTCGTTTTTCAACAGGAGAGGAAGACGCAACAAACATGAGGCTCTACCGATTCCGGGAAGAAAATCCTTAAATGATTCTCCTGCCCCATTGACAATGGAACGCAGGTTTTCACATCGGCGTGCCTGGAAACGGGCAAGCCGACTTTGCCAGTTACGGGCCATCCCTGCCTGGAATGAAGTGAAGCCACTGATCTGAAAATCCGGTTTATAAATGGTTTGACCCAGCTGAAGAAAGGGAAGTGACTTGGGAAGCCAAAACATAGCCGGATACTGAAAAATAGTGAGAAATAAAGATATTGCGATAAGCTTTGACAGTTCCGGCAAGCCGGGAACGGGCAACTGCTCGATTCGCTTGGCAAGGCGTCCGGCAATCGTGCGGTTATCGGTGAGGATGATACCTCCGGCAACCGTTGACAAGGCCTTACCCCGGTCGAGACTGAAGAAGCCGACATCACCAACTGTTCCAAGTTTCCTGCCTCCCGGCTCACCGCCCATTGCCTGGGCGGCATCCTCGACGACAGTCACTCCGGCGTCCGTTGCCAATTTCCGCACCCGGCCGATCCGCGCAGGAATACCGAACAGATGTGTGGGAACCACAGCAAGCAACCTCCGGTTCATGCAGCTCTCAAGCTCGGTTTCATCGAAATCCAGTTTCCGGGGATCGATATCGCAGAGCCGGACAACAAGGCCTGCCCGCCTGATCGAGGCCGCCACAGAGTAGCAGGTAAAAGCGGGAATCAATACTTCATTGCGCCGCGGCTCAAGATCATGCAACGCCTGCAGGATGATTGTGAGTGCGGCTTTCCCGGAGGAGACCAGGAAACAATACCTGGTGCCGAAATAGTTCCGCAGTTCAGCGATGAATCGCATCTGTTCCCGGCCTTCGTTTCCAATAGCCTTGAGGCCGTTACAGATATCAATCACCGTAAGAGGCGCTGCGGCCGGGGGCAAGGTTCGCCGCGGACACCGGGATCGCCGGCGCTTACTCATGGCTGAAAATTGCCGGAAAAAAAGAATGCCAGGAAAAGGGCTCCGCAAAGGTTGCCGTCACTTCAAGAGAACGGTTCATACTAACGGTACATGATGGGGCGACGCCGCTGCAATTGCCTCCGGACCAGCCGATGAACCTGTCGTTACCGTGGGCAACCGCCGTCAGGATGACCTTATCACCGGCGTGATAGGTACCGATTTCACTACAGTCGTCTGGACAGTCGATTCCCGCCGGCCGGGAAACAACATGACCCGCTCCCCGACCGGCAAGCCGGAGCGTCAGGTTGACCTTTTGGCGTCCTCGCACTGCCCGCACCTGGCCGTTATAGGTGCTCTTTGCCTGACTCTGCAGCTTGCCGTCGGTGAAATCAACCAGCCAGGCCCGCCAGGGATGCCAGATATTGGTGGTGGAGGTCCAGTAATGGGGAAAAAGGATCCCGGCCAGATTGTCGTCCTGGATTCCCAGGGCAGGTGACTGACTATGCTCCACCAGGGAGAGCAATTCCATGCGGTTGGGTAGGCGCCAGTCGGTGTGGCCTGCCAACTGAAGGCTCTCGCAGTAGGCAAGGGCCTCCCGCCAGGTGGTTGTTCCATTTTGGTCTAAATCGGCGTCCTGGGTATTACGCTGCCACATGAGGCCGGTGACATTGTCGGTGACGGTTTGATCGCCGTTGTCGGTGAAACCGGAAGGGGCTTGAGGCGGGACCCCCATAACCGCACGGACGTGCAAACGCTCCGATTTGGCCTTGTCATGATAGGTGTTGCCCAGGGTAGCGGAGAGATACCAGGCCTGCTCTCCGTTATCTGAATCCGATGTGGCGGACCAGTACTCCTCATAGGGTCTCGCATGGGGAAAATAGGCGACGTCGATGGAGGGATGGGTGGCAAGTGTTGCAGCACTCTCCGGCTGATCGGCATGGATGAGAGTGGTCAGTTCTTGGATGGTGGGTATTCTCCAGCTACGGGCCGGATCACCGCCGTCTGCACCACCGAAGTGACTGTTGTTGAGAGTGACGATGAATTCCCTGGTATGAGGGGCGTGTTCACCTGGTTCGGTTGGGCACTCCCCTTTGTTCTCCGCTTCCGGGTCACACCACACATAGGTATTGTCGTGATCATGAATGGAACCGTCGTCGCTTTTCACCTCCCAAATCAGGCCGGTTACATCATCCCGCACCATAAACCAGCGTTCCGCATCGTCAGCCAATTCATTACCCCAGGCATCCAGTTTGGTGTAATGACGGGACAGCTGCAGATGTCGATACTGATTATCCTGACCGAAAAAATCCTCACTGTCGTCGGCAGGGCAGTCGATGGTTGCGAAAATGTTTTCATCACTCTCTACCGGGGCGCCATAGCAATGTTGCTGACCGCTGGCGGGCCAGTTACTGAAACAAAACGCCAATTCGGCCGGCAGCAAAATCATCAGAAAAAGAGGCAGGACAACAGATCCGGAAATGAGCATGGGCTTGATGGCAGAGAGTTTGAATTTGTTCCAGAAGGAATGGAAATCCGTCGGCATCCTGTCAAATTATACTTGATTTACGGACAGGGAACCAAGGAAAAACCACCACATCGGCACGCTTCCGGCAATGCACGTCACAATGTCACCTCCCGACTATTTGTTGCCGATCACCGCTACAGCCGATTTGCCGGATCTCTTCCCGGTACTCTTTCTCCACTAGGCAGGCAGAAAAATTTCATGAGGATGTTGTGTTGAAAATCAATGACGATCATTTTGCATGCCCGGCTCCAGTGGTTGCCGGAATGAATTCAACCCAGGGAAACCTGAAGAGAGCCGTCACCTCGCTGATGCCGTCTTCATCGGCAAGAACCACGCAGGTATTGGTATTTCCGAAACAGCCTCCCCCCGACCAGCCGATGAACCTGGAGGAAGGAACGGCGGTGAGCACGGCTCCCTGGCGCAAGGTGGCGGTGCAGATATCCGGACCGCCGCAGGCCTCAATACCTGCCGGCTGAGAAGATACCTTGCCCGGCCCCTTGACCGTTAACCGGAGCGTGACCTCCCGGCCACGAACCGCGCGGACGTAATAGGGTGCCGCATGTTCCTTGCTGCGGCTGAACATACCGCCGTACACAAAGTCCACATACCAGGCGTGATCATTACTCGGCCCAAAGGCGTTGGAGCTGGATGACCAGTAGTTGGCATCAACCGTTGCCGGACCCAGAACGGGAAATACGCCGGGGAAAACGGTAGCGTATCGACTGGTTGAATAGTCAATGAGCGAGAGAAGTTCGTTGCGATCAGGCAGTCGCCAGCCACCGCCGGCAAGATCCAATGTTTCACAATACTCCAGGGCTTCCTGCCAGGTGGTGTTGCCGCTGTTGTCGAGATCGGCATCGGCAAGCCCTTTCTGCCATTCCAGTCCCGTGGCATGATCCCTGATGAGATTGCCCAGATCCTCGAAGCGGGGCCCCGTCAACATCGAATGATCGGGTTCCCGGCCTCGCACGGCCCGGACATGAAAGGAGCTGTTTTTGGTCCGGTTGAGCGCACCGCTGCACTGGTCTGTTCTCTCGCCGTTGTAGATGTTACCTAGCTTAAAGCGAATATACCAGGCATAGGCCGGATCACTGTCCTCGGTGGACGACCAGTAATAAGAGGTCCGGGAAATGGTGTCATCGCAGGGATCGTTGGGAGTGCCATTATTGTCCAGTGCGTCCTCTTCCATGGTGTTGGGGAAATAGTCCGTATTGATGGCCGGGCGCGTGGTGCCGGCATCAACCAGGCTGGCCAATTCTTTTGCAGTGGGCAGACGCCAGTCGTTGTAGTCCCCCAGGGTAAGATGGGCGGCATAGTCAAGAGCCTCGTTCCAGGTATAACGATCCTGGCGATTGGTAGTCGTCTTTACCTCCCAGATCAACCCTGTACCTTCGTCACGTACCATAACCCAGGAAGTCGCTCCATCGGGGAGAGGATTGCCGTGGCCGTCAAGTTTGGTATAGACACGCGGCATGCCGTCATACTGGGCATCCTGACCGTCGAAGTTACCGGTGTTGGAGCAGGGAACGACCCGGTTTGCCTCATTGGTGTAACAGAGATCCTGTCCGGTGTCGGGCCAGTGATCGAAGGCTGGACAGGAACCGGAAAACAAGAGAAAAGAAATCATCAGAGAGGCGAGAAGACTACCGATCGGCATACGAGAAAGCTCAGTCATGGATATTCTCCTGGTTGTATATGTTAGATCACTGATCCGCGAACCGCTTATATCAATCGAGGAAAAGTTAGCGACAATTATCTCTTCTTTAGCCGGTACAAGAGAAAAAATGAGATGTTGGATGATATTGTGATAGAATATAGCTATCTTTTCCCCGGCTACCGAGAACTCATCAAATTTATTTACCATGCCGGCGGCGGCAAAGCAACAGGGGAAGCCGC